>JAVBPG010000033.1:0-13210 GCA_031549685.1 Bacteroidales bacterium | reverse complement strand
TAGTGTAGATTTTAATAAAAATCGAACCCTTGTCATTCTGAGCGGAGCGAAGAATCTCATGTTGTGAATATGAAGCCCTGTGCGAACTTGAGATCCTTCGCTTCGCTCAGGATGACATAACCATTAAGTGCTGTAAATCATGGAATCTATATTAACTTAACAATGCCTGCCATTTTACTTTGATTTTAATGCGATTTGCATCAATTACCAATCATAAATCATAAATCATAAATCGACAATCCCTTATGAGTAGAATTTTCATACTTGCCTTGGCGCTCGGCTTTATTTGCCAACCGGCCTTTGCGCTGCGCAAAAAAAGCGTTGAGGAAAAACCCGCTGCCTTGGCGCGCGTGCAGCCCTTGACCAAGCAGGCGCGCGTGGATTCGGGCTGCTTTATTTACGCCTTGCCCCGCACCGTATTTCGCGTGCAGGTGGTGGTGGAGCGTGATGTGTTTGTGGCCGGACCCTACGCCGCTTACGCCGAAAAATACTTGGGAATATCAAAATCGCAGCAGGCCAACAAAACCCGCTACGCCATAAGGAGCGCACAGGTGGAGGCTTTTCAGGAGGCCGATGCGGGCAGCTTATACCTTGTGCAGCCCCTGCAAAGCGGGGTGCGCTTTGATTTTTTGAGGGCTACAAGGGAGGGCTTGATGCTCGCGGCCGACAACTTTTCGGTGGCGGCAGAGAGCGCCGCGCACGGCTTTAAGGGCTCAAGCGCTATGCCCATGTTCACCAACGTGGGGGTGGAGTCCATGTTTCACGAGGAGGATGAGGAAGAAGATACCACAGGCATAGCGCAGGATACTGCCGGGCTGGCCGGGGAGGTGGAGCTGCCCGAAGTGCAGCCCGTGCCGGTGGCGCCGTCGCTGAAAACGACGGAGGAGCGCGCCTCGGAAGCTGCGCAGCTGCTGCTGAACCTGCGCAAGCGTAAGTTTGAGCTGCTCACGGGCGACATTGATGCCGTATTCAACAGCAACGATGCGCTGAAGGTGGCCATAGCCGAGCTCAAGCAAATGGAGCACGACTACCTGGCGCTATTTGTGGGCAAGCACATCAAAACCCGCGTAAGCTACGTTTACGATGTGGCGCCCATGGCCGGTACCAACAGCTATACGGTTTTTAAATTCTCCGACGAAGCGGGAGTGCAGGGGGTAGAGGGGCAGGGGCGCGCCATAAAGCTGGAGCTGCAACCCGAAAATAAGTACGCCGACGCCAACGTTGCGGCCGATAGCCGCGACAGCAGCAGCTTCAGGCTGCGCTTGCCCGATGTGGCGCAGCTGCGGCTGCTCGACGGCAAGGACGAGATGTACAGAGGCCGCTACCAGGTGTACCAAAACGGAAAAATTATCGGCGTACGCTTTGAGCATTTTTTGAAAACGGAGTAGGCCAATAAAACAGCTAAATGCCCTGCGGCCGATAAAGAGATAAAAGGATAAATTTTATCTCTTTATCTTTTTATCCCTTTATCTTTTTACCTCTTTCATGCCACGAAAACTACTAAACGAGGAGCTGGGGCGCGCGAGCGCCGACGAATTTAGGCAGCAGGCCAAGCGCCCTGTGGCCTTGCTGCTGGATAACGTGCGCAGCCAGCACAACATTGGCGCGGCCTTTCGCACCGCCGATGCCTTTGCCATTCGCGAGGTGATTTTGTGCGGTATCTGCGCCGTTCCGCCCAACGCCGAAATTCACAAATCGGCGCTGGGAGCCGAAAATACGGTAGCCTGGCGCTACTTCGAAACCAGCATGCAGGCCGCCGAACAGCTGTGGCAGGAGGGCTACGAGCTGGTGGCGGTGGAGCAGGCCGAGGGCAGCGTAATGCTGAACGATTTCAAGTTGTCGGATAAGCCCTGCGCTTTGATTTTTGGCAACGAGGTGCGCGGCGTTGCCCAAGAGGTGGTGGACGCCTGCAGCCGCTGCGTTGAAATTCCGCAGTACGGCACCAAGCACTCGCTCAACGTATCGGTGAGCATAGGCGTGGTGCTGTGGGAGGTGTGCAGGGGCTGACGGCGGGAGATTCCTTTGTTCGGACGAGGTTCCGACCTCGTTCGTCATATCCGCTTAGGTTGAACCTAAGAAAATAGAACGGCCGAGGCGAAAAGCCTCGATCGAACGGCGTGGCTAATTTTCATTGCCGTCGGTTAAAACCGACGGTTACAAGGTAGCTGTAGCAAAAGCGCGCGAAGCAAACTGTTTCCTCAAGAGAAATACTTGCTTCGCGCGCCATATTCTGAGGCATCCTCTACCCGTCAGCTAAAGTCCCGCAAGGCGGGAGCAATGAAATCAGCAGCAAAATTGAAACCTGCAAGTTCGGCTACATGTGATTTTCTTTGTTCGGACGAGGTTCCGACCTCGTCCGTCATATCCGCTTAGGTTGAACCTAAGAAAATAGAACGACCGAGGCGAAAAGCCTCGGCCGAATGGAGGTGGTGGTTACGGGTGGGAGATTCCTCTCTACGCTTCGCTTCGTTCGGAATGACGGCGCGAATGAAGGAGAAAGCAGCCCGTCATGTCGAACGAAGTGAGACATCTCCCCGCTAACGAAACATCTTATAAAAAGAAAAAAGCCGAATTACAAATTCGGCTAAAACAAGGGGGGCGTGGATACGCTACTGCATCTCCTTCCCGTGGCAGTTCTTATACTTTTTACCGCTTCCGCAGGGGCAGGGGTCGTTGCGGCCAATCTGCTTTTCCACGTGTACGGGTGCTGGTTTTTGCGGCCCGCTGCCCGCGCCCGAGGCCGATATCTCCTCGCGGCCGGTTTGCAGACGGCTCATATCGGTTTTAATGCGCGGCGCGGCGTTTTGCTGCTGCACCGGAGCGCCCTCGCGCAGCGGAATGCCGGCCTTGATGAGCATGGAAAGCACGTCGTGGTTAATTTTTTCGAGCATGCTGCGGAATAGCCCGTAGCTCTCCAACTTGTAAATCAGCAGCGGGTCTTTTTGCTCGTAGGCGGCGTTGTGCGCGGCCTGCTTCAGGTCGTCCATTTCGCGCAGGTGCTCCTTCCAGTGCTCGTCAATCATGGCCAGGATAACCAGCTTGCTCAGCGCGCGCTGCAACTCGGCTCCCTCGGTTTCGTAGGCCTTTTTGAGGTTGACAAAAATCTGGAAAACCTTGTGCCCGTCGGTAATGGGCACCACAATATTTTCGTAGGTGCTGCCCTGGTTCTCGAATACGTTTTTGATAACGGGGAAGGCCTGCTTGGCAAGCGTGTCCATGCGGCGCTTATACACCTCAAGCACGTAGTCCTGCAGCATGTCGGCAATTTCGTTGGCCGAGGCGCCCTTCCACGTTTTTTCGTCAAAGTTGGGCTCGATGGAGAGCAGGCGGATGAGCTCGAGCGAGAACTCCTCGTAGCCCATGTTGCCGTGCATTTGCTCCACAATGCCGGCCGTGTAGTCCGATATCATGTTGAGGATATCCACATCAATGCGCTCGCCGTGCAGGGCGTGGCGGCGGCGGGTGTAAATCACCTCGCGCTGCGAGTTCATCACATCGTCGTACTCAAGCAGGCGCTTACGAATGCCGAAGTTGTTTTCCTCCACCTTGCGCTGCGCGCGCTCAATGGATTTGCTGATCATGCCGGCCTGAATTACCTCGCCCTCCTTCAGCCCCATCCTGTCCATGAGCTTGGCAATGCGCTCCGAGCCGAAGAGGCGCATCAAGTCGTCCTCAAGCGAAACGAAGAACTGCGATGAGCCCGGGTCGCCCTGACGACCGGCGCGGCCGCGCAGCTGGCGGTCAACGCGGCGGCTCTCGTGGCGCTCCGTACCAATAATGGCGAGACCTCCGGCAGCCTTAACTTCTGGAGTCAACTTAATGTCGGTACCACGGCCGGCCATGTTGGTGGCAATGGTTACCACGCCTGCGCGCCCGGCCTCGGCCACCACCTCGGCCTCGCGCTGGTGCTGCTTGGCGTTGAGTACGTTGTGCCGTATGCCGCGCAGCTTCAGCATTTTGCTCAGCTGCTCCGAAATCTCCACCGAGGTGGTACCCACCAGCACCGGACGACCGGCGCCCACCAGCTTTTCTATTTCCTCGATAACGGCCTTGTATTTTTCGCGCTTGGTTTTATATACAAGGTCGTTGGCGTCGAGGCGCGATATGGGGCGGTTGGTGGGAATTACAATTACGTCGAGCTTGTAAATGCTCCACAGCTCGCCCGCCTCGGTTTCGGCGGTACCCGTCATACCCGCAAGCTTGTGGTACATGCGGAAGTAGTTTTGCAGCGTAATGGTGGCAAAGGTTTGCGTGGCGGCCTCCACCTTCACGTTTTCCTTGGCCTCAATGGCCTGGTGCAGGCCGTCGGAGTAGCGGCGGCCGTCGAGAATACGGCCGGTTTGCTCGTCCACAATCATCACCTTGTTGTTCATCACCACGTACTCCACATCGCGCTCAAACATGGCGTAGGCCTTGAGCAGCTGCTGCACGGTGTGCACGCGCTCCGATTTCACGGCGTACTCGCTGAGCATTTTATCCTTGGCCGTCAGCTTTTCTTCGGCCGAAAGGCTTTTCTTTTCCAGCTCCGCAATTTCGGTGCCGATGTCGGGCAGCACAAAGAACTTATCCTCGTTAACCGACTGGGTAATGAGGTCGAGGCCCTTATCGGTCAGGTCAACCGAGTTGAGCTTTTCGTCAATGACAAAAAAGAGCTCGTCGGTGGCCTTGTGCATGTTGCGGTTGTTGTCCTGCATGTAAAAGTTTTCGGTCTTCAGCAGGAGCGCCTTGTTGCCTTGCTCGCTCAGGAATTTGATGAGCGGCTTGTACTTCGGCAGCGCTTTAAAGGCGCGTAGCAGCTGCAATCCGCCCTCCTCCTCCTTGCTTTCCGAAATTAGCCTGCGGGCATCGGCCAGCAGGGTGGTGGCTAAGTTTTTTTGCACGTTGTACAGGCGCTCCACCAGCGGCTTGTACTCCATAAACATTTGGTCGTCGCCCTTGGGCACGGGGCCCGAGATGATGAGCGGCGTACGCGCATCGTCAATCAGCACCGAGTCCACCTCGTCCACAATGGCGTAGTGGTGCTTACGCTGCACCAGCTCGTCGGGCGAGGAGCACATGTTGTCGCGCAGGTAGTCAAAGCCAAACTCGTTGTTGGTGCCAAAGGTAATGTCGGAGAGGTAAGCCTTGCGGCGCGCGTCGGAGTTGGGCTGGTGCTTGTCGATGCAGTCCACCGACAGGCCGTGGAACTGGTACATGGGGCCCATCCACTCGCTGTCGCGCTTGGCCAGGTAGTCGTTCACCGTTACCACGTGTACGCCTTTTCCCGCCAGGGCGTTGAGAAAAACGGGCAGCGTTGCCACCAGCGTTTTACCTTCGCCGGTCGCCATTTCGGCTACGTTACCTTTGTGTAAGGCCACGCCGCCAATGAGCTGCACATCGTAGTGCACCATGTCCCACTTTACCATGCTGCCGCCGGCCATCCACTCGTTGGCGTAAACGGCCTTGTCGCCCTCCACGGTAACAAAATCCTTGGAGGCGGCCAGCTCGCGGTCGAAGTCGTTGGCGGTAACCTCCACGTTGCCCTCCTTAAAGCGGCGCGCGGTATCTTTCATTATGGAGAAAGCCTCGGGCATAACCTCCAGCAGCGTCTCCTCAATTTGCTTGTCAACGGCCTTTACCAGCTCGTCAATTTCCTTGCCCAGCGCCTCCTTTTCG
Source organism: Bacteroidales bacterium (assembly GCA_031549685.1). Taxonomy (GTDB): domain Bacteria; phylum Bacteroidota; class Bacteroidia; order Bacteroidales; family UBA932; genus JAITMY01. The sequence goes on along the minus strand of JAVBPG010000033.1, from coordinate 7,555 downwards.
GTAATATCGGTGTTGGACGATTCGAGCTGCTCGCGCAGCTCGGCCATGCGCTTTTCGTCCCCGGCTATGGCGTCGGCAATGACCTTGCGCAGGCGCTGCGACTCGGCGCGCAGCTCGTCGTTGGTCATTTTCTCGAAGCGCGGATACGCCTCCTTAATTTTTTCGAGGTAGGGCGCAATGGCCTTCATGTCGCTCTCGGCCTTGGAGCCGAAAAATACCTTGATGAGAGAGTTGATAATGCTCATATTGAGTTGAAAGTTCTTAAAGTTCGAAAGTTTATAAAGTTGTAGGTCAAAAGTCAAAATACAGATAAAAAGATAAATACGCTTCGCGATAAAAGAGTTTTATCCCTTTATCTTTTTTATCATTTGCGAAGCAAATATTTATCCTTTGTTTTACAACGGAAAACAAACTAACAAAGTTAGCACTTTTATTAGATTGTCGAAATGCGAGGTAAAAGAATAAGGGGGGATTTAAACAATTTTTAGCGTCAGCTGTTTTCCTCCATTTCCTGCAGCTCCTCGTCCGAGGGTTGCGGAGCATCGCCGTGGGTGTAGCCCAGCCAAAAAACAGCAATGATGTACGCTAGTATCATAAGGTTAAACAGTATGCTGGCTTTGGTGTCGGCCTTGAACTTCCATATCACATCGTTTACCGCCATGAGAATGAAAACGGCGTTGCTCCAAAATACCCAGCGCAGGTTGATTTCCTTGTCGTAAGAGTATGTGCGGCGCAGGTAGCGGCGGTGGCGGTAGTACATGAATATGACGGCGGTAATGGTGTACAGCTCAAGCGAAATGTTGCAGGCGGCATCGAACAGACGCAGGTAGGTATCGAACTTTTCGCTCCGGCCATGCTCCGCAAAGCGTTCGGGAACCAATAGCGGCGCGGTAATGATAATGCCGTAAAGCAGCAGCACGGCGCTCCAGGTGCTAAGGTAGCGCCGCGTGAGCTTGCGCGGCTGCATGAGGGCTACAAAGTACAGCAGCACCGATATGGCGCAAGCTGTGGTAAGGCAGTAATTTATGGTGCGAAGCAGCGCATCTGCGGATTCCTTAAAGACATCGTTGAAGTAGCCTACAAGTAAAATGAGCGATAAAACGCCCAGGCATAGCGTCAAATAGCCCTGCGCGAGCGTGCGGCAGCGCTTGAGCAGCAGCGCCGCCACAGCCGCCATGCAGCATAGCAGCGGCAGCGAGTAGAGTATGTGCTCGGCAAGCGTCATTCTTATTCCTTCTCCCTCCTTTTTACAAATTCCCGCGGCAAATATCCCGTAGTTTCTTTGAACAAGCGGCTGAATACGTGGTACGACTTGAAGCCGCACCGCTTGGCCACATCGGTGTACTTGGCGCTGCCGTCGTAGCCTTTGAGCAGCTGCACGGCATGCCTAATCCTAAAAGCGTTTACGTAGTCGTAAAAGTTAACATTTTGATTATTAATAGCTTTTGAAACATACGAGCGGTTGCTGCACAGGGCGTCGGCTATGTCCTGCACCATGAGGTTGGGGTTGAGGTACAGCTTATTTTCGAGCATCAGCGCATCTATTTTGCCGAGCAGCGTGTCGCCCTTAGCCGCGCTCGTGCCGCCCTCCGGCAGCTTTTTTGGTATGGCGGCGCCGGCATCGGGCTGCAGGTAGCCGCAGATAAATACAAAAAACATGCTTACCACCGAGAACAGGGAGAACAGCAACTTGTACAGCAGGTCGGAAAGCGCTATACCCAGTATGCTCACCGCGCCGAATAGCACCAGCAGCACGATAGTGTAGCCAACCCATTTCAAATCAGCATTGTCGGTAGGTGCTTGCGTTGCGGCGGCGCTTGCCAGATAAGTGCGGCGCATTTTGAATACCAGCAGGTTGCAGTAAATAATTTCGGCAGCGAAAATGAGCAGGGTGGCAAAGCGCACCAGCGGCTCGGGGCGCCACAGCGTACCGAAAAAGTCGCGCAAGGCGTACACCTCGGGCTGCTCCAGGCCCAAAAACAGCAGCAGCAGGTAAACCGGCAGCAGTACCATAGCCGGCAGTAGCCAGTAAGACAGCGCCTTGCGATTATTCCGGCTCGGCTGCAATAGCGAGGCAAAGTAAAAGTATATGAGCGGCGTAATAATAAGGCCCGAGAGGGAATCGAAGAAGCGGAAAATGCCGTAGGGCGGGTTGTACACCAGGTAGTCGCTGATGAAGTAGGCCAGCATGCAGCCGCTAACCACCAGTAGGAGAGTGGCTAATGCTTTTTTGTCCTGCGATTTGCGCTTGACGAGCAGCAGCGTAACGCCGCTAAAGAGCGTAACAAGCATGGGCGCCAGGAAAAGCAGCACCGTCCACTCCGATTTACCGGTTAAAAATGAGCCAAGGTTGCCTGCCATACAATGAGGCTATTCAAAACACTCTTTAGCGGGAAACTGTCATTGCCGGTCAAGCCCGCAATCTCTTGAGAGTAAATGCTTCTTTGATTTGGAGATCCCGTGTCAAGCACGGGATGACAGCGTTCTTGAACAGCCGCACAAATATAATCAAAAGTTTCAGGCATTTTTTTATTTGCGTAAGTAAAATTGGTTTATTTTAACTGTTTATAAGATGCTGATTTATAATATTTTTACGCAGGATAAATATTTTTTTATGGAGAAAAAACCACGCAACTGTAATATTGCTCTTGAAAAAAATCTCGTAAATATACAACGTGTTGATTTGTGTAATTTTAACGCTTCTTGTGACGGAAAAAATGTTTTTTGGAATGAAAAAAATACTCGTTTTACTTACCATGCTGCTGCTGAGCGTCGCCGCCAACGCTCAAACGTGGCCGCCCAGCGGAATGCAGGGCAGCGGTTCGGCGGCTGCTCCCTGGCTAATACGCAATGGCGACGACCTTGCCGCCTTGGCTCGCTACGTTAACGCCGGTAGTAGCTGCCAAAACATTCATTTTCGCCTTACCGCCAACGTTGACTTGGCAGGTTTTGATGCGGGCGATGAAAAAGGTTGGATGCCAATAGGATACAATGGAAGTGCGTTCAGGGGATACTTTCATGGCGCAGGCCATAGCATTAGCAATATGTGCTACGATAGGCAAACGGTTGACAAATCCGGCTTTTTTGGAGTAACCGAAGGCGCTGTGATTGACAGTCTTATGATGCTTAACGTGGATATTAAGGGCAAATACACCGTGGGAGCCATTGTGGGTTACAGCTCTGTGGCCAGTAAAATTATATCCTGTAGCAGCTCGGGCAGCATAGTAGCTACCGATGATGCCGGCGGTATTGCCGGAGCTAACCATAGCAACAACTTTTCTTCGCCAAGTGTTATAAGTAATTGTTATTCGGCATGTAATGTAACAGGGAGCAATAATACCATAGGAGGTATTGTGGGGTGGAACACTAACAGCACCGTAAGCCATTGCTATGCAACCGGATCCGTACAAGGTAGGGACAATGTGGGCGGTATAGTGGGGTATTTTGGTGAAGGACTTGTATTCCGATGTGTTGCTGTAAATCAAGTGATTGTAGCCAGTAACGGCAATAGCAACGCGCACCGCGTGAGTGGTGGTGGTGGTGCAGCTCCCACGCAATGCTACGCTAACGCTGCTATGTTGGTTAATGGGGCGACTGTTGGCACCTTTGGTGAAAATACTACCAATGGCGCCGCAAAAACGATGGACGAATTGCACATGCAAAGCACTTACGCAAGCTTGGGCTGGGACTTTTTGAACGCATGGGGTATTTGCGACAAAAGCATTTACCAAAGCAGCAGCACGTTACCATATCTTAAGTGGCAGTATGCACCTGTAATACAAGTTGATAGTGTTAGGCGTCCGCATATTTACGGCAGCTGCAACGCGGGGAACGAAGTAGATAGCATTCTGATGTTTGTTTCGGGCACACAGGCAGGAAAAACAACGCCGCAGGCTAACGGCAGCTGGACAATGGACATAAGCAGCTTGCCCAACTACACCGTCGTGGCCTTGATTCCCTATAAGGATGGCTCTGCTATTGTCAATTCGCTTGTAATGAAAATGATATATGAATTGACTGATGGGCTGCTACAGGTTTCGGTTTCAAATTTTAGCCAGCTGCAGGCAGTCATCAACAACTTTAACAGCAGCGCACCGGCTAATGCGATAGTTACCCTAACCGCCGATATTGACGTAACGGCGCAACTGAACATTACCAATCCCAGCTACAGCATTGCCATACAGGGTGATAGCACCGCCAGAAGGCTAAGGCGCATCGTTGATGGGATAGATATCTTCGCCGTAAAAGGCAATGCGTTGGATTTGAGAAATATCGCGCTTGACGGAGGTTATGCTTACGACTCCAATATTCGCAGTGACAATTCGATAATTTCGGTGGATGCCGCTTGCACGCTGACGCTCGGCGAAGGCGCGGTAGTAGAAAATGCCGCAACTACAGGCGTATTGGTCAACGGATTGCTGATTATAGACGGCGGTACCATTCAAAATACTACGCAAAGGCCCAATGGCAACCAGGCTGCCGTGAGGCTCAACAGCAGCAGCGCACGGGTGGATATGTACGCCGGATTGATTCGCTCCAACGGGCTGACGGCACAATTCGGTATAAGCGGATACTACATTACTTGGGGATCAAGCTATTCCAGCCAGGGTACTTTTAATATGTATGGTGGTGTGGTAGATTTGGGCGGCAGCAACTCCGCCATCTACGTTGGCAGCATGAATGTTGTTAGGGATTGCGGTACATACACCTACTGGATAAACTTCGGTGACATTGCCGACCCGGGCGGTGCGGGAACAACCTGCGGCGGCGGTGCGGACGAAAGCCCGTACACGTACAGTAACCTGGTAAGCAATAAGTACGTAAAAATAGATATGGGCAACGCCAACCGCAGCATTTGTACGGTGCAGGCGTCCCTCGATACATTTATTTATGAAGGTCTTTTGCCCCAGCAGGCGCGCGGCGGTACTTGGATGTACGATGTGGATAGCACCCAATGGAGCGGCACGTTCGATGCCGAAGGTAAATTTATACTGGGCAATACTTACACTGCAACCGTGGCCTTTGTAGCTCAACGCGGTGAGTTTACCGCCGAAAGTGCAGCTATGCTAAATGACGAAAATATGCAAGTGCTTTACTATAATGCAGATACGTTAAAAATTCAAAAAACATATACAGCAACGGTGCCAAAAGGTTTCAAAGTTTACTTTAAGGCGGATGCAAGCGCTCCTCCATCCGGAAATTGGGGAATTTTGGTAAATGATAACGCCCGCGCGGTGGGTAACGGTACATTTATTGGTCGTTATAACGATGAATACCAGCGTTTTATGAACGGTGGTAACGGCTGGGGCTACGCTATTATCCCCTTCGAATTTCTTGCCGATGTTGAAGGGTTTTGGTTCAGCACGCCCAATACCGGAGCAAAAAGCGAAGGTTCTCTTAGTTGGGACTATGTGATAAATACGCTTGGGCTCGACAGTATTTTCGTTTACGCGACATACGATGGCAGCTGGAGTGGTTGGAACTCTTACTATTGCGAATTTTACCGAGACTCTACGCTGGCAACTCCCCTACGGGCGCGCTGGGACGAAGCCGGTAGGCGCGCTGCGAGCTACGCCGACAAAAACGAGGCCAATAGCGTGCTGACGATTGGCAGCGCGGCGGAGCTTGGCCTGCTGGGGTACGAGTTGATTAACGATGAAAACACCTACAACGGCTGGACAATTAAGCTCGGCCGCAGCGTTGACCTGAGCGCCTACTTTTGGTATCCGCCCAGCATGGGCAACGCCATTTTTGACGGGCAGAGCGACACCATTAGCGGGCTTACCATAATTAATGATTACAATGGTGCTTGTGGTATGTTTGCCAACCTCAACCGTAGCATAGTGCGTAATCTAAGCTTGAAAAAGCCGATAGTGGAAATAGAGAATGGCTACGAAAATTATGTAGGAGTGGTTGCCGGAACCACCTTTGGGGCACAGCTGCGCAATATAAAAATTATTGAGCCCAAGATTTATGTTAAGGGGAGCGATTTGAAAACCGGCTACATTGGCGGCGCGGTAGGCTCTACCCATCCCGGCGATGAGCTCAACAGCGTGGGGCTTTACATGTCCGTTATCAACAGCGTAGATGTGTACGGCGGTAGCATAGCCCTTGAGCAGCGTATTATGTACTATACCAAGCTGTACCTTGGCGGCGTGGTGGGCGAAAACTACAATAGCGTGGTTACCAGCTCGGCGGTAAATGGCATGGAGTTCTCTATTGTTGCAGAAAGCTGCTCATCATATTGCGATAAAGATATTGACTTACTTTGTATAGGGGGTATAGCCGGCTACACCTCGTCAACGCGTGAAGCCGAAAAAGGGTCATGCCTTTTGAATAACTTGGCCTTGAATATTAGCGTTGACGCTGATGCAGAGTTCTCTATATATCGCCGTCTGGTTGGCGGAATTTGCGGTTGGGTGTACAACGATGCGGTGGTAAATAACCTTTACCTGGGCAGTATGTACGCTGCTAATCCCGAGGATGAAAGCAGCAAGTACGACGAGAATGCCACTTACACCGGCCACGGCATGTTTGGCGATGTGTACTTGGATAATGACGCCGGAAGTAGCGAATATCACTGGGAAGAAGGGGAGGAGTTTCGTGTGGAGTGCAACTACGCCTACGCCAACATCGATAGCGCTTACAACAACGCTGTAACCAACGACTCAACCGGCCAGGTGTACGCCAACGTGTACGCTGCGCTCAACGATGATACGCCCCAAACCGGGGGCTTTTGGAAAGCCGCCGCCATTACCGACCAGCACAGCGGCTACGGCATTTCCGCATCGCTGGCGCGGCACAGGGTCTGGGAGGTGGATGCAGGTACGCACGTGCCGAGTTTTGGGCCTTTTTACACCCCTAATCTCAGCTACACAGTAACGGCCGGCGCCGGAGCAGGTGGCATCATTTCGCCTGTGGGCGATAGCGTGGTGGTGCACAGCGGCAGCATTACCTACACCATCGCTCCTGATGCGGCCGGCGGCTACGCCATAGACAGCGTTTTGGTAAACGGCCAAGATGTGCCGTCATTGCGAGGCGAAGCCGTGGCAACCTCCTACACCTTTAACAATGTGCGTGGCGATAGCGCTATTCGTGCGGTATTCGCTTTACGCAAATATACCCTTGCGGCCAGCGCCGGAGTTGGTGGCAGCATTTCGCCCGTGGGCGATAGCGTGGTGGTGCACGGCGGCAGCCTTACCTACATCATCGCTCCTGATGCGGCCGGCGGCTACGCCATAGACAGCGTTTTGGTCAACGGTCAAGATGTGCCGTCATTGCGAGGCGAAGCCGTGGCAATCTCCTACATCTTCAGCAACGTGCAGGGCGATAGCACTATTCGTGCCGTTTTTGCTTTGCGAAAATACACCCTTACGGCCGGTGCCGGAGTTGGCGGCAGCATTTCGCCCGTGGGCGATAGCGTGGTGGTGCACGGCGGCAGCCTTACCTACTCCATCGCTCCTGATGCGGCAAGCGGCTACGCCATAGACAGCGTTTTGGTCAACGGCCAAGATGTGCCGTCATTGCGAGGCGAAGCCGCGGCAATCTCCTACAC
>JAVBPG010000024.1:0-4337 GCA_031549685.1 Bacteroidales bacterium | reverse complement strand
CGCGGGGTGGTGTTTCTGTGTGTTTGTGTGTGGGTGTTGGTGCACCCTGCCGGTGGGCCGCTCCAGTTATTTTTTTCCAGTGTTTTACCTTGCGTCGCCCCCGCGCCATGCTGTGCATTACGCATGTACCGTGGGTTTGCTTCGCTACACCCACGGTTAATAAAGTACTGCCCTTGCAGGGCATATAATATGTAACAATGAGCCTTAACTGTTGAATTGTTACACCCCCTAAAACCCCACAAAGCAGAAGCCGCTCAAAAAATCCCGTAAAAGGACTTTTTGAGCGGCTTTTTACTCGCTGCGCTTAGCCAGCGCTAAAAGTGGAACATCAGGAACAGGAAGCCGCCGGGCGTTGTACGAAGGCCTGTATAGAATGCATTATCGTTGTTGCTACGGGCGCGGTATTCAAACTCCTGCACTCCGCTGCCCACGTATCCCTCGCTGGTAATATTGTCTTGGCCCTTGATGGAGTATTCCAAAGCAAGGGTAAACTCAGCACCTATAGAGATCTGAGGAGCAAAAAAGTACTCAACACCGGCAAAGGCACCCACGCCCATCCGAAACTCGGTACCGCCGCTGCTCTTCAGCATGCGGTATCCCTGCAGCATGTTAGCATTGTTGGGGCTTACATAGGTAGGATTAATAAATGGAACACCATTACCAGTTCCCATAAATGCAAATGTGGTGGGGTTTTGGTTATTTTCAGTAATAGCATTACCGTAGTCGTACAGGTGGCTAACCTTGCTGTAGCCTAAGCGAGCTTCGCCGCCATAGAAACCCTGCACACGGCCTTTGCCTCGGCGCATTTCGTAACCAACGTTCAGGCTTATGCCCTGCACCCTTTGGTTGTACACATCCACAGCGGTGGCCGCAAGGTTGGTCGGGTCTATGGTGCGGGCGTAGTCATCAGGTATGGTTTGCTTGTACTTTTCGGTGGTAAAGCGCAGGCCCAGCTTGGCGCGAATGGCCACCTTATCCTCCAAAAAATACTTGGCGTAAATGGTGTTGTTGATGCCATTGGCAAAGGGCGCTGCGTTATTCTGTGTTCCGTTGAAAATATTGCCTACATACTGCAAAAACGGAGCAGCGTCAATACCCAAGGCAAAATCGCCGGCGACAGGAAGCAGGGCTATGCCCCGCTTGTTTACAAAGGGGTCGGCACCCTCCTGCGCCTTATCCTGGGCGGCGGCCAGAGCCACAAACCCAAGGCATACAAGCGTTAGTAATATTATTTTTTTCATTGATATAACTTTTTGAGTTTAATTATTCGTTAGCTGATCTTTCGTTGCTGCTCCCTCTATATTAATAGCATTATCAATATCGTTACCATTGCCATCGTTTATTTTAGTACCACCCTTTTTGTCTATACCTCCCCACAAAGCATTGGTTGGCATTGCATAGGAGAACTTAATCTGGTTAAACACATCATTCCCGCCGCTCGTCCCCGTTTTCAGGTTCTTAATAAAGTTAACATCAATGGAAATAGATAGCTGAGCTGATGCAACAGCAGGATCGGGAGCATCAAAGGTAATGCCATTGGCCACAAACTGCTCATAGGTCATTACTACAACAAGATTTTTCAACGTTGGATCTACCGAGCTTCTATAGGCCGTTATGGTAAGCGTGGCTTCGTTAGGAATACCAACCAGCTTGCCCAAAGCAGTTCTGTCATTGGCGTAAAGGAATTTAACCGTAAACTTTGAGGGCTTCCACGGAGCCTTCTGAAGATCTATTGAGCTAGCGCCTTTAGTATATAATATGCTTGCCGCGGCATTTACCACTCCACCATACAAAGTGCCGGCAACCGAGGTCAGCGAGTAAACGTAGGGTGAAGCAACTTCGTTACCATTGGTAATAACGGTGTAGTTGGCCACAAAGGCCGAGTTCATGGTAAACGCCAAGCCGGCAGGAGCCATTGCCAGCGTGGGTGCCGGCATTTTTACCTCCAACTTACCGTTGTCGCCCACCGTTGCCACGTACTGCAAATCGTTTTCGCGAGCGGGGACAAAGCTGGTCCTGGCAATAGTAAGTACCACCTGGGTTCCATTAGGAACCGCCACGGCTGCCTTCCCATTATCGTAGGTTAGCGTGGTGGAGTAGGTAGCTTCCACCCAACCCGGCGTTTCGGTAAGCTTTCCAGGGCTGGTAAAATCTACCCGCTTCTGCGCAGCGATATCTTTGCCCAAAGCAACGGTGGTACCAACGGGTATGTTAAACAGAACCACCTCATCAACAGAACCTTTCGCAGTAACGCTTGTACGGGGCACCGCTATGGTTTGAGAGCTAATGGTGGCGGTTACCGGCACGCCATCGGCGCGCACGGGCAGCATCACCTCATATACGCCATTGGCCCCAACCGTAGTGGTTGTCAAGCTGTTTCCTTCGGCCGACGCACCTCCGTGTCCTTTAATATTCAAGCCTCCTGCTCCGGTACCATTGGGGATGGAAAAAGAGAGCACCGTTCCCTCGGGGACAAAAGTGGCCACGCCACCGTTAACATCGCCGGTGGAGGTGTTTTCGTTGAGGTAGGCAACCCCGCTCAGCTTGGTTTTGGGAAACACCTGGTTAACATTTACGGGCGTTGCCGGATCCTCGGGGGCACAGCTGCCGGCAGAAAAGATAAGGGCGGCTGCAGAAGCAAGCAAAAATAATTTTTTCATAATTTTTATCTTTTTAATTAATAATTAAACAAACAATGCAAATATATGTATTTTACTTACGATAAAGAGCTAAACATTATCGTTTTTTTCTAACTTTGTAAGCCTTGCACTAAAAATTAAATGGAAATCCCCAACATACCTTTGGCCGAAAGGCTGCGCCCGCAATCGCTCGACGAGTACGTGGGCCAACAGCACCTGGTTGGCTCGGGAGCAATTTTGCGCCGCATGATTGAGAGCGACAAGCTCTCATCGTTCATCCTGTGGGGCCCGCCGGGCGTGGGAAAAACCACGCTGGCGCGCATTATTGCCAACCGCCAGAACCGCAAGTTCTACACGCTGAGCGCCATCAACTCGGGGGTCAAGGACATCCGCGAGGTCATTGAGGACGCCAAGCGGCAGCGCTTCTTCAACACACCGAGCCCCATACTTTTTATCGACGAAATTCACCGCTTTTCCAAGTCGCAGCAGGACTCGCTGCTGGGCGCGGTGGAGCAGGGCACCTTTATTTTAATCGGCGCAACGACCGAAAACCCCTCGTTCGAGGTCATTACTCCCCTGCTCTCGCGATGCCAGGTGTACGTGCTCAAATCGCTGGAGGTGGCCGATTTGCAGCTGCTGCTGGCGCGCGCCATCAGCACCGATGTGTACCTCAAAACGCTCACGTTCAACATTGAGGAAACCGAGGCGCTGTTTCGCTTTTCGGGCGGCGATGCGCGCAAGCTGCTCAACATTCTCGACATTGTTGTAAGCTCGTTTAGCGAAAGCGAAATAACGGTCAACAACAAGATTGTAACCGAGCGGCTGCAGGAAAACATTGCGCTGTACGACAAAAGCGGCGAGCAGCACTACGATATTATTTCGGCCTTTATAAAAAGCATGCGGGGCAGCGACCCCAACGCCGCCGTGTACTGGCTGGCGCGCATGATTGCCGGCGGCGAAGACCCGCTCTTCATAGCGCGGCGCTTAGTCATTCTGGCCGCCGAGGACATCGGCCTGGCCAACCCCAACGCCCTGCTCATGGCGCAGGCCTGCTTCGACGCGCTCAAGGTTATAGGCATGCCCGAGGGACGGATTCTGCTGTCGCAGTGCGCCGTGTACTTAGCCACCAGCGCCAAGAGCAACGCCTCGTACATGGCCATAGAAAACGCCGCAGCACAGGTAGCCAAAACCGGCGACCTGCCCGTACCGCTGCACCTGCGCAACGCGCCCACCAAGCTGATGAAGGAGTTGGGCTACCACCAGGGCTACAAGTACGCGCACGACTACGAGGGTAGCTTTGTAGAGCAGGATTTTTTGCCCGATGCCATAAAAGGCACCACCTTTTACACGCCCGGCGACAGCGCCAAGGAGCGCGAGCTTAAGGCCAAGCTGGCGCAAATGTGGAAAGGAAAGTACGATTACTAATGGAGAATTGATGATGGAGAATGGAGAATTATATTTTTCAACCTCCAATTTTTAATTTTTAATTTTGGCTTTGGTCATAAAGTATAGATATAGATAGGATTTACAAGATTAACATGAAAGACATCCTGTAAATTTTGTAAATCCTGTCTACAAAACGACGATAGAAGTTTTTTTCATCATGTTGATTATCAAAAACGTGAAATGGATTAACAAGTTTGTGTCTTTATTTTGTTGTAAATCCTCGTGATTTCTTTATGGTAAAATCTATACTTA
>JAVBPG010000041.1:0-9216 GCA_031549685.1 Bacteroidales bacterium | reverse complement strand
GCACGAGTGCGGCATTGCCATGATACGGCTCCTCAAGCCGCTTGAATACTACCACCAAAAATACGGCACCTGGCAGTACGGCCTCAACAAGCTGTACCTGCTTATGGAAAAGCAGCACAACCGCGGCCAGGAGGCGGCGGGAGTGGGCGTTGTAAATCTGGAGGCGCAGCCCGGCGAGGAGTATATTTTCCGCGAGCGCGCCCTTGGCTCCAGCGCCATTAAGGAGATTTTTGAAATTATAGGTTCGCAGTTCCCCGAAAATGTGGAGGAGCGCTACGGGGAGTGGCTCAAGAGTTGGGGCGGGGCCTCGCTGCTCATGGGGCACCTGCGCTACGGCACCACGGGCAAAACGGGCATCACGCACGCGCACCCCTTCCTGCGGCGCAACAACTGGCGCTCGCGCAACCTCATGCTGGCGGGCAACTTCAACCTTACCAACACCGACGAGCTCTTTGACCACCTCATTGCCAGCGGGCAGCACCCGCGCCACTACGGCGATACGTTTTTCCTGCTCGAATCCATAGGCCACCACCTCGACCGCGAGGTGCAGTACCAGTACGATAAGTATAAGGGGCAGGGACTTACGGGGGATGCCCTGCATAAGCAAATTGAGCAAAAACTCGACGTGTCGAGCATCCTGCAGCAAACCGCTCCTCAGTGGGACGGAGGCTACGCCATGTGCGGCATCATAGGCAACGGCGATGCCTTTGTGCTGCGTGACCCGGCCGGCATACGCCCCTGCTTCTACTACACCGACGATGAAATTGTGGTGGTGGCATCGGAGCGCCCCGTAATACAAACGGTAATGAACGTGCCCATAGAGCAGGTGGCCGAGCTGCAGCCCGGGCAGGCCATGGTGCTCAAGCGCAACGGCATTTTTGACCTGGAGCAGGTGCTGCCGGTGGTCGAAAGAAGAGCCTGCTCGTTTGAGCGCATCTACTTTTCGCGCGGGAGCGATCGCGATATTTACCTCGAGCGGAAAAAGCTGGGCGAGCAGCTCACCGATGCTGTGCTCAAAACGGTGGACTACGACATCGAAAATACCGTCATTTCGTTCATCCCCAATACCTCCGAGGTGGCGTTTTACGGCCTGCAGGATGGCTTGAATCGCTACCTGAACGATAGGAAGATAAGGGCTATTCACGAGGGTGGGAAATCGCTTACCACGGGCGAGCTCGACAAAATTCTGTCGCAGCGCATACGCTCCGAAAAGGTGGCGATAAAGGACATCAAGCTGCGCACCTTTATTGCGCAGAACAAAAGCCGCAACGACCTTGCCGCCCACGTGTACGATGTTACCTACGGCACCATTAACCCGGGGGTGGACAGCCTGGTGGTCATTGATGATAGCATTGTGCGCGGCACCACGCTCAAGCAAAGCATCATCAAAATTCTGGATACGCTTCTTCCGAAAAAAATAATTATAGTATCCTCCTGCCCGCAGGTGCGCTACCCTGACTGCTACGGCATTGACATGTCGAGCATGGACGAGTTTATCGCCTTCAGGGCGGCGGTGGAGCTGCTTAAGGAGAAAGGAAAGGAGTCGCTCATACAGGAGGTGTACGGACGGTGCAAGGCCCAGCTGCTGCTGCCTAAAACGGAGATGAAAAATCCGGTAAAGGAAATTTACGCGCAGTTTACCGATGCTGAGCTGTCGCGCAAAATGGCGCAGATGCTCACGCCCGAAGGCACCAGGGCGCAGGTGGAGTTTGTATTTCAAACCATGGAGGGGCTGCACAAGGCCTGTCCCGACCACCTGGGCGATTGGTACTTCTCCGGCGATTACCCTACGCCCGGCGGTACCAAGTTTGTGTGCGAGGCCTTTATTCGCTACGCGGAAAAAAAGTAAAAAACGGGATGACCATCCAAAAAAAGCACGAGCTTAGCTCGTGCTTTTTTCCTTGCCCACACCCTGATTACAGCGGCGGCAGGTTAATCCTTTCGGGCACAAGGTAGGCGTTGGGGTAGCTGCGCTTAATGCGCGCAAACACTTTTATCGCGTCATCCTTGGAGCGGAAATCGCCCACCGACACCTTAAAATAGGGGTTGTCGTAGCCGCGGTAGGCGGGCACATCGGGGAAAGCTTCGGTAAAAGCGGTGGCCACGCCTTCGGAGCGCTGGCGTGCGCCGCCGCTGTTGTCGCGGTAAATGCGAATGCGGTATCCGTTCATGCCGGGGTTGGCCTCGTTGTAGGTAATGTGCTTGAGCAGCAGCTCGGCTATAAGCGGCGGCTGCTCAATGCGCACGCTTCCGGCTTGGGAGTATGCCGCTGTGCTAACGGTAAGCGCCAGCAGCGCTATGAAAATATTTTTGCTCATCATTCTTTTTTTACCGGCCCAGCTTAAGCAGGGGCGTAATAAAATCGCCGTACTGCGTGGTAAAATCCTTTACGCTTTGCTTTTCCACCTTTATTTTTTTGCGCATGGGAAAAGTCTTGACGATAATTTCCCCGCTCAGCATCAGGTTGTCGGGCGAGAAATTTTTTTGCTGCAGAGCGATTGCAAATCCCAGCATGTTGCGCAGCCGAACCTCCAGCGGCACCGGTTGAAAGTCATCGCTGTGGCGGGGCACCACCACCTTTTGGGTCGCGCTGATGGTAGCCAGCGTGCTGCCGCTTTGCTCCACGGTTAAGTCCAGCCGGGTAAGCTGCACCTTGCGGCACGAGGGGTTGTTGACCTTGGCCTCCAGCGTTACGGCAATGGTTCCGCTCATGGAGGGCGTTACGCTCACGCCGCGCACTTCTTCCACGCTAATGCGCTGCAAGCCGCCGCATGAGCACATGAGCGCCAGCAGCAAGCATAGGAAAGAGAATTTTTTCATAGCCACAAAGGTAGTGAACAATAAATAAAGCGCAATGAGCAACGGACAATTTATTATCTTTGCCCATTGCAAAAGTTGGAAGCACGTGAACCTCATTATTGATATAGGCAATACCGCCGTAAAGTTGGCCGCCATGGAGGGCGACACGGTGCTGGATTCGCTGGTTGACTCCTCGGCCGACTTTGAGCAGGGGAGTGCCTTTGTCGAAAAGTACCGGCAGCTGCCATGCATCGCAGCATCGGTGCGGCACGATAGCCATGCGGTGTGGACCCGCGTTTGCAGCCTTCTTCCGCACGCGCTGGTGCTAACGCATGACACCGAGCTGCCCATTAAAAATTTGTACGCCACGCCGGCTACGCTGGGCAAGGACAGGCTGGCCGCGGCCGTGGGTGCAGCGCACCTTTATCCGCATCAAAATGTGCTGGTGGTGGATGCCGGCACAGCCATTACCTATGAGTTGGTTAGCTCCCGGGGCGAATATTTGGGCGGCAACATATCGCCCGGTATCAGCCTGCGATTTAAGTCGTTGCACCAGTTTACGGGCAGGCTGCCGCTGTGCCACCTTACCGAGGTTTACGCCGATATGGGCACCGATACGCCAAGCGCCATTGTGGCCGGTGTGCTCAACGGCGCTGTTTATGAGGTAGAAGCTAATGTGGAACAATTTTCATTAAAATATTCAAATTTAAAAGTCATTTTCACGGGCGGCGATGCCTATTTTTTTGCAAAAAGAGTAAAAAAAGCGATATTTGTTGCCCCTGATTTAGTGTTAATAGGTTTAAATAGAATTCTTGAGCATCATGCAGCGACGAATTAAGTGCGTCATTTTTTTGTGGATATTTTTGGCCGGAAGTTATACTTTTGCTCAGGAAAACAATAGCCTCAACACCTACACTCCCTACTCCATATCGGGTTTGGGCGACATCGTGCAGCAGGGCCTAACCTCTACCGGCAGCATGGCCGGTATTAGTTGCGGCGTGCGCGATGTGTACCAGATTGACTACACCAACCCCGCCGGAGCCTCGGCGCGCGATAGCGTAATGAACTTTGTGCTTGATTTTGGCGGCGAGATGAAAAATTTTTACTCCAAAACAACCACCAAAAGCACCAGCTACAACACGGGCAACTTTCACCACCTGGCTGCGGCTTTTGCCGTTGGACGCAAGTTTGGCGTCAACATTGGGATAACCCCTTTCAGCGAGGTGGGCTACGAGATAGAAAAGCGCGAAAAGACCGATAGCATAGTGGCCACCGCCGGCGATGTGCGCTACCAGTACCGGGGCGAGGATGGCCTCAATCAGGTATTCCTTAACCTTGGATTCAGCCCCATGCCGAGCTTGGCGGTGGGAGTGGGGGCCAAATACTACTTTGGGACCCTTAGCCGCTACTACAACACGGTGTACTCCACCAACGCCTACTACTACAGCACCTACTCGTCCGACCTGCTCAAGGTGTCGAACATGGTGCCGGTGTTTGGGGCGCAGTACACGCTGAACATGAATCCTAAAAAGGGGACGAGGGCGGTTTTCGGCGTATCGTACCAGCCGCAAATGAAGCTGGGCGCTACCGAAAACGTTACCTCTACAGTGGAGTCAAGCGTTTCCTCCGACACGGCCTACGGCTTTTCCAACAACGTAAAAGTGCTAATGCCCATGCAGCTGAACGTAGGAGCAAGCGTAATGGCTACCGACAGGTGGATGCTGGGTGCTGAATTCAACTACCAGGACTGGTCCAAGACCGACGTGATGGGCAGCTTGGGCGATATGGGCACATCGTACAGCGTGAAGCTGGGCGGCTACTACATCCCCAACCGCTACGACGTGCGCTACTTCCTAAAGCGCCTGACCTACCGGGGAGGGCTGCGCTACTCGCAAACGCCCTACGTGCACAACGGTAATAAGGTAAACGATATGGCCCTGACGCTTGGCGTGAGCATGCCCGTGCGCGCCGGGATGCTCAACTTTGGTGCCGAGGTAGGCCGCCGGGGCACCACGGCCAACGGCATGATACAGGAAACCTACCTCAACTTCAGCTTTAGTATAACGCTGCTGGAGTCGTGGTTCCGCAAGTATCAGTACGAATAGCGTAAAATTTTTCCTACCGTATTTTGGAAAAAAAGTTAACCTCATATCCGTCATTGCTAATGGTAGTCTGTATTCCCCTGCTTGCTACCATTACCTTTTCGTGCAAAAGCGATATTGAAAAAGTGCAGGAGCTGAGCGATGCGCAGAACGTGCCTTCGCTCCGCGTGGTTGACCTCAACGGCAGATTGACCGAAATGGGTAAGTTGAAGGTGCGCTTCATTACGCCCGAAATGCTGCAGTACAACTTTGCCGCCGAAAAGCACACCGATTTTCCGAAAGGAATAGAGCTATACCGCTACAAGGACTCGGTAACCATTGAGGCCAGCATTACCGCCGATAAGGCCGTAAACTACGAGGATAAAAGCCTGTGGGAAGCTACCGGAAACGTAAAAATGCGCAACGCCAAGGGCGAGCTGCTCGAAACCGAGAAGCTGTTTTGGAACCAAAAAACCAAGCGCATTTACACCGATGCCTGGGTAAAAATTACCAACAAGGATGCCATCATTAACGGTAAGGGCCTGGAGTCGGATGAGGCATTCGATAGCTACGAGATAAAAGAAATATCGAACAGCGTAATTTACGTCGAGGACAAAAAAAATGGACAGTAGCTTTTGGTTCATACTTATTGCCCTCCTCTTCTCGGCCTTTTTTTCCGGCCTTGAAATTTCGTTCCTTTCCTCCAACAAGCTCAAGATCGAAATTGACCGCCAGCACGGACGCCTGTACACCTACTTAGTCAGCATTTTCATGCGGCACCAGGGACAGTTCATTACCTCCATACTGGTGGGCAACAACGTGGCGCTGGTTATCTACAGCATGCTCATGACGCGCCTGCTCAACGCCGGCATCTTGAGCGGCCTGTCGCCTAACCTACAGCTGCTGGTCAATACGCTTATATCCACGTTTATAGTGCTGCTTCTCGGCGAGTTTCTGCCCAAGGCCATTTGCAGGTTGCGCCCCAACTTTTTTATGCGCGTATTCAGCATTCCGGCCTTTTTAATTTACCTCCTTTGCTATCCGGTGGCCAGGTTTACCACATGGCTGGCCGTGCTTATTGTGCGCCACGTTTTCAGAAAAAAAATAAGCGCTCAAATGGCGCAGCCTGCCTTCAGCATGGCCGACCTGCAGGACTTGACGAGCGCCGCCACCGAGGGCGTTGAGGAGCGCGAGGAGGAGCTGGAGCACGATATCAAAATATTTCAAAACGCCCTTGACTTTGCGGAGGTAAAGGTGCGCGATTGCATGGTGCCCCGCACCGAAATTGAGGCCGTGTCGCTTGAGGACGGCATGAAGGAGCTGCGCAGCGCCTTTGTGCAAACCGGCTTTTCGCGCATTCTGGTCTACAAGGATACCATTGACAACATTATAGGCTACGTTCACTCCACCGATTTGTTCAAGCAGCACGGCAGCCTGCGCGATATGCTCATTACCCTCGAGTTTGTGCCCGCCAGCATGTCGGCGCAGCACCTGCTTACTCTTTTTATTAAGAATAAAAAATCGATGGCCGTGGTGGTGGACGAATTTGGCGGAACCGCCGGTATGGTTACCATGGAGGATGTGATGGAGGAAATTTTTGGCGAGATAGAGGACGAGCACGACTCCGACGACCTGATGGAGAAGCAGCTCTCCGATCACGAGTACGTGCTGTCCGGAAGGCTCGAGGTGGCCTACCTCAACGAAAAGTACAGCCTCGGCATCCCCGAGTCGGACGAGTACGAAACCCTGGCAGGCTTCATTATATTTGGTACCGAGAGCATTCCCAAGGCCGGCGAGGAGGTGCTGCTGGAGGGCTTTAAGTTGCGCGTGCTCAAAACATCGGCCTCAAAAATAGATATGGTGCACGTAACCTTGCCCCAGGAGGCATTTTTGTAAATCAATAAAAAAGATTATCTTCGCGAGATTTTATAGCGCTACGTATTACTTCATAAACAATTTATAAATGGCTGTTTTAGAAACACTTAGACAAAAGGCGGGAGCCCTTTTAGTGGGTATTATCGGTATTTCGTTGCTCAGCTTTGTGCTGGGCGACATGTTTGGCACCAAGCGTGGTGGCGGATTATTTTCGTCCGACCATAATTTGGGTGAGATAAACGGAAACACGGTTACCTACGAGGAGTACCAGCAAAAGGTGGATTACTACACCGGCATTTACCAAATTATGTATGGCAAAAACGCTAACAGCGAAGCCGTGTTGGATGAGGTGCGCGAGCAGGCCTGGCAGGCGCTGGTGCGCGAGAATGTGTACGACACGGAGTACGCCAACCTCGGCCTTAAGGTGTCGAGCGACGAGCTCTTTGACCTGATTCAGGGGCATAACCCCTCTCCGCTGATTATTCGCAACTTTTCAAATCCGCAAACCGGCGAATTTGATCGCTCCTTTGTGCTGCGCTACCTGCAGAGCCTTGACCAAAATCCCAACCCCGATGCCAAGGCCTACTGGCTCTTTTTGGAGAAGGAAATTATACAGCAGCGCCTGCAAACCAAGTTTATGGGTTTGGTGGCCAAGGCCATGTACGTTACCGATGTGGACGCTCAGAATATGCTGAACAACACCGCCAACACGGTAAACATTCAGTACGTAATGAAGCCCCTGAGCAGCGTGGGCGATAGCGCTGTTAAGGTAGCTTCGGCCGACATAAAAAAATACTACAACGCGCACAAGGAGCAGTACAAGCAAACCGCCTCGCGCGATGTGGAGTACGTGGCACTCCCCATTGCCCCCTCGGCCGAGGATGATCAGGTAACCCGGGAGTGGATTGAAAAGTTGGCGCCGGAATTTAAGGCGGCAAGCGATCCTCACCAGTTCGTTACGCTCAACTCCGATGTGCCCTTCGACGCCGCTTACCACAAAAAGGGTGAGCTGTCCGAGGTGCTCGATAACTTTGCCTTCTCAGCCACAAAGGCCGATATGCTCAGCCCCGTGCTCGACGGCGACGCCTACAAAATGGCGCGCATAGCCGATGTGCGCATGCTGCCCGATTCGGTAAAAGCTCGCCACATTCTGCTCAACGTGCAGGAGGGAATGGAGGCTGCCCGCAAGCGCGCCGACAGCATTCGTACAGCTTTGAGAAAGGGCGCCAAGTTTGAAGAGTTGGCAGCCAAGTACTCCGTTGACGAAGCCGCCAATGCAAAGGGTGGCGACCTCGGCTGGTTTACGCAAACTTCTATGATAAAGCCTTTTGGCGACTCGTGCTTCTTTGCTCCCAAGGGAAAAATTATGGTGGTTGAGACCCAGTATGGCATACACGTAGTAGAAGTTACCGGCAAGGGTAAGGACGAAAAGAAGGTGCAGCTGGCCGTGGTGGTGCGCGAGCTCGAGCCCAGCCGTACCACGCGCGAGCGCATTTTTGCCAACGCCAACGAGCTGGCTACCCAGGCGCACGACTATGCTGCGTTTACCACCAAGGCCGCAGAAAAGGGCTACGCCAAGCATGCCGCCAACCGTATTACCATTAACGATAAAAATATTCAGGGCCTGCAGCAGGCGCGCGAGCTGGTGCGCTGGGCGTACGACAAGAAAGATAAGGGTGTAATTTCAGGGGTGTTCGAAATCAACAATAGCTTTGTGGTAGCGGCGCTCACCGAAATTCGCAAGGATGGCTATGCGCCCGTAGAGCAGGTAAGCGCCGAAATTTCGGCCGAAGTGCTGCGCGAAAAGAAGGCTGATGTGCTTGCCGCCGAAATGCAGGGCGCTACCGATTTGAACAGCCTTGCGCAAAAGCTGAACAGCTCTGTTGGTACGGTGGATAACGTAAACTTTGCCAGCTTCTACCTGCCCAACGTGGGCGTAGAGCCTAAGCTGGCTGCGGTGGCCTCGGCCGCCAAGGACAACCAAATATCGGCGCCGGTAAAGGGTAACGCAGGTGTGTACGTATTTGCGGTTACCTCGCACCAAACCAACGCCAACGAGGCGCAGCTGGTGCAGGAAAAGCAACGTTTACAGGCTGCAGCCCCCATGCGTGTAGGTTACGAGCTGTTTGAAGCCCTGCGTGTTGATGCTAATATAAAAGATTTGCGCGGCAAGGTGCTGTTTTAGCATCCTATCAATTTTATTGTTTGAAAATCCCGAGGCAGTTTGCTTCGGGATTTTTTGTTGGGGCAAGGCATACTTTTGCTAAAGGCCACTTTATTTTTGTACATTTGATAGCGGTAAAACCAAATTACTTTCTTATTATATAAAGTCTAATATATTTTTACAATATAAATAATAATTGTATCTTTGCATCAAAAAAAAGCGATGTCAAAAGAACGGTTATCGGTACAAGGCTCCTTGTCGAGCATCAAATCCCAGCTTCGCAAGGACGAAAAATTT
>JAVBPG010000021.1:0-25281 GCA_031549685.1 Bacteroidales bacterium | reverse complement strand
TCACTTTCTCCCCCCCTCCCCTTCCCTGCTTTCCTTCTCTCTTTTGTTTTTTTTTTTGGGGGGGGGGGGGGGGGCCGCCCCCCCCCCCCCCCCCCCCCACCCCTCCCCACCATTAGCCAAACACGCCGTCATTTCGAGCGTAGCGAGAACCGAAGCTCAGCGAAGCTAAATCTCCTCGCAAGCGGTAGCACCTATTTCCCCTTTTTCTTCTTCCCCTTCCCAATCCTTATCGTTCCGTCCTTGATGGGTTCGAAGCCCTCGCCAAACACGCCGGTAACGCTGGAGGTGGAAATAAACGCATCCTTATCAACCTCCTTGATGATGCGGTAAACGGTGTTGACCTCGTACTTGCGCACCACCACCAGCAGCACGTTGCGCTCCTTTTTGGTGTACCAGCCCTTGGCGTAAAGAATGGTTATGCCGCGCCCCAGGGTATCGCTTATTTTCTGTGCAATATCCTCGTACTTATCGGAAAAAATAAGCACCTGCATGCTCTGCTTCGAGCCCACCAGCAGCGCATCAATCATGTAGGTGGAAACCGCCACCATAATACCGCCGTACAGGGCCGAAAGTATGGTGCGCTCGGGCAAAAATATGGAGGAGCCGATGATGATAATATCGCAGTACAGCAGCACGCGCCCGGGGTTGATGTGCTTGTACTTGTTTATCATTAGCGCAATAATGTCGGTGCCGCCAGTGCTGCCGCCACGCATAAACGCAATGCCGATGCCCGTACCCTCGAACACGCCGCCAACGAGCGCCCACAGCAGCAGATTTTTTTCGGACTGCACCTGCTCTATCAGCGCCGGGGGAACAACCTTGGGGAGAACGTAAAACAGCAGCGAGCTGAACACAATTCCGTAAACGGTTTTAGCGCCGAAGTGTTTTCCTAAAACTTTTACGCCAAGTAGCAGCAAAAAAACGTTGGCCAGCAGGTAGGTGTACGACACCTCAAAGCCCGTGGCGTAGTATATCAGCGCGCCGATACCGCTCACGCCGCCGCCCACAATACCGTTGGGGATAATAAAGGCCACCCACCCGAAAACGTAGACGATCAGGCCAAACGAAATGATGGCGTAGTCTTTCAGTATGTCAACATGTTTTTTTTGCATATATAGCCAATACTACTCCGCTGCGCGCCGAACGTAATCATTCACGCACAGGCGGGCAAGGGCCACATCCTTACGAAGGCCGGTAATGACAAGCGTGTTGTCGCCCTGCAGCTCCAGCGTAAGCTCGTCCTCGAACACGGTGAGCACGCGCCGTACGGGCGACTCGGCGCCAAACACCAGCTTTCCGTTCTCGTTTCGCTTAAACCTGAGGTGGCAGCGCGCCATGGCCTCGTGCAGCGGCTTGCCGTGCTTTTCCCAGCCACCCTCGGGCAGCGCAACGCTGGCCGAGTTAAAGCCTATCAAGGGGTAGCAAACGCCCAGCAGCGTTAGCCCCAAGAGCAGGCGCGGGGTAAAGAGCGTTGAAAGATCGGGCATGGTGGAGAGGCTGTTGCCGCCGACCACATGCATTACGTAGTACAAAATAATGCCCACAAGGTAAAAGGCTATCACGTACTTTAGGGCGCGTATAGGGTATTTTTTCCAGCTCATAAGTTAGGCGCTGCTGCGTTTTTTTACTTCAAATTACAATATCCGACCGCCAAAGTTAGCGTTTTTAATGATTTTATAAGCCATTTTTTTGCTACATTTGTGGCTAAAGTAGCTAAAGCATGTCCATCAAGGTTGCCGATGTTTCGAAGTTTTACGGTACGCAAGCAGCGCTCAACCACGTTTCGCTTGAGGTAAAGCGTGGACAGGTAATTGGGCTGCTTGGCCCCAACGGCGCCGGGAAGTCCACCATGATGAAGATTCTGGCGGGCTACCTTCCGCCCACCTCGGGCGAAGCCTTTGTCAGCGGATTCAACGTGGCCACGCAGGCGCTACAGGCGCGGCAGGCGGTGGGCTACCTGCCCGAGCACAACCCGCTATACTTAGACATGTACGTGGTGGAGTCGCTGGAGTTTACCGCAGGCATGTACGGCTTGGGCCGCACCGCGGGCGGGCGCATAAAGCAGGCCGTGGAGCTTACCGGGCTGGGCCCCGAGCAGCACAAAAAGGTAGGGCAGCTCTCCAAGGGCTACCGCCAGCGCGTGGGCATGGCGCAGGCCTTGCTGCACAACCCCGAGGTGCTCATTCTGGACGAGCCGACTGCAGGCCTCGACCCCAACCAGCTGGCCACCATACGGCAGCTCATTGTGGAGCTGGGGAGGGAAAAAACGGTAATGCTATCGACGCACATCATGCAGGAAGTGGAGGCCATGTGCGGGCGGGTAATCATCATCAGCAAGGGAAAGATTGTGGCCGACAACACGCCGCAGCGCATACGGCAGCAGGCATCGGGCAGGGCCAATACGGTGGAGGTGGAATTCCTGGAGGACGGCGCCGACGCCCTGCTGGGCAAGGCCGACTTTGTGGCGCAGGCCGAGGCGGTAGCGCCGCGCTGCTTTACCGTTACCGCAAAGGGCGACGAGGAGGATATCCGCCCCAAAATATTTCGGCTTGCGGTAAGCAGCAATCTTACGATAGTAAAAATGCTGGAGCGGGAAAAGGCGCTCGAGGATGTTTTCAAAACACTTACCACCAATTGATTAAACTCTGCAAATTCACAAAATAAAAACAATAAAATTATGGAAGAGAGCGAAAAAAAATCAAAACATGCCGGCTACAAGCTTATCATTGTGCTGCTGCTTATACTGCTGGCCGGGCTCACAGTTTGGTACGCGCGCGAGGCCAAGCAGTGGAACAACGTAAACGAGCAAATGACGGCCGAGCGCGACACCCTGTCGCAGAAGTTGACCAACATGCTGATGGAGTACGACGCCATGAAAACCGACAACGCCGCCGTGAAGCAGGAGCTGGAGGCCGAAAAGGAGAAAATACAAACGCTGCTGCAAAAAATGCGCTCCAACGAAAAGGTGCACTACGCCGAAATACGCAAGTACGAGCGCGAGGCCAACACGCTACGCGACATCATGCGCAGCTACATACACCAAATCGACTCGCTCAACACGCTTAGCCAGCGCCTGATTGCCGAGAACCAGGAGGTAAAGCAAACCCTGCAAACATCGAAGGCGGAGAATAAAAAGCTGGTGGAGGAAAAGGAAACCCTGTCATCGCAAATTGAAAAAGGGTCGATACTCAAGGTGCGCAACATTGAGGGCGTAGGGCTCAACTCGCGCGACAAGGATACGCACTACGCCAGCCGCACAAAAAAAATCAAGGTGTGCCTGACCATTGTTGAGAACTCCATGGCCAAGCCCGGCCCGCGCTACGTTTACATGCGCATTACCGCCCCCGACAAGTCGCTGCTGGGCAACAGCGAGGGCGAAGGCTTCGACACGCGCGTGGAGCGCTTAGTGTACACCTCCAAGCGCGAATTTGACTACCAGAACGCCGACCTGGACACCTGCGTTTTCTTTGACGTGAAGAGCGCCAAGCTGTTTAAGGGCACCTACGCCATTGAGATATACATCGACGGTAGCCTGAGCGGCACGGGAGAGCTGCTGCTGAAGTAGGAAGATTGCAACCAGTTACCGGTTACCAGTTACCAGTAACAAGTAGAATGCAAGAAAAAACCACGAACAGGACTACCCTATTCGTGGTTTTTTTACTACCTTCCAACAACTTGTGAGTAGTGAATAGTAACTGCTCACTGGTAACTGGTAACTGTATTTGCCTACTGTTTTACAAACTTGGCGCTATACCTGCCTACCTTGAGTACGTAACTGCCGTTGGGCAGGCCTGACACATTTAGGCTTGCGCTTGCACTCTCCGGTTTGTACGTAGCCACCAGCGCGCCGCTCATGCTGTAAATTTCCACCACTTCTCCCACTTTCCATTCTCCATTCTCCACTATCAATTCTCCATTAGTTACGGGGTTGGGGTAGAGCTTTACCACGCTTTGCTGCATTTTTGCGGTGGCGGTGGGGTTGTTGAGATATACCGTATCATGCACCGTTAACCATACGGTATCGTGCACCACCGGGCGGTTGAGCAGTTTGGCAATGCTATCGCGCAGGACTGCTATTGTGCCCTGCAAAGAAGTATTTTCATTCTGCTTGGCCAGCACCTGACCGTATAAGCGCAGGGTATCGACTGTGCGCTGCATTAGCTGGCTTTTTAGCACGTTCACCTGGCCATACAGGCGCAGGGTGTCGGCGGTGCGTTGGGTTAGCTGACTGCGCAGGCCTGAGTTCTCGCTTTTAAGTGCGATTACTTGGCCGTACAAGCGCAGGGTGTCGGCGGTACGTTGCGTTACCTGACCATGCAAGCGCAAAGTATCCGTCTTCAGCTGCGCAACTTCAGTACGCAAGGCTGCGCCTGCCGCCTTTAGATTTGCCGTATCATTTTTTAGCACGGCAATATTTACATTCAAGCTTGTGGTGTCATTTTGCAACGATACAACCTGGCCGTAAAGCCGCAAGGTATCTGCATGCAGCTGCACGGTATCGCCCTCCAACGCTACTACCTGAGCATGCAAGCGCAAGGTATCCGTCTTCAGCTGCGCAACTTCAGTACGCAAGGCTGCGCCTGCCGCCTTTAGATTTGCCGTATCATTTTTTAGCGCGGCAATATTTGCATTCAAACTTGTGGTATCATTTTGCAACGATACAACCTGGCCATAAAGCCGCAAGGTATCTGCATGCAGCTGTGCCGTGTCATTTTGCAACGATACAACCTGGCCGTAGAGGCGCAAGGTATCTGCATGCAGCTGCACGGTATCGCCCTCCAACGCTACTACCTGACCGTACAAGCGCAAAGTATCTGTATGCAGCTGTGCCGTGTCATTTTGTAGTGATACAACCTGGCCGTAGAGGCGCAAGGTGTCTGCATGCAGCTGAGTGGTATCGCTTTTCAATGCTACCACTTGGTTGTGCAGCTGCAGGGTATCGGGGCAATCCGATACGCGAGCCACCACCACCGTGTAGGTTCTGGCGCTTACCTCATCGTCTGCCAATACCCCTATGCTGAAAATGCTAACATCTTTGGTTAGGGCGTAAGTTCCCGTATCGCTTACTGTTGCCAAGCTGTGGTTAGCGGTGGCTGCAAGCCTTACGCTTGTTGTGCCATCGCCTACCCTTACGGTATAGGTAGTAGTGCTATCATTCAGCGCGGGTAAAAGCGTCCCTCCGCTCACCGTAAGGCTGCTTAGCGTGGCATCATCGCTAATGGCTACTATATTGGTAAAGTCCTTCCAGTTATCCGCCGACCTATACAAATTAGCTGACGCCTCCGGAACCTTTAGCACACAGGCACTTTTATTGACATTGTAAAAAACATCCGCAACAATAGCCACCGGCTGCGGGTTAAAGTTTACAATCTCCGTAAAGCCGCTGCAGCTGTAAAACGCTCTATCGCCAATGCTCATTAACGTGGCAGGGAGCGTAAGCCTGCCGGTAAAACCGCTGCATCGGTAAAACGCTGAACTTCCTACGCTCGTTACTCCTACAGGGAGCGTGAGGCGGCCTGTAAAGCCGCTGCAGCTGTAAAACGCAAAGTTACCAATGCTGGTTACTCCCGATGGCAGGGTTAGCGGCCCGGTAAAACCGGCACAACCTCGAAGGGAGTTGCTCCCAATGCTAACCAGGGTAGAGGGCAAAGTTAGGGTGCCTATAAGACCCGTGCAATCCCTAAACGAATATTTTCCAACGCTTGTCAAATTCAACGGCAGCACAACGGACACAAGCGAGGTTTTAGCTGGCCCCGAGGGATATTGGTAAAACGAATACTCCGGCATTTCACCGGCGGGATAGTTAGTGCTGGCGCCATCGTTGCGCGGGCCCTCCGTACCACTATACGCCACCACCGTAGCGCCGCTCAGGTCAAGCTCAGCGAGCATAGCCATGTTGTCGCGCATAAACGCCACATCGCGGGCATCAATGCTGCCGGTTAGCGCTAAGCGCCACACCGTAGAGGCGTTGCGAATGCTATCACGTAGCGCACCAGCATATGGAAGGTGCATTGTAAGCTGCTGCCCAAAGTTAGCCGTAAGCATGCTATCGGTGGTAACGGTAATGCTCAAGTTGGGATTAGTAGAAATAATCTGCCCGCTGCGGGTTGTCCAGCTGCGGAAGCTGCAACCACTTTTAGGCGAGGCCTCTAAAGTCAGATTGGCACCGCTCTGATAAAACGGCTGGGCAATACCGCTTACGCTGCCCAAACTTGTAGCGTTAGGCACGGCGTTTACTACGTAGCCAGCGCCTACTATATTGGTAAAGTCCTTCCATACCGATGCATTCTGGTATAACGATAATGAGGCGCTACCGACCTTTAGCACGCAGTTGTCTTTTCTTACATTCTGAAAAACATTCGAATTAATGGCCACCGGCTGCGGGTTCAGGTTGACAATCTCCGTTAAGCCGATGCACTCTCTAAACGCAGAGCTGCCAATGCTCCTTAAGCCTGCTGGAAGCGCAACTCCTGTTAAACCGATACAATTATAAAAAGCATCGTTGCC
This sequence comes from Bacteroidales bacterium, assembly GCA_031549685.1. Lineage (GTDB taxonomy): Bacteria > Bacteroidota > Bacteroidia > Bacteroidales > UBA932 > JAITMY01. The sequence goes on along the minus strand of JAVBPG010000021.1, from coordinate 18,774 downwards.
AATGCTGGTTAAACCCGCGGGGAGTATAATTCCGGTTAAACCGATGCAGCCTCTAAACGCATAGTTGCCAATGCTGGTTAAACCCACGGGGAACACTACGGATTTTAGCGAGGTTTTACCGGTGGAGGTGGAGCTGTTGTAAAACGAATATTGCGGCATTTCGTTCGCCGGATAATTGCTGATGCCACCGTACGTACCCATTGCACCACTATATGCCACCACCGTAGCTCCGCTCAGGTCCAGTTCGGTAAGCATGACCATGCTATCGCGCATAAAAGCAACGTCGCTGGCATCAATGCTGCCGGTTAGCACCAGGCGGGATACCTTGGATGCGTTACTAATGCTACTACAAAGCGTACCCTCCGTGCTAAGGTTAACGGTAGCAAGCAGCTCAAAGTTGGCCGTAAGTACGCTATCTTGGCCTACTGTGATGCTAAGGTTGGGGTTGGTGGAAATAACCTGCCCGCTACGGGTGGTCCAGCTGCGAAAGCTGTAGCCGCTTGCAGGAGTAGCTACTAAAGTAAGGTTAGCGCCGCCGGTGTAGAATTGCTGCGCTACCCCACTCACGCTGCCCAAAGTAGGATTATTAGGCACAGCGCTTACCACGTAGTTGCCACCCTGTATGCCGGCAAAATCCTTCCAGTACATAGCAGCGGAGTAGCGGTTTACAGCAGCCGTACTAACTTTAAGCACGCAGATCGCCTTGTTTATTCCCTGAAAAACAACCGAGTCAATAGCCACCGGTTGCGGGTTAAGGTTTGCAACCTCTGTTAATCCGCTACAATATTTAAACGCAGAGTTAGCAATGCTCGTTAACCCAGCGGGAAGTATAATTCCGGTTAAGCCACTACAATTCTCAAACGCAGAATTGCCAATGCTCGTTACACCGGCAGGAATGGTAAAACTACCGGTTAATTGGTAGCAATCTTTAAACGCAGAGTTACCAATGCTCGTTAACCCAGCGGGAAGTATAATTCCGGTTAAGCCACTACAATTCTCAAATGTAGTGTTGCCAATGCTCGTTACTCCAGCAGGAATAGTAAGGCTGCCGGTTAAGCCGGAACAATCAGAAAACGCAGAGTTGCCAATACTGGTTAATCCCGCAGGAAGTATAATTCCGGTTAAGCCATAGCAACCGGAGAACACGGAAGTACCAATGCTCGTTACACCGGCAGGAATAGCAAGGCTCCCTTTTAAACGACTGCACCCATAAAATGCAGAGCTGCCAATGCTCGTTAAGCCAGACGGAAGCCTGAGAGTGTCGGTTAAGCCACTGCTGTTGTTAAACGCATAATCACCAATACTCGTTAAATTAGAAGGGAGCACGACAGACGCAAGCGAGGTTTTGGATCCGCTTGTTACGCTATTATAAAACGAGTAGCTCGGCATCTCATTGGCAGGGTAGCTGCCGCCATATGGGTCTGTGCCAAGTGAGCCGTTATAGGCTACCACCGTGGCGCTGCTTAGGTCTAATTCGGTAAGCGCAACCATGCTATCGCGCATAAAAGCAACATCGCGGGCATCAATGCTACCCGTTATTGTAAGACGAGTTACAATGGCGACGTTGGCCAGGTTGGTGCATAGCGTGCCCGCAGTACTAAGGTGTACAGCAGCTGCTTTGTAAAAGTGCACCACCAACGCCGTATCCTGCGTTAGCGTTACCGTAAGCGGGTTATCCGTTGACACCTCAACACCTCCACTCGTCCACTTTTCAAAGGTTAGCCCGCTGGTTGGCACGGCCGTTACAACAACATTTTGATTTCCGGAAGCATAAAAACAGTTAACCGCACCGCTTACGCTACCACATTGGGAAATTGCAGCATGAGCCTGCATAGCAATGCCACTTCCCTCTACGGTAAAATTTCGCCATTGACTTGCCGATGAATAGCGGCTTACCGATGCTGTAGAAACCTTTACGGTACACGCGGCTGTACTTATACCTCCAAACGCACTGGATCCCACTGATGCCGACTTAGGATTGAGGCTAACAATCTCTGTTATGCCCGTACACCTATTGAACGCATTAGAACCAATGTTTGTTACCCCCGAAGGGAGAACAATGGAGGTAAGCGAGGTTTTGCCGGTGGAGGTGGAGCTGTTGTAAAACGAGTATTGCGGCATTTCGTTGACAGGGTAGCTGTTGCTGCTACCATAGCGTGTACCAGCACTACCGCGATAAGCCACCACCGTAGTACCGCTCAAATCAAGCATGGCTAAAGCGGTCATGCTATCGCGCATAAATTGCACATCGCGGGCATCAATGCTGCCGGTTACCGTAAGTTTTGTAACGGTAGCAGCGATGGCAGGACTAAAGTTTTGGTCTTTGAGCGTACCGGCGGTGGCTAGGTTAAAGGTAAAATCCGTCTTTGGCGGAAGCACTATAACGTTTGCCTCCATGGAGTCGGCGCCAAAGGGGTTGCTTACCACCAGCTTAACCTTGTACAGGCCCTGGGTGGAGTAGCCTACGTACGGGTCTTCGTCTGTGCTGGTGGGGGTATCGGCGCCCTCGAGCGTCCACCGGTAGCTGTCCACCATGCCACGTGACTTGTTGATAAGCTGCAGCTTGTTGCCCGCCATTACGTTGAGTTTGCCGTTGTCAAAAGCGGCGATAAGTTTTACATCATCAAGGCCAATGGGCCCGTTGTTGTGGCCGCCGGGCCCGTACACCCGCCAGGCCAGCCTTACTTTTTTGCCGGCGTAGGTCGTTAAGTCTTTGCTTACCTTTTCCCAAAAGAGCGCCTTTGGATCCTTATTAACGGTTCCGGTGCTCCATAACTGTACCTCGCTTTGGCCTTCCTCCTGCGCGTATAGCTCAACAGAGCCTGCGTCAAGCCTGTTGGCATGATACCTCAGGCTGAACTCCAGCGAGGCTCCCTCCTGCGGAATGGCAATGTAGGGCGATTTGAGCCAGCTATCCTGCGTGCTGGTGCCGTATGCGAGCAGCAAAGCGGAGTAAACGCTGGTTCCGTCCACCGACTGGTAGCTGGGACTGCTGCTGTTATCAAAAGTCCAAGATCCGCCGCCGCCCTTTATTTCCTCCGTCCATCCGGTGGGGATGGTATTTTGGCCATCAAAATTTTCGAAGAAAAGAATGGGCTGGTTGCTGGTAACAAAGCCGGCCACGGGCGCAGCCTCGGGCGCCTCAAAGGTAAAGCGGAGGTTGGGGCGAGTCAAGTCCACGGTGGTGTTTTGAGTACCCGAAATATCGTTAATGTTTCCGTAGTTGATGCGGGAGCACTGGTAGGGGTAGATTAGAGTGCCGTACACCTTGGGGTTGGGTATGACGAGGTTGTAGTTGCTGACAACCCGTACGGTAACAAGTAGATTTTTGTTGCCGCTGTAGTTGTAAACACTGTCCAGGTCAAAGGTGTTCCAGCCTGTGGAGTTCCTCCAGCGTGAGCGGGTCTGGTACAACTTCAGGCTGGGTTGTATGTCGCTCCACTTTGCTGCTGCAACTACCGTATCGGTGGTTTCCTGCAGGTAAATAAATACTTCGCGCGAGCTGGTGTCGGCTACCTGAGTGTACCACGACAGCGCCTTTATTTTTCCCGCTATTCCAACCTCGGAGGCCTTGTACAGGGCCAAGGTTACGGTTTGCTTGTTGCCGCCGAGCATGAAGCTGCAGTCGCCCTTGCCCATGCCCACGGTGGCGTACTCGCTGGCGGTGGAGGCAGCCAGCGGGTTGCCCCACAGCGTTGCGCAGGCCAGCAGCGCCCCGCAAAAAATACGATTCATTTTCTTCATGGTTCTCATTATTCGGTTAATGGTTAAAAATTCTCTAAAACACTCTTCACTCCTACAAATCATTTCCGACCTCTGCACATCAGGAAGACCTTGACTAAAAAAAATCGTCGGTCAGCCCATAAAACCAAACAACGCTTTAGCATAGCTGTGGTCGGGGTGCTTACTTTTTTTCATTTCCGGATAAGCTTCCCGCTCCAGCACGCCCAGCCCCTTTTACAATCCGCTAAGGTTGAGTTTACTTATCCCGGCACAAGCTTAATTTCACTTTTTTTCGCTAGCCAACCGCCATCTGGTCAACCATTTTATAGTACCTTTGAAAGAGATGTCCGCCAAACATACTAACTATTTTACGAATAGTAAAATTAAAAATGGAAAATAGCACAAAGATTATCGACAGATTATCGCAATATCTTGACTACAAGGGAGAAACGTTTAATAAGCTGGCTAAACAAATAAATGTATCAAACAGCTACTTCAGCAAAATGAGGAAAGGAAACGGTTCATTAGGCTCCGAAATAGTAGAAAAAATATTACTACATTACGAAGATTTAAATCCCGATTGGCTGCTTACCGGAAGAGGAGATATGCTCAACTCAGAGGGCACAAAAAATAGTAACGGACTCGAAGCTCGCTTCTTATCGCTTCTCGAAAAAAAAGATGAGCAAATGGACACGCTGCTGGAACTACTGAGGAGTAAGATGCTGGGGAAAATGAGTGATGAGTGACAAGATACAAGGAAGGGGAAATTAGGGATTGGGGATTAGAGGAAATATACGCAAGAAAAAACCACGAACAGGGCTACTCTATTCGTGGTTTTTCTTTTTACAGATCGGCTACCAGCTCCTTGTCATACATAAATAGCCTCCTTTTCTACGCGCTGTTTAAAGCGGGGATTCATTTCCTTGCGCATGCGAACCACATCAACGGGCGCTCCGAATAAATCTTCCAACACTAAGTGAAGACCTGAAAAAGCGAACAAGCCCATAGGTGGAGCATCAACGCACACATCCACATCCGACTCCTCGGTTTGCTCGCCGCGAGCCACGGAGCCAAATATGCCTATGCGCGTAATGCCGTACTCGGCGGCGTGCTGGCGCTTAAACTCGCGTAAAAGATTCAGATATGATTCGGTAGATTTCATGCTCGTGCAAATATGGTAAAAATTATCGAAAGAGCTGCACACCGTGCTGCTATCGGGGTGCTTTTAAGATTTGCCGGCGGCTTAAAGCATGCTGCTAAACATAGCATTAGCATTGAAATTCAATGCAATAACACAAAATTTGTTCCAAAGTGACGGTAAAAATCATCATTTTCTGTTTCAAAGTGACGGTATAAAACACCGTTTTTTGTTTCAAAGTGACGGCAAAGAAAGCATTAAAATTGCACAAACGGACGGCAAAAAACATGTAAATTTTGCCTAAACGGACGGCAAAACGGCTGAATTTGGCGTTTTACAAAGAGGGTTTAGACCGCTTTTACAGATTTGCCAGCAGCCGGGCATCGCCCGAAATGTCCAGGCAGAGGGTTACGGAGGGTATGCTGCGAATGGCCTCGCGCAGGGCCTGCAGCTCGTCGGGGGCGAGCTCGCGCGAGAGCTTGAGCAGGTAGTCAATGTTGGCGTAGGCCTTTACCAGCACGGTGCTCTCGGTACGGTTGGCCAGCAGCTTGTAGCCGAGCTCGTGCGCCGGGCTCTCGGCCTCAAACAGGGCAAAGGGACGGCGCAGGCCATCCACCTCGGGGCCCCACAAGTCTTCCCTGTTTACAAAATCAACATGCAGCGCACGGTTGAGCAGCCAGGCCATGCGCGTATCGGGCTCGGCGGAGCAGATGGCCAGCGCGGAGAACTGCTCCTGCTCATCCGAGCTAAACTTTATATTTTTGGCTTTAGCCATTAGAAGTCGCCTAAAATTCAGCAAAGAAAAATTCTATAACCACGGAGACACGGAGAACAGCAAAAAACAAGCTCTGCTTGTTCTCACGTGTTCTTTTGATCCATTAAAATGTTGAGATTTCCTAAGAAACTGTTTTGAATTTTATAAAAAGAAATTTTACTCCCGCAGGGAGTATATTTTATTAACCGTGGGTGTCGCTTGCCCGCGGGCCAAGCAAACCCACGGTACATGCGCCAATACTGCATGGCGCGCGGAGCAGGCGTTGCACAAGCGCTAAGCTGCTGCTCCGCGCGCAACAAGCCGGTGCCGCCACGCCGTCCGTAGGTTCTGCTTCGCGACACCTACGGTTATTCAAGTTGAGCCCCTGCAGGGCTAAAACCACACATGTAGATAATGCTGATTATTAGGCAAGCATCTAAATTCAAAACAGCCTCTTAGCGTATAACCTGTACCCGCCCATCGAGCTCCAGCTTAATAATACTCGACGGCCGGCGCGTGGGCTGCCCCTCGTGCTGCTCGCCCACCTGCACATCCACCGCATTTTTTATGGCGGCGGCAACTTCGGCGCAGCTTTTGGGAGCCTCGGCCCCCGACAGGTTGGCCGAGGTTGACACAATGGGCCTGCCCAGCTTACGGATTATTTTTTTACAAAAATCGTGCTCGGCGATGCGGATGGCCACGCTGCCGTCCCCGGCGCACACGCTGCCGGCAAAGCCAACGCCGCCCGGGTAGATGATGGTCTGCGGCACGTTGCTCATGCGCACAATGTCCCAGGCCAGGTCGGGCACCCGGCGCACGTAGCGGCTCAGCATCTCCTCGCCGTCCACCAGCACAATGAGGCTCTTGGCGTCGGCGCGCTGCTTGATGGCAAAGATTTTTTTGACCGCCTCGTCGTTGGTAGCATCGCAGCCCAGGCCCCACAGCGTATCGGTGGGGTACAGCATGGTGCCGCCGCCGCGCAGCACCTCAGCTATTTTTTCTATCTCCTCCATGGTAAAATTTAAAACACAAATTTACGCTATATTTGCGAAAAAAAATGCACATTGTTTAATGCGCGTTGCATGTTTAAAAGTTTGAAATGGTTTAAGCCGCAAATGCGCGTTGCCACACTCAGCCTGTCGAAGTGTGCAGCGTAGGTTTTAAAGTAATTTCAAACGCATAGCATCAAACAATCTCAAACTATTTTAAACCATTTTAAACAAGATCATGCCACAGCAAAATTCGTACAAGGCCGGAATCTTCATCATCGGGGTTCTGTTTTTCATCTTCGGGTTTGTTACCTGGCTCAACGCTACGCTCATTCCCTACCTCAAGGTGGCCTGCGAGCTGAGCAACTTCCAGTCGTACTTTGTGGCCTTTGCCTTTTACATTTCGTACTTTGTAATGGCCCTGCCCTCGGCCAGGCTGCTCAAGCAAACGGGGCTCAAGAGCGGCATGATGATCGGGCTTATGGTCATGTCGGCGGGAGCACTCATTTTCATTCCCGCGGCGCTGCTGCGCACCTACCCGCTGTTTTTGCTGGGCTTGTTTGTCATGGGCTCGGGGCTGGCGCTGCTGCAAACGGCCTCCAACCCCTACGTAACGGTGCTTGGCCCCATGGAGAGCGCGGCGCAGCGCATCAGCATCATGGGCATTTGCAACAAGGTGGCCGGCATGCTGAGCCCGCTGGTGGTGGGCAGCGTTTTGTTTCAAAAAATGGACAGCCTCGAGGCCAGCATTAAAATTGCCGAAGGCGCCTCGCGCGCAGCCGAGCTCGACACGCTGGCGCATAAGGCCATTCTGCCCTACCTCATCATTACGCTTGCGCTGCTGGCCCTGGCATTTTTTGTAAAGTACTCCCCCCTCCCCGACATTGACGCCGAGGACAACGAGGCAAGCGACAATCAAAGCGGCGGCAGCGCCATTTTCCGCTATCCGCACTTTTGGTTCGGCGTGCTGGCGCTCTTCCTGTACGTTGGGGTAGAGGTTATTGCCATCGATACCATATCGCTGTACGGCAACTCGTTGGGGTACAGCCTCGAGCTTACCAAAAGTTTTCCCTCCTACCCTCTTTTAGCCATGATTTTAGGCTATATCGTGGGCATAGTCGCCATTCCGAAGTACGTGAGCCAATCGCGCGCGCTGGCCATTTGCGCCGCGCTGGGCGTAATTTTCACGGTAGCCGCCATCAACACCGGCGGCGCCGCCTCCGTTGCCTTCATTGCCCTGCTGGGCTTAGCCAACTCGCTCATGTGGCCGGCCATTTTTCCGCTCGCCATCGACGGGCTGGGCAAGCTGACCAAGGTGGGCTCCGCCATTCTGATTATGGCCATTGCCGGCGGCGCCACGCTTCCGCTGCTTTACGGCCACCTGGCCGACAACATTGGCAACCAAAACGCCTACTGGCTTATGGCGCCATGCTACGCCGTCATTTTGCTGTTTGCGGTGGTGGGGTATAAAATAAGACCGGTGAAGAAGTAGCTTTTCCATTTACGAGGAGATTCCTCTCTTCGCTTCGCTACTTTCGGAATGACGCTTTTCAGGAATAAGGAGGGGGGGTATAGATTTGACGGCTTCGCCGTCAAATCTATACCCCCCTCTTCTTTTTAATCACTCGTCATGTCGAACGAAGTAAGGCATCTCCTCACTTACGCAAACATTTACTTCCTCTTGGCGTACTTAAAATCGCAGCCTAAGTAGTAGGCATTGTCGCCCAGCGCCTCCTCAATGCGGAGCAGCTGGTTGTACTTGGCAATCCTGTCGGAGCGCGAGGCCGAGCCTGTTTTTATCAGCCCGGTGTTGAGCGCCACGGCCAGGTCGGCAATGGTGGTATCCTCCGTTTCGCCGCTGCGGTGGCTCATTATGGCGGTGTAGCCGCTGCGGTAGGCCAGGTTCACCGCATCAATGGTTTCGGTAAGCGAGCCAATTTGGTTTACCTTTACCAAAATGGAGTTGGCCACCTGCCTGTCAATGCCCATTTGCAGGCGCTTGCTGTTGGTTACAAACAGGTCGTCGCCCACCAGCTGCACTGTGCCGCCAACGGTGTCGGTGAGCAGCTTCCAGCCGTCCCAGTCGTCCTCGGCCATGCCGTCCTCAATGGAGAGAATGGGGTACTTCGTTGCCCAGTCCTTCCAGAAATCTACCATTTGCTGCGCGGTCAGCTTTTCGCCGCTGCTTTTTTTCAGGTGATATACTTTTTCTTCGGGCAGGTAGTACTCGCTCGAGGCGGGGTCGAGCGCAATGTACACATCTTCGCCCGGCTTGTAGCCCGCCTTTTCAATGGCCTCCAGGATTACCTTTATGCCCTCCTCGTTACTTTTCAGGTTCGGCGCAAAGCCTCCCTCATCGCCCACGTTGGTGGAGTAGCCCTGCTTTTTCAGCACCGATTTGAGCGAGTGAAAAACCTCAGCACCCATGCGCAGCGCCTCGGCAAAGGACTCGGCGCCCACGGGCATAATCATAAACTCCTGAAAGTCGATGGAGTTGTCGGCATGCGATCCGCCGTTCAGAATGTTCATCATGGGCACGGGCAGCGTATGCGCGTTCACCCCGCCCACGTAGCGGTACAGCGGCTGGCCCAGCGTTTGCGAGGCGGCATGCGCCACCGCCAGCGATACGCCGAGAATGGCGTTGGCGCCGAGGTTGCCCTTATTATCCGTACCATCCAGCCCCATCATGGTGTTATCCACGCCGCGCTGGTCGAATATGGAGAAGCCGCGCAGGGCTTCGGCTATCGCGGTGTTCACGTTTTCCACCGCCAGCAGCACCCCCTTTCCGCCGTAGCGTCCCTCATCGCCATCGCGCAGCTCCACCGCCTCGTGCACACCGGTGGATGCACCCGATGGTACCGCAGCGCGGCCGGCGGTTCCCTCATCGGTAATAACCTCCACCTCCAGGGTGGGATTGCCGCGCGAATCCAGTATTTCGCGGGCATGAACGTTTAGAATTTGTGCCATGGTATTTTATTTTTTGAATGAATATTTTTTATGAATCATAAAGTTACGCCATTTTTTTACCGCAGCGTTTACCTTTTAGATTAAATAGCTGCACCGGCCGGATTTGGGTTAAAGTATGCAGCAACAAAAAGGGAGCTGCCCGGCACCTCCCTTTTGTTTTACTGCTCTACCAGCATTCGCTCCCGCCACTCCGGTTTTATGGGTACCGACCGGTGCGTACGCTTGCTGAAGCCCGACAGCACCGAGTAGCTGCTCACGCGCACCTCGCCCGTTTGGGTATCCACTATCTCCTGCCGCATTTTGATGCTGCGCTCGCCAACGCCCACCACGCGGGTTTGCACGGCAATGCTATCCTTGAGCCGCGTTTCCATCCTATAGTCGGCCTCCACGTGCACCAGCACCACCGTTTCGTCGCGCAGCTCAAAATCATCGCCGAAGGCCTGCTGCAAAAACTCCACGCGGCCGAGGTCAAAGTAGTTCCAGTACACGGCGTTGTTCACGTGCCCCATGCCGTCGATATCGCTAAAGCGTATTTGTATAGGTGTTGTTACCATAGTTTGATATGTGATTAGCGGTGCGAAATACTATCCGTTACTTTACGCTAACAGAGTTGCATACAATGAGCTGAGGGGGCAGCTGTATTTGTGCGGCAGATACCTTGTCGCTCTTTTCGATGCGCTGTATGAGCAGCTTTACGGCAAGCATTCCGACCTCATTAATTGGCTGGTTTACTCGCGTTATGGCCGGGTCAAGGTAGTCTAAGTAAATGTTGTTATCAAAGGATACAATGGATACGTCTGTAGGAATTTTTAGGCCCGACTCACGAATGGCTTTTACCGCCCCCAACAGTATGGTATTACTCATGGCAAAGATAGCGCTTGGATGCTGCCGATGGCTCAACGCCAGTTTGGTTTCAACATAGCCGTTTTGAATAGAAAAGTCGTCCCCTACGATGCGCGCTTTATCGGCCAAACCATGCGTAAGCAGGGCATCCAAATAGCCTCTCACTCGCTCCTTTGTAGGCATTGATTGCGGCACCCCCCGAATACACAATATATTATCGTGTCCGCTATCAATCAGGTGGTTGACTGCCATGCGGGCTCCCTTGTAGTTGTTGGTGCACACATACGATAACGAGGTGGTGTCGAAGTAGCGGTCAATGAGCACCACCGGAATATCCTGCCTGTCAATTTCCTCTAAGTATGCCGGATCTTGCCCGCAAGGCACCACAACTATGCCATCAACCTTACGCGACAGCAACGAAGCTATTCCCTCCCGCTCATTCTCTTCACTTTCAATGGTATCGACCAGTACTATGGTGTAGCCAAATTTTTTAGCCTCAAAAATAATAATGCTTGCAATGTTGGCGAAATAGGGGTTTTCAATGCTCGGTATCAGCAGCCCAATTGTGTGGGTTTTACTGGTGCGCAAACCTTTAGCCAATAGGCTGGGTACATAGTTTGATTTTTTAGCCTCTTCTGATATAAGTTGCACTGTTTTAGCGGAGATTCTGTACTTAACAGCCTGCCCGCTTAACACTCGAGATACGGTAGCCACAGAAAAGCCTGTTCGCTTGGATATGCTAAGCAGCGTATCTTTCTTTTTCATGCACTTACGTATTTTTATATCTACAAAGATAGAAACAATAGTTAAAAATAATGTTAAAAACTTGCATTTTATATTTTACGCTGTATATTTGCACAATCGATTGCGCATTATTTAAAATAAAGTGTATAAAGTTGCTGCCATTTAATTTTTAGCAAAAAATATGAAAAAGAAGATAGTGGTAATAGGTAGTGCTAACACCGACCTCGTTATCAAGGCGAAGCGCATTCCTGAGCCGGGAGAAACAATTTTGGGGGGTACTTTTCTCATGACCCCCGGCGGTAAGGGTGCCAACCAAGCGGTGGCGGTAGCTCGCCTGGGCGGCGATGTCTCTTTTGTGGCAAAGGTTGGTAACGATATGTTTGCCGACCAATCGCTAAAAGAGTATGGCAGGGATAAGATAGATACAAGCAACATTATCCGCGACTCCTCAGCGCCATCGGGAGTAGCGTTAATCTGCGTGGACGAGAAGGGTGAGAATAGCATTGTGGTGGCCCCCGGCGCTAACAACATGCTTAGCAAAAAGGATGTGGATGCCGTAAAGGGTAAAGTTGAGCAGGCGGGCTACCTCCTTATGCAGCTGGAAACCCCTATGGAGGTGGTGGAGCATGCTGCTGATATTGCCTCTAAAAGTGACGTTAGGGTTGTGCTTAACCCCGCTCCCGCAGCGGCCCTCCCGGTAGAGCTAATAAAGAGGCTGTACCTTATTACTCCAAACCGTACCGAAAGCCAGCTGCTTACCGGAATAACCGTTGATGGTTGGGAAGGAGCCGAGGAGGCTGCCGACGCGCTACTTACGCAAGGCGTCCAGAATGTGGTAATAACGCTTGGATCAATGGGTTCGCTGGTAAAAAATGCAAGTATTACAGAAAGAATTCCCGCGAAGAAGGTAGAGGCTGTTGACACTACCGCTGCCGGCGACACCTTTAACGGCGCTTTATGTGTGGCGCTATCCGAGGGAAAGGATTTGGTAGAAGCCGTGCGCTTTGCAACAGCCGCCTCGGCCATTTCCGTTACACGCATGGGGGCGCAATCTTCCATTCCATACCGTTATGAACTTGATAATCAACTATAAATATTGAGGCCATATGTCAGCAAACCGTAAACTCAGCATACGTAACCTACTGTCCCTAACCCTGGCAGCGCTTATGCTAGCAACCAACGTTGCCTCTGCGCAAAACCGTAGCATCACGGGTAGCGTAACGGGCAGCAAGAATGAACCCCTGGCAGGTGTTAACATTGTTATACGCGGGACAACCACAGGCGTAATGACTGATATGGATGGAAAATACTCCATCCCCATACAATCAAATGATGCTGTATTGGTGTTTACCTATATAGGTTACGGACAAGAAGAGGTAACGGTGGGCAACCAAAGCAGCATAAATGTAGCCTTGGCTGAGGATGCGCAAAACCTGGATGAAGTGGTGGTAATTGGGTACGGAAGCACCACCAAAAAAGAGATAACGGGTTCGGTGGCATCGGTAAAATCCGAGGACTTTAACACCGGAGCCTTCAATAGCCCCATAGGCATGGTGCAGGGCAAGGTGGCTGGATTGAACATTATTAATCCTAATGGTTCGGACCCGCAAGGTTCATATGAAATTATACTGCGTGGTACAAACACGCTAACCGCTGGAGCGCAGCCTCTGATAATTGTGGACGGCGTGGAGGGCGCCGACCTGAAGAATGTAAACTTTCAGGAGGTAGAATCGATTGACGTGCTCAAGGATGGTTCGGCCGCCGCCATATACGGCACGCGCGGCTCGAACGGCGTAATTATTATTACCACCAAACGCGCCCGTAGCGGCGTTACCAACGTTGAATTTTCGGGCATACTTTCGGCACAGGTTGCGCCGCGCATGGTAAAAAATCTTAGCGCCGATGAGTTTCGCAACGCCATCAATACCTACACTCCCTCTAAGTCAGGCAACATTTACGTAGGCAATACCGACTGGTTTGATGAGGTTACGCGCGATGTACCTGTGAGTCAAAATTACAACATATCGGTATCGGGCGGAAGCGAAAAGTTCTCGCACCACTCCGCTCTTGGCATTGAGCAAAATCAGGGATTGCTAAAAGACAACAACCTTAACAAGGTTCTTATTAAGACCAACATTTTACAAAATTTATTCAACAACAAATTGGTGCTTGACTACAACCTCATTTACGGTAAGCGAAAATATAACCCTGCCAACTATGACATTTTTGCTCAAGCATTTCTACACAATCCTACCGAGCCGGTTTACGATCCGGCAAATGTAGAATCGGGCGGATACATGCACGTTAATGCCATTGAGTACTACAACCCCGTGGCTATGATTAACGAACGCACGCGTGAAGGACGCACCGTAGATATGACGGCCAACGCAAAGGCTACGCTCAACATTACCGATGGGCTGCAGTGGTCAAACTTCATAGGCTACGAGTCATCGGACTGGGAGGAGAACGATTACAAGTCGCACTACTACCCCAGCGCTTTGGGCAGCAACGGCGTTGCTGAAGTTGGTAATGGGTATTGGGATAAAATTACCTTTCAATCCATCTTCTCTTTTAAAAAATATATAGAAAATCACAACATACAGGCCATAGCGGGCTACAGCTACCTGGATGAAATGACGAACTCATCGTGGATGCTCAATTCGAACTTTGACCTCGACCGCTACCTGTACAACAACATAGGACAGGGCGCTGCGCTGAAAGAAGGGCGCGCCAGCATGAGCTCTTCGCGCGAAGAGAGCAAGCTCATCTCATTTTTTACGCGCGCCATGTACAACTTCGATGAAAAGTATCTGCTATCGGGGTCGTTGCGCTACGAAGGTTCATCACGCTTTGGCGACAACCACCGCTGGGGGTTGTTTCCTGCCATCAGCGGTGGCTGGCGTATGAGCCGCGAGGCTTTCATGGAGGACATCAGCTGGCTCAGCGAATTGAAGCTAAGGGTCGGATATGGTGTTACCGGCAACCAAGAGTTTCCGAACTACAGGCAGCTGGTACTTCTTAAATCCGACCAAAAATTTTACTCGGAGGGAAAGTGGATCAGCACCTACGCCCCATCCAGCAACCCCAACCCCGACTTGCGCTGGGAGAAGAAGCAGGAGTTCAACGTCGGAGTCGATTTCAGCGTGCTGAAAAACAGGTTGAGTGGTTCAATAGACTACTACATACGCCGCAGCTCCGACCTGCTCAACGAGTTTCAAGTGCCAAGTCCTCCATACTTATACAGCACCATGTATGCCAACGTTGGTACTATAGAGAATCAAGGGGTGGAGCTTATGGTAAATGCCGTTGCCGTACAGAAAGCAAATTTCGCATGGACCACCACGTTAACCGCAAGCCACAACTCCAACAAGTTGATAAAGTTTTCGGCCGATAATATGCAAGGCTCAAAATACTGGACTGGTTGGCTATGGGGCGAAATCGCTACCAACTGCCAGGTTATAGAGGAGGGGCAAAGCTTAGGCACATTCTACGGGCCGGCTTGGTTGGGCATTGATGAATTTGGTAACGATAAGTTTAAGGGGCAAAAGCCCGACGGCAAAGTTCCGCAGGAGAAGTGGGAGGAGATAGGCAACGCCTACCCCGATGTGGTGCTTGGTTGGAGCAATAACTTTCAGTACAAAAATTGGAACCTGAGCTTCGCGCTTCGCGCCTCCATTGGCGGCGAGGTGCTCAACACCTACCGGTTGTACTACGAAAACTGGGGAGCTTTGGGCGTTAAAAATATTGTGGCCTCGCAGCTGGATAATCCCAACTTCACGGGCAACGCCTTATACTCGTCAAAGTATTTGGAGGATGCCTCGTTCCTGAAAATGGATAACATCTCGTTAGGCTACAAGTTCAACTTTGAACAAAAATATATCAACTCCATGAGAATATACTTAACTGCGCAAAACGTATTTTGCATAACGGGCTACAAGGGCGTTGATCCCGAAGTTGGCCTATCGGGGTTGGCACCGGGCATCGATCCGCGCAGCTACTACCCCTACACTACCAATATTTCGCTGGGGTTAAATCTTGTTTTTTAAACATCCTTTGTTATGAAAAAAAGAATACTATACATTGCTATAGCTGCCATGAGCATAAGCTCGGGCTGCACCAATCTGGATGTTGATGTGTACTCGCAAGTACCCATGAATGAATTCTTCAACAACGAAAAGGAGCTGCTCATGTACGCTGGAGGTGCCTACACTAAGCTGCAACCATTTCCCGAGGAGCAACGCTTATGGACGCTCATGACCGTATCGTCGGATGAGCTGGTAATACCGGGTATCAACAACGGTGAGTGGTGGGATAACGGCCGGTGGGATGAGCTGCAAAAGCATGCATCTTCGGCTTCAAATAAAATTTTAAGGCAATCGTGGGAGTTTGTTTACCAAGGTATTTTAACCTGTAACAAAGTGCTATCGGTGTTGGGGGACTCTCCCATTGCTTTTGACGCCAAGGATAAAATTATTGCCGAAGTAAAAATACTGCGCGCACTATACTACTACTGGGCCATGGACTGCTGGGGGAACATTCCATACACCATTGATTTTGAAGAGACTGCGCTGCCTCCTCAAAAGGACAGGCCGTTCATATACAGCTTTATTATGAACGAAATTCAGGGAAATATAGGATACCTTGAGGAGCACCCCACCACGCAAAACTACGGGCGCGTAACAAAAGCCATGGCCTACACGCTTATGGCAAAAATGTACCTCAACGCTGAGGTGTGGACGGGTACACCACAGTGGCAAAAAACGATTGATGTATGCGACAGCATTATCAACATGGGTGCACTCAGCATTGAGCCCGGCTACTTAGATAATTTTAAACTCAACAACGAGAATTCGAAGGAAAATATTTTTACCATTGTGTACGACCCCATACTTACCACCGAATACCTGTACTGGTACGAGCTCACGCTGGCTGAGGACAGCAAGGCAACCTACAGCCTGAAGAGCACGCCCTGGAATGGTTTTGTGTGTCCACCCGATTTTTACCAAAAGTACCAGCCGGGCGACTCGCGCCTGAGCATGTGGCTTACCGGCGTACAGTACGATGCCTCTGGGAAACCTATTGTTATTAATACCGATACGTTTAAGTACAAACCCATATTTACAGGCTACAACCCTGCCGCCGATGGCGGAAGGCATAAGTGGGACGGCGCACGCTGCGCCAAGTACGAGTTTGACAAAAACGGGCTGGAGTATGATGTGTACGACATGGGCAACGACTTTGTGCTGTTCCGCTACGCCGACGTAATTTTGATGAAAGCCGAGTCGCTCATGCGCCGTGATGGCAGCGCTGCCAACGCCGCTAACATTCCCGAGCTGGCCGAAATTCGCGCCCGCGCCAACCAGCCCGCCTACACCGCTGGCACGCTTACGCTGGATGAGCTGCTTGCCGAGCGCGGACGCGAGCTGGCGTGGGAAGGACATCGCCGCCAGGACCTCATACGATTTGGCAAATACGGAGATGCATGGTTTGCCAAACCTGCCAACAACAACCCCAACCAAAACCTGTTCCCCATACCTCAAACCGAGCTGGAGAAAAACCCGAATTTGGTGCAGAATCCCCAATAACCACGATTAGCTAATATTTCAAGAGATGAAAAAAGCCCTCACATACGTTGCCGCAATGCTGATATGCACTGCCGCCTTTGCTCAGACTAAAAAAATATCCATGAAAGAGCTGGAGGATAAAATAGCGGGCGCATGGATTGGGCAAATGGTGGGCAACATTTACGGACTACCGTTCGAAAATAAGTTTATTGAAAATCCCGGCAACCAAACCGACTGGCCCTACGGCTACTCAAAAAGTCTGGCCAAGCTGAAGCAGTACAACGGCGCGTTCTCCGACGATGATACCGACGTGGAATACCTGTACCTGACGCTGATGGAAAAGTACGGCAACGAACCTACCTACGCTCAAATGCGCGACGGATGGATGTACCACATTCGCGACCGCGTATGGCTGGCCAACCGTGCCGCCCTGGGGCTGATGCACTACGGCTTCACGCCGCCATTCACAGGCAGCAAGGAGTACAACCCGCACTGGTACCAAATCGACCCGCAGCTCATTAACGAAATATGGGCCTACACCGCGCCGGGTATGATGGGCTATGCAGCCAATAAATCGGCTTGGGCAGCGCGCATTACCAGCGACGATTGGGCCATATCGCCCACCATTCACTACGGCGCCATGTACGCAGGAGCATTTTTCGAGAAAAACATGAAGAAGCTGATTGTGGATGCGCTGCAGTACCTGCCTGCCAACGACCGCTACGCTAACACCGTGCGCGAAATGGTAGCCCTGTACGAAAAATATCCCAACGACTGGACAAAGGCGCGCGCCGCAATGGCGCAAAAGTATTACGTGGAGGAGCCCGAAATGACCAAAACCATTTGGAACGCCAACCTCAACGGTGCCTGTGGAATTCTGTCGATGCTATACGGTAAGGGTAACCTGCAGCTCACCATGGATTTGGGCTGCGCCATGGGCTTTGATGCCGATAACCAAACGGCCACCGTGGGCGGCATACTCGGCGTAATGTACGGCGCATCGTCATTCCCCGCGGCACTTACCAGGCCCATTGAGGGGTGGAGCAAACCGTTCAACGATCGCTACATTAACATTACCCGCTACGACATGCCCGATGCCTCCATTCAAGATATGATTGCGCGCACCGTAAAGCAAGCCATTGACGTAGTAGTAGAACATGGCGGAAAAGTATCAGGCAATAATTTAGTCATTAACACCAAGGCGCAATTTGTTGCTCCGATTGAGTTTTGCGTAGGTCCACATCCTCGCATGGAGGTAAACGCCCCAGTAGACTATCGCTTCAGCTGCTCCGCTAACGAGAGTTATACATGGGCGCTGAAAAGCGGAACGCTACCGCAGGGTGTTAAATTTGAAAAAGGACGATTGACCGGAACGCCCACTAAGGCTGGAAAATTCCCCATTACCCTATCGCTAAGCAATGGCAAAAAGACGCTCGAAAAGCAATTTGAGCTACTGGTACGCACCGCAAACATAGCGCCCAAGGCCGATACTATTTTGGCTAACGTGCGCGACCTGAACGAAGATGTGCTTTTCAAGTGCTGGATTACCTTTGGCAAACCCATGTACGCCAAGAGCGTGAACGTAATTAACGACGGCGTGCTGAACGGAGCAGGTTCGGTATTCTACTCGCTGGCTGCCGAGGCAAAAATTCCAAAGGTGGACTACTTTGGCTACGGCTGGAAGGAAACTAAAAAAATTAACATGATAGGCTTCCACATAGGCTGCATGGAGGAATTCGGTGGATGGCTCAGCGGACTCAATATTCAGTACAAGGATAAAAACGGACAGTGGAAAGATGTAGGCAGCTACACCTCAACCCCTGCGCTGCCTAAGAGCGACATTGTATTTATTCAGCCACACTTTGTGGAGTACGTGCTGGAGTTTGCTCCGGTAGAAACCACCGAAATACGCATATATAAAGTCTAATAAATATTTTCAATAATTTTACAAACCGCTTTGATTTGTTCCTTTGGGGTATAACGTACCCAATCGTTAAAATCTTCTACTCTTTTATCCATAGAGCAAACCCACCTGTTGTGCGTTATCTTTTT
>JAVBPG010000060.1:0-29901 GCA_031549685.1 Bacteroidales bacterium | reverse complement strand
TGGGAGTAGTAGTCCTCCCAATGGTACCTGAAAGTAGGTAAAAATGCCTCAAATTCTTCCGAGGTGAAGCCCGTCAAAGAAAGTAGCTGCTTCGGATTTTTTCGAACCTTGTCGTATTTCATTTTGCAATACTGTGCTATTGGTATTGCAAAGATATGTAAAAGAACGCATTAATAAATTATTAAATATAAACTCTATTTTCTACAAAAGTAAAAAATAAAAGCAACCTTTTTCAAGATTGCTTTTATACATATTGGTCCGCAAGAAAACTACTGTGCAGGCGCTGCAATAGGCGCCTTTACCTCGCCCTTGATGGTAAGCACTACGCTGGGTACTTTTGCATTTGAGGTTACGGTAACCGCTTTGTTAAAAGCACCAATACGGTTGGTATCGTACCGCACCGTTATTTTTGCCTTTTCGCCCGGCGCAATGGGAGTCTTGGGGTAGCTTGGCACAGTACATCCGCATGTAGCAGTTGCATTACTAATTACCAAGGGGATCGAACCTGTATTGGTAAATTCAAAATCGTAGGTGCCATTGCCCTTGTGCTCCACTACACCAAAATCGTGCGTTGTTTGCTCAAATGTCATTTCGGCACCCTCTGCAGCAGGAGTTGTTTGCGCAAATCCTACAAATGCCAGCGCTGCTACGAGCGCTACCGATAAAGAAAACTTTTTCATTTTTACTATTAAATTAATAAATGGTTACTTACTTTATATCGCTTAACTTGGATTTATGAAGAGCCGAAAGGTTTAGCGCCTCATCCTAAGCAGCCTGCAAATTTAGCTACGAATGCTACTATATTATTCGTCAATTTTGATTATTTAACAGGAAGTTGCAATGTAAAACTATTTAATAGCTACTCTCCTTCAGCCGCCGACCATAGCTTATGCGCCTCCTCTAGCTGCTCGTAGAATCCCTTGCCAAATTTGCGGATTATGGGTTCTTTGAGAAAACGGAAAACCGGAATACCCTCCCTCTCGCCCTTGTCGCGCGCGCACTGGCAAATGCTCCAGCAGTCGTAGTTGAGCGCCAGGTTATCGCCCAGTTTTTTTACGCGAATGGGGTACAGATGGCAGGATATGGGCTTACGGTACGTTGTTTTTTTATCAAAAAAGGCCTTCTCAATGGCGCAAAGGCATAAGCCATCCTCGGTAAAGTAGGAGTAGGCGCACTCCTCGCCGTCGCTTACCAGGGGCGTTACCAAATCGCCGTCGCGGTCGTACACCGC
The DNA here is from genome assembly GCA_031549685.1 of Bacteroidales bacterium. Lineage (GTDB taxonomy): Bacteria > Bacteroidota > Bacteroidia > Bacteroidales > UBA932 > JAITMY01. The sequence goes on along the minus strand of JAVBPG010000060.1, from coordinate 28,670 downwards.
TACCCCCTGCTCGGCTATGGCATCGCGACCTTTTTTGGTGAGGTACGAATGAAAATTTTTGAGCTCGCTCTGGAGCACTTTTTTCTCCTCCAGCTCCAGCGGAGCGCCGCTATCGCCATGCACGCAGCACACGCCGGCGCACACCTCCAGGTCGCAGCAAAAGCGCCTTGTCAGCAAATCCGCCGAGAGTATTTTATCGTCAATTTGTAGCATTTATATAAAGTCCAGAAGATAGTTACAAAAACAAAGGCTGGCTAACCCTCGAAGGGGTTAGAACCCTTCGAAGTTTTTTTGTAGGTTGATTGTAAAAGCAAATTGCAGGCTATACACTCCTGATAATCAAGGCAACAGCAATATAAAAATTAATCGAAAAACTTCCACGACAGCCCAAACTTAAACACCCGGGCGTTGCGCGGATAGTGCACCGCCGAAAAGTAGTTGGTGTTCCAATCCAGCAGGCCCTGCCCCACATGCTCGCATTTTACAAACGGGGTAGCGCGCTTCCAGCGAAAGGCAATAAACGCATCGGCCCAAAGGTAGTTGCCCTGCTTTACCTGCGAGGTATTGTAAAACATTCCGATAGACGGATCGTAGGCATAGCCGTTAAATGAAGTGCTATACTGCCAGTCAATGCCCAGCTGCATGCGCAAAACATTTTTCACAATATCGTGCTCAAAGTAGTACGAACCGCCCACGGAGAATAGGGGAAGCGAAACCACGGCCTGATTGGACGAAAACTGCAGCAAGGCCCGGTGGTTAAAGTTAAACCCTGCCACCTCAAACTTATGCGACACGCTAAGCGCCGTAATGCTCAGCACGCTATCGCGATACTGCCGGGGCGTAACCCCCAGGGTAGCATCTTCGTCAAAGTAAACAAAATCATTTATAATGCTCTGGCTTGCGCCGATTTCACAATGCAGGTAGGGAATTGACAGCGTTCCGCCTATGCGGAACTCCGCAGTTCGCTCAAAGTTGCTATTCGACCAGCGGTAATGGTTGGTGGAGTAGTTTTCTATAAAAATATCAGGGGATGTTCCGGAGTACAAAAGTTCTCCCTTTAAATGGATTCCCTTTTCTATGGGGTAAGCCGAGAGCGTTATATCGCCGCCCAGCTCGTAGTCGCCGCTTTTGTAGCCCGAGAAGTTCGTTTTGGCAAAAAAGTTGAAGTGAAAGTATTGCTTGTACCACGCCGCCATGGCAGCATAGGCGTAGGTAGTGTGCATCCTGCTGCTTGAGGTGCCGGTCAGGTACATGCTGGGGTCGAACATGTACATGTTCATACTTTTGTAGCCCACACCGGCCGTGAGCGACTCAAAAATGTAGGCGCGCAGCGGGCGCAGCTGTACAAAAAACCTGTTCTCGAAATTGCGGAACCCTAATGAATCCCTCGTTTTCGTAGCATTAAAGTAGGAATTTTTGTAGTAGGAGGAATCCGAATCATCGCTGTACACCTTACTATAGGTGGAGTACTCCAGGGCATGGCCAATGCGCCCCATCAACACGTTATTGATTACGCTATCGTTACCAAAGTAAAAAACGGGCAGGTCAACCGAGTGGGTTAGGTAAAAGCGGTGATTCCTAAGGTGGTTTTTACCATTTTGCAAGCGCACCTGGTTCATCTGCGGGTCTATTACCGTATCGGTAATCATTCTATCATCAGCAATACCGCCATTTTCCTGCGCCTCCACCTCGTTGAAGATGTAGCCAAGGTTAGCCTTGTAGTATTTGCCCAGATAGGAAAGTCCCAAGTTAAACGAGCGGTTTTTGATGTGCTGCCGCGGGTACTGGCCCTTTGTACCCATCGTGTTGTACATAAGCACAAAGTTTAAATCATGGGTAATATTCTGAGCATGCAGCACGCGCAGTTGATCCTCCTGCTGCGATTTTGAGCCTGCCCAATCGTAGTACAGCACGGTGTACGCCGTTGTGGTATTGTAGAACGAAACGTTGGACGGTGTAAAAAAGTAGGAATCATAAGGCTGCTGAAAAATAAAATCGTAGCTGTTTTTTCGCTTAAAAAAATCGTAGTAAACAGCGGGGCTTCCCAGGTTTCCTAAAAATATGGCGCCGACATCGGCCCTAAAAAACGGGTAGTCGGTACGAAAGTAAAACAAACTTGTATCGAGGCCCACGAGCTGCACATCGTTGGAGGTAACGTTGATGTTGTAGCGAAAAATGCGCGACTTGAGCAGGGTATCCACCGCCGCCGGTGCCCCCTTGGGAAGGTCAAGCCTGCGCTCCTTTTTCTTCGATATTACGTTAGCCAGCTGCGCCGTATCTCCATAGGAGAAGAGAGCAGTATCAGCAGGCAAGGCCGAATCGGGCAATACCAAGTCCTGCGCAGCATCGGGCAAGGGCAGCTGCGGCTCGGGCTCGTTACCGGGCTGCGCAAGCAGCGCACACGACAGGAGCATGAGGGTAGTAAAAAGTATAGCGCGAAGCAAAGTTGACATGAAACGAGTATAATCTACAAAAATACAAAATTCCCGACAATTTACCGAACGCCAAAAATTGCTACCTTTGCCCCCATGCAAACACACCGGTTTCCCAACATACCGATGCTTGGCCCGCTGGCAGTTACCACGGGATTTTTCGATGGCGTTCACCTCGGGCATGCGGCGGTACTTCGCGCGCTCAAGGAGGCCGCACGGGATGGCGGGTTACCCACCTGCGTGGTTACCTACGACCCCCATCCGCGCGTTGTGCTGGGCAAGGACGAGGGGCTGCAGCTGCTCACCTGCTTTGACGAAAAGGAGCAGCGGTTAGCCAGCCTTGGCATCGACCACTTAGTTGTTATTCCGTTTACCAAGGAGCTGGCGGCTACGGAGCCCGACGCTTTTTTTGAGCAGTACCTTATTAAGGCGCTCAACGCAAAAAAGTTCATCGTCGGGTTTGACCACAACATAGGAAAAAACGCATCGGCCGGATTTGACAAAATAAAAACGCTGGGCGATGCCCACGGCGTTGAGGCCCTGCTGGTGCAGGCCTGCCGGCAGAATGAGGTGGAGGTTAGCTCCACAAAAATTCGCAGCGCGCTCCGGGAAGGCTACATTGCTGAAGCCAACGCCATGCTGGGCTACCCCTACTCGCTGAAGGGGCGCGTGGTGAACGGCCGCCAAATCGGGCGGCAAATCGGATTCCCCACGGCCAACATCCGGCCCGGATGCGCGCTGAAAATGCTCCCGAAAAGCGGCGCCTACGCCGTAAGCATAACGCTCGACGGGCAGCCATTCAGCGGCATGCTCAACATCGGCACGCGCCCCACGGTAAGCAGCAGCGCGCAGCAAAACGCCGAAGTACATATTTTCGATTTCACACAAGATATTTACGAAAAGTATGTTACCATTACCTTTGCCGACCGCCTGCGCGATGAGCGAAAAATGAGCTCGCTGGAGGAGCTGAAAAAGCAGCTGAAGGAGGACGAGGTAAAGGCACGAAAAATTTTACAAAGCATGTAATTCCGAAGTTGATTCGGGAGCTCCCAATCGGGAGATTGGCTTCGCCGAGCTTCACTCCGTTTCGGTTGCGGGTCAACGTCTATCCCGACTTGGCGGAACCCGCAATGACAATAGAAAATCCGTTATGCCCAACGATTATTTCAAATTCAAGCAATTTACCATTCGCCAAAACGCCTGCTCCATGAAGGTGGGAACCGATGGCGTGCTGCTGGGCGCCTGGGTTAAGGTTGAGGAAAATCCGCCGCGGATTTTAGATGTCGGCACCGGCACGGGGCTCATTGCCCTAATGCTGGCGCAGCGCTCGCCGCAATCACAGGTGGATGCCGTGGAGGTGGACGAGGCGGCGGCCGCGCAGGCTAAGCAAAACGCCGAAGGCAGCCCTTGGGCCTCGCGCGTTGGCATTTTCCGGCAGGACTTCAACGACTTTGCAAAACGCGCAGCTCAGCGCTACGACCTGATTGTATCCAACCCTCCCTACTTTAAGCAATCGCTCACATCGCCCGACAGCGGACGAACGCTGGCGCGCCACGCCGAGGAGTTACTACACGAGGATTTGCTGCGTGGTGCCCTGCGGCTGCTTGCTCCGCTGGGACGATTGGCGGTGGTAATGCCCTATGTAGAAGGCAATGTTTTTATCGCTTTAGCCGCCAATGAGGGCTTGTACTGCAACCGCAAGCTGAATGTATCGACCAAAAAAGACCGGCCGACCAAGCGGTTGCTCCTGGAGTTTTCGCGCAGCAGGGCAAGGCTGGACGAGCAAAGCCTCCACATAGAAAGCAGCGCCCTCAACTCGTTTACCTCCGAGTATCAGGCGCTGACCAAAGATTTTTACTTAAAGTTTTAGCGGGAAATCATCCTATTGTCACCCCGAACTTGATTCGGAATATCCTCCCTCAAAATGCTTCTGAATGGGAGATTGGCTCCGCCGAACTCGGAACCTCGGTTGCGGATTAACGTTTATCCCGACTTGTCGGGATCCGCAATGACAAATCCGGTAGGAGCCAGGCCCCGCAAGAGGGCTTGTGGATTGGCAAGTCCCTCCTCCCTCGGGGGATTTAGGGGGCTACATCTTTCCCAATATCCCTGCGGAAATATTTTCCCTCGTACGAGAATTTTTCAACTTCGGCGTACGACTTCGCCAAGGCGTTTTGTAGCGTATCGGCCGCAGAGGAAACCACCAGCACGCGCCCGCCCGCCGTTTCAGTAGCGTCGCCATTGCTGCGCGTACCGGCATGAAAGGCAAGGCTGTCCTTTACCTTCTCCAGGCCGGTTATGGCAGCGCCCTTTTTGTAGTCGCCCGGGTAGCCGCCGCTTACGCAAACAATAGAGGCTGCCGCCTGCGGGGCAATGGCGCAGCTGCGCTGTGCAAGGTTACCCTTGGCTACGCCATCGAACAAGTCCACCAAATCGGCATCGAGGCGCAGCATTACGCTCTCGGTTTCGGGGTCGCCCATGCGCACGTTGTACTCAATTACCATGGGGTTTCCGTCCACCTTTATCAGGCCAAAAAAGAGGAAGCCCTTGTAGCCTATTTTTTCCTCCTGCAAACCCTTTACGGTCGGTTCAACAATCTGCTCGCGCACCTTTTCCATAAAATCGGGCGTAGCAAAGGGCACCGGCGAAACGCTGCCCATGCCGCCCGTATTCAGGCCCGTATCGCCCTCGCCTATTCGCTTATAGTCCTTTGCCTCGGGCAGCATCTTGTACGATTTTCCATCGGTCAGCGCAAAGACCGACAGCTCCACTCCGCTCAAAAACTCTTCGATTACCACCGTGCTGCTCGACTCGCCAAACATGCCGTTGAGCATCTCGCGCAGCTGGTTTTTCGCCTCGCTTAAATCATCCAAAATGAGCACACCCTTACCCGCAGCCAGGCCATCGGCCTTGAGCACGTAGGGCGCTTTGAGTGATTCCAGAAACGCAAAACCCTCATCAAGATTTTGGTTTGTAAACGACCTGTAGCGGGCCGTCGGGATGTTATATTTTGCCATAAACTGCTTGGCAAAATCCTTGCTTCCCTCGAGCTGCGCGCCCAGCTTCGACGGGCCGATAACAGGAATATGTTTCAGCTCCGCATCCTCGGAAAAATAATCGTACACGCCCCGCACCAAGGGCTCCTCGGGGCCAACCACCACCATGTCGATTTTATGTTGCAGCGCAGCATTTTTGACCGCAGCAAAATCGTTGGGGTTGATACTTATATTGGTGCCCAGCTGCGCCGTTCCGGGATTTCCGGGAGCAATGAACAGCTGCGTGAGCAGCTTGCTTTGCTTCATTTTCCACGCCAGCGCGTGCTCGCGGCCACCCGAACCAAGAAGAAGAATATTCATGGATTTGTGATTTATGATTGATAGTTTATTAAGTTCCCAAGAAACGTTCGTCATTGCGAGCAAAGCGAAGCAATCTCAAAATGTAAATTGTTTTTCCTTTTTGTGGGAAATTGCTTCGTTTTGCTCGCAATGACGTGAGGGCTGTTCGCGGGTTACCGCCTCCCTACATTCCTTTTCATCCCCTCCAGCGTTGCCCTTCTTATGGCCGAATGCTCAAACATTTTTTCAAAATCGGCATCGGGCATTGCCAGCCAGGCATCGCGCGTAAGGGTTTGCAGCGGCGGCAGCATTTGCATTTCGCTATGAAAAACAAGCGCCGCTTTTTCGTTCCACGGACAAACGCTCTGGCAGATATCGCAACCAAAAATATAATCCGGCGCGATTGTTTTTTCCGCTACCGCCTCCGCATTTTTTTCACACACGTGCGCCTCAATCGTCCTGTACGACCAGCAGCGGCGGGCATCCACCACGGCGTTGCCCACAATGGCCTGCGTGGGGCAGGCCTCAAGGCAGCGGGTGCAGGTGCCGCAGTAGCTCCTGACCTGCTGCGGTGCGCTTTCCACGGCGGCGTTCAGGAGCAAGGTGCCGATGTAAACGTAGGAGCCCAGCGTCCTATTTACCAGCATTCCGTTTTTGCCAATCCACCCCAGGCCTGCTACGGCAGCCCAGTAGCGCTCCTGCAGCGGTGCCGTATCGGCAAAGGTTCGGCCACGCAGCTTCGGGTTATCTTTTTGCAAAGCCTTGAGCAAGGCCCACAACTTTTTTTTGAGCAGCTCGTGGTAATCCATGCCGTAGGCGTAGCGCGAAACCTGCGGCAGCTGCCGCGGTTGCTGCTGCCCGGTATTGTACGAAAAGAGAACGATTACGGCCGTTTTGGCGCCATCGCGCAGCATGAGCCGCGGGTCGGCGCGCTTGTCGGGGAAGCGCTTCAGGTAGCTCATCCGGGCATGGTAGCCCTTGGCCATCCACTCCGAAAAACGTTGCTGCTGCTCCCCCGGCAGCTGCTCTAAGGCTACCACCCCGCAGCCGTCGAAGCTTAAATCCCGCGCGGCTTTTTTTATGTAGTCAGCGCTGAGCATCTACAAAAAACCCAGCTCCAGCTTCGCCTCCTCGCTCATCATGTCCTTGCTCCAGGGCGGGTCAAACACAAGGTTCACGCTGGCCTCGACCACTCCGGCCACCTGCGCCACCTGCTCCTGTACATCGCGCACAATATCGTCGGCTATGGGGCAGTTGGGCGCGGTAAGCGTCATGGTTATCTCCACCTTGCCCTCGTCGCTCACGTTTACCTCGTAGATAAGCCCCAGCTCGTACACGCTCACCGGAATTTCAGGGTCGTATATGTTGCGCAGCACGCGCACAATATCTTTTTGTATTGCTAATATTTTTTCCGAATCCATTTTCTTTTTGCCTAAAGCATAAGTTACAAAAGTACGCAGTTTAAAGGAGTTTTACAAAATAGCATGGCAATTACCTTTGGCATCTCGCTTTTTTTTATTAACCTTGTAAGTTTTAATTACACATTCGCTAAAATTTACAACTTCATGTAAATGAATGAATTAGCAAAAATATCAACTGCCGATAAGCAGCGACAATTTGACCGCAGCTACCTGGAAATGGCGCGCGTATGGGCCAAGAACTCGTACTGCAAGCGGCGGCAAGTAGGAGCGCTGCTGGTTAAAGACCGCAGCATTATTTCGGACGGATACAACGGGACGCCATCGGGATTTGAAAACGAGTGTGAAGAGAACGATGTTACCAAGGCCTACGTGCTGCACGCCGAGGCTAACGCCATAACCAAGGTGGCCAAATCGAACAACAGCAGCGATGGCGCCACACTGTACATTACCGCCTCGCCGTGCGTGGAGTGCGCCAAGCTCATTATTCAGGCCGGCATTAAGCGCGTGGTCTTTGCCGACCACTACCACAACACCGACGGGGTTGCGCTGCTGAAGCGTGCGGGAATTAGTATTGAGCAGATAAGCATTGACTAAAAAATGGGAATAAAATTTAAAAAGCGCGGGCTTATGCTCCCGCTGATTCTAATAGCCGTTCTGGTGCTGGGCATCATGCTTGGATTCCGCCTGCAGGAGTCGAATCTACAACGGCAGTACCAGCTGGTGCAGAAGTGGAACAAGCTGAACGTAGTGCTTAACTACATCGACAAAGAGTACGTGGATCCCATACCGCGCGAGCAGCTGGAGCGCACAGCCATTGACTTAACGCTAAAATCGCTGGATCCGCACTCGGTGTACATTCCCGCCTCGGAAATGAAGGAGGCCAACGAAACGCTCAACGGCAACTTCGATGGCATAGGCATTACGTTCAACACGCTTAACGATACCGTTATTGTAGTAAGCACCATTGTAGGCGGCCCGGCCGAGCGCGTAGGCGTACTCGCCGGCGATCGTATTATTACCGTAAACGACAGCGCCATTGCCGGACGCAACATTTCGCAAGACAGCATTGTGCGCCTGCTGCGCGGCAAAAGCGGCAGCAAGGTAGCCATCGGCGTGCAGCGCTACGGCGAGCGGAAGCTGATCCCCATCAGCATTACCCGCGGAAAAATACCCATTAAAAGTGTAGATGTAGCGTACATGGTAAATGATAAAACGGGCTACATAAAGCTATCCAAATTCTCGCGCACTACGCATAGCGAGTTCGAAAGCGCATCGCAAAAATTGCTGGAGCAAGGCATGGAAAATATGGTACTCGACCTGCGCGGCAACTCCGGCGGATACCTTGACCAGGCCTGCGAAATTGCCAACGAATTTCTGCCGGCGGGATCGCTCGTGGTGTACACCGAAGGCAAAGCCAGCAAGCGCCGCAACTACGTTGCCGACAACCGCGGAGCGCTAAAGCATATAGATGTTTCGATACTCATTGACGAGGGCTCCGCATCGGCAAGCGAGGTGCTGGCCGGCGCCCTGCAGGATAACGACCGCGGTACCATAATCGGTCGCCGCTCATTTGGCAAGGGCCTTGTTCAGGAATCGATAGGCTTTAACGACGGCTCTGGCATGAGGCTGACCATAGCGCGCTACTACACGCCTACCGGCCGCTGCATACAGCGACCGTACGAGGGTGGAAAGGAGGATGATTACTACTCCGAATTGCTACAGCGCTACGAGCATGGCGAATTTGAAGTTGCCGATAGCATTAAGCAAAACGACTCGCTGCGCTTTGTTACGCCCAACGGGAAAGTGGTGTACGGCGGCGGCGGCATTACCCCCGACGTATTTGTTCCCCTGGATACAACTGGCGTAAACAAATATTTCCGTAGCGTATCGCGCAAAAATTTAGTGTACAAGTTTGCGCTCAACTTTTCGGATAGAAAGAGGGAACAGCTACACCACATCAAAACATTTAATGAGTTGAGTAAATACCTTAACCGTCAGGGATTAGTGGGTCAATTTGTGGCCTACGCCGCACGCAACGGCGTTAGCGGAAGCGACGAGGAGATTCAAGCATGCCGCGCCATACTCTACGCACAAATCAGGGCGTACATTGGTCGCAGTACGCCGCTGGATGACGAGGGATTTTATCCCTTCCTTGAAAGCATTGACAATACCTTGCAGGTAGCGATAAAAAATATGGAGAAGAAGTAATGTCCGCTGCCAAACTTTACATAGAAACATACGGCTGCCAAATGAACGTAAGCGATAGCGAGGTGGTGGCCTCGGTAATGCGCGAGCAGGGTTACGCCGTGTGCAGCGCTCCGCAGCAGGCCGACCTAATTCTCATCAACACCTGCTCCATTCGCGATAACGCCGAGCAGCGCATCTGGGGACGCTTAGCCGAGCTGCGCGCGCTGAAGCGCAAAAATCCGAACATGATGCTGGGCATTATCGGCTGCATGGCCGAGCGGCTAAAGGAGCAGCTGATAGTGCAGGAGCAGGCCGTGGATATTGTGGTGGGCCCCGATGCCTACCGCGAGCTTCCCACCCTGGTGCAAATGGCCCAAAGCGGACAAAAAGGCGTAAACGTGGAGCTTTCGCGCGAGGAAACCTACGCCGAAATTGACCCCGTGCGCTACGACTCCAACGGCATATCGGCCTTTGTATCCATTATGCGCGGCTGCAACAACATGTGCAGCTACTGCGTGGTGCCGTACACCCGCGGAGCCGAGCGCAGCCGCAGCGTTGAGAGCATTCTGAGCGAGGTGCGGGAGCTCATTGAGAAAGGATTCAAAGAGGTTACGCTGCTGGGGCAGAACGTAAACAGCTACCGCTATGCGCTGGGTAACGGCGAGGCTTGCAGCTTTGCCATGCTGCTCGAAAAGGTAGCGCTGCTATCGCCTGGCCTGCGCGTACGCTACTCCACATCGCACCCCAAGGACATGGGCGATGATGTGCTGCACACAATGGCTGCCCACGATAACATTTGCAAAAGCATACACCTGCCCGCGCAAAGCGGTAGCACGCGTATGCTGGAGCTGATGAACCGCAAGTACACCCGCGAGGACTACCTCAACCGCATTGCCGCCATACGCCGCATACTGCCCACGTGCAGCATTTCCACCGATTTAATCGCCGGATTTTGTACCGAAACAGAGGAGGATCATCAGCAAACGCTATCGCTCATGCGCGAGGTGGGCTACGATTTCGCCTTCATGTTTATGTACTCCGAGCGCCCCAACACCAAGGCCGCGCGGCACTACCGCGATGATGTGGCGGAGGAGGTAAAAACCCGCCGCCTCAACGAAATAATTGCGCTGCAGAACGAGCTGTCGCTAAAGGCAAAGCAGCCCTACGTAGGGCAAACCGTAGAGGTACTGGCCGAGGGCTTTTCGAAAAAATCGAAGGAGCAGCTGTTTGGCCGCACATCGCAAAACCAGGTGGTGGTATTCCCCCGTGGGGCACACCAGCCTGGCGACTACGTGCACGTAAAAGTGGCGCGCTGCACCTCCGCCACGCTTATTGCGGAGTAGCGCCTACCGGTAGCATTGCCTCTGCTTCGAAATAATTTTTATGCTCGAGCCTTTCTTTTCCCCCGATAAAGTTGAAGCCGGCTGCGATGAGGCCGGGCGCGGATGCCTTGCCGGGCCTGTATTTGCCGCCGCCGTAATTCTGCCGCACGACTTCTCGCATCCGCTGCTCAACGACTCCAAGCAGGTGCCCGAAAAGCACAGGATTGCGCTGCGCGCCTACATTGAGCAGCACGCCACGGCTTGGGCGGTAGCGCAGGTAAGCAACACCGAGATTGACCAAATCAACATACTCAAAGCATCGTTTCTGGCCATGCACAGGGCGGTAGATAAGCTGCCGCTAAAGCCCGGTTTTTTGCTCATCGACGGCAACCGCTTTGCACCCTACCCCGGCATTCCGCATAAGTGCATTGTAAAAGGGGATGCTAAATTTGCCAGCATTGCCGCGGCCTCCATACTTGCCAAAACCTACCGCGACGAATTTATGAATGGGCTGGATGAGAAATTCCCCCGGTACGCCTGGCGCGAAAACAAGGGCTACCCAACCAGGGAGCACCGCGCAGCCATTGCGCAGCATGGCGCAACGGAGTGGCACCGCAGGAGCTTCAACCTACTGGGGGAAGCTGCCGAGCAGCTGAGCTTGTTTTGAAGGGAGTATTATTTTTTTGAGGCAGCGTTACAGCCTACCTGTTATCGTCGGCATACCACTCCGCGTACGATGTAGCGGTTTCGTGCAGCCGTATGCTATGCAGCTTCACATTGCCCGGCAGCTCATTATTCAAAATCTCCGCCATTTGAACTACCATATTTTCGCAGGTGGGCTGGTAGCTTACGCAAACTATTTTGGTGTGAATTTTCTTTAGCGCCTCATCCATCTTTGTGCCCTGGCGCAGCATGAGCGCATGCTCCAGCTTATCAATAATAAATTCGTTAACAACCCGCTTAAGGTCGGTAAAATCCATTACCATGCCGTACTTCGGGCTGCCGGTGTCGCCTATCGGCGTGCCGGCAATGGTAACAAACAAGCGGTACGAGTGTCCATGAATGTTACTGCACTGCCCATCGTAGCTCTCGAGCAGGTGCGCCATTTCAAACGAAAATTCTTTGGTTACACGAACGGTCATATTTTTGAATTACGAATTATTAATTACGAATGAATGCAAAAGAGTTACTGGCCGATTGCCTACTCGTTTATTAACCTTCCAGAATTTGCTTGCCAATCATACACTGCAGGCATTTTTTCCTGTCGCAATACTCATTCTTGAGCTGCAACAAGGCCTGGCTCTCGAGCATGTTTTGCGGATTGATACCCATGCCACGCCAACCTTCAACTTTTGAATTCTGCTCTGCCGCAATCTGCTCCAACAAGGCAATGGCCGTATCGCACAGCGCCTCCTGCCCACGGCTCCTTCCGTATGCAAACATTACCGGCGCCACAAAGTTAGCGGCAATGCGCTCTACCGATTTTTCGCCCAATATTTTATTCCGTCTTGCCGAAGCATGCCCGAGCGAGTAGTGCGTATCCCAATACTCCGAAGGTTTCGCCGAGAATATTTTTTTGCAATCCTCCACTACTTTTACAGCCAGTACGGCGCTGATGAAATCTTGATTTTTGTGTAAAAAACCTGCCAGCTGGGCTATGCGAATGGTGGGAAAGTTGACGGGGCGCGTCCGCAAAAATTTCCATACGTGCGAGGGCATAGGCGAGAGCGAGAATTTTGCGCGCAGCAAATCGTACTCCTTTTGGAGCTGCGCGTGGTACTCATCCGCAGCAGCACCGCCAAGCAGGCCTGCCTGTCCCAGCAGTAAAGCCTCAACCTGCAGCTGCGAATTGCGATGCTTGGCAATGCACGCGGCCGGTATGCTTTGCGCCAGCTGCTCGAAAGGCTCGGCGTTAACCCCAAAGCCAAATGCGCGAAAAAGCGTACGCTGAAAAACCGCCTCCCAATCGCCATGCTTGGCCTCGAGCAGCCGGGTAATGCGCTCGCAGCGCTGCTCCATGCGCTCCACCGCAAGGCGGGTAAGAAACATGCGGAGCTTGAAGTTCTCCACCGTTTTTAGGAGCGGACGGCAGGGGACAAACTCCTGCGAGCTCATCAGCCTGTGGTATCGCTCCTCCAGGGCTTGGTTGTAGCGCATTTCGTACACGGGAATGGGCACCCCCGATGAGCTGCAAACGGGCTCGCAATCGCTTTGCCGCACCACGTGCAGAATCACGCTATCGTAGGCCATATTTCCCTGGTGCTTATGCTTTTCCCAGTCCGAGGCAAGGTTGTGCACCTCTACGTTACCGGCCCACAGCGTACCGCCAATTTTGATGCGAGCGTTCGAGAAATCGGGACCGGCATCGGTATTTTGTACGCCGGCCGAAAGCACCTCGAGGCATTCGCCTGTGGTGCATCGTGCGCCTTCTTTTTCAAAAAGCCCGAATTTCCAAATAAATTGTAGCAGCTGTTCACCCATGTTTTTCCAAATACGACCTTACAAAATAACGAAATTTTACCGGATTATGGCTTTTTTGCGATTTTTTTCTACCTTTGTGCTCGCTTTTTCGGGGTGTAGCGCAGTTGGTAGTCACGCCACAGCGTGATTCGGGACGTAGGATGTCTTTATATTTTTTTCGGGGTGTAGCGCAGTTGGTAGTCACGCTACAGCGTGATTCGGGGCGTAGGAGGTCTTTATATTTTTTCGGGGTGTAGCGCGGTTGGTAGTCACGCCACAGCGTGATTCGGGACGTAGGAGGTCTTTATATTTTTTCGGGGTGTAGCGCAGTTGGTAGTCACGCTACAGCGTGATTCGGGGCGTAGGAGGTCTTTATATTTTTTCGGGGTGTAGCGCAGTTGGTAGCGTACCACGTTCGGGACGTGGGGGTCGCGAGTTCGAGTCTCGCCACTCCGACAAGAAAAGATGCGAGGCGGTTATAGGTAGTACTGTAACCGCTTTTTTTTACAATGTTAGCATGAGCGATAAGTTTTATGTTTACATATTGCAAAGTGAGGCTCTGCAAACTTTTTATGTTGGGCAGACTCAAAATGTAGAAAAGCGAATTTGTGAGCATAATGGTGATTTGGCCCGATACACAAAAGCTGGTCAACCCTGGCGGCTCATTTGGAATCAGGAGGTTGATAGTCGGAAAGGGGCAATGGAACTTGAGAAGAAAGTAAAGAAGCGAGGAGCCAAGCGTTTTTTGCAGGATAGTGGGGTTATAGTTTAGTAATTTTTCGGGGGGAGCGCTGCTGGTAGTCACGCCACGGCGTGATTCGGGACGTGGGGGTCGCGAGTTCGAGTCTCGCCACTCCAACAAGAGAAGGAAAGCGGTTGTAAAGGAATTTTACAGTCGCTTGCTCTTTTTCGGGGTGTAGCGCTGCAAGCCATATTGCGCTTGCCGGGAGATGTCTCTCTTCGTTCGACATGACGCCTGGAGGGCAATATGAAGTAAGAGGAGGGGGAAGGCGGCCGCCTTCCCCCTCCTCTTACTTCTTCCTCGCGCCGTCATTTTGAACGAAGCAAAGCGGAGTGAAAAATCTCCCTGCAAACAGCAAGAACTTAAAAACTGTTGCAAGTTGCTTGGATTACCCTACGCTTTCTCCGGCTTGTCGTTCGCGTGTGTTTTCGAAGTTGCCTTTTTTATCAACTCGGTAGGGTCAAGCTTACGTGAGACTTTAATGTTATCGAAGCCTTGACCAAATACCCCCATAACGCTTCCTACCGAAATAAACGCATTACCATCCTCCTCTTTTACAATTCGGTATATATCATTAGCCTCGTTCTTACGCGCCAAAATCATTAGCAGCTTCTTATCTTTTTTGGTGTACCAGCCGGTAGCGTTGAGTAGCGTAACCCCGCGCCGCTGCTCTTTCATAATGCGGTTGGCAATGCTCTCGTAGCGCTCCGAAAAAATAAACATCTGCACGGATTGCTTGTTGCCCGACAGCACCATATCCACGCAGTACGACGACACACCCATGAGCACGTATCCGTATGCAACCTTCTCAATATCGTGGTACAGCAGGTACGATGAGCCGATAATAATGAGGTCGCAGTACATAAAAACGCGCCCCACGCTCATGTTGCGGTACTTGGTAATGATCATAGCCACAATATCGGTACCGCCTGCGCTTCCTCCCTGCGAAAAAATAATTCCAATGCCTGCACCGCCTAAGATACCGGCAATAATGGCGCTCATCAGCGGATCGCTCACATGTGCCTCTGCCGGAATAGGCATCAGGCGAAGCATAATGGTAATGGCGATAATACCGTAGATTGTTTTTACCCCAAAATTACGTCCCAGCGTAATAAATGCAATAACAACCAACACTACGTTAATCGCAAAGTAGCTGTAACTTACGGGTATTTGAGAGGCGTAGTACAGCAGGGCGCTTACACCGCTTACACCGCCTCCCACGAGCTGCGCCGGCAGCATAAAGTGGTTAATGGCTACAACGTACACCAGCAAGCCAAAGGTAATGATGATGTACTCGCGAATGAGGCGAAATATTTTTGCCGAATTTAGCATGCTATGTTGACAATTTTTCCGGGTACAAAAATGAACTTCTTAATGGCCTTCCCCTCCAAAAACTTTTCGGTGTTGGGATCGCTCATGATTTGCTGCTGGGCTTCCTCTGCGCTAATGCCCATGGGCATTTCCTTTTTAAAGCGCAGCTTTCCGTTGAACGAAACGGGGTATTCAAACGAGCTTTCAACCAGCATTTCGGGGTTGAATGTTGGGAACGCGGCATCGCAAACGGTGCTTGAGTTGCCCAGCCCCTCCCACAGCTCCTCGGCAATGTGCGGGGCAAACGAGGCCATGAGAACGGTAAGCGGCTCGAGGATTTCGCGCTTGCCGCACCGGAGCTCCGTGAGCACGTTTACGCAAATCATAAAGCCGCTCACGGCGGTGTTGAACGAGAATGCCTCAATGTCGTCCTTCACCTTCTTGATGAGCTTGTGCAGCGACTTCAGCTCCTGCGCAGTGGCCTTATCGTTGCTTACCGCAAAGTTGTTGTTGGCGTCATGGTAGAGCCTCCACAGCTTGCGCAGGAAGCGGTGCACACCGTCAATACCGTTGGTGTCCCAGGGCTTTGCCATTTCCAGCGGGCCGAGGAACATCTCGTACAAGCGCAGCGTATCGGCGCCGTACTTTTCCACCACATCATCGGGGTTTACTACGTTGTAGTATGATTTAGACATTTTTTCTACTGCCCAACCGCACACATATTTTCCGTCTTCCAAAATAAATTCGGCGTTGGCATATTCCGGTCTTGAAACCTTAAATTTGTCGAGGTCTAAAATATCGTTCGAAACAATGTTTACATCCACGTGAATTTCCTGCGTTTCGTACTGATTTCTCAGCCCGAGCGAAACAAACTTACTTGTCCCCACCACGCGGTACACAAAGTTCGAGCGGCCCTGTATCATGCCCTGGTTTATCAGCTTTTGGAAGGGCTCCTCCTCGCAAATTTCGCCCAAGTCAAACAAAAACATATTCCAAAAGCGCGAGTACATCAGGTGCCCTGTGGCGTGCTCCGTCCCGCCGATGTACAAGTCAACGTTGCGCCAGTACTCGTTTTTACTTTTATCTACAAGACACTTGTCGTTATGCGGATCCATATATCTTAAGAAATAAGCGCTGCTACCCGCAAAGCCCGGCATGGTGCTCAGCTCGTAGCCGTACTTGCCCTGATATTTCCATGAGGTGGCGCGGCCAAGCGGCGGCTCGCCCGTTTCGGTAGGCAAATACTTATCCACGGCGGGCAGCTCCAGCGGAAGCTCGCTCAGCGGCAGCATTTGCGGAATACCATTTTCATCGTAGTACACAGGGAAAGGCTCACCCCAGTAGCGCTGGCGGCTGAAGGCGGCATCGCGCAGGCGGAAGTTGACCTTGGCTGTACCAATGCCCATTTCCTCCACCTTTTTTATGGCAAAAGCAATGGCATCTTTTACCTGCATACCGTTGAGGAAGCCCGAGTTTTCCATCTCGCCCTCTTTGGCGTCAAAGCTCTCCCGACTCACATCGCAGCCCTTGATAAGCGGAATGATTTCGAGCCCGAAGTGTTTTGCAAAAGCGTAGTCGCGGCTATCGTGCGCGGGCACTGCCATAATAGCGCCGGTGCCGTATCCGGCCAGCACGTATTCGCTCACCCATACGGGAATTTGCTTTTTGGTAAAAGGATTTTCGGCGTACAGCCCGGTGAATTTTCCGCTAATGTTTTTCACCTCGGCCTGGCGCTCGCGCTCCGAGCGGTTCTTGGCCCAGTTTACGTAGTCCTCCACCTCCTTATCCAGCTTTACCTGCGCTAAAACGGGATGCTCGGGCGCAATAACCATAAAGGTTGCGCCAAACATGGTGTCGGCGCGGGTGGTAAATATTTCGAGGGACTCGCACCTCTCCCCCATCCCCTCTCCGCAGGAAAGGGGCGATTGCCCCGGTTGAAAGTTGTCGTTTAATTTTAATGCTTG
Source organism: Bacteroidales bacterium (assembly GCA_031549685.1). Taxonomy (GTDB): domain Bacteria; phylum Bacteroidota; class Bacteroidia; order Bacteroidales; family UBA932; genus JAITMY01. The sequence goes on along the minus strand of JAVBPG010000060.1, from coordinate 11,496 downwards.
GGGTACGATTAACTTAAAGCGAACATTGGCGCCGGTTGAGCGGCCAATCCAGTTGCGCTGTGTTTCCTTGAGGCTATCGCTCCAGTCAATTTTATCAAGCCCGGCCAGCATTCTGTCGGCGTAGGCGGTAATGCGCAGGTACCACTGGCGCATCAGCTTACGCTCCACGGGGTAGCCACCACGCACCGACAGGCCGTTGGCCACCTCATCGTTGGCCAGCACCGTGCCCAGCTGCGGGCACCAGTTCACCATGCCGTCCTTTTGGTACGCCAGCCTATACTCCATAAGGGTTTGATGCTTGGCTTGAGCATCCATATTTTTCCACTCTTCGGCAGAAAATTTTATGTCAGGATTGCCGCAAGCCGCGCTAACGTTGGCGTTGCCGTTATTTTCAAAGGAAGAAATTAGCTCCGAAATCGGCTTTGCCTTTTGCTCCTTAGCGTTGTAGTAGTGCCCGTATAGGTCGATAAAGGTTTTTTGCGTCCACTTGTAGTACTCCGGCTCACAGGTTTTTACCTCCCTGCTCCAGTCAAATGAAAAGCCGATTTTATCGAGCTGCTCGCGGTAGCGGGCAATATTCTTGTCGGTGGTAACGCGCGGGTGCTGGCCGGTTTGGATGGCGTACTGCTCGGCGGGCAGGCCAAAGGCATCGTAGCCCATGGGGTGCAGCACGTTGTACCCGCACAGCCTCTTGTAGCGGCTGTATATGTCGGAGGCGATGTAGCCCAGCGGGTGCCCCACGTGCAACCCGGCGCCCGAGGGGTAGGGGAACATGTCGAGCACGTAGAACTTTGGTTTATTTTTATCCTCTCCCGTTTTGTAGGTTTGCTGTTCTTTCCAACGCTGCTGCCACTTTTTCTCTATTTCCGAAAAATTATACTCCATGGTTTTTGCAAAATTTTGTGCGAAGTTAACAAAAATACAGGCTTTTGTTGAAGCCGTGTCGAAATATCTTGAGCTCTTTTCAATAAAATAGACGAGTACAGGGTGGTTGTCGACACTTTTTATACCATCATTTTCGATTTCTCAGCTTCAGTAGCACAACCCCATAGCCTCATTAACCTATAAAGTTTAGCTGCACTTTTTAAGACAATATAAGTATTTATTTAAAAAACATAGCGAAAAATTTGCTTTTATTAAATGTTCGCCGTATATTTGCAGCAATATTTTGATAAGGAAAATGAAACGTCTCATATCCATAGCAGTACTGCTATTTGCGCTGGTAGCCATACTGCCTATAGCGCAAAAGGTTGCTGTGGCCATGCCGGCGGCAAGTACCGAAAGCCCCTCAGCACCTGCCATAACCGACGAGGATGTGCGCCTATTCCCCAACCCTGTGGAGGGAGAGCTGAATGTGCAGTGCGAAAAGTTCGAAATTGAGCGCTTAATGATTTTTGGCAACTCCGGCGAACCTGTATTTAATAGCCCGATGGCCATTCCGCAAGGTAGCCGCATGACCATCAACATGAGCTCGCGCCTGCCCGGATATTACACCGTAAAAATATGGGCTAAAGGAGAGAAGCAACCGTTAACATATAGAATTTTAAAAATGTAACAAAAAAACATAAACGAAAAGCCAGCGCAGCAGCGTTGGCTTTTTTGTTTATTTGTGCTACCTTTGTGCTCACTTGAAATTTCTGTCATTGCGGATGTGCCCCGCAACCGAAGTTCGACGGAGTCAATCTCATGCCGGAGATTCCGAATCAAGTTCGGAATAACACAACTTCCTTGGCCGCGTAGTTCAGCTGAATACCCGCCTGACTGACGTCAGTCGGGCAGGGAACGTCAGATTTTGGTTTTGAAAGATGTACATCGTATACATTTTGCAAAGTATTAACTTTGACTATTTCTACACAGGTATGACGGATGACGTTAACCGTCGTCTATCAGAGCATAATAGAGGCCGAACAAGTTCAAATAAGCATTATGCTCCTTTTAAGTTGGCGTATTTTGAATCTTTTGAAACAAGGGAAGAGGCTCGAAAGCGAGAAAAGTATTTTAAAACAGCAGCAGGAAGAAGATTCTTAGAAAAGAAAAATATTAGGCCGCGTAGTTCAGCTGAATAGAACGTCAGATTCCGGTTCTGAAAGTCGGGGGTTTGAATCCCTCCGCGGTCACTACAAAAAACCCTGCAAATATTGCAGGGTTTTTTCAGCTACTTTTGCGATAGCGCAATGCCCATTTCCAGTCCCCTCAGTTCCGCCAGGCCACGCAGGCGGCCAATGCCGGAGTAGCCGGGGTTGGTTTTCTTCTTCAGGTCGTCCAGCATTTGGTGACCGTGGTCGGGGCGAATGGGGATGGACTCGCCGCGCTTTTGCATTACCTCCTGCAAATTTTTCACCACGTTGTACATGTCCACATCGCCTTCGAGGTGGTTGGCCTCGTAAAAATTACCCTCGGCGTCGCGCTGCGTGCTGCGCAGGTGGGCAAAGTAAATGCGGTCGCCTAAGCGGCTGGCCATGCCGGGCAGATCGTTGTCGGCGCGCACCCCGAAGGAGCCGGTGCAGAAGCAAAGCCCGTTGGACTTGTTGGGCACGGCGTCCACCAGCTTGCAGAAGTCGGACTCGGTGCTCAGGATACGCGGCAGGCCAAGAATGGCGTAGGGAGGGTCGTCGGCGTGGATGGCAAGGCGTACGCCCACCTCATCAGCCACGGGCGCAATTTTTGCCAGGAAGTAGATGAGGTTGCTGCGCAGCTTCTCGGCGTCAATGCCCTCGTAGCGGTCGAGCGCCTGCTGGAACTGCTCCACGGTAAAGCTCTCCTCGGAGCCGGGCAGGCCCGCAATCATGTTGCGCGTGAGCACGTGCTTTTCCTCATCGCTCATGCTGTCGAACTTGGCCCTGGCCTTGGCTTTTTCCTCGGCGGTGTACTCGCTCTCCGCGCCCTTTCTTTTCAAAATAAAAAGGTCGAACGCCAGGAAAGCCGCGCGCTCAAACCGCAGCGCCTTCGATCCGTCGTCGAGCGTATAGGCCAGGTCGGTGCGCGTCCAATCGAGCACGGGCATAAAGTTGTACGTTACCGTCATTACGCCGCAGCGGGCCAGGTTGCGAATGCTTTGCTTGTAGCTTTCGATGTACTTTTCAAAGTCGCCCGTTTGCGTTTTGATGTGCTCGTGCACCGGTACGCTCTCCACCACCGTCCACTGCAGCCCGACTTCCTCTATAATTTTTTTGCGCTTTTCAATTTCCTCCACCGTCCACACCTCGCCGTTGGGTACGTGGTGCAGCGCGTTTACTATGCCCGTGGCCCCCGCCTGCTTTATGTCCCACAGGCTCACGGGGTCGTTAGGGCCATACCAGCGCCATGTTTGCTCAAACATGACGCGGCCGTTTTTCGATATATTGTTCATAATGTTTAGTGGATTAAAGATGAAAAGACAAAAGACAGAAAGACACCCTCGCTCTTTTGTCCTTGTTCTTAGAGGCTGTTTTGAATTTATATGCTTGCCTAATAATCAGCATTATCTACATGTGTGGTTTTAGCCCTGCAGGGGCTAAACTTGAATAACCGTAGGTTCTGCTTCGCGACACCTACGGACGGCATGGCGGCACCAGCTTGTTGCGCGCGGAGCAGCAGCTTAGCGCTTGTGCAACGCCTGCTCCGCGCGCCATGCAGTATTGGCGCATGTGCCGTGGGTTTGCTTGGCCCGCCTGCTTCGCCCGCGGGCAAGCGACACCCACGGTTAATAAAATATACTCCCTGCGGGGGTAAAATTTCTTTTTATAAAATTCAAAACAGTTTCTTACTGTCCTTGTTCTTTTGTCTATTTTATATTGCAAATGCATCAAATCCGCCGTCAATTACGGTTACGGTGCCGCTCACAAATTTCGAGGCATCGCTGGCCAGCCACTGCAATGTGCCCAGCAGCTCATCGGGTTCGCCCAAGCGGCCAAAGGGGGTATGCGTTACCACGGATTGGCCGCGCGCCGTAAGCGTACCGTCGGGGTTGGTCATGAGCGTACGATTTTGCTCGGTAAGGAAAAATCCGGGGGCAATAGCGTTCACGCGCAAGCCCTCGCCGAACTTTTGCGCCAGCTCGCCGCACATCCACTTGGTAAAGTTGCTCACGGCAGCCTTAGAGGCCGAGTAGCCTACCACGCGCGTCAGCGGGCGGATGGACGACTCGGACGAGATGTTGATAATGCATCCCTTCTTTTTCTCCACCATTACCTTGGCAAAAACCATGGTGGGAATTACCGTGCCAAACAGGTTAAGGTCAACCACCTTACGGAAGTCGTCAATCTTCAGGTCGAAAATAGTTTTGTCGGGCGACACGGTGGCGCCGGGCATGTTGCCGCCGGCACCGTTTATCAGCACGTCGATGGTGCCGTATTTTGCCACAATATCCTTGCAGTTCTGCTCCAGCACTTCCTGGTTAAGGACGTCCGCTTTAAAAAAGCATGCCTCGTAGCCATCGGCCTTGATGCCGGCTACGATTTTACCTCCAGCCTCCTCGTTGCGGTCGAGGATTACCACCTTTGCCCCCTCTTTGGCAAAATGGGTTGCCATGCTGGTGCCCAAAATTCCGGCTCCGCCGGTAATGAGTACGACTTTGTCTTTTACGCTAAACAGTTCGTTTGCCATTGTTTATAAGTAAATTGTGATGTTGGGTTTTCTAACAAAGGTACAAAAAATAGCGGGATTGCTATCAGTTTAATTATCATTGAACTTGCATGTTTTTTTGATATTCATCTAACTGTTGCAGAAAGTCTGAAATCATTTTGTCTCTATCATCTTTAAACGGGATAAATATCATTCGATAAATACTGTACTTGCATTTCTTTGAATACATAATGCGAAATCTTTCAGCAAGTCTAAAGTCTCTAAACTCATATTTATTTATTGTAGCCCAAGGGATTTCAACATCTTTTTGACGACTAAGTAAATATCGTTTCTGCCAAATATGGATAAAAGCATCATCTGTAAAAACTATTTTAACTCTTGCTTGCCCAAAAAATATTGCAACAAGAGAAGCAATAGCGTATAGGGGAAAGAGTATTAACGCTAAGATGGAGTTGTTTTCAATATGAGGTACATATTTTTTAAGAACAAGGGAGGAAATTAGCATCACGAGAATCATAACGAATATGAATCTACTGTACGAATGAGCAACTATATAGTATTCCTTTTTCAGTTGACTATTTTGTATAAATGGAAATGATGTTAAGTATAACCTCCACCGCTTTTTCCATGGATTGTACGGGAATAAATTCGTACTTGCCGTGAAAGTTATGCCCGCCCGCAAAAATGTTGGGGCAGGGTAAGCCCATGTACGACAAGCGGCTACCATCGGTGCCGCCGCGAATGGGGTGCACCAGCGGCTTTACACCCGCCAACTTCATGGCCTGCTCGGCCTTCTCCACCATGTGGATATGCGGCTCCACCTGCTCGCGCATGTTGTAGTACTGGTCTTTCAGCTCCACGCTCACAGTGCCCGCGCCGTACTTGGCGTTGAGGCCGTGCGCGCACTTCAGCACAAACTCCTTGCGCTGCTCAAAAATATCGCGGTCATGGTCGCGAATGATGTACTGCATGGCGGCTTTTTCCACCTCGCCGTTAAGGTGCACCAGGTGGTAAAAACCCTCGTAGCCATCGGTGTGCTCGGGGCGGTCGTTAACGGGCAGCAACGCGTTGAGCTCGGTGGCAACGTGCAGCGCGTTTACCATTTTATTTTTGGCGTAGCCCGGATGGATATTTTTACCCTGAATAGCGATTTTGGCCGATGCCGCGTTGAAGTTCTCGTACTCCAGCTCGCCAATTTTACCGCCGTCGATGGTGTAGGCGTACGTTGCCCCGAATTTTTTGACATCAAAATGGTCAACGCCGCGGCCCACCTCCTCATCGGGCGTGAAGCCAATGCAGATGTCGCCGTGCTTAAGCTCGGGGTGCGCCATGATGTGCTCGGCGACGCACATTATCTCGGCAATGCCGGCCTTATCATCGGCGCCCAGCAGGGTGGTGCCATCGGTGGTAACGAGGGTTTGGCCCACGTAGTCGCGCAACTCGGGAAACTCGTCGGACGAGAGGACAACATTCTTTTCCTTGCTCAACATAATGTCGGAGCCATCGTACTTTTCAATAATTTTCGGCCGCACGTTTGCGCCCGGCATATCGGGCGAGGTGTCCACGTGCGCAATGAAGCCCACGGCAGGAATCCCATCGGCGTGGTTGGCCGGAATGCGCGCCATCACGTAGCCATACTCGTCCATGACCACCTGCGGCACGCCCATGGCGCGCAGCTCATCGGCCAGCAGGGACAGCAGCGTTTTTTGCTTTTCGGTGCTGGGAAATGTTTGCGAGTTTTCGTCCGATTGCGTGTCAACGGCAACGTAGCGAAGAAATTTTTGTAGAACGGGTTCCATGGAATGGAGAATTGAAAATGGAGAATGGAGAATTTGCTTAGGTTGGGCAGCGTGCGAGCGCGCAGAAACTTACAGGCTTTTACCCTACCCATGAATGAGCGTTCCCACGTTTTCGCCCTGCACAATTTTTTTCAAGTTACCCACCTTGTTCATGTCAAAAACCATAATGGGCATGGCGTTATCCTGGCACAAAGCAAAAGCTGACAAATCCATGATTTTCAGTTTTTTAGCGTAAGCCTCATCGTAGGTTACATCCACGTACTTGGTGGCGGTTTTATCCTTTTCGGGGTCGGCGGTGTAAACGCCATCCACGCGGGTTCCCTTAAGCAGCAGGTCGGCGTCGAGCTCAATGGCGCGCAGCGCCGATGCGCTATCGGTGGTAAAAAACGGGTTACCCGTGCCGCCGCCGATAATGGCCACACCACCCTGGGTTATTACATCAAGCGCCTTATCCTTGGAGAAGCGCTCGCCCACGGGCTCCATGCCAATGGAGGTAAAGGTTACCGCCGGGCAGCCCTTGCCCTCCAGCGCGCACTGCAAGCCAATGCTGTTGATAACGGTGGCCAGCATGCCCATTTGGTCGCCCTTTACGCGGTCAAAACCTTTGCCCACGCCGCTCAGCCCGCGAAAAATATTTCCGCCGCCAATTACCACGCCTACCTGCACGCCCATCTCCACCACCTCCTTTATTTGCTCTGCGTAGGTGTTGAGCACATCGGCGCTAATGCCATACGCGGCAGAACCCTGCAGGGCCTCGCCGCTTAGCTTGAGAAGAATTCTTTTATACTTTACCATAACTGATATCTACAATTTGACAATTTACAAATTACAATTTGCTCTACGTCATCGCGAGTCACGCCGTGGCGTGACGAAGGAATCTCCTTATGCCCACATTGTCATTACGGGTCCCGCCAAGTCGGGATAGACTTTGACCTGTAATCTCCCGATTAGGAGATCCCGAATCAAGTTCGGGATGACAGTGATTATGTCAGAGGCTTCCCGCCTCGCGCCCGCAATGACGCCACGGGCAACTTGCCCCGTAAAGATAAAATAAAAAACCGAGAAAGAATATTCTCTCCCGGTTCTTTTCTATAAAAAAAATGCAATACTAATCGTTGAACGAAAAGCGCTTGAAGGCGGTAACCGTAGCATCTTTGTCAACGCTCTTAATGTAGGCCTCAACGCTCATCTTGCCATCCTTAATGAAGTCCTGCGCGAGCAAGGTGCTGTCCTTAAAGAAGCGGTTGAGCTTACCTTGTGCAATCTTTTCAATCATTGCCTCGGGCTTACCCTCGGCCTTGGCCTGCTCACGGCCAATCTTCAACTCCTGCTCCTGAATTTCGGCAGGGCAATCGTCCTTGCTTACCGATACGGGCTTCATAGCGGCGGTTTGCATGGCAACGTCTTTAGCTGCCGTGGCGTCAAAGTTTTTATTGAAGGCGACCAGGGCCGAAACCTTCCCGTTCATGTGGTTGTAGGCCGTCAACATGGGCGCTTCGAGCTTATCGTAGTAGGCCACCTGGTGCTTTTCGCCGGTCTTGCCGGTTTGCTGCGACACCATGTCCTCAAGGGTAAATTCACCAACCTTGGTGGCCATCAGCGTAGCCAGGTCAGCAGGCATGGTAGCCAAAGCTGTATCGGCAATGGCGTTGGCCAATGCTTGGAATTCGGCGTTTTGCGATACGAAGTCGGTTTCGCAACCAAGGCAGACCAGAATGCCCTTTGTGCCGTCGGCCGAAAGCCTTGCTATTACGGCACCTTCCTTGGTCTCGCGGTCGGCGCGCTTGCTGGCAACCAGCTTGCCCTTTTCGCGAATTATTTCTTGAGCGCGGTTAAAATCGCCGTTGGCTTCTACCAGCGCGTTCTTGCAATCCATCATGCCGCTACCGGTCATTTGGCGCAGTTTTGCAACATCTGATGCTTTAATTTCCATTTTGTTTTCTCCTTTATTTTGTGTGTCATTCCGGCCTTGAGCAGAATTTCCCCAGGCGCATGGCCCTCCGGGAAATTGCGAGTAAGACCCGCAATGACAAAGAAGAGGTATAAGCCTCTTCTTTTATCATTATAAATTTTTGCTTTGCTTTACTCTGCCTTTTCTGCTCTGGGCTTGCGGGCGCGCAGTTTGGTGCTCTTTTCGCCCGATGCGGCTACCTCTTCGCCTTCGGCCTTGGGAGCCTCTTTTGCCTCCTTATCCTTCTCCAACTTGCGCTCTTCCAAACCTTCCTGAATGGCGCCGCACATTACGTCAACAATGCAGGCGATGGATTTGGTGGCATCGTCGTTGGCGGGAATAACGAAGTCAATGGGTGAAGGATTGCAGCAGGTATCAACCATAGCAATTACCGGAATGTTAAGTCGGTTGGCCTCACGCACAGCGTTGGCCTCCTTCATGATATCAACAACAAAAAGGGCGGCGGGCAGGCGCGACAGGTCGGCAATGCTACCCAAGTTCTTTTCGAGCTTTGCGCGCTGGCGCGAAATTTGCAACTTCTCGCGCTTTGAGAGGTTGGCAAAAGTACCGTCGGTATTCATCTTGTCGATAGCTGCCATCTTCTTCACCGATTTGCGAATGGTGGGGAAGTTGGTCAACATTCCGCCCGGCCAGCGCTCGGTAACGTAGGGCATGCCTACCTTTGCAACGCTTTCGGCAACTACGTCCTTGGCCTGCTTTTTGGTGGCAACGAACAGCACCTTGCGGCCCGACTTGGCGATTTGCTTAACCACCGATGCGGCTTCGTCAATCTTTACTACGGTTTTGTGCAGGTCGATAATGTGAATACCGTTTTTCTCCATAAAAATGTACGGAGCCATTTTGGGATTCCATTTGCGCTTCAGGTGACCGAAGTGCGCGCCTGCTTCGAGAAGTTGGTCAAAATTTGTACGTGGCATTTTTTTGTTAATGTTTTAAATAAAAATTATTCGTAAACCTCATTCATCAACCTGCCGGGTAGCAAAATTTCTTTTAGTCCCACAGGTTTTATCGCGGCCAAACAACAGGGTCGGTAGTGGCGTGGCGCCAATCTGCCCTGTTTGCAATTTAAGCCGTGCTTTATATCTTTTCACAAGATAAAAAGGCTTGCGCGATAAAAGATCGTAAACCCAAAAACTCCTTTTATCCATGCCCGAGTGGGGCAACAACGCAAAGCACAGTTTATCCGTAAAATACTAACGCTTGCTGAACTGGAAGCGCTTGCGGGCGCCCGGTTGTCCCGGCTTTTTACGCTCCACCTCGCGCGAATCGCGGGTAAGCAGGCCGTTGGACTTCAGGACGGGACGAAAGGCCTCCTTGTCAACTTCGCACAGCGCGCGGGCGATGGCAAGGCTCAAAGCGCCTGCCTGACCGGTAATACCGCCGCCGTCGAGGTTAACCTTAATATCGTACTTGCCGTCGTTGCCGGTAATTACCAGGGGCTGCTTAACAACGTACTGCAAAATTCCCGAGGGAAAGTAGTTGGTAAGCTCGCGGTCGTTGATGGTAATTTTACCGGTGCCCACGGTCATGTAGGCGCGGGCAATAGCGGACTTTCTTCTTCCAATGGAGTTAATAACTGTTGCTGCCATGTATCTAAAATGTATTACCTGATTTCACTTAATTTTACCAAGGTAGGCTTTTGCGCCTCGTGCGGATGCTCGGCACCCACGTACACGTGCAGGTTGCGGAGCTGCTGATCGGCCAGGCGGTTTTTTTGAAGCATACCCTTTACGGCGTGCTCAATTACAAAAATAGGCTTGCGCTTGAGCATTTCCTCGGGCGTAGCAAAGCGCTGGCCGCCGGGGTGACCGGTGTGGCGCACGTACTGCTTTTCGGTTAACTTATCGCCCGTGAAGCGAACCTTTTCGGCGTTGATAACAATCACGTTATCACCGCAATCCACGTGAGGGGTAAAGCCCGGTTTGTGCTTACCGCGCAGCATAAAGGCCACGGTAGCTGCCAGGCGGCCCACCACTTCATTGGTAGCATCCACTACCACCCAGTTTTTTTGCACCGTAGCGGAGTTGAGCGATACGGTTTTGTAGCTTAAAGTATCCATTTTATGAATTTACAAATATTCTAACTTATTGAAAATCAAACGACCAAACCGGATAGGCGCATGATTTCCCCCACTTTTAGGGGCTGCAAAGATAGCTCTTATTCTTGGATTGCAAAAAAATATCGAAAAGTTTTTTGGCGAGGGATAAAAAGTTTAGCTATAAATTGTTAGCTGTCCCAGCTGCTGCACGTGTAAAAATAAAAATAATCACTACATTTGCACGTGTAGCCAATCCGCTAAAAATTATGAATAGAACGACAAAGCTTACGCTCGTGGTCAACACCGATACGTTGGCCGAGGCAAAGGAGTATGTAAAAGCCAAGGGGACTTCGCTATCCAGGCTATTTGATAGCTACCTTAAATCGCTTACGCAAAAAGACAAGAAAAAGGAGGAAATTGAAATAAGTCCGTTTGTAAAATCATTGAGCATTCCCGGGGTAAAAGTACCCGCCGATTTTGACTACAAGAAAGAAATCGCAAAAGCCAGAGAGGAAAAATACGCATGAAGCGGCTATTCATTGACACCAACGTCGTCCTCGACCTCATCCTACAGCGCGAGCCGCACTACAAAAGCAGCGCGCAGCTATTTGAGCTGGCTCACAAAAAAGAGGTTACATTGGTCGTGTCGAGCCTAAGCATAGTGAATGCCCACTATGTGCTCAAAAAGTTTGCCAAGGAAAATACGGTGCGGGCCGCCCTACTTAGCCTAAGCACCGCTTGTAAAATAGCTCCTATTGACCACAGCACCATCAATCAAGCCTTGGGGTCTGCGCTCAAGGATTTTGAGGACGGCGTACAGTACGCCTGCGCCTTAGAGGAAAAGTGCGAAGCTATTATAACCGGTGATAAAAAAGACTTTCAGGCAGCAAAACTCCCCACCTTTAGCGCCCAGCAATTCATCGGCAGCTATCTTGCAAGAAGGTAGTCAAGCAGCTATTTCCAACCACCGTTTCGCCCCATGCTAAGCCGAATTTGCAGTTCGGCTTTTTTCTTTCAACCAATATTGCGTTTGCAGCGCGCGGGGCGAACAACGGGTTTTTAATCTGAACAACAATTAGACGCGCGCGAGTAAAGAAAAAAATAGAAAATTAAAATATGATAAA
>JAVBPG010000049.1:0-20920 GCA_031549685.1 Bacteroidales bacterium | reverse complement strand
TACTCGTCGATCGTCGGAACGATCGTCGACGGTGATTTCGTGGGCAGCGAGTACAACGCCAACTTCCGCGTCGGTTACAAGACCGGGACCAACCCGTTCGTGCTCGCGCCGTTCGGCCCGTCGGTGAGCGAGGAGACTCTTACGCTCATCGAGGACGCACAGGCCTGGCTCGCGACTCCCGAGGGCTCACCGTTCGCCGGCCCCGTTCTCGGCCAGGACGGAACCGAGGTCATCGCCACCGGAGTGGTACCCGAGTACGCCGAGATCGACGGCATGGACTACTTCGTCGATGGCGTCGTCGGAAACCTCTCGAGCTAGCACCATGACGGCCCTGAGCAGCAGCACGGTGACCCACGTCACCGGAACCACCCCGTATGCGTGGCCGTGGAACGGCGACCTGACTCCGCAATCGACGGCGCTCCTCATCGTCGAGCCCGCTGAGTCCGGGCCGGTCGCGACCGCAGCGGTGATGGCCGCGGCTGCTCAGGTGACCGGAGCAGTTCGGGCGGCGGGGGGGGGGGGGCGACCGGGGGGCCCCCCCCCCCCCCCCCCCCCCCCCCCCCCCCACAGCCCTCCGCCCCCAAAACGCACGTCATGTCGACTAAGCAAGCGACGTAAGGAGCGAGCGCGTGGAGACATCTCCTAGCTAACGTACCACCTTGTTCGCTCTTTTTCTTTATCTTTGCCCTAAACCAATTAATCCCATTCGCCTATGGCTAAATAAAAAGAACATTTTTAAACATTTGTAAATAAAGCATTTGCTTTATTGCGTGTAATTTCTGAAAATCGCCAGTTTAAAGAATTGCCTACACAGTAATAAGTGAATGCTCATGCTATAATAGTGGCATGGGCTTTCTTATTTGTAGGCAGGGTGTCTGGCGATACCTCAGAAATTAAATAAGGTAAGTACCATGCCTTTTTTCATGGTGCGAGGTGTTGAAAAAATGCATGAGATTATGAAAAAGTTTTTAATTCTAATGGCGATGATTTGTTGTTTGCATAAAGTATTTGGACAAGAAACAGTTTTTGATTTAATTGATAAGGCGACCAAGATAGAAGCATCCCAAGAGCTGAACAATCTTTACAACCTTGTGGATTTAGATGTAATCCAATATTTTAATATTCGAGGGTACGAGACTGAGTTGCAAGTGGCAGTTTTTAAAAAGACTGAAGAGTATAAGCAAAAATTGGAGGAGGTAAAGGCTGAAAAGAGGAAAATGCTAAAGAATAATTATTGTATTGTTTATAAGGGCAGTGTTACTGATTATGACATGAAGAAAAAAGGCATTTTTATGGAGTTGGGGAGCAACTACTGCATGGAGGATGCGGATATAAGAACTCCCAAATCGGTAAAAAAAGGTGATGGTGCTATCCTTTTTAGGGCTTTACCAACAGAGTGGCGTAAGGATGCTTATATTGATGGAATTGAGAATGAGTATTTATTTTTTCCAGTAGGTGAAGTTACTGGACTTGAGGTTGAATCTGCAAGAGAAAATTTGCAAGCATATTTTTTCTTTGCCATTGATGGACAGTTAACCACAAAGGTACGTTTTTATGATGCCTCCTTATATAACCCTAATGCAAGAGGTTGGTACAAAGCAGATAGGCGTGACTTAAAGGCTGATAAGGTAAGAGTTGTTCTTGCAAACCAAAAAACAGGTAAAATATTCTCAGATAAAACATATACTTATAAGGCTCCGACAGCAAATACTCAAGATGTAAAAAAGTAAAATAAATGGAAAAGAACAATTCTCATTTAGCTGGCGAATATTTTGTGGCCGCAGAACTTAATCGCCGTGAGTTTACCGTTGGACTAACTTCGGGAAATGCTAAGGTGATAGATATTCTTGCCGTTAAGGATGGCAGGCACATTTCGGTGCAAGTGAAGGCTATGAAAAACAAAAGTAGTAACTGTCCCATACAAGGCGTGGCGAATGGTGTTATTTATGTGTTTGTTAATCTCAACTGCAATAAAGATGGCTTTGCGCCACCAGAGTATTATATTTGTACAGCAGAGGAAACAGAGCACATTATTACAAAACACCCTTCGCGCAAGGTGGTTTATTTGCATGCATTAAAAAAAGGAGATTTTAAAGATAGGTGGGATAAGGTCAAATAAGCTGTGTCGCATTTTTCTATAACGGCGAAAATCTCTGTTAAGCGGTATTACAAATGCCGCTTTTATTTAGTACAATTTGTAATTGCATTTGTGGTGGGCGAGGAAAAAAATTAACTTCCCTCCATTATTCTTATCTTTGTTCTTATTTTATAGGACAATGAAAACAAAATTGCTTTTTCTTGCAGCGCTGATTACCTTTTCTTTTTCGGTTCGCGCCCAGCAACCCGCTTACATCCGCGCCCACAACGTGGGCGATAAGACGAGCGTAAAATTATTTACCAAAATGAATAGCCGCTTTGCCAAGGTGTTTGATTACATGGTTACGCACCGCTTGGACGCTATGGCAGTGGGACGATATGAGGTGGATGGAGGCAACGTATATCTCAATATCTCTGAAGGAGATTTACGTACACCCGATAAGGCGAATCTTGAGGTACACAACAAGTATATTGATGTGCAGATTCCGCTAACGCTGCCCGAAACCTTTGGCTACATTGCCCGCAAGGATTGCGCCCAGCCACGCGCGGAGTTTAATGTGGCCAAAGATGTGCAGCTGTTCAGCGACCATGTTTCGGTGCTCATTACCGTGCAACCCGGACAGTACATTGTATTTTTCCCCTCCGACGCCCATTCGCCCATGCGCGGCGAGGGGCGAATCAAAAAAGCCACGTTTAAGGTGGCGGTGGAGTAGCGCAACGGCCGGAGCTTTATGCTTCGGCCGTTTTTGTGTTCTTACGGTTAATATTATAGGTGTATGTACCCGTTAAGAATTTTTTTTGCCGTTAGCTTGCGTACGATAAAAAAATTTCTATCTTTGTTATAGGCATTCAGTGCCCGTTTTTTTCTGAGTTCTACATTGCATTTTGCTTTACGGCATGGGCTACACCGACGACACTTCGCTTCACGAATACCTCAAGAAATTTTTTGGGTTCAACAAATTTATAGGTAACCAGGAGGCCATTATTCACAATGTGCTCAACGGTAACGATACCTTTGTGCTCATGCCCACGGGCGGAGGCAAGTCGCTTTGCTACCAGCTGCCGGCGCTCATTATGGAGGGCACGGCTATCGTTATCTCGCCCCTCATTGCGCTGATGAAAAACCAGGTGGACAGCATGCGCAGCTTTGTGCTCGAGGATGGCGTGGCGCACTTTCTCAACTCATCGCTCAACCGTGCGGCCATTCAGCAGGTCAAGGAGGATGTGCTCAGCGGCAAGACCAAAATGCTGTACGTGGCGCCCGAGTCGCTCACCAAGGAGGAGAACGTGGAGTTTTTGAAGAATGTAAAAATCTCGTTCTACGCCATCGACGAGGCGCACTGCATATCGGAGTGGGGGCACGACTTCAGGCCCGAGTACCGCCGCATTCGCCCCATAGTAAATGAGCTGGGCGGCGCGCCGATTATAGCGCTTACCGCAACGGCTACGCCCAAGGTGCAGCACGATATTCAAAAGAACCTGGGCATGCTGGACGCCACGGTTTTTAAATCGTCGTTCAACCGCGCCAACCTGTACTACGAGGTGCGCAGCAAAACCAACGCCGTAAAGGAAATCATTAAGTACATCAAGTCGCAGCAGGGCAAGAGCGGCATCATATACTGCCTGAGCCGCAAGCGCGTGGAGGAGCTGGCCGAAACGCTGTGCATTAACGGCATCAAGGCTTTGCCGTACCACGCGGGCATGGACTCGCTGGTGCGCTCGGCCAACCAGGATAAGTTCCTCATGGAGGAGGTGGACGTGATTGTGGCCACCATTGCCTTTGGCATGGGCATTGACAAGCCTGATGTGCGCTTTGTGATTCACTACGATATTCCCAAAAGCTTAGAGGGCTACTACCAGGAAACCGGCCGCGCGGGGCGCGACCACGGCGAAGGGCAGTGCATTGCCTTTTACAGCTACAAGGATGTGCAGAAGCTCGAGAAATTTATGCAGGGCAAGCCGCTTGCCGAGCAGGAAATAGGCAAGCAGCTGCTCATGGAAACCGTGGCCTACGCCGAGTCGGCCATGTGCCGCCGCAAGCTGCTGCTGCACTACTTTGGCGAGGAGTACGAGCAGGAAAACTGCGGCTGCTGCGACAACTGCCTTAACCCCAAGGTGCAGTTCGAGGGGCAGGAGTACGTGCTTATGCTGCTCGAAACCATTCAGGCGCTGCGCGAAAAGTTCAAGCCCGACTACGTCATAGACGTGCTGCGCGGCGAAATGACTTCGGTCATAAAATCGTACCACCACCACGAGTTAGAATCCTTTGGCGATGGCGCCGAGAAGGACGATCGATTTTGGCATGCCGTTGTTCGTCAATGTCTTATCCATAAGTTGATTAAAAAAGATATTGAGCAGTACGGCGTGCTGATGATTACGGAGGCGGGGAGTGCATTTATCGAAAATCCGCAATCCATTATGCTGGCCGAAAGCCACGAGTACGATGAGGGCGATGACGATGATGAGCCCATTGTCGGCATGGCGGGCAAGTCGTCGTCGGGAGGCAGCGATGAGGAGCTGTTTGCGCTGCTCAAGGATTTGCTGCAAAGCGAGTCGCGCCGGCACAACCTGCCGCCCTTCGTTATTTTCCCCGAAACCTCGCTGCAGGATATGGCCATTCAGTATCCCATAACGCAGGAGGAACTGCAGAATTGCCAGGGCGTGGGTTCGGGTAAATCGCAGAAGTTCGGAAAGCCTTTTGTTGAACTCATAGCTAAGTATGTGGACGAGAAGAGTATTGAACGTCCGCAGGATATGGTGGTAAAGTCGATGGTAAACAAGTCGGCCAACAAGGTGTTTATCATTCAAAGCATCGACCGCAAAATGGACTTGGAGGATATTGCCGCCGCCAAGAATCTGACCTTCGAAGACCTGCTTTCGGAAATTGAAACCATAGTGAGCTCGGGCACCAAGCTCAACATCGACTACTATATCCGGCAGGAGGTGGACGAGGATAAGTGCGACGAGGTAATAGACTACTTCCGCAACGAGGCGCAAACCGACTCGGTGCACGAAGCCATATCGACGCTGGGCGAGGACGACTACACCGAGGGCGAAATCCGGTTGGTGCGCATTAAATTCCTGTCGGAGCACGGGAATTGAATTTCAGATTCGCCTTAACGGGAGGAGGTTAGAAATAATAACCATAGATAAACCTGTGTTCGGCTTAGCTTGCGCCTAAGTTGAGGTCTGTTAGTAGGCTTAATTTGCATGCATGAAACGCCCGAAGCGGGAGCCTCGACCGAACGTGATTTTCCAATCTTTAATGCCGAAAATGTGATTTTTTTCACGTTTTTGGCATTAAAGATGTGAAATATGATGATTTTAGGCGGGAGATTGGCTATACCGAGCTAAATGTTTTTCGCTCTATGCTCGAAACCTGCAATCCGAAATTACCTCATCTTCACCACCGTTATCCCCGCCCCGCCCTGGTCCACATGCTCGTCCTCCGCGCTGCTTACGCCGTGCAGGTTGCGCAGGTAGCGGCGGATTTGCTCCTTGAGAATTCCTGTTCCCTTGCCGTGTAAAATGCGTACCTCGCCCACGCCGAACATCATGGCCTGGTCGATAAATTCCTCCACCTCCATTAGCGCTTCGTCGGCGCGCATGCCCCGCACATCAACGCTGTGCTTGAAATTGAGCCGCTTTACGTTGAGGCTGCTGCCGCCAATGTTGTCGGAACTTTTGGGCTGCGCGCTGCGGTAGGCGTTGCGGCTTACCTGCTCCAGCTTGTCCGCCGAGATGGTGGTGTAGAGGTTGCCCACGGCCAGCACGGCGGTACCGTTGTCGTTTATTTTTACCACTTCGCCCACGACCTCCTGCCCCTTTACGCGCACCGTATTTCCTACTGTAATATCTTTTTCCTTAATTGGTTGCGGTGCCTGTGTCGCCTCCATCGGCGCTTTACTCTGCTTCGATTTTTGTTCTTCGCGGCGCTGCTGCTGCTCCTTTAGGCGCTCCATTTTTTGCTGCAGCTTGGCAGCGTTTTTATCGTCCTCGTTGCCCTCAACGCCCTGCGCAAAGGCGCTGAGCTGGCTGCGGATTTCGCGGGTTTTTTCTTTTTCGGCCTGCGCCTCCTTAATGCCGCGAATGGTATTTTCTATTTGTTTATTTGCGGCAGCTAACAACTTCTTCGCCTCGTCCTTTGCCTCCTGAATAATGCGCTTGCGCTCGCCCTGCAGCAGGGCCAGCTCGCCCTCGTACTTGGCCATCAGCTCGTCCAAGCTTTTATCGACGTGCTTAATGCGGCTGCGCTTCTCCTCCCAGTAGCGGCGGTCGCGGGCAATGTCGCGCAGGCTTTTGTCAAAGTTCACGGACTTGTCGCCGAGCGTTTCGCGGGCGCGGGTCAGCACCTCGTCGGGCAGCCCTATTTTCTTGGCGATCTCAAAGGCAAACGAGCTGCCCGGCGCGCCCACATCGAGCTTAAACAGCGGCTCTATTTTTTGCAAATCAAAGAGCATGGCGCCGTTTTCGACGCCCGGTGTGTTACTTGCAAAGTGCTTCAAATTAGCGTAGTGTGTGGTGATTACGCCAAAGGATTTTTTGCCTACGAGCGATGCCAGCACCGATTCGGCAATGGCGCCGCCCAGCTGCGGCTCGGTGCCGGTGCCGAATTCATCAATCAGCACCAGCGTTTTTTCATTTGCGTTGCGCAAAAAATATTTCATGTTTTGCAGGTGCGAGCTGTAGGTGCTCAGGTCGTTTTCGAGCGATTGCTCGTCGCCGATATCGATAAAAACGGAGTCGAAGATTCCCGCCTCGGAGGCCTCGGATAGCGGCGCCGGAAATCCGCACTGCAGCATGTACTGCAGCAATCCCACGGTTTTTATGACCACGGATTTTCCGCCGGCGTTGGGCCCCGATATCAGCAGCATGTGCTTTTGTGGGGTGAGGCGCACGTCGAGCGGAACGATTGTCTTGCCCTCCTTTTTGAGCACGCTCTCCAGCAGCGGGTGCCTTGCGTTGCGCCAGCTGATGATTTGCTCGTGGAGCAAAACGGGCTTTACGGCGCCTATATTATTGGAAAAAAGCGCCTTGGCACGGATAAAGTCCATGCGACTCACCAGCTCGGCGGCGTCCGTCACCTCGGGCAAAAAGGGGCGGAGAAAATCGGCAAACGCGGTAAGGATTTTGATGACCTCTCGCCGCTCGGCAAAGCCTAATTCCTTTAGCTGATTGTTGAGCTCCACCACCTCGGCAGGCTCAATGAAGGCGGTTTTTCCGGTGGCTGACTCGTCCAGCACCATGCCCGCCACCTTGCGCTTGTTGCTTGCGTTGACCGGAATTACGGTGCGGCCGTCGCGCAGGCTTACCTCGGCATCCTCGTCCACGTAGCCCGCCGCCTGCGCCTGCTTGAGTATAGCCTGCATGCGTCGCGAAATCTGCTGCTGCGTTTCCATCATCATGCGGCGCAGCTGCTGCAGCTCGGGCGAGGCGCTGTCCTTTACCTTGCCGAACTTGTCGACAATGGCGGCAATGCGTGCATTCACATTCTCCAATGATTGCGCGGGCTGCACCATGGCCGACAGGCGAGGGTAGTGCCGGGCGTCGTGCGCTGTGTTCTGCCGGTTTTTTGTAAAAAACGAGGCGATGCCGACAACGGTGTTGAGCATTTGCGAAAGCGCCACCAGCTCCGGCTCGTCTAAGTAGGCGCCTACGATTTTTGCCTTGGCTATGAAGTGTAAAACATCCACGTATCCGCTTTGCGGAAAGGAGCTATCGAAGGTGCAGATGGCCTGCATTTCGGCCGTTTGCTCAAGCAGCTCCTGCACGCCTGCAAAGTTGCTGCAGAAGGTGGCCTCGGCCAGCATTTCGCGGGCGCGCGCCGTTACGCACTTGGCCTCTACCAAGGCGCGGATTTTATCAAAACCGAGCTTTACTTCAAAGGTGGCGGGGTAGGTCATTTTTGCTTATCTTTCTTTGTCATTGCGGGCTTGCCCCGCAATCTCATGCTGCTTGTTGT
Organism: Bacteroidales bacterium; assembly: GCA_031549685.1. Classification (GTDB taxonomy): domain Bacteria; phylum Bacteroidota; class Bacteroidia; order Bacteroidales; family UBA932; genus JAITMY01. The sequence continues at coordinate 12,861 of JAVBPG010000049.1, read as the reverse complement.
GCTTTTGTAGGGTATTGACAACTTTTACTTTGCGTCAAGGTAGCTTAGCGCCATGCCGCAGAGCTGCATGAGGTATATCTCGGAGAGCTTGGCCTGGTATATGGCGTTTACCAGGCGGTCTTGTGCGTCGAGGTTGGTTTTTTGGTGCTCGCGCAGCTCAAGGCTGGTAATTTGCCCCAGGCGGTAGAGCTCCATGGCCAGCTCAATTCTTTTTGTTGCAATCTCGTTGTTCTTCCGCTCCAAGTCCAGCAGGCGAACGTAGGTGTCGTACGAGGAGTAGAGCAGGTGTATTTCGGCCATCAGCTGCTGCACCTGCTGCTCGTACTCCAGCTGGCGGTTGAGCCCGGCAATTTTGATATTCTGCTCCAGGCGGCGCTGGTTCGAGCCATCGTAAATTTTAAAGCCCATGCTCACGCCGTAGCTCAGGCCCAGGGCATCGCTTGAGGAGCTGTTGTAGCTGTTCTGGTTTTGGGTGTAGCCGTACGAGGCGTTGAGGTTGAGGTACGGGTACCGCGCTGCGGCCACCTGCTTGCGCTCCAGCTCCGTAATGCTGCGGTTCACATCGTAAATTTTGAGCGTGGTGTTGTTTTGCAGGCTTAGCTCCTTCAGCTCATCGAGCTTCAGCCCCTCGTTGAGTTTAAAGGAGGTGTCGCTCACCGTAATGGCCTCCCCGTCGAATGGCAGCAGAAGCAACTTCTTGAACCGGATTTGGAGGTTGCTAATGCTTTGTAGGTAGGTAACATACTGCGAGCTGTCGGCGTTGAAATCCACCTGGGCCTGCAGCAGCTCCACCTGCGAGCGCGAGCCCACCAGGTACTTTTCGCGCACCAGGCGAAGCCGTTCCCGCGATAGCGCGAGCGTTACCTTGAGGTTATCCAGCTTGAGGTTGCGCTGCACAATGTCGTAGTACATGGCGGTGGCCTCGGCAATGGTGCTCTCGATTTCCAGGCGTGTGCCCAGCTCGCCGTTCTTTTTTATTTCCTGCAGGCGCTCGTACGAGGCCTGCATGCCGAATCCATCGAACAGCGTCCATGTGCCGTTGAGGCCAAGGTTGAAGTTTTCGTTGTGCGTGTTCTTATAGTCAACCCCTCCGGCGCTTTGCAACTGGTTGAGGCTGCCGCCGAATCCCGCCGTGGCGTTTACCTTGGGCAGCATTCCGGCGTTGCCGCGGGTGGCGTTGTTGGCCAAAATCTGCTCGTTGTTGCGCGCAAACTTAATGGAGTAGGTATTCTCCAAAACCGTTTCGAGGCTCATGGGTAGCGTGTAGGCCGGGGCCTTGCCCTGTGCAAGCGCGGCCGATGATACTAAGAATGCGAGTGCGGCTATTTGTAAATACTTCATGCTGCTAATTATTCGTCATTACGGGAGAGGAGGGTATTTTCTTTACTTTCATTTTTTGCCACCTTTACTTTTTTACTTGTCAAAAAGGTGTACATGGCCGGAACGATGTAAAGCGTCAGGAACGTAGATACCGCAAGGCCTCCAGCCACGGCAATACCCATCATTATGCGGCTGTTGGCGCCCTCGCCTGCGGCGAGCACCAGCGGCAGCGAACCCAGTATGGTCGATAGGCTGGTCATCAGGATGGGGCGAAAGCGCGCGGCCGATGCATCGAGCACCGCATCGCGAATACTGAGCCCGTTGGCCTTGCGCTGGTTGGCAAATTCCACAATCAAAATGCCGTTTTTGGACACCAGCCCAATGAGCATAATGATGCCGATTTGCGAAAAGATGTTCATGGTTTTTTCGTTTATCCACAAAAACAGCAGCGCGCCGAACACGGCCAGCGGTACGGTGAACATAACGATGAGCGGGTCGCGGAAGCTCTCAAACTGCGCCGCCAGCACCAGGTAAATGAGTACAAGCGCCAGCAGGAACGCGAACATGAGGCTCGATGAGCTGTCGCGAAACTCCTTCGACTCGCCCGCCAGCGCCGTGCGGAAACTCTCGTCCAGCACCTCTTGCGATATCCTGTCCATTTCGTCGAGTCCGTCGCCAATGGTGTAGCCCTTGTTCACGCCCGCCGACACGGTGGCCGACACAAAGCGGTTGTAGCGGTACAGGCTGGGCGGCGTGCTTACCTCGCGTAGCGAAACAAGGTTGTCTAACTGCACCATGTCGCCCTGGTCGCTCCGCACGTAGATGGAGCGCAGGTCGAGGGTTTTGCTGCTGTACTGCTGCTCCATTTGACCGATTACCTGGTACTGCTTTGAGTTGATGAAAAAGTACCCAAAGCGCTGTCCGCTCAGGCCCAGCTGCAGGGTTTGCCCTATGTTTTGGGTGGAAACGCCCATGAGGTTTGCCTTGTCCCGGTTGATGTCCACGCGCACCTCAGGCTTGGTAAACTTGAGGTTCACATCGGCCATTTGCAGCACCTTGCTCTCGTTTACCTTGGCCATAAATTGGGGAACATACTCCTTGAGCTTATCCAGGCTGGGGGCCTGCAGCACGTACTGCACCGGCTGCCGTACGCGCCGTCCGCCAAAGGTGCTTTGCTGCATAATGAACGGGCGGGCATCGGTAAACGGGGCGAGCTGCGGGGCGAGGTCATCGTATATTTCCTGCTGGGTACGCTTGCGCTCGCTTGGCGGCACCAGCATGAGGCGCACAAAGCCTGACCCCGGGTTGGCGCGGCTCATATACACATCGCGCTCGGGCACGTTGCTTACCAGCTCGCCCAGGTTATCGATGTACCGGCTCATGAAGCTGTAGGTGCTACCTTCGGCTCCGGTGCTGCGGATAATAATGGCCGAGCGGTCTTCAATCGGCGCCATTTCCGAGGGAATGCTCATCCACAGCAGGGCGATGCAAACACCCATGGCGGCAATGGTGGCAATAGCTATCCAGCGGTAGCGCATGAAGGTGGTCAGCGTGCTTTTGTAGGCGTTGGTAAGCCAGCTGAAGAAGGGCTCCGTTACGCGGTAAAACCAGGGTTGACGCTTGCGGTGCTTCAGCAGCTTGGTGGATAGCATGGGTGTAAACGTAAGCGCCACAAAGGCCGAAATGGCTACCGAGCCCGAAATGACAATGCTGAACTCGCGGAATAAGCGGCCTGTTGTTCCCTGCAAAAAAACGATGGGAAAGAACACCGCAATGAGCGTAACGGTGGTGGACACCACGGCAAAAAATATTTCGTTGGAGCCTTGTATTCCCGCCTCCAGCGGTGTCATGCCACCCTCTATTTTTACGTAAATATTTTCCATCATCACGATGGCATCGTCCACCACCAGGCCAATGGCCAGCACAATGGCCAGCAGCGATAGCGTGTTGATGCTGAATCCCGCCAGGTACATAATGAAGAACGACCCGATGAGCGAAACCGGAATAACCACCGTGGGGATAAGCGTGGTGCGCCAGTCGCGCAGGAACAAAAATATGATGAGCACCACCAGCACAAAGGCATCGATAATGGTGCTGCCAACCTCCTTAATGGATGAGCGGATAAAGCGCGTGTTGTCGTAAATCATGCCTATCTCCACATCCTCGGGCAGGTCTTTTTGGATTTGCTCCATGCGCTTATACACCTCGTCGGCAATTTCAATGTGGTTCGAGCCGGGCTGCGGAATAACGCCCACGCCCACGCTCGGCACTCCGTTGAGCTTCATGATGCTGCGAATATCCTCGGCGCCCAGTTCGGCGTAGCCCACATCGCTGAAGCGAACCACCTTGTCGCCCTGCTGTGCAATGATGAGGCGGTTGAAATCGTTGGGGGTGGTCATCAAACCCTGGGCGCGAATGGTAAGCTCAACCGAGGTACCCTCAATGCGCCCCGAGGGCAGCTCCACATTTTCGCGCAGCAGCGCGTTGCGCACATCCAGCGGCGTGAGGCCGTAGCCCGCCAGCTTGGCCGGATCCATCCACATGCGCATGGCGTAGCGCTTCTCACCCCAAATGGTTACCTCGCTCACGCCCGAAATGGTTTGCAGCTGCTCCTTATAGGTCAGGTCTGCAATCTCCGACAGCTCCAGCAGCGAGCGGTTGCTGCTCTTTATGCCAATCATCAGAATGGGGTCGGAGTCGGCGTCGGCCTTGGACACCGTAGGCGGATCGCAGTCCCGGGGCAGCTTGTACAGCGATTTCGAAACCTTGTCGCGCACGTCGTTGGCGGCCGACTCCATGTCGCGGCTCAGCTCAAACTCCACGGTAATTTGGCTGCTGCCCGTGCTGCTGGTGCTGGTAAGCGAGCGTATGCCCTGAATGCCGTTGATGCTTTGCTCGAGCGGCTCGGTAATTTGCTTCTCAATAATATCGGCGTTGGCGCCAATGTAGCTGGTGCTGACTGAGATTACGGGCGGGTCAACGCTGGGGTATTCGCGAATGCCTAAGTAGGAAAACCCGATAATACCGAACAGCAGTATGATGAGCGTTAACACCGTGGTAAGTACCGGACGGGATATGCTGGTGGAGGATAGGGACATCTATGAAGATTTACGATTTGACAATTTACTATTTACGGCCTCTCCCCAATTCTGCCGAGGCGGGGCTTTGGCCCTATGCGTTGGGTAAGCCCTTCCCTTGGGGGAGGCCCGCCTGCTCCGCATAAGCGGGCAGGGTTGGGAGGGGCTTTTTTACTCCATATTCAGCTTCACCGGTAGCCCCTTGCGCAGCTGCAAAATGCCCGAGGTGATGAGCGTATCGCCCGGCGTTAAGCCCGATGTAATTTGAATTTCACTTTCGTTACGAATGCCTATTTGTACGCTCACGGGCTGCGCCTTTCCGCTGCGGCTCACGTACACAATGTTGCCCTCCATGGTGGGCACCAGCGCCTGGTTGGGTATGGTAATGGCCTTGTCAAACTGCTTTATTTGCAGGCTTACCTGAATGTACCGCCCGGGCACTAAATCCTCGTTGCGGTTGTCGTACAGGGCGCGTACGGTGAGGGCGCGCATTTTTACGTCCACCTGGGGCTCTATGGCGTATACCTTGGCGGTAAAGGGTTTGCTGTAGCCCTCGGCGGTAAACTGCACGGGCATGCCCACCTTTACCACGCCGGCGTGGCGCTCGTTGATGGGAAAATCGACTTTGAGCGGCTTAATGCTTACCAGCTGCGTAACCAGCGTACCCGGCGAAACGTAGGCGCCCTCGCTGGTGTAGCGCAAGCCTACGATGCCGTCGAATGGCGCAACGATGCTTGCCTTCTCGATTTTTGCCTCAATCAACGCCAGGTCGGCCTTGAGCGATTGCAACTCGGTAAGCGACTGTTCGTACGCCTCACGGCTAATGGCTTCACGCTCCAGCAGCGTACGCTGGCGCGCCTCGCGGTCCTCGGCCAGCTTGAGCTGCACGTTGATTTTATCGCGCTGCGCCTGCAGCTCGTTGTCGTTTACCTTGGCCAGCAGCGTTCCCTTTTTTACCCGCTGTCCTTCGTTAATGTTGAGCAGCGTAATGCGTCCCGACGACTCAAACGAGAGCTCCACCTGCTCCGAGGCTTTGAGCGTTCCGCTGCTGTTAATCTGCTCAACAATGGGCTTGGTGCTGACTACTATGCATCTTACATTCAGGGCTTCGCGCTTTTGCCTCGGGGCCTCCTCGGGGCTGGCTTCCTCCATATCGCTTGGCGCAAAAAACTGGAGGTAAATAAATGTGCCGCCAACGGCTATTATCAGCGCTAAGGCAATCCAACGTATTGCTTTCTTCATATTAGTAACGTGTGTTTTTTATCGAAGTGTGTAGCGTAAACCAATTAGACTATGAAGCGTAGCCATAGTTTAACCGGTTTACTAAAAAACTTGAGCAAGTTACAAAAATATGAAGCACTGTAAAAATTAAAAAATGGTAATATGTCGAAATCGCAGATAGAAAGAGGCAAAAGTTGAGGTTGCGGCCATTTGTCCGCGCTACGCCTGGTGCGCCGTTTCCTGTTTTTTTTTATCTTTGTAAGTTTTAGATTAACTATTAGCGTAATGCGCCTCAAATCCCTATCGGTTGTAAACTTTAAAAATATTCGTCAGCTGGAGCTGAAGCCGGCCGATAAGCTCACCTGCCTGGTGGGCAGCAACGGCGAGGGAAAGACCAACCTGCTCGACGCCCTGTACCTGCTCAGCATGTGCAAAAGCAGCGTGGGGCTTACCGACAGGCAGTGCATTTGCCACGATGAGGATTTTTTTCTGGTGAAGGGAGCCTACGAGGTGCGCGGTAGCGAGGAACTCATTTCGTGCGGATGCACCCGGGCCGATGGAAAGGTTTTCAAGCGCAACGGAAAAAACTACGAGCGCCTGTCCGACCATATCGGGCTGCTGCCGGTGGTCATGGTGTCGCCTGCCGATGGCGCCCTCATTACCGATGCCAGCGATGAGCGCCGCCGCTACCTGAACAGCGTTATAGCGCAGGTGGACAAGAACTACCTGGATGCCATAAACCGCTACAACGCGGTGCTGCAGCAGCGCAACAAACTGCTCAAAAATCCCTCGCTCGACTACGATGTGCTGGAGGTGCTGGACATGCAGCTGGCCGATAGCGCGCTGCTGGTGTTCGAAAAGCGGACGCAAATGGTGGAGGAGCTGCTGCCTTCGTTTCAAAAATACTACGAGCAAATTTCGGAGGGCAAGGAGCAGGTGCAGCTGCGCTACAAGTCCGACTTGCACGAGGATGCTTTGGGCGCCCTGCTGAAGCAAAATTTTGCAAGGGATAAAGCTTTGCAGTTCACAACCGTGGGCGTTCACCGCGACGACCTGGACATGCGCCTCGATGGCTATCCCATTAAAAAGTTGGGCTCGCAGGGACAGCAAAAAAACATGCTGCTGGCGCTCAAGCTGGCGCAGGCCGACCTGCTGCAGCAGCGCCTGCACGTGGCGCCCATGCTGCTGCTCGACGATATTTTTGATAAGCTGGATATGAAGCGCGTGGCCAACCTCATCAGCGTGGTGTCGCACGGCGCTTTCGGACAAATATTTTTGACCGACAGCAACAAGGTGCGGCTCGATACGCTGCTGCACGAGGTGCGCTGGGAGTACAAGGTGCTGGAGGTAACCAACGGCGTTTTTACGCAGCTGACTTGATATGAACAAACCCTTGAGAACCAACGGACATGCAGCCGCTATGAGCCTTGGCGATTTAGTGCAGGAGGCCATCCGCAGCAGCGATAGGGGGAGCGCCATGCTGCGGCGCGCCTACGTGCTGGGCCTCTGGGAGGACGTGGTGGGCAAGAGCATGGCGGCGCGTACACAGCAAATTTTTTTGAAGGATAAAAAGCTCTTCGTAGAGCTCAGCTCCTCCGTGGCGCGCGGCGAGCTGCTCATGCTGCGCAACGATATTGTACGCCGCATTAACGAAAAGGCGCAGACGGAAATGGTAACCGAGTTGATTCTGAAGTAAATTTTTTCAATTGCAACATAGGCTAACGCTCATACTCGTTTTTTTGCTGCTTGGCGGCGCTGCTTTTGCGCAGCCCGGGGGCGGTGCCAACGGCCATGCGGCTGTTGCCAATCAGGATTCGGCGGGGAGGAAGGCCACAGAGTTGGAGGAGGTGCGGGTCATAAGCCGCAACATGCGCCGCGGCGTAATTGAGCGCATCGATATGCGCCACGTTTCCACCGTATCGGGTGCCTCCAATACCTTCGAAAATATACTGAAGGTGCTGCCCGGCGTACACTCCACCAACGAGCTGAGCTCGCAGTACTCGGTGCGCGGCGGCAGCTTCGACGAGAATCTGGTGTACGTAAACGGGGTGGAGATATACCGTCCCATGCTCACGCGCACGGGGCAGCAGGAGGGCCTGAGCTTCATAAATCCAGCCTTGGTTTCGGCGGTTGAGTTTTCCACCGGAGGCTTCGGGGCCGAGTTCGGCGATAAAATGTCGAGCGCCCTCAACGTAAGCTATAAGCGCCCCACGGGCTTGGGTGGCAGCGTTGATTTGAGCTTGCTCGGCGCCTCGGCATCGTGCGATTTTGCCGGCTTTGGCGGTAAGCTGGGCGGCGCTGTGGGCCTGCGCTACAAGCGATCGACCTACCTGCTCGGCACGCTCGATACCAAGGGCTACTACGACCCGTCGTACGCCGATATTCAAACGGTGCTGACCTACGACCTGACGAGCAAGTTGAGCCTCAATTTTCTGGGCAGCCTTGGCCTCAATAGGTACAACTTTACCCCGACCAATAGGGAAACAACCTTTGGTACGCTGGAGGCACCTCAAAAATTTATAATGTACTACGAGGGGCAGGAGAGCGACCGAACGGAGAACGTGCTGGCGGCGCTCACGGCCAACTACAGCCTGTCGGAAAGCGTAACGCTGAGCTTTACGGGCTCGGTATTTTCAATGCTCGAAATGGAGCGCTACGATATTTTGGGCGAGTACTGGCTTAAGGGTACTGTCAACGACAGGGTGGTATCCGATGATGACTCGGATGTGGGGGTGGGCGCCTCGCGCGACCATGCCCGCTGCTACACCGGCACGCAGGTGTACGTGGCCGAGCACCGCGGCATGTGGGATCACCGCCACGGCAACCTTAAGTGGGGCCTGAAGGTGCAGCAGCGCCACGTGAACGACGATGTTAACCAGTGGCAGCGCGTTGACTCGGCCGGGTATGTAGTGCCGCGGCCCACCAACAGCATGCTGAACATGACCTCGAGCCACTTTCTCGACACGAGCGTGGCCGCGTGGGAGTATAGCGGATTTTTGCAGGAAACCTACAACGTGGAGCTGGCCGATGGCAAGCTGCTCCGCTTTGTTCCCGGGCTTCGGTTTAACTACTCCAACCTGAGCAGGGAGCTGCTGGTGTCGCCGCGCCTGCAGGCCATGCTGTTTTTTAACGGCGAAAGAAACCTGCAGCTCTACGCCGCGGCCGGAGCGTACCACCAGCCGGCGTTTTACAAGGAGATGAAAAATCCCGACATGCTGTTCAACCCAAGCGTACGGGCGCAGCGCGCGTGGCACTTTACCCTGGGGGCAAGCATGCTGTTTACCACCTACGATATTCCCTGCAAGTTTACCTCGGAGCTGTACTACAAGATGCTGCGCAAGCTCATCCCCTACAAGCAGGACAACGTGGCGCTGCTGTACGATTGGGAGCACCGCGCCAAGGGCTACGTGGTGGGCCTCGACGCCAAGCTGACGGCCGAGCTGGTGAAGGGCGTCGAGTCGTGGGTAAGCCTGTCGCTGATGAAGTCGTCGCAGGACATTGACAATGATTCGTACCAAAAAGACGGGCAAACTGTCTCCCCGGGCTACTTCCCCATGGCCAACGACCAGCGGTTCAACATCTCCATCATGCTGCAGGACGAAATCCCCAACCACCGGCAGTGGCGCGCCTACTTGGTGCTCAACTACGGCACCAGCCTGCCGGCCTTTGCCCCGGTGGAGGATCGCTACGATTTGGTATTTCGCATGCCGTCGTACCGGCGCGTGGATGTGGGCGCTACCTACGTGCTGTTTGACGATGTGGTGCAGGGGCCGCTAAAGGCAAAGCTGAAGAACGCTTTACGCAGCTGCACCATATCGCTGGAGGCGCTAAACATTTTGAACATACTGAATACATCGTCGTACCTGTGGGTAAAAACGGTGCCCTACGGTGGGCTCAACTCGTCGATGGTGGCGGTGCCCAACTACCTTACGCCGTTTAGGCTCAACGCCAAACTGGCGATAACGTTTTAGGACAAAAAGATAGGTATTGTTAATTTAGTGTAGACTTTAATAAAAATCGAACCCTTGTCATTCTGAGCGGAGCGAAGAATCTCATGTTGTGAATATGAAGCCCTGTGCGAACTTGAGATCCTTCACTTCGTTCAGGATGACATAACCATTAAGTGCTGTAAATCATGGAATCTATATTAGCTTAACAATACCCTTCTTTACATCTTTGTTCTTTACATCAAAAAAATAAAATGGCTAAAAAAATGACGGGGATAAAAAAGGCGGAGGCCGATAAGGAGCGGAGGGAGCGCCTTAAGCGCGTGCATCGCAAAACCATTATGTTTAACAACGATGAGTACAAAATGATAGAAGGCTTTTGTAAGCGCTACGGCATTAAAAACCGAACCAAGCTGTTTCGGGAGGCCATCATGTCCGCCATTTTACAAAAAATGGAGCAGGATCACCCTAAGCTGTTTTAGCGCCTCAAGCAAGGGGCTGTATAGAGCTTTTGCCAAATAAATATAGACAGGACTTACAAGATTAACAGGATGGCTCGCATGTTAATTTTGTAAGTCCTGTCTATTTTTTAAGCATCGACTTATTTGAATTTCTGAAGCCTGACTTCTGAAAATTACTTCTCCTCCAGCTTTCCCGTTTTAATCCAGCCTACAATCCGGTCGCTGTTAGGTTTTTCGCGCGAGTAGGCTACGCCCACCAGCTTGCCGTTCTCATCAATAAGGTATTTCTGGAAGTTCCACTTTACCTCCGAGTCAAAGGCCGAGTTGAGCGCCTTGGTGGTGAGCCACCGGTACACGGGGCTTACGCTGTCGCCCTTGACGTGTATCTTGGCCATCATCTGAAACGTAACGCCGAAGTTTACCTGGCAAAAGGTTTCAATTTCCTCGTTGCTGCCGGGCTCCTGGCGCATAAAGTCGTTGGCCGGAAATCCGATAATGGTAAAATTATCGCCGCCGTACTCCTCGTACAGCTTCTGCAAATCGGCGTACTGCTTGGTAAATCCGCACTTCGAGGCGGTGTTTACCATTAGCACCTTTTTGCCCTTGAGCGACGAAAAGTCGAAGGGCTTACCGCGCAAGGTTTCGGCCTTGAGGTTGTAGAACGGTTGCGGTTGCAGCGCCTCCGCAGGTTGCGCTACCGCTTTCTTGCAGCAAAACAAGCTGAGCATAATGGCAAAAATTTTAAGTGTTTTCATTTGGTTACCGGTGTTAATTTTTGATGATGGTAAGGTGCTCCTGGTCGGTAATTTTATCGCAGTAGGCGCACTGCAGCAGCACATCGCGCTTTGACACTACGCTAAACTTGGTGGTAATGGCCTCATGGTTAGTTACACACTTGGGGTTCATGCACTTGGTAATGCCCACTATCTGGTCGGGGATTTCTACCACGCGCTTTTCCACCACCTCGTAGCTGCGAATGATGTTGAGCTTGGCCGCCGGCGCCACCAGCGCAATGCGGTTAACCTCCTCGTCCTCAAAAAAGCGGTCGGCAATTTTGATAATGGCCTTTTTGCCCAGCATTTTGCTGTCGAGGTTATTGCCAATGGTTAGCTGGTTGTGGCAGCGGGTAAGCGCCAAAATTTCGACTACCTTAAATAGGCTGTGCGAGGGTATGTGGTCTATCACCGTGCCGTCTTTGATGGCGTTGACTACCAAATGTTTTTCGTCTTTGTTCATAGCTCAGTATGTGTAATTTTGCCAGAGGCTGTTCAAAATTTCTTTGGTGGGAGTTTGTCATTGCGGGCTTGACCCGCAATCTCCTGAAAGCAGCTATACTTTAATTTGGATACCCCGCCTTAAGCGCGGGATGACAACCTTTTGAACAGTCCTTGCCAAGACAAAGTTATGAAAAACTTTCGGGATTAAGCTTTGTCTTTTTAGGATGCGGGCGAACCCTTGCCGGGCTTACCTTCCCCGCGCTTCAGCTCCTCCCATTTGCGGAGGATGTTTTTCTCCCCCTCAAAGTAGCCGAGCTTGGCATCCCTGTCAAACACCTCAAATGACGGCGCAAGGAGCAGCTTGTTCGAGTCGGGGTATTCGCACACATCGTACCCCATGTAGGTTCGCACATCCAAGTAAATGCACGCTTCATCGGTGTGGTTGTACAGCTGGTGCGCTCCCGTTTCGCCCACCTCAAAAAATAGTAGATCCCCGCTGTTGACCACCTCTAATCCATTCGGAGTTCGTAACGTTGCCGAGCCCGAGATAAGCATGAACAGCTCCTCGGCGTAACGGTGAAAATGGTAGGGAGCGGAGTACTGGCCCGGATTCAGCCGGCGCAAATCAAAGTTCAGGTTTTGCGTTTTTAGCCCCCTCTGCTTTATCGAAGCATCGGAGAGTATTCTGAAGAAGTCTATTTTGTTGGCGTCCTCCTTAAACTCCCGCAGGGTTGATTTGAAAATTGTAGCCATAGCTGGTTTGGTGGTTTTGGTGGTTTTGGGGAAGTGCCGTCGCCCTAACGTTCCGGCGGCTGCTTTCGAGCGGGTTTGCGGTGCGCTTCACTATCCACCGGAACGAAAGGTGGTACGGGTGACGGACGGTGCTAACCGCTCGTCACCCCGCTTGAAGGCAGGCTGTGAGTTGGGGGCTGGGCTTTTCCGTATCTTCTTTTGTCTTTTCGTTGCCGTTGCAAAAACGGTACTAAAGATTTTTATTCCCCTGTTTATTGTGCTTCGATTTTGAAGTCTTTCCAGATATTCGCAGCCTTGTATGCACTTAAGGAAGCTGAAGGAACACGCAACGTGCAGAAAGATTTATCCACGTTCTCAAAAATTGCATTTCCAGCGCCAACTAAAACTACCGGTCTGGCTGCCTTGCAAATGATTTCTTCCAAAGCCACGCAACCCATGAACGCACCGTATCCGATTGTGTTTACGCGGCTGCCAAGGGTTACCGATTCCAAGCCTGTCAGTCCTGCCGCAAAATGACTCGGTATCAGTCTTACATTGTCTCCAACGATAATCGTTTCTAATATTCCACTTTTGTTAAAAGGTGAATCAACATCCACATTTTCGCAACTTTTCGCGTTAAAATTCACTTTTTTCAATCGTGGGGAATCTCCGAAAGAAGCGTTGCGGATTTTGGAAACATTTTCAGGGATGGTCAGTTCGGTTACTTTGCTTCCCGCAAAAGCATTTATTCCAATTTCACTCAACTCATTGCCGAGAGAAATAGACGTTACACCTGTACATTGGTAAAATGCACGATAATCAATTTTTTGCACTTGGTTGGGAATGACAATAAACGGTAAATTGGGGCAACCCCAAAACGAACCCT
>JAVBPG010000007.1:0-21206 GCA_031549685.1 Bacteroidales bacterium | reverse complement strand
CGCCCCCCCCCCCCCCCCCCCCCCCCCCCCCCACCCCCCCCACCACCAAATATATGCCCTTGTAGCTTCTTCATTCCGAACGAAGCATGGCGTAGTGAGGAATCTCCTCGCAAGGCGACTTCGATGAAGAATTTGCCGGTCAAAGTTTATCCATACAAGTCGGGGCCCGCAATGGCACCGAAGGGTGCTGCTATATGTCTCTCAGCTTATCAAACGTCCGCTTGCCGAGTAAAAAATATCCGGCAATGATGCTGCCCTTATACACCTCCGGTAGGTGCTTTATCTTTACCGTCTTGCCGGCATCGCGCTTCCCCTTTTTGAGCCTAAGAAAGGCAAGGTGCGCCTTAACAACGGAGGCTGCGTAGTCGAACTTCAGCTGTAGCAAAAACATCAGCGCCGACGCCCAGTCGAGCAAAATGCGGAAGGTAATAACCGCGCCGTGCAGCCCGTGCGGCAGGTTCTTGTGCAGCATGAGCAGGTTGTTGCGGTAGTTGTAGAACAGCTTGCGGGGGTTGTTGTTGGGCAGCGTGCCGCCGCCCACGTGAAACACCTCCGAGCGCCCCACGTAGGCAACTTTGTAGCCCGCGTTTTGCATGCGCCAGCACAGGTCAATCTCCTCCATGTGCGCAAAAAAATCATCGTCCAGCCCGCCCAACTCCTTGTACAGCGCCGTGCGCACCACCATGCATGCGCCGGTAGCCCAAAAAATATTGCGCGTGTCGTTGTACTGGCCTTCATCTTGCTCAATGGTGCTGAGTATGCGCCCGCGACAAAATGGATAACCCAAGACATCAATAAATCCGCCTGCCGCGCCGGCGTACTCGAACTCGTGAGGCTTGGTAAAGGAGAGAATTTTCGGCATGCAGGCGCCTACGTTGGCCTTGGCGTCCATGTGGGCAACGAGCGGCGTGAGCCAGCCGGCGGGCACATCCACATCGGAGTTGAGCAGCACGGTGTAGGCGGATTCGATTTGCGCAATGGCGCGGTTGTAGCCGCCGGTAAAACCGTAGTTTTTGTCGAGCTTGATAAGGCGCACCTGCGGAAAGTTGCTCTCCACGTACGCCAGCGAGCTGTCGGTGGAGCCGTTGTCGGCCACCACCACCTCGGTTTGCTCGTTGACGGTGTTTTTCACAACGGCGGGTAAAAAGTTTCGCAGAAACTGCTCGCCGTTCCAGTTAAGTATTACAACAGAGGTTTTAATCATAAAAAGTTTTTGTTGTTTTTTATCGCTTCTGATGGTGGAGGCTTTATGGTGGCCTGCCCATGGGCTATCCCCCGCTGGCGGGGGTGCCTGAAAGGCGGGGGTGGAAGTTTTACTTGGGATACATCCACCCCCGGTCTATGACCACCCCCGCCAGCGGGGGACAGCCAACGCACGAGTCTTTTATAAATGCTGCCTTACCACCTTCAAAAATTCATCGTAAATATTGCCGTTGGTGCACACCATTTCCTTCCCGAAAATGTAGCCTTTACCACCGGAAAAATCGCTTACCTTACCGCCCGCCTGCTGCACAATAAGCGCGCCTGCGGCTACATCCCAAGGCTGCAACGAGTATTCGTAAAACGCCTCAAAGCGACCGCAGGCCACGTAGGCCATATCGGTGGCGGCGGAGCCTAAGCGGCGCGCGCCGTGTGAGTTCTGCATAAAGTAGGTAAGGCTGTTCATGTAGCCCTGCATCTTGTGAAAATCGTAGTAGGGAAAGCCCGTTGCGATGAGCGAATCGGAAATGTTTTTCGCCTCCGAAACGTGAATCTCCCTGCCGTTGAGGTAGGCCTTGCTGCCTTTCCATGCGTAAAAACATTCGTCGCACACAGCCTCGTATATTACGCCGATGACCACCTCGTCGCCGTCCATGAGGGCAATGCTCACGGCGTACGGCGGCAGGCCGTGAATGAAGTTGGTGGTGCCGTCCAGCGGGTCAATCACCCAGCGGTAGCGCTCGTTGTTGCTTTCTGCGGTGCCCTCCTCGGCAATAAATCCGGCCTCGGGCAGCAGCCGGCGCAGGGCGCTTACAATACGAATTTCGGCGTTTTTGTCCACATCGCTTACAAAGTTGTGCAGGCCTTTTACCTCAATTCTATCGGTCGAAAAGTTCTTTCTCTCGTTGCGCAAAAATGCTCCGGTTTGGCGCGCAAGCTCGCAAACGGAGGTGGTAAGTTGTTCTAAATTCATTGGTTTTTTCGTTATGCTATTGAAATAGTTCGTGCAGCTTCTGTTGGAGTAGCTTTTTATTGGGTAATTGAGTTTGATATTTGGAAACCATAGCGGGAGAAAGGCTGCGGCTCAGGGCGTACTCCACTACCTCGCTATCGCGGTCTTTGCACAGCAAAATGCCGATGCTTGGATTTTCGTTGGCCTTTTTCAGGTCTCTATCCAGGGCTTCCAAGTAAAAGTTCAGCTGCCCCAAATGTTCGGGTTTAAACTTGTCGGCCTTTAATTCAAAGGCCACCAGGCATTGCAGCTCTCGGTGGTAAAACAGAAGATCTATATAAAAATCGCTATTGCCAACTTGCAGCTTGTATTCTTCGCCAACAAACAGGAAATCTTTTCCGAGCTCGAGTATGAAGTTCTTAAGCTGACCGACTAAGCCTTTTTGCAAGTCGCTTTCGCTGTGAGATTCCGGTAGTCCAAGAAATTCGAAAACGTAGCTATCTTTTATATTGTTAATTATGTTGGGGTAAGTTTCTCTCAACGCTGTTGAGAGTTTTGCGCCTCCAAGCATGGTTCGCTCAAAAAGACCTGCGGAAATCTGGCGGTCGAGTTCGCGTTTACCGAGTTTTTCTTTTATGCATAGTCGTATATAATATTCTCTTTCTTCTTCCGTTTCACATCGTGACATAATGATAAGGTGGTGGGACCAACTTGTTTGGGCGAGTATGCTATTTCGTACATCTGCTATGTCTAATTGTGTCGCCACCGGTGACACAATTGTAGTGGGGTTATTATCAATGTTTTGCAATTGCGTCGCCACTGTTGACACAATTGCTGTTGAGGCATATGTATCATGAAATTGCTTCATTCGGTACAGCCCTCTGCGATTAAATCCCTTTAGCTCGGGGTACTCTTTGTGGATAAAAGCGGCCAACTCATCTACCGTTTTATCTCCCCAACTTGAGTTGGCAACCTTCTTGCTAATATATTGACCAATATTCCAATACAGGGCAATCAGCTCAGCATTGACGGCTTTTACTGCCCTCAGCTGAGATTGCTTTATCAGCGTAACGATTTCGGTAAATTGTTGAGACTTTTGTATTGGCATAATCTTTTTTGAATTGTGTCAATAGTGGTAATGCGATTGTATGTATTTAATTATTAATTAGTACCAATAAATGTTTGTCCCACCCCGTTGCAAATTGCTTTGCGCTTCGAGCCGAATTACAAATTCAGCGTAACGGTGGTAATCTATTCTACTTGAACCATTTCCAACGTTTCGCCCAATCTAACAATACGCTTTCCCTCCACTTTGAGACAGTTTTTCCGCCTTGTATTTTTCCGTCATACAAGCTCGGGTCGGCTTTGTCGGTGTGCCAGTTCGCTCCTAACTTATAATCGGTTGTGTGCTTTTTGCCCGGCCAGCGGTTGTCAACTACTAACTTCCCTTCCTGTATTGGAAAATTCGGTATGTTAGAGTTGAGCTTGTAGCTCACAATTTCCGCTTGCTTGGGGATATATTTTAGCCCGTATTTGCCATTGCCAAGGTAGAAGCCCGCCCATTTCTGCACTTCTTTTTTATACGGCGTTTCCATCCAAAAGCAAACAGAGTCGGCGGGTATATCCAGCTCGGGCCCCGTCAAGTTAAACTCCACAATGGTACAAAAAGCAACGGTATCCGTTATGGTTGTTACACGATTAAATACAACCCGCGGGCTGTGGTTAAATTTCTCAAAGCTGCCGCCCCAACTTTCACGCGATGGGTTATTGGGATCTCCATCCATCATGTATAAAAGCGAGGGTGTATCACCCATTTTTACTTCGCCCTTGTAGTAGCTTTTGAAGTCTTTACCCAAATACCCTGCAGCCTGAATGTACTTGTCGTAGTAGTCGGAGTTATTTACGCTGTCCAACGTATTCTTGTTGGAAAAGAAACCGTAGTAGGAGGAGTTGACCTCAATAAACCAAAGTTCCGGAAAGTTGGCGGCAATGTAGGCGTAGCTGTTTGCACTCCACTTTTTGTTAGGACCTCCAATCCAATATATGCGTATGTTTTTTTGAATTTCGGGGGCATCGTGTAAGGCTTGAGCTATATCCTCAAGTCCTCCCCAGCCCAATATCCATAGAGGTTGCGTGCTTTTCTTTTTCGCACATTCAATAATCCACTTCGAGCCTTCTGTGGCAGTTGTGTAACCTACATAGGGCGCACCACCTCGCACTCCTTGTTTTGTAACCGACCGCAAGTAGTCGGGCGTGGCGAGGTCTTTTTGATGCTTCTTTAGTTTTGGAAAATCCTTTTCATACAAATCAATCATGCGCAGAATTTCCTCCTTGCTCCCATTGCCGTAGGACGGCGAAGAAACCAGTCCCTCAATAATGAACTTTTCGCTGTACATCAGCAAGTGGGTCATTGATTGGTTGTCGTCAGGGTCTGTTCCGCCAATATCGGTACTGATAAGAATTCGGGGCTTGACAGGCACGGGTTGTTGCGCCATCAGGCTAATTGAATAAAAAAGTAGAAATATTAAAACGAACTTACTTTTCATAGCTATTCAAATTTCATTTCAAATATCAGGTAATGTTTAATGCCAAATTCCTTGCCCCAGGTTTCAATATCCTTTCCGCTTGCTTCAACTGCGCAATAGTATTTGATGCTATCTTTTTCGTAGGGCAACATGTAAACCAGCGTGTAAAATTTTTTGCCAAATTCCACCGGCTTAGGATTTACAACGGTTCGCAGGCTGTAATCATTCGAGGGAGTGGCGTCAAATTCACGGGAGATGATAAAACGAGGAAACATAAACTCCATTTTTAGCTTATTTCCCTCTGTCCGCTTCGAAATAACTCTCATCTTAAAAATTGTATCGCCAGCGACCTTGAAGTAGTCGGGCGCGAGGCCATCGAAATTTTTTTTGCTGTCGAGGAGAATGCTGTCCTTTGTAATTTTTCCATCCCATACTTCCTTTACCGATAGCTGATATGATTTATTTCCCAACTCCTTACTCGTAAAATTTATTTTTTGGTATTGAATCTTTTCAAACCCAAAGAAGTCCAAAAGCTCCTGATTCTCGACATCCTCGAAAGTTACCTTGATTTGTGATAAGTCTTTAATGCCTACCTCTTGCCTCTCAAACTTAAAATCATTTTCGCCCTCACTATGGGACGACTTTGTTTGTCCCAATAGCGTGATTGAACAGAAAAAGAGTAACAATCCCGACACCGGTAAGGTTTTATTTCTCATACAGCTATAATTATTTGTGGCTCCTGCTACTGTCTTTATGCCTTTACGCTGCTTTAAGCCCCGCAGGGGCTATATTTTATTAACCGTGGGTGCATCCGCTAGTCGGCGGAGAAACCTACGGTACCTGCTCGCTACCGCTTTTTGCGCGCGGGTTGGAGGCTTATATCCGGTGAGACGCCTGCTCCGCGCGCTTATGCAGGCTCGTTCCTGCGCCACGGGTTTTACCCGCGGTTAATAAAGTTAACTCCTTTGCAGGAGTGCAGCCTATTGTTAAGCGAAGATTGCATTTCCGCTTTTTACTTTTTCCGTATTTGTAATTCGGCCTAGAGAAAGATAGTGCGCCACACAATTGCACCCAACTCTGCGCTCCGAGTGCGCCGCCCTGTACAGCGTCCCTACCTGCTTATAAATTCTAATATATGCTGCAACGTTTCTGCTTGTTGCTGCTCTCTGCTAATGTTGGCTTTGTTATCTCCCAGCTGAAACCCGTAGTACCCGAATTGCGAATGATTGGCCCCATCTATTCGTATAAATTTTGTTGTCGCAGGCAGCTTTGATTTGTTTGCCAATATTGACTTTTCATCGGCTATGCCGTCCTTCGAGCCGTAGATTTTTAAAATCGATATCGTAGCATCAGCAAGAGAAATATCTCTTGGGTGCGAAGTCCCGATGAGTATGAGCTTATCTACCAAACCGGGGTTTTCGTATGCCAGCTGCGCGCACATTTTGGCTCCCTGCGAATGCCCCGAAAGGATGTAGGTTTTGCTGGTGTCGCTAAACAAATTCAGCTCCTTCGGTTTGCTATACCCTTTCGAGGCAAGCCTCCAGGGCATTTTCATTAAATACACCTTTATGTTGGCAGTTGCCATCTTTCTACAAAGCGGTACGTATGCTTTGGGCGCAACCATGGCTCCGGGGTAAAATATAAGCGTATTTTCGCACTCCTGCGTGGGGATAAATAGGTAGAAGTCATTGGTAATGTTAACGCTAACGCTGCTGTCGCTTTGCAGAAGCTGCTTGTCAACTCCGTGAGGCTGGTAGGAGTAGAGTAGCCAAAGCACAAATGCCACTCCCATCGCCACCCAGGCTGCCAGTAGGATTTCTTTAAACGTTCTTTTTTTCTTTGCCATATTTTATCTGCCCCTACGCTAAGCGGAGATTGTACATCTGCTTTTTTACTTTTCGAATTTGTAGTTCGGCACTGAGAAATCTAACGCGCTACGCAACTGCAAGTTACTCTGCGTGTCGAGCAGTAACGCAATGTTGCTTAGCAAAGATTTATTTCAACAGTTTACGATTTTCTACCTCATACAATACCTTCATTTGTTGAATGGCGATTTGATTTAGCTTGATCAATCGCTCCTTCTGTGGTACACCCTCATTAATGAAAACTGCATTAAGGTTTTCCATATTAGATAAGCATATTAGCTCATTAATTGTGGCGTAATCTCGAATATTACCCTTTAAATTCGGGTTAGCTTCGCGCCATTGCTTCGCAGCTATTCCGAATAGCGCGACATTTAGGACGTCAGCTTCATTAGCATATACGATGCTTACTTGCTGAGGTGTTAATTTGGTGGGGATAAGATTCTGCTTTACAGCATCGGTGTGGATGTGATAGTTGATTTTAGCGAGCTCTCGCTTGGCGTTCCACCCAATTGCTTTTTGCTCTTCGGTTTTTAACCTCTTGAATTCGGTTACAAGGTAGAGCTCAAATTCTGCTGAAATCCATGCCGCAAACTTGAAGGCAATATCAGAATGGGCATATGTTCCGCCACCGTAGCGACCCGATTTTGAGGTCATGCCGATGGCATTTGTTTCGCTAATCCATTTTTGAGGCGACATCCAAAAGTGTGGTTTTGCCGACTCATTTTTAAACCCCTCATAAATGTGGGGGTTAAAATCCGGATTGTTTAACATTTCCCATAATCCAATATATTCTATTGTACTATAGGTTCTTAGCCAAAGGCTTATTATTTGTGAGGGGTTCTCCTGACTACGGATTTTGGCAATATCTGTCAATGAAATGTAATCTTCCAGGTCTTTTTTGTAAAATATGATTTCCGTATTTCTTACAATAATCTTTGCCATAATTAATCCTATACTTATTTTACAAGCCCTTTTCCGAATTTATAATCGGCATCACTAGTGTTTGTCAATGATAAATTGTTCGCCGCTTTGTGCGATTAAACACTCTTTTTCTATTTTGCTTTGTCCTAAATCAAAACTCATAAATCTACTCCTTTACCCTCTTCAGCACCACCGCCGTCCTGTTGGGCAGGTACAGCTTTAGCATATTCTTTTTATTCTCAAACACCGTAAAGTGCTCCGTTTTTTCGTCCACCCGCGCAAAGCCGTTGAACTTTTTGCTGTCGCTGCAGAGCAGGGTTTTATACTTGCCCGCGTCAACCTCAAAGCCGTAGTCGGTAAAGGATTTTGTGGGGTTGAAGTTGAAGGCGAAAATAATATCGCCGCGCTTGAATATGAGCACCTGGTCGGCGGTGTTTTGTATAATGGCAAAGGGGCGCTCCTGGTAAATTTTTTCCTTTTTTGCCAGCGTAACCATGGCCTTGTCCCAGGCCTGCAGGAAGCGGTAGCGCAGGTTGGTATCGTCGGCCAGGCGCCACTGGCGGCGGGCGTAGTGGTAGCCCCAATTGTTGCCCTCGCGCGGAAAATCGATCCACTCGGGGTGCCCGAATTCGTTGCCCATGAAGTTGAGGTAGCCGTCGCCGGCGGTGGCGAGCGACACCATGCGGATGAGCTTGTGCAGCGCCGTGCCGCGGTCAACCACTAAGTTGGGCTCAAACACGCTCATGCCCGTGTACATTTCCTTATCGAGCAGCCAGAATATAATGGTTTTGTCGCCCACCATAGCCTGGTCGTGGCACTCGGCGTAGGATATGGTGTGCTCGTCCTTACGCTTGTTGGTCAGCTCGTAAAACATGTCGCCCACGTGCCACTCCTCGTCCTTTTTTGTCTTGAGCGTTTTTATCCAGAAATCGGCCACGCCCATGCTCATGCGGAAGTCGAAGCCCATGCCGCCGTCCTTGATGGGCACCGCTAAGCCGGGCATGCCGCTTACATCCTCGGCAATGCTGAGGGCGGCGGGATTTACCTCGTGAATGAGCTTGTTGGCCAGGGCAAGGTAGGTGATGGCCTCTTCGTCGGAGTTTTCGTCGTAGTACATGCCGTAGTTCACAAAGTCAATGCCTAAGCCGTGGTGCAGGTACATCATGCTGGTAACGCCGTCGAAGCGGAAGCCGTCGAAGTGAAACTCATCCATCCAGTACTTGCAGTTGGACAGCAGGAAGGAAATAACCTCGTGCTTGCCGTAGTTGAAGCAGCGCGAATCCCATACGGGGTGCTGCCCGCGCGGCCCGCTGTGGAAGAACTGGTAGTCGGTGCCGTCGAAGTGGCTCAGGCCCTCGTTGTCGTTTTTTACGGCGTGCGAGTGCACGATGTCCATGATTACGGTAATGCCCAAGCCGTGCGCCTCGTCAATGAGCGCCTTGAGTTCCTCGGGCGTACCGAAGCGGAAGCTCGGCGCGTAGAAGTTGGAAACCTGGTAGCCGAACGAGCCGTAGTAGGGGTGCTCCTGAATGGCCATGAGCTGAATTACGTTGTAGCCCAAGTTGGCAATGCGCGGCAGCACGTTTTTGCGGAATTCGTTGTACGTTCCCACGCGGTACTCCTCGGTGGCCATACCGATGTGGGCCTCGTAAATCAACGGATTCTTAACGCGCTTGGGCTGCTCGTTTTTCCACACGTACTGCTTTTTTGGCTGCCAGACCTGCGCCGAAAATATGTGCGTTTTTTCGTCCTGCACCACGCGTCGGCAGTGCGAGGGAATACGCTCGCCGCTCCCGCCGTCCCAAACAATAAGCAGCTTGTACATGTCGCAGTGGCGCAGCGATTCGAGCGGCAGCACCAGCTCCCAGTTGCCCGCTCCAATATTTTTTAAGCCCCAGCGGCTGTCGGGTTTCCAATTATTGAATTCGCCGATGAGGTAAATGTACTTGGCGTTGGGCGCCCACTCGCGCAGCACCCAGCTGGTGCCCGTGTTGTGCAGGCCGTAGTACAGGTGGTTGTTGGCAATATCGGCAAGCGAGCCCTTGCCGGCGGTAAACTGTTTTTCGGTTTCTTTTACCCTTTCAATGCGCCGCAGAATAACGCTTTCGTATGGCTTTAAGCCGGGGTCGTTGGCTACGAGGGAGGGAGTTTTCATATTAAAAAAGGGGTTAGGGATTAGAGTTTTCTGTTTTCCTTTCCTTCAAATAGCTTACTTACCTAAATTCAGCATCACGCCCTGGCCGCTACCCAGCATGTACTGCGGCAGCTTGCCGTCCCACTTTTGTATCCACTCCAAGTCCACAATCTTGGGGTTATTTACCACTGACTGGCCTTTGATCTGAAGCGCGCGGGCCTCGCCCTCGGCCTTGAGAATGGCAATGTTTTTGTCAATGGCGGCCTGCACCTCCTGCTCCTTCTTCTGCTTGGTAATTTCAATCAGCGTAAGTACGCGCTGCTCCTCCAGCTTTTTGGCATTAATGGCGGCCTCGTACTCATCGTTGTAGTACACCTCGCGAATGTCGATTTGGTTGAGGATGAGGTGGTAGGATTGAATGTCCTTTTTCATCTTTTCAAATACCTCGTCCTGTATGTTCTGCCGGCGGTTGGAGTAAACCTCTATGGGGTTGTACCTCGATACGGTCAGCGCAAGGGCCGATTTCAGCTTCGGCTTGATCACGTTTTCTTCCAGCCAGTAAAATCGTCCGGTGTTGCCGCCGTCCAGCTCGCTTACGTTATCATAAATCCACCAAGCATACTCGGGGTCAATGGCCCATGAGGCCGAAATATCGAATCCCATTTTAATGCCGTCGATGGTGGGCGCCCATACGGTGCCGGTTTGCGTGGCGGAGGCTTTGTACTCCTTGTAGTTTTCATCGCCCCGGGATACGTTGCCCTGACGCGCGCAGGTGTACACCTGTGCGGTTTTGTCCATTAATTTTACCTTGTAAATGGGTAAAATCATGTGCCATCCGGTGGTGTACGACTCCTGCTTTACGCCGCCGGGAGTGATAACAACGCCACAGTTCTGCGCCGGAATTACCGTCAGAAACGATAGCACAACAATAAGCGATAGCGGCAGTACTACAAACAGCCATAAGGAATCGGGCAGCTTGTTCTGCGAGCGCTTTTTGTAAATTTTTACGGCTATCCAGTAGGCAATGCACAGCGCCGCGATGAAGATTAAAAGGGTTTTCATGTGCGTAGAATTTATAGGATATTAATGGTGGTATCGATCGCCTCGACCGTAAATCCGCTGCGAATTTTGGCGCGCTTGCGCAGCTCGGTTTCGCCGTTGACTTTTACGGCTCCGTCCAGCACCATTTGCTGCGCCTCGCTACCGGAGTAGGCAATGCCTGCGGCCTTGAGCAGCTGAATGAGCGGAATAAATTCCTGGTCGGGTTTGAGGTGAAAGTCCATGATGAGAAAAGATGTAAAGAGCAAAGATTTAAATACTTAAGGAACAAAGACTTTTGTCCTTGTTCTTTAAATCTTTGTTCTTTTATCCGATTTTACTTTTTTGTTATTCCCGTCAGCATATCCTTAATACCACCCACCGAACTTAATACACCTGTGGCTTCGTAGGGCATGTACACAACCTTGTTGTCCTTTCCGGAGGTAATCTCCTTCAGCGTTTCGATGTAGCGAATGGCGATGAGGTAGTTCATGGGGTCGCCCTTCTGAGAGGCTACAACCTCCGACACCTTGCGAATGGCTTCGGCCTCGGCCTCGGCTACGGCAATACGCGCGGCAGCTTCGCCCTCGGCGTTGAGAATTTGTGCCGTTTTTTGCCCCTCAGCACGGTTAATCTCTGATATTTTATATCCTTCTGCCTCAAGTATTTGAGCCTGCTTTAACCCTTCTGCCTCAAGAATTTTGGCGCGACGGTCGCGCTCGGCACGCATTTGCTTTTCCATCGCATCGCGAATATCCTTTGGCGGGTTGATGTCCTGCAGCTCCACGCGGTTTACCTTTACGCCCCATTTATTGGTGGCGTCATCCAGTATTATGCGGAGCTTGCTGTTGATGGTGTCGCGTGATGTTAAAGTTTCGTCCAAATCTAACTCGCCGATTACGTTACGCAGCGTGGTTTGCGTAAGTTTTTCAATGGCCATGGGCAGGTTTTCGATTTCGTACAGCGCCTTCACGGGGTCGGTAATCTGGAAGTAGAGCAGGGCGTTGATTTCGGTGCCCACGTTGTCGCGGGTAATTACGTTTTGCTTCGGAAAATCGTACACCGTTTCGCGCAAGTCGATGCGGGGGCGCTTGCGGAAGGCCACCACCGATTCGCCGTTGTAGCCCTGCATGACGTAGCGCCAGGTTATCTCGCGCGGCTTGTCAAAGATGGGGATGAGGATGTTGATGCCCGAAGTAAGCGTGCGGTCGTAGCGGCCGAGGCGCTCCACCACAATGGTTTCGGATTGTTGCACAATTTTGATGCCCGAGAGCACAAACAGCACTGCGAATATGGCGAGTGCAAGTAGGATAATGGTTCCGCCTGTCATAACTGTAGTGATTAGAAGTTAGTGATTTTAAAGGTTGGTGTTTATATTTTTTTTACCACAAGAATAATGCTATCGACTTTTATAATCTCCACCTGCTCGCCTTTTTCAATGGCGGCATTATCAACCGAAACGGCTTTCCAGTCGTCGCCGTCTACCACCGCGCGGCCGCCGCCGCTGGCCGGGTCAATGCGCTCGCTAACGCGCGCCGTGCGGCCGATGAGGCTGTCCACGTTGGTGCGCACGTGCTCCGAGCGCTTGTAAAAATATTTTTTCATGAGCGGACGAACGCCGACAAACGAGGCCAGCGTTGCGATAGAAAAAAACAGCAGCTGCGCAATAGTGCCTCCGCCAAACATAGCCGCTAAGCCACCGGCTACGCAGCCAATGGCCACGCATGCCGCAACGAAGGAGGGCGCAAAAATTTCGATGATAAAGAAAATAACGGCGGCTGCTATCCACATGTGCCAAATTTCCATAGTTGTAATGTTTTTAGAGGTTAAAATGTCTTTTGTAAAGGTAGTAAAAAAACTTCTTCGCCGGGCGGCTGCCCAAAAGTGATTTTTTACCGGATGGCTTTCAAAAAAAATGAGCAAATGCTTGTGGAAATAATGACCCTAACAGGGCTTTGAGACCCTGTTAGGGTTTTACAGGATTGCCATTTGGTAGTAGCGGTAAATTTTGAGTACATTCGTGAGGAATTTTTGAATCCTTGAATCTTTGAACCTTGAATTATTTAGCCCACATACTGCTTTCCGGTAATAACGCGCAGCGCCAGCTGGGCGGCTTTATTGCCGACTTTGTGAAGGGAAATAACCTTCTCGCGCGTTATCCCGATAACGTGCGAGAGGGCATAGTGCTGCACCGCCATGTCGATACGTTTACCGACCGGCATCCGCTGGTGCGCGCGTCGCGGGCGCTGCTGCGTCCGTACTTTGGCCGCTACTCGGGCATTTTTTTAGATGTTTTTTACGACTACTTTCTGGCCAAAAATTGGCGGCGGTTTTCCGGCGTACCGCTGCGCCGCTTTGCCTACCGTTTTTACCTTGGCCTCATTTGGCATCGGCGCTGGTTGCCCCTGCCGGTCAAGGGGTTCCTATGGCATTTTATCGGCACCAACCGCCTGTGCAGGTACGCTACGCTAAGCGGTGTGGAGCGCGCGCTGTGGATTATGGGCAACTACAGCTCGCTGCCGCAAATGAGCGGCGAGGCCATACAGATTCTGCTCAGGCACGAGCCGGAGTTGGAGCGGAATTTCCTGGAATTTTTTCCGCAGCTGCAGGAGCACAGCCGCCTAATCGCGGAAGCGCGATACGTCGAAGTTGAGCAGGATGAAAATGAGGATGGTAAAGGCCCACAGCGAGGATCCGCCGTAGCTGATGAAGGGTAGCGGAATGCCCACCACGGGCATGATGCCGATGGTCATGCCGATGTTGACGAACACGTGGAAGAAGAGGATGGACACCACGCCGTAGCCGTAGAGCTTGGCAAAAAGATTTTTCTGCCGCTCGGCCAGGTTGAGCAGCCTGATCAGCAGCATCAGGTACAGGCCTACCACCACCAGCACGCCTAAAAATCCCCACTCCTCGCCGACGGTGCAAAAAATAAAGTCGGTGGTTTGCTCGGGCACAAAGTTGCCCTTGGTTTGCGTTCCCTCCAAAAAACCTTTTCCCGAAAATCCTCCCGAGCCAATGGCCACCTTGGATTGGTGCACGTTGTAGCCCCAACCCTTCAGGTCCGATTCTATGCCCAGCAGGTCGTTGATGCGGCGGCGCTGGTGCTCCTGCAGCACGTTTTCAAACACGTAATCCACCGAGTAGCTGAGCCCGATGGAAATGCAAAATATCCCCACCATGAGGGACAGGTACCTGAGCTTATTCCAAAACGCGTACACCAGCGCCACCGGAATAATGGCGGCGTGGGCAATGAGCAGCGAGCGGTAGAGCGACATGTGAATGTTGACCGCGCGCAGGCCGAAGTGCAGCACCAGCGTTATGACAGCCACTATGCCCAGCGCTATAAATCCTTGCTTGTAGCGCTTGCTTTTAGCCATAAAAAGGAAGGCGCACAGCAGGCCAAGGAGGATTACTATTGCCGAGGGCGGAATGAGCAGCGAGAGGATGAAGAGAAAGATGAGAAAAATGCAGGTAACCACCACCCACGGCTTCAGCCCCGCGCGGTAGAACACAATAATGAAGGAGGAGAAAACCAGCGCCGAACCGGTATCGTGCTGAAGCAGCGTAAGCGCAAATGGGGTAACAACAACGAGGCAGGCCAGCATAAAATCCTTGAAGCGCTGCAGCCGGAACCCGTATGAGCTCATTACCTTGGCGAGCAGCATGCAGGTGGCAACCTTCATAAACTCTACGGTTTGAATGCCCACGGGGCCAAACGACAGCCACGACCTGTTGCCGTTGATTTCCTTGCCGAAAATGAGGGTGGCTACCATGAGCAGCAGCATGAAGAGGTAAAGAAAGTTGGCGAAAACGGTGTAAAACCTATCCTCGATAACCATGACCATAATGGCAATGAAGCTGGCCACGCCCACCCAAATTACCTGCTGCCCGCTACGGTTGGCCAGGTTGAATATGCCCGTATTCTCCTCGCTGTAGCCCGTGGCGTAGATGTTGATGACGCCGATAAGCATGAGCGCCATCCAGATCAGAACAACGCCCCAATCCGTTTTTTGTAGTATTCTACCGCTTCTTGTTTGCACTGTTGCTGCTGTTTTGAGGGAGCAAATTACCGTTCATAACGTAGCTCTCGAGCCAGGTTCGCGCAACGGTTTTGTTCAAATACTTTTCGACCATAAGGCTGGCGGTTGGCGCAGCCCAGGTGGCGCCGGCCCCGCCGTTTTCAACATATACGGCGAGCGCAATTTTAGGGTTGTCCTTGGGGGCAAAGCAAATAAATACCGAGTGGTCGTTGCCGTGCGGATTCTGCGCTGTTCCCGTTTTTCCGCAAACGGCAATGTCGGGAATTTTGGCGATGCGCGCCGTGCCTCCGAAATCGCTATTTACAGCCAGGTACATACCCTCTACTACGGGGTCAAAGTACTTGTTGTCGATGGAGGTTTTGTGCGGTGTTGTAAAGCGCTCGTCGAGCTCCTGCCCCTGAATATGTTTTGCCACGTGCGGCGTGTAGTAAAATCCGCGGTTGGCAATGGTGGCCGCCAGGTTGGCCATGTGCAGCGGCGTAACGCCGAGCTCGCCCTGGCCGATGGCCAGCGATATAATGCTGGCCGATTTCCACCGGTTTACGCCGTGCATGCGGTCGTAGGTGGCGGCGCTGGGCAGCAGGCCGCGCAGCTCGTTGGGTATGTCCGAGTCGAGCCGGCGGCCAATGCCGAAGCTCTCCACATGCTTGCGCCAGGCGGCGAATCCGGCCTGCGGGCTACCGTACTCCGGCTTATCGATAATGCCGCGAAAGGTGTAGCAGTAGTATGCGTTGCACGATACCTGTATGGACTGCGGGAGGTTGACCGGCGAAAAGTGGTGGTGGCAGCCCAACCTTTTGCTGCCATAGTAGTAGCCGCCATCGCAGCTGTGCGTGGTGTTTACCGTAACGGTTTTTTCTTGCAGGCCAATGAGCGCATTGATGCACTTAAATATGGAGCCCGGCGGGTACTGCGCCATTACGGCACGGTTAAACAGCGGCTTGAGCGGATCGAGGCTGAGGGCGGCACGCTCGGCTGCGCGGTGCACATCAATAAACAGCTCGGGGTCGAAGTTGGGCGTTGACACCAGCGTAAGAATTTCACCGGTGGCGGGCTCTATGGCCACAATGCTGCCGATTTTGTTTTGCATCAGCTTTTCGCCGTACTCCTGCAGGTCGGCATCAATGGTGCACGTAATGTCGGAGCCGGCCACGGCCACGGTGTCAAACCTGCCGCCGGCGTACGAATCCTTCACTCTGTTGTAAACATCACGCATGTAGATAGTTACACCTCTATTTCCGCGCAGCGCATGCTCGTACGAGCGCTCAATGCCTATTTTGCCCATGTAGCTGCCTTGTACGTAAAAAGGATCGGCGGAGATGGTTGCGGTATCCGCCTCGCCAATGTAGCCGATGAGGTTGCCCGCCAGCTTGCGCGGGTAGGCGCGGATGCTGCGCGCCTGCGGGTAAAATCCGGGGAACTTAAACCACTTCTCCTGCAGCAGGGCAAAGGCCTCGGTCGAAACCTGGCGGCGGAAAAGCGTGGGCTGATAGGCTGCCGTTTTTTTTGCCTTGGCCTTAATGGCGCTCAGCGTTGCCTCAATTTGCTCCTTGGGCATTTCGAGCACCCGGGCTAGGGCGGTGGTGTCGAAGGTGGAAACTTCGCGCGGAATAACCACAATGTCGTACACGGTTTGGTTGCCCACGAGCAACGCCCCGTTGCGGTCGAAAATAAGGCCGCGCGCGGGGTACTGAATCTCGTAGCGCATTACGTTCTGGTCGGCCATGCGCTTGTAGTAGCTGTCGATAATTTGAATGTAGAACAGCCGCCCCAGTATGATGGCGCAGATGAGAATAAAGAACCCTATAATGTACTGCTTTCTATTTGCAAATTCGTTCACTACCGGTAGCGTTTGTCTTTTTCTTCAAAGAGAAGCTCAAAAATTACCACAATAAGCGTGCTGGCTATGGCGCTGACAAGCGCGCGGAGTATGGTAAAGAATAGCTCGTAAAAGTTGAATACCTCCAGGACGCACAGCGCAAGGTGGAATACAAAGGTAAGCAGCAGCGTGTAGAGCAGAAACTGTGTCCAGCCCAGCACGTAGAGCGACGGGCGGGTGTCCTTGTCGTGCTCCTCGCGGGTGAGCAGCAGCTTCAGGGCGGTGGGGCGCAGAAAGGCTACCAGCACGCAGGCCGCCGTGTTTACACCCAACGTTCCGGTCAGCATATCCACCGCAAGACCGAGCGCAAAGGCGGTAAGCAGCAGCCTTACCTGCGAGGTGCCAAGCGGCATAAGCAGCACAAACACGATGTACACGCTGGGCGCTACAAACGAGTTGAGCAGCCCGCGCAGCTGGATGTTGTTGATCAGGAAAACCTGGACAAGCACCAGCAGCGCTGCTACGATCACATTCTGGAGGGTTTTGTTCATCGGGCCTCAAATTTTCTTTCGAGCTCCTTGAGCTCGGCGTAGTTTTCAAACTTTACCACGTTTACGTAGCGCAATTTTTTGAAGTCAACCTCAAGCCGTACGCGCACCTCATGAAAGTTGCCCTTCTTGGTTTCGTACGACAGCACCTTTCCTATCACAATGCCTTCGGGGAACATGGCCGAATAGCCGCTGGTTTCTACGGTGTCGCCCTCCAGCACCTGCGCGTGCTGTGGCACCTCCGACAGGATGGCCTCGCGGTAGTTCAGCCCGTCCCACATCAGCGTGCCGAGGTAGCCGGTGCGCTTGAGCCGTGCGCTGATTTTAAACTCGCGGTTGAGCAGCGACATTACGGTAGCGTATCGCGCCGAGGTGTTGATTACCACGCCCACCACGCCGTTGTCGGTTACTACGCCCATTTCGGAGGTTACGCCCTGCTGCTCGCCGACGTTAAGCACAAGGTAGTTGTTTTGCTTGTTGGTGGTGCTGTTTACCACCTTGGCGGGAGTGTAGCTGTATAGCTTGCTGCTGCTCGCATCAAGCCTGCTAAAGGATTGCAGGGTGTCCTGGTTGAGGTAGCCGTCGAGCTGATTGCGTAGCTTGGCGTTTTCGCGCGCCAGCATTTCGTTCTCATCCTTCAGCGAAATGTAGTCGGTAACCTTGCTCAGCGTTTCGTGGTAGCGGTTTTGCACCACTTGCACCGCGTTGAACAGCCGTGTTTGCTGGTAGTAGGAGTTGTGCGCAAGCAACACCAAGGCCACGCTTTCCAGCAGCAGGAAGATAATAAAACCCTGGTAGCGGAGTAAAAGTTTTAGCAGGTTGCTCATTGCACAAAGTTCGTGGGGAAGAAATATTTTTATTGTCATGGCGGACTTGATCCGCAATCTCCCCATAATAATTTTTCGGAGGGAGATTGCGGGTCAGGCCCGCAATGACAAGCGGCTACCTCATCAGGAATGAAAAGTTACCGATATTTTTTAGCGCAATACCCGTACCGCGAGCCACCGCATGCAGCGGGTCTTCCACCACGTGGAACGGTATGTTGATTTTTTCCGACAGGCGCTTATCCAAGCCGCGGAGCAGGGCGCCGCCGCCGGTAAGGTACACGCCCTTGGTAACCACATCGGCGTACAGCTCGGGAGGAGTTTGCTCCAGCACGCCCAGAATTCCGCTCTCAATTTTCGAAACCGAGCGGTCGAGGCTGTAGGCCACCTCCTGGTACGAAATGGGGACTTCGATGGGCAAAGCCGTCATCAGGTTGGGGCCGCGTACGGTAAAGTCGGTGGGAGGCGTGTCCAGGTCGGTGAGCGCGCTACCCACGTTGATTTTTATGTCCTCGGCCGTGCGCTCGCCAATTTTAATGTTGTGCTGGTGGCGCATGTAGGTCTGAATGTCGGAGGTAAACACGTCGCCGGCAATGCGCACGCTCTTGTTGCACACGATGCCGCCCAGCGCTATTACCGCAATCTCGGTGGTGCCGCCCCCTATGTCCACAATCATGTTGCCCTCGGGTGCCTCCACGTCGAGCCCAATGCCCAGCGCCGCCGCCATAGGCTCGTAAATCATATATACATCTTGTCCTCCGGCATGTTCGGCTGAGTCGCGCACGGCGCTGATCTCCACCTCGGTGCTGCCCGAGGGTATGCACACCACAATGCGCAGCGACGGCTTAAACAGGCGGCCGCTTGCGTTAATCTTCTTAATCATGCCGCGAATCATTTGCTCGGCAGCATTGAAGTCGGCAATCACGCCGTCGCGCAGCGGGCGCACGGTTTTTATGCTTTCGTGCGTTTTGCCGTGCATTTGTCGTGCCAGCTCGCCCACGGCAATCAGCTTGCCGGTGTTTTGGTCAATGGCCACAATCGAGGGTTCATCCACCACAATGCGGTCGTTGTGGATGATTACGGTGTTGGCGGTGCCCAAGTCCATGGCCAACTCCTGCGTGAAAAATGAAAAAAGTCCCATTATGTGAAGTACGAATTATAAATTACGAATTACGAATACTTGTGCTAAGAGTGCGTCATTGCGAGCGAAGCGAAGCAATCTCAAATAGCAGCATGTTTGCAAGTAGGAGATTGCTTCGTCGTTCCCTGCCCGACTACGTCAGTCAGGCGGGCTCCTCGCAATGACGCCCCAAGGCGTTAATGCTTAAAGTGCCTGATGCCTGTGGTTACCATGGCCACGCCGTTGGCGTTGCAGTAGTCAATGCTGTCCTGGTCTTTTACCGATCCGCCGGGCTGAATAACCGCCGTAATTCCCGCCTTGTGCGCTATTTCAACGCAGTCGGGGAAGGGGAAAAACGCGTCCGAGGCCATTGCCGCGCCCTGCAGCGAAAAGCCGAACGAGGCTGCCTTTTCAATGGCGTGCTTCAGCGCGTCCACGCGCGAGGTTTGCCCTACGCCGCTGGCCAGCAGCTGTCCGTTCTTGGCCAAAACAATGGCGTTGGACTTCGACTGCTTTACTATTTTGTTGGCAAAAATCAAATCCTGAATTTGCTCCGCCGTTGGCTTGGCGCCGGTTACCGGGGTCATGTTCTTTTCGGTTTCGGTCGCCAGGTCGCGCTCCTGCAGCACCACGCCGTTGAGCAGCGTGCGGCTTTGCATAGCGGTCAGCGCAAAGCTTTTTGCGGTAAGTATAATGCGGTTTTTCTTCTGCTTCAAAATTTCCAAGCCCTCGGCGTTGTAGGCCGGCGCAATTACCACCTCGCAAAACAGCTTGTTCACCTCCTCGGCCGTGGCCTTATCCAGCTCGCGGTTGCAGATGAGCACGCCGCCGAACGCCGAAACGGGGTCGCCGGCTAGCGCGTCAGTCCATGCCTGTAGCAATGTTGGGCGCGAGGCCACGCCGCAGGCGTTGTTGTGCTTCAGTATGGCAAAGGTGGACTCGCTGAACTCGTTGATGAGCGCCACCGCCGCGTCGATATCCAGCAGGTTGTTGTACGAAATTTCCTTGCCGTTTAGCTGCTCAAACATGTCGTTGAACCTGCCGTAGAAGGCCGCCTTTTGGTGCGGATTTTCGCCGTAGCGCAGGCTCATGCTGCCGTGTACGCTTTGCTTGAACGAGGGGATGTGTTGGCTTTGGTTGAAGTACGAGAAGATGGCGCCGTCGTAGTGGCTCGACACGTTGAAGGCTTGCGCGGCTAAATATTTGCGATTAGCCAAGGTGGTGCCGCCGTTGGTTTCCCTGAGCATTTGCAGCAGCTCGGCGTACTGCTCGCGCGAGGCGACAATGGCCACGTCGTTAAAGTTTTTTGCGGCGGCGCGAATGAGCGAAATGCCGCCGATGTCGATTTTTTCAATAATATCCTGCTCCGCTGCGCCCGAGGCCACGGTTTCCTCAAAGGGGTAGAGGTCAACAATTACCAAATCAATTTCGGGAATTTCGTACTGCGCCAGCTGCTTGCCGTCTTCGGTATTATCACGGCGCGAAAGTATGCCGCCGAATACCTTGGGGTGCAGCGTTTTTACGCGGCCGCCGAGTATGGAGGGGTAGCCCGTAAGGCTCTCCACCGAGGTGGCTTTTACGCCCAAACCCTCAATAAAGTTGAGCGTTCCGCCCGTAGAATATATTTTAACTCCCTGCTTGTTAAGTTCATGTACTATTGCATCAAGCCCATCCTTGTAGTAAACCGATATGAGCGCACTCCTGATTTTCTTACCTTCCGTCATTATTTTTTGTTTAAATACGTTGTTGCAAATTATTCGTAGTTAATAGTTTAAATAGTGCAAGCGGGTTGCTTTTTTAAAATTTTAAAGATAGCTAAAAATATTAGATAAAATCAAGAAAGATCAAGGTTTTATTTTGCTAAAAAAGATTAAAGGGAAATACGGGTGGAAAGATGCTTTTTGAGTTGCTGTTTTTAGGGCCGGTTTAGAGGCGCTGAAAAGTAAGCTGCGGCGGAAGAAGGGAATGAAGCAGCCCGTTTGGTTCCGCTCCGGCGTGGCTGAGTTGTGCTTGCAGGCTGCGCCTGCCTGCAGGCTGCGCCTGCCTACAGGCCTCGTATGTGGTGGGTTACGTTGGGAGATTTCTCTCTACGCTTCGCTCCGTTCGAAATGACAGCGCCGCGGTTTAAAGGGGGAGTTGGGGGGGGGCAGGCCGGCCCACACACACCCCCCCCCCACCATATGAAATAAAGAGTAACCGCTACCCACGGCAACTAGT
>JAVBPG010000028.1:0-25079 GCA_031549685.1 Bacteroidales bacterium | reverse complement strand
CGGGGTTC
Organism: Bacteroidales bacterium; assembly: GCA_031549685.1. GTDB lineage: Bacteria > Bacteroidota > Bacteroidia > Bacteroidales > UBA932 > JAITMY01. The sequence continues at coordinate 25,071 of JAVBPG010000028.1, read as the reverse complement.
CGCTCCTTCCCATGCCGAACAGGGTTGCTAAGCCCGCCAGCGCCGAGGGTACTGCGAAAGCGGGAGAGTAGGTCGCCGCCTAACTTTTTGAAAGCGCACTTCTTTGGAAACAGGGAGGTGCGCTTTTGATTTGATGGCGCTGCCCTCGGGAGCCTTGCTGACGGCGCTGCATTTTCCCTACCGGCTCACCCCAAGCAACCCTAACTAGGGCCCAATCCCCGGTCGGGGTGCTGATGCGGGCTTGTAAAAATCATCGTTTCTCATAGAATATCCTTCGTTTTTTCACCTTGATAATTGTACAATACGCTTGTTTTTAGCGTTTTGTATATCTATTGGATGAAGGCCATACTTTAGTCCTATCAATCAAATTGCTACATTTGCAGTTAAGCAAATAGAGCGTAGCACATGAAAAAAAACATCCTCCTCCTTTCCCTGCTCCTGCCCTTGGCGGCGGCAGCCCAATCTACCGAAACCCTTTACCTCTCGGGCACGGGGCTTGGCGATACCAAAACCTGGCAGTTCTACTGCAGCGATGGCGCCAACAGCAAAAAGTGGTCGCAGATTGAGGTACCCTCGCAGTGGGAGCTGCAGGGCTTTGGCGAGTACTGCTACGGCCGCTGGTACGTGGACAAAAAGGTAAAAAATCCGCCGATGGAGGTGGGCACCTACCGCACCACGTTTACTGTTCCCAAGGAGTGGAAGGGCCGGCAGGTCAGCATTATTTTCGAGGGCTCGATGACCGATACCGAGGTGAAGCTGAACGGCAAGCTGGCGGGCGAAACGCACAGGGGCGCCTTCAACCGCTTTGCCTACGACGTTACCGATAAAGTTAAGGCAGGGAAGAACGAGCTGGAGGTAAAGGTCAGCAAGGAGTCGGCCGATAAATTGGTCAACGCCGCCGAGCGCAAGGCCGACTGGTGGCTCTTCGGCGGCATTTACCGCCCCGTGTATCTCGAGGCCAAACCCGCCGTGAACATTGAGCGCATCGCCGTTGATGCCGGGGCCGACGGCTCGCTCTACGCCGATATTTATACCACCGATATTAAAGAGGGTTACTCTGCTGCTGTTTCTATTTCCCCGGTAAAAAACGCCGGACAAAATTTTGAGAAACGTACGGTGGCGCTTAATTCGACAGGAACCAAACATAGCGTGAATATTAAGTGGGACAACGTGCAGCCGTGGACTAACGAGGCGCCCAACATGTACAACCTGCGCCTGGAACTGCTGGATAAAAACGGTAAAACGGTGCACGTTTACAGCGAAAAAATTGGATTCCGCACCGTTGAATTCCGTCCCAAGGACGGCCTTTACGTCAACGGCGTAAAGGTGGTGCTCAAGGGCATCAACCGCCACTCCTTTCACCCCGACGGCGGCCGCACCACCAACCGCGCCATTAGCGTGGCCGATGCCAAGCTGATAAAGGAAATGAACATCAACGCCGTGCGATTTCACTACGCCCCCGATAAGCACTTTATGGAGGCCTGCGATTCGCTCGGAATTTTTGTAGTATCGGAGCTGGCCGGATGGCAAAATGCTTACGGCACAAAGGTGGGGTCAATGCTCGTGAAGGAGCTGGTTACGCGTGATGTCAACCACCCCTCGCTCATCCTTTGGAGCAACGGCAACGAGGGCGGATTCAACCACGAGCTCGACACGCTCTTTACGTTTTACGATCCGCAAAAGCGCCACGTCATACACGCCTGGGCCGATTTTAACGAGCTCGATACGCACCACTATCCCACCTACCTTACGGGGGTGGCACGCCTTATCAACGGCTACAAGGTGTTTATGCCCACCGAGTTACAGCACGGCATGTACGACCAGGGGCACGGCGCGGGCTTGGAGGATTTTTGGGCGCACTACGTGGAGCATCCGCTTTTTGCGGGAGGCTTCATGTGGGATTTTTCCGACAACGCCGTGAAGCGCGTTGACAAGGGCGGCATGCTCGACGCCGACGGATCCAACGGCGCCGATGGTATTCTTGGCCCCTACCGCGAAAAGGAGGGAAGCTACTACGCCGTGCGCGACATCTGGGCGCCCGTACAATTCCAGCCGCTGTACATCACACCCTCGTTCCGGGGCGAATTTATGGTGCGCAACGATTACCTTTTTACCAACCTCGGCACCTGCCGCATGGAGTATCGCGTGCTTACCGCTCCCTCGCCGCTTGTACAAGGTGTGCAGCAGGTACTTGCCTCGGGGGTGGTGGCGCTGCCCGCCATTGACCCGCGCGAAACGGGCAAGGCCAAGATGCAAATGCCCGCCAACTTTTTCGACGGTGATATTTTAGAGCTAAAAGCGTGGGATAAAAGCGGCGATGAAATTTGCACCTGGACGTGGACCATTCGCTATGCGGCAGATTACGCTCAACGGCAAATGAAAAATTTAAAGCAAGGTGGAAAAGCACAGCTTGAAACGGGCGATGGGAAAGTAAGCCTTTCGACAAATAGCGTAACTGTTAGCTTCAACGCTGCCGATGGCTTAATTGCTGAGGTAAAAAACAGCAAGGGAGTGGTGTCATTCAGTAATGGTCCAATTCCTGTGGGTATGAAGGCGCGTTTAAAAAACGTACAAACTCGCACCGAGGGTAACGATGCTATTTTTACTGTATTCTACCTGGGGGCGGTCGATTCCATTCAGTGGCGCATGACGCCTGACGGAATGATTAAAATGAGTGCCGTTACCCTTAACAAATCCAACGCCGGTCAGGGTTTTGACGAGGCTGTTTTTGAGGATCAGATTACCAACTTCGGCTTCACGTTTTCGTACCCCGAGCAAAACGTAAAAAGCATGGAGTGGTTTGGCCGCGGTCCTTACCGCGTGTGGCGCAACCGCATACGTGGCGCCAACTTCGGCGTGTGGAGCAAGGACTACAACAACACCATTACCGGCGCCGATTTTGCCAACCTGGTTTACCCCGAGTTTAAGGGCTACCACGGCAACGTTTACTGGGGCAAGTTCAACACCACCGAGTCGCCGTTTACCGTGTACAGCGGGAGCGATGGCGTGTTTATGCGCGTGTACACGCCCGCGGATCCAACGGATAACAAATCCAACATTGAGGCGAACCCGAAATTCCCCGGGGGCGACATTTCATTCCTTTACGAAATTGCCGGCATGCGCTGCTTTAAGCCCATATCGCAGCAGGGCCCCAGGAGCCAGCCCGGCAGCATTCGCATCAAAAAAGGCGATGAGGGTGTGAAGATGGATTTGTGGTTTGACTTCAGGTAAAAAAAGAGGCCGCTCAAAAAGTCCTTTTGTGAGGAATTTGTCATTGCGGGCTTGACCCGCAATCTCCAAAAAGTACATACCCCTTAGTGGGAGATTCCGTGTCAAAGTTTACCCCGAATTTATTCGTGAGTACGGGATGACATTTTTTTGAGCGGCCTCTTCCTTACTTCTTAAACCGGTAGATGAAGTTTGCCGAATCCCCGCTGGGCACCAGCAACTGAATTCTTACGCTATCCTGCGTGCTGCGCTCGGCCAGCGTTTCGAGGTCAAACGAAATGGTTCCTGTAATATTTTCAATCTCGGCATCCTTTCCTTTGTAGTGCAGTAGGTTGAGCTTGATGGGCTCCGTTGTTTGCAGCGAATCGCGCAGCAGGTAAAACTTGTGCAGCGCGCCGCTGTAGCCTTTAACGGTTATGTAGAGGTTGAGGTATTGCAGCGATACAAAAGCATTTCTAACAGCTATATCATCGCTGGTGCTTGTATCAATGTGTACCAGGTTGGTGGCCGTAACGGGGTTGGTAAGAACGCCCACCACATCCACAAAGTTTACCACGTAGTCGTAACCCGGCTTTGCTTTGCCATCCAGCAGCTCCATGTAGGCAATGGAGCGCCAATTTTTGTACGGCGTAAACGGGGCAACGCCATCGTACACAAAGGTGGTGGAGTCGTCAGCCATAAACCACCAAATGGTGCTGTCCTGCGGGTTGCATTGGGTTTTGCCGAGCACCGAAAGGCGCAGCGGCGCGGGCGTGTCATCCAGGCACGAGGGCAAAAAAAGGAGCGCGCTTATAGCCGCAATCCACCAGTATTTGTTCAGCTTCTTCATGGCGTAATAATTTTTTCTCCGACAAATATAGCGCAAGCCTGCGTGTTTGGTGTTTTTTGCAGTGTTATTTTTTGCTGAAATAGAATGATTAAATTTGCAGGGCAAAAAGTAAAGCTTGAAATCGGCAATCCATACCATTGACCTTGCGGTGCCGCCAGAGGTGGCCGCCAATCCGCAGCAGCTAAAGCAGGCTGCCGCGCAGGCGCTCATGCTGCACGGGGACGAGCTGAGCGCTGTAAAGGTTCTTCGCCGCTCCATCGATGCGCGCCGTGGCCGGCCGCAATATTTGCTCCGGCTCGAGGCGTACGAAGGGCCGGTTCCCGAGCAAAAGGCAATTCATTTTGGCTATAAAAATGTTGCCGGAAAAACGCCCGTTGTGGTTGTGGGCGCAGGCCCTGCCGGCCTTTTTGCTGCGCTCAAGCTGCTGGAGAAAGGGCTGCGCCCCATTATTATTGAGCGGGGAAAGAATGTGAAGGAGCGCAAGCACGACATTGCCCGCCTCACGCGCGAGCATGTGGTAAACCCCAACAGCAACTGGTGCTTTGGCGAGGGGGGCGCGGGAACCTACTCCGATGGAAAGCTGTACACCCGCTCCAACAAGCGCGGCAGCATTGCCGGGGTGTTGCAGCAGCTGGTGCTGCACGGCGCCAACCCCGATATCCTGATTGATGCCCATGCCCACATTGGTACCGATAAGCTGCCGCACGTTATTGCTGCCATGCGCAAAACCATTGAGGATTGCGGCGGGCAATACTTTTTCGATACGAAAGTTACGGATTTTATTGTAGAAAACGGCACTGTAAAAGGCGTAACGGACGAACGGGGCAACCGCTACGAGGGCGCTGCCATAATACTTGCCACAGGACACTCGGCGCACGATATTTACGAGCTCTTTGCTCGAAAAAAGTGGGAGCTGCAGGCCAAACCTTTTGCCCTTGGCGTGCGCGCCGAGCACCCGCAGCTGCTGATCAACGAAATTCAGTACCACGGTACAAGCTACTTGCCCTTGCTGCCCGCTGCCTCGTACAGCCTGGTGGCGCAGGTGGAAAACAGGGGCGTGTTCTCGTTTTGCATGTGCCCCGGCGGTCACATTGTGCCGGCCGCAACCGCGCAGGGGCACTTAGTGGTAAACGGCATGTCGAACTCGCAGCGCAGCTCGCCGTTTGCCAACTCGGGGGTTGTGGCGCAGGTTAACTTGGAGGATATTTCTGTCTACGCAAAATATGGAGCATTAGCCGGATTACATTTTCAACAAGATATAGAACGTGCCATGTGTGTTGCAGGGGGTGGATCGCAGGTGGCTCCTGCGCAGCGTTTGACGGATTTTGTAAGCGGAAAAATCTCCGCCTCGCTCAATAAATGCTCCTACATTCCGGGGGTTACATCGGCGCCGCTGCACGAGCTGCTGCCGCACTTTGTGGCAAAAAGCCTGCGGCAGGCATTTAAGGTTTTCGATACCAAAATGAAGGGCTACCTTACCGCCGAGGCCAACGTGCTGGCGGTGGAGTCGCGCACTTCGTCGCCGGTGCGCATACCGCGCGATGCTGAAAGTTTGCAGCATGTGCAGCTGAAGAATTTGTACCCCTGCGGCGAGGGCGCGGGCTACGCTGGAGGCATTACGTCATCCGCAATTGATGGAATTAATTGCGCCGAAAAGATAGCAGAAATACGGCGTTGCTAGCTAAAAGTGCTATATTTGTAATATGTTATAGATCTTTATTGTACGTGCCTTGCTAATTCTAAATAGTTTTTTTATACTTTATAAAGCATGAGAACATTTATTACAATGATCGTGTTGCTACTTGGTAGCACTTTGTTATCAGCACAAAATAGTGGTGCACAGAAACAAATTAAGCCTTATGCGTATTACCCATTCAATGGCGATGTGATGGATTATTCTGGTAATCAGAGAGATTTAGAGGTTCCTGGAAGTCGGCCAATGTTTGAAACATACGGCAAGTACAAGGTCTTGCGCTGTGGTGAATATTTGGCGAATTATGGACTAAATACTCCTTTTAATATTGACAGCACTTGGCAGTCGTTTGCCATTATGTTTTATGTAAAAGGAGATTCCATTCAAACCAGCTACTATCCCACAATATTTGATAAGCAACATGCCTACCATAATGGTTTCAGTTTTCAAGTTGATCAAGGTTACTGGGGCTTTAATCCGTCATACTGTGCTCATGGCCTAAGAACGATTATGCCAGATGCTGAAATTTGTGGAGATTGGCATACTGTTGCATGCGTTAAGAGGGCATCGGATGGAGGATTCTTGGTTTTCGTTGATGGGAAACTTCGAACTGCAAGCTATCGAGAAGTTACATTGAAGATAGATGCTCAAAAATTAAAAATAGGCACTTGCTATAATTGGGCGTTGGAGAGATATTTTGATGGCTTATTGCGAAATTTTACGATCTACAAAGGAGAATTGAGTGATAAGCAGATTGTAGAATTGATGAAGAAGTTAAACTAATCAACTAGTTTCTTTTTGTGCTGCACCTTACGTGCGATATGTGGTAGTCGTATTTTAAACTGTTGCCACAATGTTGCGTGCAATATTTGTTTTGCCATCCTCTTACATTAATGCATAGTGTAGATATAGCCGATTTTTTACATCAAGCGCAGGCCCTGCCTGTGGTTGACGTTCGCTCGCCGGGCGAGTTTCGTCAGGGGCATATTCCGGGTGCGGTAAACATTCCCCTGTTCAGCGACGAGGAGCGCGCCGCCATGGGGACAACCTACGTGCAGGTGGGGCGTGAGCCGGCCGTGCTACAAGGTTTGGGTTTTGTCGGCCCCAAGATGCGCGCGATCTGCGAGGAGGTTCTGAAGATAAAATCGGAGCAAATGCTGGTACACTGCTGGCGTGGCGGCATGCGTAGCCAATCCATGGCCTGGCTCTTTGAGACCGTGGGCAAAAAGTGCATGCTGCTCGAAGGTGGCTACAAAGCCTTTCGCCGCGCGGTGCTGAGCGAAATGGAGCTGCCGCGCGAGCTGCGCATCCTGAGTGGCTACACGGGCAGCGGGAAAACCGAAATTCTTGCGGAGCTGAAAAAGTTAGGGCAGCAGGTCATCGACCTTGAGGCCCTGGCACACCATAAGGGCTCGGCGTTTGGCGCGCTGGGACAACAGCTGCAGCCCAGCACCGAGCACTTCGAAAATAAGCTCTTTGCCGAGCTGCAAAAAGCGGATAAAAGCCAAGTTGTGTGGCTCGAGGATGAGAGCGTAAACGTTGGAAAAAATCAAATACCGCCCGCGTTTTTTGAGCAAATGAAGCGGGCCGGAACCACGCAGGTGGTGGTGCCGCAGCAGGCGCGCGTAAAGCGGTTGCTGGTGGAGTACGGCGGGTTTGACCGGACGCTTTTGGCCGAATCAATAAAAAAAATAGAAAAGCGCCTGGGCTACGATAGGTGCAGGCAGGCGCTGGAGCTGTGCGCTGCCGGCGACCTGGCGCAGGTAACCAAAATTATGCTGGACTACTACGACAAGGCCTACGGCTTTCAAATCTCGGCGCGCAGGCCCGAAAGCGTAACGCGCATTGAGGTGCCCGAGGGTGCTAACGTGGAGGATATTGCAAAAATGATTGTAAGTAGAGTTTGAGATGGTTTAAGATAGTTTCATAATTGTTTGAAGCGCTTCGCGCGTTTAAACAACAATTTCAAACAATGGTCAAACACGCAAGCATAAAACTTTTAAGCGCGAAGCATAAAACAATTCAAACTGATGGAGCAAATACGTTTAACCCAATTCAGCCCCGGCGCGGGCTGCGGATGTAAAATAGCGCCTAAGGAGCTGGAGGTAATTCTTAAGTGTGAAGGCGAGCCAATGAGCTTTGCCGAGCTCCTGGTGGGCAACGAAAGCAAGGACGACGCCGCGGTGTACGACATTGGCAACGGCCAGGCGGTGATAAGCACCACCGATTTTTTTACCCCCATAGTGGACAATGCGCGCGACTTCGGTCGCATTGCCGCCACCAACGCCATCAGCGATGTCTATGCCATGGGCGGTAGGCCCATCATGGCCATTGCCATACTTGGCTGGCCGCTGGATAAGCTGCCTGCCGAGCTGGCGCGCGAGGTGGTGGAGGGCGCTCGTGAGGTGTGCGCTGCCGCGAAAATTCCGCTGGCCGGAGGGCACAGCATCAACATCGGCACGCCCATATTCGGCCTTGCGGTTACGGGAATTGTGAAGAGCGGGCAGGTTAAGAAAAATAATTCGGCGCAGCCCGGATGTAAAATATTCCTCACAAAACCACTTGGCATAGGGCTTGTTACTACTGCCGAAAAGCGGGGCGTGGTAAAGCCTGCCGATGCCGCCGAGGCGGTGCGCCTGATGACCACGCTCAACCTGGCGGGAAGCGACTTTGCGGAGTTGGACGGCGTGCGCGCCCTGACCGACGTAACGGGATTCGGGCTGCTTGGCCACGCCATTGAAATGGCCGAGGGCAGCGGCGTGCAAATGGTGCTGGAGTACGATAAGTTGCCGCGTATTCCGGGCGTTGACAGCTACGTTGAGCAGCAGTGCATGCCCGGCGGCACCACGCGCAACTGGAGCAGCTACGGCAGCAAGGCTGCTATTTGCGTTGCGGGCGAAAACGAAGAAAAGGTAAAAGCCCTGCTGTGCGATCCGCAAACCAGCGGTGGCTTGCTGGTGGCCGTGGAGCCAGGCGCCGTGAATGCTTTGAAAAGCGCCGCTTCAAAAACCGGAACGCCGCTATTCGAAGTAGGGTATTTAGCGGAGCCGGCCGGCGGAGAGGCGTGGGTCAAGGTGCTGTAGCCCCTGCAAGCGCTTTTTCGTCAAGGAAACCGGTGCATAAATCGTCAATCATAAATCATAAATCATAAATCATAAATCGTCAATGGATACAATCTCGCTCGAAGGCATGGAATTCTACGCGTACCACGGTTGCTTTGCCGAGGAGCAGGCCATCGGTACGCGCTTCACGGTAGATGTGAGCGTGGAGGCTGACCTCAGCCGGGCTGCGGCTTCGGACGCCATTGCCGACACCATCAACTACCAGGAGGTGTACAACCTGGTAAGGGCCGAAATGGAAAAGCCCTCGCACCTGCTGGAGCATGTGGCCGGGCGGATAGTCGGAGCGCTTACGCAAAAAATGGAGCAAGCGGCGCGGGTAACGGTCAGGGTGGCCAAACTCAACCCGCCGCTGGGCGGGCAGGTTAAGGCCTCGAGCGTGCGCATTACGCGCGAGGGAAAGGCGGCGCTTGCACGGTAATTTTTTTTGTACTACCTTTGCCATCCGCTAAATAAACGGTACCATGGCCGAGTGGTTAGGCAGCGGTCTGCAAAACCGCGTACTGCAGTTCGAATCTGCATGGTACCTCTTGCGAAATGCTCCAAAAGGATTTTCTTTTTGGAGCATTGTTTTTTTTGCTTGATTTTTTGTTACTTTGCGATATGGGAAACGCAAAAAAAAGGCTACTGGTGGACTTGAGCAAGCTCCAAGGCGCATACTGCGGCTTGTGGGAGGTAGCGCGCCGGTTTGGCCAAGCGCTTTCGGAAAACATAGACTACGATCGCTGGGAGTTAACCTTCCTGGTGCCCGGCAAGCACCCCTTTGCCGACAGCCGGGTGCGCTACCTGCGCCTGAGATGGTGGCACCGGTTCCTGGCGTACTGGCAGCATCGCTACGACGTGCTGCATGGCCTGGCGCAAAATACGCCGTACCTGCGTCGCAAGCTATCCCATAGAAAATACGTGATTACGCTGCACGATCTTAACTTTTTATACGAAAAGGAGGGCTCGAGCCGGAAGCGCTATCTGCGCAAGTATCAGCGCGGCCTGTCGGGCGTCGATTACCTGGTGTTTATTTCCCACTTTGTGGAGGGCGACACCATGGCGCACCTTAAGCTCCATGGCGCCAAGCATGCTGTGGTGTACAACGGTGTAGCCCAGCGCCCCGCTGCCGAAACCTCTCAGGTAGCGGCAGCGCTGGAGCAGCGCCTGCGCGCCAAGCCCTTCCTCTTTTTTATTTCCACGTTTACACGTAAAAAAAATATACACCTGCTGGTGGATATGATGAAGCACCTGCCCGATTTAACCCTGGTGGTGGCGGGTAGGGTGGTGCATCACGACTACTACCGCGAGGTGCGCAGGGCTATAGAGGTGGCGGGCTTGAGCGACCGGATTGCTCTTGTGGGTACCGTTAGCGATGCCGAGAAGTATTGGCTGTACGACCACTGCAAGGCCTTTGTATTCCCGTCGCAGGCCGAAGGCTTCGGCATCCCGCCCATAGAGGCCATGCAGGCGGGTAAGCCGGTGTTTGCGGCGCGCAGCACCAGCATTCCCGAGGTGTGTGGCAGCATGGCATTTTACTGGGAGACGCTTGAGGGCGAGCCAATGGCTGCGGTTGTAAGGCAGGGGCTGGACGCCCGGCAGGCGCCGCAAAACAACGCCGACCTGCTCAGGGCGCATGCCGATAAGTACAGCTGGAAGCGCTGCGCGCAGGAGTACATAAAAATTTACGAAGAGCTGACAGGCGAATGCAACGCTACGCGCCGATGAAAAATTTTCTTACCAAAAATAGCTGGATACTCCTTGTGTTTGTCGCCGTGCTGGGCCTTGTGGGGCCGGCCTCGGTGGCCGCCAACCGCGCCATACAGCTGCTCGTCATACTGCTGTTTGGCGTGCTGTATCGTGGCGAGATGAGGGCGTGGTACAAGGAGCATGCCGCGAGCCGGCTGTACATAAAGGCGCTGTTTTTGTTTGCGCTGTATGGCCTTGTGCTTACCGCCGTGTGGAGCCTGCTACCCAATCCCGGGGGGCTGAGGGCTTCCTACAGGGATGTTGAGGAACTGCTGCTGGCCTACGTGGTCATGCCGCTGTTTTGCGTGGCCATGAGCGTGGGGCTGAGCCAAAAAAATTTTGAGCGCGCCATGCTTCTTTTCGGCGTGAGCACGGCGCTTGGCGGCGTTTGGCTCCTGTGCGCCTACTTTGATGTTTCGGCCTTGTTTAAAACGCCAACGGCTTTTTTAAATAACGTGCTTAGCTGCCGCCTTTTTGGCTGCGGCACCAAGCATGAGTGGCTGTCGGTTTTTCTCAAGGACTACTCCTTTTATCCTAGCCTGGGAGCGCTGGTGCTGGTGCCCTTTTTCGTAAATGGACGGGGGGCAAAAAGAATCCTTGCGGCCTTGTTTTTTGCGGTCAACGTGCTGTTCTTATTCCTGACCATCAACCGCGGAACCATGCTGAGCTTCGGCCTTGCCCTGCTGCTGACGGTTGCCTACTTTTTGCGGAGGCTCAGGTCGTGGCAAAAGGTGGGCTGGGCGCTGTGCCTTGTGCTGGCTGCGGTGCTGCTGGTTTACATGCTGCCGCAAAGCGTTAAGCTGCGGTTTGCCGAAATATTTACCGAGGGTGAGGCGTTTTTTGCCAGCGGACACGATACGGGTTCTGTATCAACCCGCCTGAAAATATGGGAGGTGCTGCTTTCGCATGTTAAGGAATTTTGGCTGTTCGGCGATGGCCCCATTTACGCCAACAGCCAGCTTCAGCAGTACCTTATCGAGGCCGGCTACCAGCGCTACGTTGACCAGGGATTTATATACCACAACCAGTACCTGGCCTACTTTCACCACTACGGTGTATTGGGCCTGCTGTTTATGCTTTTTTTGCTGTTTTACCCCTTGTATGCAAGCATACGTAAGAACAGCTACTCGGTAACGCTTGCCGCCATTGTTATTCTGTTTGCTGTGGCGCAGATGGAGGATAGGTATATAGGCGCCGACAAGGTAGCCATGCTGATGTTTTTTGTGTACTTCAGCTTTTTTCATGTGGATAAGTGGCGGGCGGTAGAGAAAAATATTGCGGAAGGCCAGGTGGTAAAGGTTTAGTAAAAGAAGAATTTAGGCAATAAGTATTTGGTAAGATATAGAGGATAACATGCACCCCGATAGTACGATAGATATTAGCACTAAGACCTTTCCGGGCAAGGAACAGTATCGCTTTAGCATTATTATTCCCACGTGGAATAATTTACCGATGCTGAAGCTTTGCATTAGTAGTATTCTAAAAAACAGCCGCTTTAGGCATCAAATCATTCTTCATATTAACGAGGGAAAAGATGGAACTCAGGAGTGGGCCGAGGCAAACAGCATAGACTACTCCTACTCTCCTTCGAATGTGGGCGTGTGCCTTGCTGTAAACACGGCAGCCTCGCTTGCTGCCACTGACTACATCGTTTACTTAAACGATGACATGTACGCGTGTCCCGATTGGGATTACTACCTGTGGGAGGCCGTAGAGCGGCAACCCGATAATCTGTTTTTCCTGTCGTCCACCTCCATTGAACCGCGCGATGTGCATAAGAAAGTTGCCATAGCTCCCTACGATTTTGGGAGAACGCCCGATAGCTTTAGGGAGGAGGAGCTGCTGCTGCGCTACGCCGATTTGCCGATGGAGGACTGGAGCGGGGCCTCGTGGCCGCCCAACGTGGTGCATCGTAGCCTGTGGGAGCAGGTGGGAGGCTACAGCTTGGAGTTTTTCCCCGGCTTTTACTCCGACCCCGATTTCTCAATGAAGCTATGGAAAGTTGGCGTGCGGAGGTTTCAAGGTGTGACCAAAAGCCGTGTTTACCATTTTTTGGAGATGTCCACAGCTAAGGTAAACCATAAAGTCGTAAAAAAAGGCTGGAGAATATTTTTGAAAAAATGGGGAATTACCTCCCGGGTTTTTTACAAATACTACTTAAAAATGGGAAAGAAATCCCAGCAGGAGTTGGCGCAGCCGAACAGCATTGCTTACCACCTGAATCGCCTAATCTGCATCTTTAAATAGCATGATTTCTCTCATTATTTCATTTTACAAGCGCACCGACTTTTTGGAGTTGATGCTGCAGGCCATCAATAATCAGTCGTATAAAAATTTCGAAGTTATTATTTCGGAGGACAACAACGCTGAGGAAACAGCCGCTTTTTTAGGCAAGGCTCGTCAGCAATACGCCTATCCCATTAAGCATGTTTTTCAGGAGGATAAAGGGTTTCGGAAGACTAAAGTTTTGAACGCGGCGGTTTTAGCAGCCGAGGGGGAGCAGCTCGTGTTCTTGGATGGCGACTGCGTTCCCCATAGGCATTTGCTTAAGGAATATGCTAAGGCGATACGAGAAAATAAAGTATGCTACGGAAGGCGGGCAAATTTAAGCGAGAAGGTTACCTCGCAGCTATTGCGCGAGAAAAGCATAAAGAAGCTAAGCTTTGTCAATGCCCTCATGGCCGGGTCCACATCAATGGGCGCTGCCGTATATAACCCCTTTCAGCGCAATGTCGATAAGCAAGGCCGCAAAATACTGGGCTGTAACTGGGGGATACTGCGTAGGCATGTGCTGGAGGTTAACGGTTTTGACGAGGATTACCAGCGCGCCGGAGTCGGCGAGGACCTCGATATCGGCTGGCGCTTGAAAAAAGGTGGGCTTAGAATGAAATCAATGAAAAACAAGGCTATCGTTTACCATCTTTTTCACGCGAGTAACTATAGCAATGATGACACCAATTTTGTGGAGGACCTGATGCGGGAGAAAATAAAGCTAGGACTCGTGCGCTGCCGCAACGGTATAAGCAAGTTAAAGTAGCGATAAGCTGGCATGCAAAACAGCTTTTCTATCTGTCATCCTACACCAGCCTGTAGTTCCTGAATTCAAAAAAACGCTTGCCCGTTAGCCGCTCCGCAAAATCCAGCAGGCGGTACTTGAGCGGCATGTTTTTTTGCCTTACGTCGAACTCAAAATCCCAGTCCATGCCCCTAACCCGCGCCTGCATTACCTTGGGGTGCGTGCCCGTAAACAGCGCCAGCGACGATACGTTGCTGTAGTCGTACAGCTCATCCTTTTTTACCGTCAGCTTCTCGTCGGGCTTGTACAGCGCCTCAAAGTTCGACATCTTGGCCGTTTGAAAGCGGGGGTTGCGCGCCCAGCCGTAGTGGTACACGTAGGCGTTAATCAGCTTGCCGGGGAGGCGCTTTTCATTCCTTCTAAAGCCCTGCGCATCGCGGTACGAGCGAATGCTGCGGTCGTTTTTTATAATCCGTATCTCGCGGCGGTACCAGTTGCGCGCTGTGGCCACGTACTTGTAGTTGCCGTAAAAGTGCAGGTAGTTAAACACCAGGCAATCCACCTGCTTGTCATCCTTGTACTGCTCCATGGCCTGCCGTATGGCGGGCAAGTATTGCTCGTGCACCACCTCGTCGCCCTGAATGTAAAAAGCCCAGTCGCTGTCGGGGGCAATGGCATCGAGCGCCTTGTTGGTTTCCACCGCCAGCACCCGGCCGCCTTTGCGCAGGCTGTCGTCCCACACCGAGGGCACAATGCGTATTTTATCCGAAGGGATGGATTTTATCAGCTCCTCCGTGCCGTCGTCGGAGCTGCCGAGGCACACAATGAGCTCGTCGCAGAGCGGGAGGATAGATGTGATGGCTTCAACCACAGGGTAGTCGTACTTTACAGCGTTGCGCACAAAGGTAAAACCGCTAACTTTCATAGGGTAAATTTTGCTGCAAAGGTAGCGTTTTACTCTTTGCTCTACAATTCCCCCAAAAATGCTTGCTCTCCCGCCCGTGCCAGTGTCCGAGCGCCCATCTCTACATTTACTATTTGCAAATCAGCATTGTGCTAAGCGTTAAAGTGCAAAAAAAGTTGTATTTTTACAAACTAAATTTTTGATAATCCCACTTTTATGATAAAGTTGTCGGCGGTGGTAATAACCTTTAACGAGGAAAAGAACGTGGCGCGCTGCCTGCGCTCGCTGCAGGGCGTGGCGGATGAGGTAGTGGTGGTGGACTCGGGCTCAACCGACGGCACAGCGGAAGTTTGCAAAAGTCTTGGCGCAAAATTTGTACCTCATGCCTGGGAGGGCTACGGCTTGCAGAAGCAGTTTGCCGTTGCCCAGGCCACCCACGATTGGGTCATCAACCTTGATGCCGATGAGGTGGTAACGCCGGCCCTGGCCGGTGAAATAAGGCGCCTTTTTTCACAGGATGATATTCCCTGCGCCGCTTACAACCTTCGCATTACGCTAAACTTTTTGGGGAGGACGTTTAAGTATGGAACGGAGAAAGGACAACCCCACCTGCGCTTGTTCAATAAGAAAAAAGCACGCTTTACCAGCTGCGATGTGCACGAGAAGCTGCGGGTTGATGATGCCGTTGGCACCTTAAAAGGAGAGGTGCTGCACTACAGCTACCATAACCTCGAACACCAACTTGTAAAGTTTAACACCTACACCACCATCCTGGCAAACGATGCTGTAAAAAAGGGTAAGAAGGCGCACAAGTGGGCTGTTGGCTTTAGCTTGCTGATACGGTTTCTGACCTGGTATTTTGTGCGCCTGAATTTTCTGAATGGCTACGAGGGTTTTGTGTGGTCGGTTATTGGTGCCTACTACAAGTTTATTCGCAGCTGCAAGCAAATTGAATTAAGGGCTACCGCTACATCATGATTTATTTCTTTCTTAGCGTAGCCATATTGTTGGCCCTTGTATGCCTTGTGCTGCGGTACAGCATCCTTATTCCCCCCGCCAAAGGTCTCCCGATTTTGATGTACCACGGCATTTCAACAGATACTTCTACGGATTTGCTGGTAAGGTGGGATGTGCTTGAGCGGCATTTGGCCTATATCAGGCGGCAGGGCTACACGCCTATTCTGTTTAGGGAGTTGATAAACCTGCCGGAGCAGCCTCTTCCTTACAAACCTATTATCATAACTTTCGATGACGGCTACCAGAGCAACGCCGACTTGCTGTTTCCCCTGCTTGAAAAGTATGATTTAAAGGTGAGCATTGCGCTTCCCTTAAAGTATCTTGGCCGCAGCAGCGAGTGGGATGGCGACCGCTCCATGCCCATTATGAGCGCAGAGGTGGCCAAGTCAGCTCCTGCTGAGCGGGTGGAGTACACGCTGCACTCGTATGCGCACATCGGCTACAGGCATTGTGAGCCTGAGGCCGTGGGCAACGATGTTAGGCAGGCGCTATCGGCAGCCGATGCGGCAGGTATAGCGTACACGCCGGTGCTGGCCTACCCCTACGGTGGCTTTCCGCGCGAAAGGGAGGCGTACAACAACTTTTGTCGGATGCTCGAAGACTACGGCATAGCCTTGGGCGTACGCATAGGCAACCGCATCAACCGCCTCCCGCTAAAGGATAAGTTTCAGGTGTGCCGCATAGATATTAAGGGCACCGATAGTTTTTGGGAATTCAAAACCAAGCTGCGCAAGGGGCGGGTGAAGCGCTTGTAGGCGATGTGTGAAAATGGTTCTAAAAAAAAGATAGCAGCCCTATGGTAAACGTACTCTACCTCGCCTTTGGCGATAAGCTCTCCATATACTCCCAAACGTTCTTCTCCATGCAGACGCTCTGGGCGGTGAATCCGGAGACGAGCATTCACGTGGTAACCGATTGCCCGCAGAATTTTATACGCTTTCAGGGAACATCCCTGACCGTTCATGCCGTTAGCCGCGCTACCATTAAGGAGTGGCTCTGGACAGGGAGCAGGAGCTTTATATTCCGCGCCAAGCAAAAGGCAATTGAGCTGCTCGTGGAGAAGGAACCCCATGTGCCGGTGCTGTACTTGGACTCCGACACCTTCTTTTTTGCCCCGATGGATAGCCTTGCGGCAAGCTTGCAGGCGGGCGTGGCGGTAATGCACGAGCGGGAGGGAATGCTTGCCCGGCTGAA
The DNA here is from genome assembly GCA_031549685.1 of Bacteroidales bacterium. Taxonomy (GTDB): domain Bacteria; phylum Bacteroidota; class Bacteroidia; order Bacteroidales; family UBA932; genus JAITMY01. Next base: position 8,340 of record JAVBPG010000028.1, on the reverse strand, counting down.
GTCGAAAACGGAGAAGCACGTGTGGCGGCGCGTCGGTAACAAGGTGGTGGAGGGGGTAAGCATTGCCCCCGATTTGTACATGTGGAACGCCGGCGTACTCGGCATTCCGGCCAAGGAGGCTGGGCAGGCGGTTAGGCTGGCCACGCGCCTGTCCGATACGCTGAGCAGCCTGGTAAAGCGCAACCACTTTATGGAGCAGATGGCTTTTTCCATAGTGCTGCACAACGCCTATACGCTGGCGCCGGCCAAGGGGTGTGTGGCGCACTACTGGGGCAATAAGCAGGGTTGGGATGAGGAAATTCGCAGCTTTTACCTCCGCTCGCACATGCGCCGGCTATCGGTGGCGGAGGAGGTGGAGCTGCTTCGCCATGACTTTAACTTTGGTAAAATTCCTTACCGCATTGTACAAAACAACACCGCGCGCCGGCTGCACGCCAAGGTCGATCGCTGGCTCCCTAATAAGGGCGAAGAATTTGTGAAGGTTGGTTAACCCTCGAAGGGCTCTCAACCCTTCGAGGGTTTTGTAGCTTTGAAAATAAATTGTATAGGCCATATCTTCGCAGGCCTAAACGCGGAGTTCCGAATCAGATTAGCCTGTAGTTGCGGAACTCGAACAGGCGCCTGCCGGTCTTTTTTTCTATCCAGCTCAGCATCCTCTCCTTCAGGCTAAGGCGCCGTTGGTTGTTGTCAAACTCAAAACCCCAGTCCATGCTGGCAATGCGCTTGAGCATTACGCCGGGGTGGGTGCCGTCGAACAGCTTCAGCGAGCTGATTTTGGAGTAGTCGAACAGCTCGGTTTGCGGTATCACCTTTTTTATTTGCTCGTCCGACATCCACATTTTGCTCGCCACCTTTGCCTTTTCCTGCTGGGTGTAGGGGTTGCGCACCCAGCCGTAGTGGTACACGTAGGCATCCACCAGCTTGCCGGGCAGCTTCTTTTCGCCCTCGCCCCTAAACCCTTGGGCATCTCTGTACGAGCTGATGCGCTTGTCGTTGCGGATGATGCGCACCTCGCGCCGGTACCAGCCGCGCGAGTCGGCCACGTACTTGTAGTTGCCGTAAAAGTGGAGGTACTTCAGCACCAGGCATTCCACGCGCTTATCATCCTTGTATTGCTCCATGGCCTGCCGTATGGCCGGTAAGTACTTTTCGTGCACCACCTCATCGCCCTGAATGTAAAAGGCCCAGTCGCTATCCGGCGATACGGCGCTTAGCGCCTTGTCGGTTTCCACGGCCAGCACCCTTCCGCCCTCGCGCAGCGAGTCGTCCCACACCGAGTGCACAATTTTAATCTTATCCGACCCAATGGATTTAATCATGGCTTCGGTGCCGTCGTCGGGTGCGCCGATGCTCACAATGAACTCATCGCATACAGGGAGAATAGAGGTAATAGCCTCTACTATAGGGAAATCGTACTTAACGCCGTTGCGAATAATGGTAAAACCGCTAACTTTCATAGTGGTAAATTTTGCTACAAAGGTAGCGTTTTAACGACTTGCTCTATAACCTCCGGAAAATGCCTGTGCTCCAGCTCGTGGATTCTTGCCGCCAGCGTATCGGGCGTATCGCCGGGCAGCACGGGGCAGGTGGCCTGAAAAATGGTGCTGCCGCTATCGTACTCCGCGTTGACGTAGTGGATGGTGATGCCCGACTCCTGCTCGCCTGCGGCAATTACGGCGCGGTGCACGTTGTCGCCATACATGCCTTTGCCCCCGTACTTGGGCAGCAGCGCCGGATGGATGTTGACAATGCGGTGGGGAAAGGCCTCTATAATGGCTGCGGGCATCAGCCATAAAAACCCGGCAAGTACAATGAAGTCAATATTTTGTGAAATTAGCGTCTCGCTTACCCCGCCGCCGTGCAGCGCCTCGCGCGAAAAAACAAGGCTTGCCACCCCCAGCTTTGCCGCCCTTTCGAGGGCGTAGGCCTTGGGGTTGTTCGAGAGTAACAGCGTTACGCGCATGCCCTTGCCCTGCCCGTTGAGGTGGCGTATAATTTGCTCGGCGTTGCTGCCCGAGCCCGATGCGAAAATGGCTATATTTTTCATTTATAATGTGTTAGTAATTTTGGTTGATAAAAAATCGTTCAAAAATATAAAAACTATGGAATAAGTTTATACTTTTGTACCGACTTTTCAGTGAAAGTCGCAAAAACATTAGAAATTCATTAACTTTAATTACTAACTAAAAAAAAGAAGTTATGGCAGATGTAGCAGCAAAAGTGAAAGCGATTATCGTGGACAAGCTCGGTGTTGACGAGGCAGAAGTAACCCCCACCGCAAGCTTTACCAACGATCTCGGTGCGGATTCATTGGATACCGTTGAGCTCATTATGGAGTTCGAAAAGGAATTCAGCGTATCTATTCCCGATGAGGATGCCGAAAAGATTGCCACCGTTGGCGACGCAGTTTCGTACATTGAAAAGGCTAAGAACTAGCAGTTTATTTTTGCAAACCCAGCTTTAGAATTATGGAGTTAAAAAGAGTTGTTGTAACCGGTCTTGGAACTATTAACCCTTTAGGTAAGACGGTTGAAGAGTATTTCGACAATTTGCTGAAAGGAGTTAGTGGGGCAGGGCCTATTACGCGTTTTGACGCTTCTAAATTTAAAACTCAGTTTGCATGTGAAGTAAAAAACTTTGATGTAAACCAGCACCCCGAAGCCCTCGATAAAAAGGAGGCGCGGAAGCTTGACCTGTACACGCAGTTTGCAATGATTGCCGCGTACGAGATTGTCAAGGACTCGGGCATGGACTTTTCAAAAGTTGATGTGGACGAGGTGGGTGTTGTGTGGGCATCGGGCATAGGTGGTATTCGCACCATGTTCGAAGAAATAAAGGGCTTTGCCGAGGGCGATGGAACCCCTCGGTTTAGCCCCTTCTTCGTGCCCAAAATGATTGCCGATATTGCCGCAGGGCAAATATCAATGAAGTATGGGCTCCGTGGCCCCAACTATGCCACGGTATCGGCGTGCGCCTCTTCTACGCACGCCCTCATCGATGCATTCGACCTCATTCGCTTAGGCAAGGCCAAGGCCATTGTTGCCGGCGGATCGGAGGCTCCCATCGGCGAAGCCGCCATGGGCGGCTTCAACTCGGCGCAAGCGCTCTCCACCCGCAACGATTCCCCCCAAACCGCCTCGCGTCCCTTCGATGTTGACCGCGATGGCTTTGTTATGGGCGAGGGCGGTGCCGGTATGATGCTTGAGGAGTTGGAGCATGCCAAGGCGCGCGGCGCAAAAATCTACGCTGAGATAGTGGGCGGCGGCATGACGGCCGATGCCTACCACCTTACCGCTCCGCACCCCGAAGGCCTGGGCGCCGCCAACGTTATGCGCAAGGCTCTGAATGATGCGGGAATGAAGCCTGAGGATATAGACTACATCAACGTGCACGGCACCTCCACCCCCGTGGGCGATATTGCCGAGGTAAAGGCGGTGGAAAAGGTGTTTGGCGAGCAAGCGTACAAGCTCAACATCAGCTCCACCAAGTCCATGACCGGGCACCTGCTCGGCGCTACCGGCGCGGTGGAAGCCTTGGCCTGCATTTGCGCCATGCAGCGTGGAATGATTCCTCCCACCATCAACAACCAAAACCTGGATCCGGCGCTGGATAAGCGCCTCAACCTGACCCTTGGCACAGCGCAAAAGCGCGAGGTGAGGGCGGCGTTGAGCAACACCTTTGGCTTTGGTGGACACAATGCGTCGGTAATTTTCAAAAAATTTGAATAAGCCCTTTCGTGCTCTTGCTGCTTTCTCAATGTAAGAACTACCTCCTGTCGTACTCACGCAGCAAGGATGGTAAGTTTATTCGTACGTTGAGGCAAGTGCTGGGCTACACTCCCGCCAACTTATCGCTGTATAAAACTGCCTTTACGCACAGCTCCGTGGGCTTTGTGGGCCGGACCCGCATGCGCCTGCCGGTGGAGCACAACGAGCGCCTGGAGTTTCTGGGCGACGCAGTCATCGGGGCCGTGGTATCGGAGTACCTTTACAACAAATTTCCCAAGCAGCGCGAAGGTTTTTTAACGCAGCTGCGCTCCAAAATCGTGGGGCGCGACGCCCTCAGCCGCCTGGCCTGGGAGCTGGGCCTGGCCAAGTTCATCAAGTCGCACCTCAACAAGCCGCTTTCGCGGAATATCTTGGGCAATACGCTCGAGGCCCTGGTGGGCGCCATATACCTCGATAGGGGCTACGATTGCGCTAAAAAAACCTTCCTGGAGCGCATATTCCTGTCGCGCGTCAACATCGATGAACTTATCAAGTACGAGTTCGACTACAAAAGCCGCCTGCTGGAGCTGGTGCAAAAGTCGGGCGGCAGCGTACAGTTCGAAACATCGGAGGAACAGCTGCGCGGCGAAAAGGGGGTGCTTAACTTTTCGAGCACGCTGCGCGTAAACGATGCGCTGCTGGGCAGCGGCAGCGGGCGCTCCAAAAAGGAGGCCGAGCAGCGCGCCGCCGAGCAAGCCTATAGCACGCTTCAGGCCAGGCAGGAGGAAGGTATAAGTTGATATCAAATTTCGGCCGTTGGACACGGCTTATCAAGATGGTGTCTGAGGCAATATTTTCATGAGCTGAGGAGGCATATAGAAAGCAAAAAAGAGGGCTACGTAAAAAATACGTAACCCTCTTTTTTTGTATTGAAGGCGATTAGTCCTCCTCGTAGTAGGTAAATGTATAAATCTCGCTCCAGTCAGAACCGGCTCTTGTCAGCACGTTGATCCTGTCCTGGGCATCAAACGTGAAGGAGATGTTGGTGGGAGTTGAGCTGGTTGACTTTTGCACCTTAGTGCAAATGTTTTTGCACGCTTTGCCGAATAAGCCTGATTGAGCCTGCCAATCGCTAACGTTGTCGGTTTGCTGAGCTATTTGCTGTATGCCGCCCAAGTTTTCTCCGGATGAATAGTTAAACACCTTGTTCCAGCTGGGAGGCGTGTTTTCGGGCTTATAAACAATAGAGTCAATGTTGCTGCCCTTAACGGTATTTACGCACTTAACCTCTGTGCCGCCATCCCAATACTCGGTAATCTTGGTAATAAATCCGGTGGTAGCATCGTACTCGTAACGGAGTCCTTCGGTGCTGTTCCACTGCAGCTCGCTGACAAATCCCTGAGCGTTGAGCAGGCAGGTGGTGGTGCTGCCGCCTTTTTTGTAAGTAACCTTTCCTGTTGTTGAGTAGTCGAATGAGATGGTGTCCTTCCAGTCCGGTCCGGCGTTGTATATCTTGCTGACCTTCCCGTCAGTATTGTATACAAACTCCCACGACTCCGTGTCACCCCACGTAGGATCCAGCGCCATGGTTTTTACTTTCCATGTTTTCGTTTTGTTCCCATTGTCATCGCCATCATTGTTGTCGTCGTTGCTACAAGAGGTAGCAATCATGCCCATGCAGGCTACTGCCGTGAGCAAATACATCATTCTTTTTTTCATAATAAATGTTTTTTTGTTGGTAAATAAATTAGTAAATGGTCATTTACTAAAAGTTGCTTTAGTTTTCTCCGGCTATAACAATTAATGATAAGCCTACAATAAACAGAATAAACATAAGGGTAATAAGAAGGCTGACCTGCTTATTGGCACCCTTAAATTCCTTCCAGATGAATACGCCCCAGAAGGCAGCTACCATGGTAGCACCTTGCCCCAAAGCATACGAAACAGCGGCGCCGGCCTTGCCTGATGCGATGTAGCTAAGGGCTGTTCCCAGCGCCCAAATGCATCCGCCCAATATGCCTACCATGTGGGTTGAGGGCTTGCCCTTGAAGTACTGCTTGTAGCTTACGGGTTCGCCTACAAAAGGTTTTTTCATGAGGTAGGTGTTGAAAATAAAGTTGCTTGCCAGCACACCCAATGCGAAAATGAAGAACGCGGTGTACGGTGTTGCCATACCTGCCGCAGGTTGTTCAAAGTTGTTCAAATCCATGGCGGCAGCCACAAAGCGGTAGAACATGGACATGAGAATACCTGCTGCGAGGGCAATAATCAGGCCCTTGGTTTTGGTACTTTTTTCGCCACCCTGTGCGGCGGTTTTGCTTGATGCTATGCCGTTGCAAATGATGGCAACTACAATGAGCGCCACGCCGATAAACAGCGTGTAGGGATCGCCTTTGGGCGCGCCAATATAGTTAATGATAACGCCCAGCACCAGCGCCAATCCTACGCCCAGCGGAAAGGCTACGGACATGCCGGCGAGCGAAATGGCGGCCGATAGCAGAATATTGGAGGCGTTGAAAATGATTCCTCCGGCAAAGGCGCTCCAAAAGTTGCTGCTGCTGATTTGCGCCAAGTCGGTGGTAAAGCTGCGCCCCTGCTCGCCAAAGCTGCCTAAGGTAAACCCTAACAGCACGGCAAAAATTACCATGCCGATTACGTAGTCCCAGTAGAATAGCTCATAGCGCCAATTCTTGGCTGCCAGCTTCTGCGTATTTCCCCATGAGCCCCAGCAAAGCATGGTAACTACACAAAAGAGCACGGCTAATAAATAACTACTTACAATAAACATAATTTTTGTGTTTTAAAGGTTACTATTACATTTTTTCTTATCTGTGAAAACTATTGCCGATAAATGGTAGAGCTTGTGAAATTGACTGTGTGAAATATTCAAAATCAATATTTTTATTTTCTCGAACACGGTATTCATGCTTTACCTCTGCGCTTTTTAGCGCCAGGTGGAGGTGGCTGTTCCCGCTTGCGTGGGCGCAATTTTCAGCCGCGTCAACGTACAGCCATACCCGGTTGAATGGTTTTTTATCTGCCTCGACGTTGGTTAGTAATGCGGCGACATCGCTGCTGTCAAGGCTTGCGTTAACGCTGATGGCGCTTGCAAATGTTTGAGGTTGACGGGCTGCGTATAGCGCACGCTTTCCACCGTCGCCATAGCCTGCTGCCGAGCGAAAACGGTAACCGCTTCGGGCGCGGAATTGTTTCTCAAATTCGGGAATAATGTTTCCCAGTGTGGTAGTATCGTGACAGAATAAAACGATAAACGGTGGCAGCTCGCCGCTATTTATACGTGCATTTATACCTGATGCAACTTGCTCCTGCTCTTTTTTGCTTAACTGTGCAAGTAGATACAGCGTTGGGTATTGACGGGTACTGCTGTTGTAGCATTCGGGGACAAATACGGGTAAAACCCTTTCGTTGTTGTTAAATATTTTCCACTGTACCGATGATATTTTACTTGAGGGATACGCCTCCTGCTTGTCGCCGCGGTAAGGTTTGCCCTCAAAAGCATCGCTGATAAACGGTAGCGCGCTTTGCAGTGCGCTGCACCAGTACAGGAACGAGTGTCCGCCATCGCGCACCCGGAATTCGTGCGGGATGCTATTTTGCTGCATGAGCAGGTGCAGCTTCTCGTTGCTGTAGCTGAGGGTTTCCTCATCATCGCCGTTGTCAATGTATATTTTTACGGTAGGTACATTTTCTTTTTTGCTGAAAATGTAGAACGGGTTGTTTGCCCTGTAGTAATCGGTAATACGCTTTGCTCCTTTTTCATTTTCTCCCCCGAAAAGTCGTCCCCACTGCTCGTCCCACCAGGGCGATTCTTCGTTCATGTACTGCTCATCGGTGCGTATGGAAATGCTGAGCGGCACGGAAACGGATATTACATCGGGGTGCTTAAGCGGAAGTATGAGCGCGCCGAATCCGCCCATGGAGTAGCCCATGGTGGCACGGTGCTCCTTGTCGGCTATGGTGCGGTAGGCGCTATCGATATGCGGTATGAGCTCTTGTATAAACATGTCCTGGTAGCGATATGCACCCTTGTAATCGTTCACATAGTACGTGCGAAAACCTTGAGGCATGACGTATATCATGGGTTTTATGTAGCCGCTTTTGGTCATGCTGTGGGCGTAGTAATCTATGCGGCCGTATTCAAGCCACGAGCTCTCGTTATCGCCCAAGCCATGCAGCAGGTAGGCCACGGGGTAGGATTTGCCCGAGGTGTAGTAGTCGGTGGGTAGCACCACGGAGTATTTAATATCCTCCTGCAGAATGCTGCTGTGCATGGCAAGCCCGTCGAGCACCACGGGTTGCTGGGTGCGCGTGGTGCATCCAAAAGCTACAACGGCAATTAGTATGTATAGCAGTCGCTTCATTTTTCGGGTTCGTTAGTTGAAACTATGCACTTTCAGTGCAAGGCTTTAGCTTCTACAAATTTCGTAACTTTGCTCAAATTTACATTGTTATGGAATCTCGTCATGGCAGTCACAGCACGCATGCTCTTCAAGTTCACCTTGTTTGGGTAACCAAGTATCGTTACGCCACGTTGGTTGGGGATGTTCAGCATCGTTGCCGCGATATTTTACGTCAGGTGTGCAACGCGAACGATCTCCAAATTCTCCAAGGT
>JAVBPG010000019.1:0-15256 GCA_031549685.1 Bacteroidales bacterium | reverse complement strand
GTTGTGCGAGTAAAAAGAGGCTACGCGTTTTTATAGGTACAACCTACATGGATACGGGGCTGCGCAGCTACGCCCTGGCCTACGACGGCCTGAGCCGCCTTACCGCCGCCACCTACGGCGAGGGGAGCAGCCTGGCCCAGCGGCCCGGCCGCTACAGCGAGGCGCTGACCTACGACCCCCACGGCAACCCCAAAAGCATTACCCGGTGGGGGATTACCGAAAAGCTGGAGGGGAATGTAACAAAATATGGCGTTATAGATTACCTTACCCTCGACTATAGCGGTAACCAGGTAGTGGCCATTAAGGATACTGTCCCCAGGTTGATATTCAACGGGGCCGCCGATTTTCTCTCTGTTAAGCGGAATGTTCCGCTATAGTTGCTGGCTGGCATGAGTGTTGGAGTTAAGCGGCCACGCCAAGGCGTGATCGCTCAGCGGTTACAGCAACATTCCGTCGAGCGGGGGCTCCTTTAGAAAAACGAAAGAGAGGATAATAACAAAAACTACGCTCAGCTTGTCAAGCGGCGCCACGCGCGACACATCGCCCGTTTCGAGCGCCTTGAAGTAAAAAATCCACGAAAATCCGGTGGCGAAGCCGGATAGCCCGAGGAGCAGCAGGTTCGCCCTGCTCAGCTCTTTTACCTCCTTCAGCTCTCCGCTAAAAAGTACAATTCCCCAAGCCAGCATGAGCACCACTGCGGTACGAATGGCGGTAGCCACGTTTCCGCTCACCCCCTTAACGCCCGCTTTGGCCAAAATGGCGGTAAGGGCGGCAAAAAACGCGGATAGAAGGGCATAATATTTCCACATGATTGAAAGATTTACAGATTTTAAGGAGAGGGTGTCGATTGTAAATTTATAATATTTTTTGTTGCAATGCTTTGAATAAGGAGTTGGGGCAAAAAATAGGCGTAACTTTGAGCGTTAAGAACAAGTGTCGAACCCCATTTTATACATTTTTACCATGAAAAATAAGTTGATCATATTGCTTGCACTTGTGCTCGTGGCCCCACGACTCATTGCTGCCAACGAGTGGCCGCAGGTGCTCCCTGTAAATGGTGGTAGTGTAACCATTTATGAGCCTCAGCCCGAAAAACTCACGGGCAATAAGCTGCAATTTCGCGCGGCTATTTCCATCAGCATGGGCAGCGCCGACCCGCTATTTGGCGCCATGTGGGCAGCTGCTACGCTTGAGGTTAATCGCGATACGCGCCAGTGCACCCTTTCGAGCATTAAAGTTACCAACCTGCGTCTGCCCGATGTGAAGGATACCAGCAAGGTATCGCGCCTGCGCGCCTTGCTTGAGAGCGGGCTGCCCCGTCAGGATCTGTCGTTTTCGCTCGACCGCATTGTGGCCTCCATCGACGAGCTGAACGCTACAAGCGATAAGCTGAATAACACCCCGCCCCGCATTATTTACGCTACGCAGCCATCGCTGCTGGTGGCAGTTGATGGAGAACCCGTTGTAAGGGATGATAAAAGTTTAGGCCTGCCCCGCGTAGTTAACACGCCTTTTGTGGTGGTAAGGCAGGGCGAAAAATTTTACCTCTACGCCAACGAAAAGTGGTTTGCCGCCGATAGCCTGAAGGGCGATTGGCAGCTCGAGAAATCGCCTTCAAAGGAGCTGCAGGCCATTGGCGCCAAGCTCAAGGCCGCCGACGAAAAGGCGGGGGACAATAAAATTTCCTCCGACGTAACGCCCGAAATTGTGGTAAGCACCGTACCGACCGAGCTGATACAAACCAACGGTAAGGCCGAGTTTAAGCCCATTCAGGGCACCAACCTGCTCTACGTTTCCAACACCGAGGATAACATTTTTATGGACATTACCAACCAGCAATACTACGTGCTTATTTCGGGGCGTTGGTACACCTCCAAAGCGCTGAATGGAGGTTGGGCGTACGTTGAGGGGAAAAGCTTGCCCGCCGATTTTGCAAAAATTCCCGAGGGCTCGCCCAAGGATGTGGTGCTGGCCAGCGTGCCCGGCACCAAGGCCGCCAAGGAGGCTGTAGCCGATGCGCAAATGCCCCAAACGGCCAAGGTCGACCGCAAAAACGCCACCACCAAGGTTACCTACGACGGGAAGCCGGAGTTTAAGCCCATTGACGGAACCAAGCTGGAGTACGCCGTCAACACATCGTCCACCGTGCTCAAGGAGGGCAAAACCTACTACGCGGTGGACAACGGCGTGTGGTTTACCTCCTCATCGGCCGACGGCCCCTGGAAGGTGGCTACCGAGCGCCCCAAGGAGGTGGATAAAATTCCGGCCGACAACCCTACCTACAACGTAAAGTACGTTTACATTTACGATGTAACCCCCGATTTTGTGTGGATGGGCTACACGCCCGGCTACATGGGCTGCTACGTGTACGGCGGCGCGGTGGTTTACGGCACGGGTTTTTACTACGCACCGTGGTACGGCACGGTGTACTATCCCCGCCCCGTAACGTGGGGGTTCAGCATGCACTACAACCCCTGGACGGGCTGGACTATCGGGGTGGGCGTGAGCGTGGGATTTATGCACTTCGGATTTGCCTTCCACCCGGGGCCGCCGGTGTACGGCTGGTGGGGAGCACCCATGTACCATCCGCCGTTTTACTACCCCTACTCGCACTTTTACGGGCCTCGCCCGCCGGTGGTAGCGGTGCACAACAATATTGTGGTCAACAACATCAACGTAAATAACGCCGCGGGGCGCACCACCAACATTTACAGCAACCGGCCGCATGTAAACGCGCATAACCAAAACATATCGGGCGCTACACGCTCGCAGAATTTGTCGGGGGCTACCCGCGCTACAGCAGGTGCCGAGGCAAAGCGTGCTCCTGCGCGGGCAAGCAATAATCTTAGCGTAGATAGGAATGGCGACGTATACCGCCACGACGAAAAGGGACAGGTGCAGCGCCGCAGCAACAACGGCTGGCAAAATACGCGACCTACCGATGAAACTCGCAGCGTAGCCAACGACCGCTCCCGCGGCGATACGCGTGAGGCCAACTTTGAGCACTCGCGCGGCGCAGGCTATGGTGGGTTTGGAGCCGGCAGGGGAGGAGGAGGAGGTAGAAGAAGATAGTGCTTTTAATATTTATAGACAGGATTTACAAGATTTACAGGATGTCGTTCATGTTAATTCTGTAAACCGCCAGCTCGGCGAAGCCAATCCTGTCTAAAGAAACGATTGCGAATTACGAAGTAAGTGCTCATAATTCCTTGTATGTATTTAATTCCACATCGCCTATTTTAAGCACTCTGCATGTGTAGATATTAACGCTTAATTAGGAGCGGCTACTTACGTTTATATTTTATCCTGTTAATTCTGTAAATACTGTCTAAAAAGAATATTCTGTAAAACCTAAAAAAACAAAAAATGGAATCATGCTCAACTTTATGTAGCGCCTTTGCCCAGTTCAGCTGGGGATGGCTGGCCGTGGCCACGGTGGTGGTTTTTGCCATAGGCGCATTGTGGTACTCGCTCCTGTTTGCCAAGGCGTGGGTGCGGGTATTTAAAATTGAAATGCCGCAAAACGGCGAAAAGCCAAAGGGAATGGTGGCAACCATGCTTATGCAGCTGCTGGCAACCATTCTTTTCGGGCTAACGATTTTTGTTGCCACCGCCATGTCGGTGGGCCTGGCGGTGCTCGTGGTGCTGGCCTTCTGCGGATGGCAAAAGGGAGCGCTTAAGTTCCGCTACGCGAAGTGGAGCGAATTCTCCACCGCAGCCATTATTGAGGTGGGGCACACCGCCATTTCGGGGCTGGTGTTCATTCTCTTTGCGCTGATTTAGGAGAGCCCTTTCGTGTAAGCCGCTCCCGGGATTTGCGCCGGTACTTCTAACGTGATGACCCTAACAGGGCTTTGAGCCCCTGTTAGGGTTTCGTGTAGTAGCCCTTGCCGTAAAAATTGCTTGGCTGCCCGTTTCCTACATTACGGATAATTTGTATCTTTACGCTTCATAAATTTTAAGCATAAAAATCATGGAGCAACAGCAACAGAACGGTAACGAAATAAACATTGAGCTGGGCGAGGATGTGGCCCGTGGCACCTACTCCAACCTGGCCATTATTACGCACTCGGCGTCGGAATTTGTGGTGGACTTTGTGTGCATGCTACCCGCGGTGCCCAAGGCACCCGTGGTAAGCCGCATCATACTTACGCCCGAGCACGCCAAGCGCCTTATGGGCGCGCTGCAGGAGAACGTAATGAAGTATGAAACGGCGCACGGCGTAATAAAGATCGAGGGTGGAAACGCGGGCATGCCGCCCATTCCCATGAACTTTGGCGGCAACACCGCGCAAGCCTAAAGCTTAATTAATAGTTAGCGATTAACAATTGATAATCATCCTTTTATGCGGGGTTGCGGGATGGCTTTATCCCCCGCAGGCGGGGGTGGAAGAAGTATGAGGTCAAAAATATTCCTTTTCTTTTTATCGGTTACTTTAGCTGGCGCAGCCTTTGCCGCGCCCGCCGATACGCTGCGCGTGGTTGCCGTGGGCGATATCATGCTGGGTACCGCCTACCCAAGCCGGGCGTACCTGCCTCCCAACAACGATTGCTCGCCGCTTTTATCTCCCGTTCAATCATACATTCAGGCGGCCGACGTGGCCTTTGCCAACCTCGAGGGGGCGCTGACCGACGATTTGAGCAGCGCTAAGTCGTGCCGCGATACCAATTGGTGCTACACCTTTGCCATGCCCACCGCCTACGCAAAATGCCTTGCCGATGCGGGCTTCGATTTGCTGAGCGTAGCCAACAACCACACAGGCGATTTTGGCGAAACGGGCCGCGCGCAAACGGCCAAATCATTACAGGATAACGGCATCGCCTACGCGGGATTGCTCACTTGCCCCACGGCTATTATTGAGCGCAGGGGGACAAAAATCGGCTTTTGCGCCTTTGCCCCCAACAAGGGTACGTGCAGCGTAAAAGACCTTGATGCGGCGGCCGGAATTGTGCGCGGGCTCGACAGCATCTGCGATGTGGTAATCGTATCGTTCCATGCCGGGGCCGAGGGCGCCACCATGCGCCACGTAACCCGCAAAACCGAAATGTTTATTGGCGAAGACCGGGGCAACGTGTACGCCTTTGCCCGCCGCATGATTGATGCAGGAGGCGATATTTTACTCGGCCACGGCCCGCACGTAACCCGCGCGGTGGACATCTACAAGGAGCGCTTTATTGCCTACAGCATGGGCAACTTTTGCACCTACAGCCGCATCAACGTGCAGGGCGTAAACGGCGTTGCGCCGCTACTCCAGCTTAGCGTCGATGGGCGGGGGAAATTCCTGGGCGGTCAGATAATTCCCACTGCGCAAACCAAGGGCGAGCCCATGCGCGTTGACGCCACGCGGCGTGTGATAAGGGAAATACAGCAGCTCACCAGGGAGGATTTCCCCGAAACGCAGCTGAGGGTGGACGATGACGGAAGAATGTACCTAACACTAAAATAAAAACGCTAAACAGATGAAAAAAACTTTACTGCTACTCCTGATGCTTGGCTCGCTGCAGGGCCGGGCGCAGCTGCGCGAAAGCGAAAAGCTGGTGTACGTGGCCTCGTACAGCATGAGCGGCCTGATGACCCAGCTGGCGCAGGTTACCCTCGAAACCAAAAAGGTGGCCACCTCCAAGAGCACATTTCTGCACCTCAGAATGGAGGCCTCTACCTTTAGCAAGTGGGATTCGTACTTTAGAATACGCGATGTGTACGAGTCGTACGTGAACCCCCAAACCCTGGCGCCGAGCCTCTACAAGCGAAACGTGAGCGAGGGCGGATACACCAAGGTGGAGAAGTACATCTACCAGCCCGACGGTAAAACCATCAGCTCCACCGTAAGGCGGAGAAACGGCAACGAGCAGAGCAACACCTTTACCGTAAAGCCCACATCGGTGGATATTATTGCCGCCATCTACAGGCTCCGCACGGTCGATTTTTCGAAGTTCAAGCCGGGGCAAACGGTGGCGCTTGATGTTGTGTTTGACGAGAAAGAAATTGCCGCCCAGGTAAAGTACGTGGGCAAGGAAACGATTTCGGCGGGTAAGCTGGGCAAAAAAGAGTGCTACAAGCTTTCGCTCTCGGCCAAAACCGAGGTGCTCACGGGCAAGGATAAAAACCTGGTGTGGTTTACCGCCGACGAAAAGCGCATTCCCGTATTTGCCCAGTTCAGCATACCGGTGGGCACCGGCCAGCTGGAGCTGACCTCGGCTAACTAAGTCAAAACTTACTGAAACATTAAAATTATAAACAGATGAAAACAACGTTGAATGTATTGGCCATAGTGTTCCTGGCGCTGGGCCTGGTATTTACCATTTTGCCGCTGGGCACCATTGCGTTCCTGCCGCTTATCCTTGCGCTTGCCGCCTCGGTGGCATCGCTGCTCATCACCAAATGCGGAAGCAAAAAAATGGCGCAGTGGCTGCTTGCCGTTACGCTCGCCATGAGCGTTGCCGTGGTGGTAAAGAACTTTGCATTTAAGGACAAGGTAGCGCCCGAAACCGAGGCGGAGCAGCAGCAGCAGGAGCAGTCGGAGCAGGAGAACCTGAAGGATTTGGAAGGCTTATAGTAGTAACAACAAACCAAAATATCTCACTTTTTTATGCAAAAATCTTTGAAAATAGTCGTGCTGGCCAAGCAGGTGCCCGACACGCGCAACGTGGGCAAAAATGCGATGAAGGAGGACGGAACGGTAAACCGCGCCGCGCTTCCCGCCATTTTTAACCCCGAAGATTTGAACGCGCTGGAGCAGGCGCTACGGTTGAAGGATAAAATAGCGGGCAGCGAGGTGCACCTGCTTACCATGGGCCCGGGGCGCGCCGCCGACATTATCCGCGAGGGTCTCTTCCGCGGCGCCGATGGCGGCGTGCTGCTTACCGACCGCAAGTTTGCCGGCGCCGATACGCTCGCCACCTCGTACGCGCTTTCGCGCGCCATCGAAAAAATTAAGCCCGACCTCATCATTGCTGGCCGCCAGGCTATCGACGGCGATACGGCCCAGGTAGGCCCGCAGGTGGCCGAGAAAATGAGCTGGCCGCAGGTAACCTACGCCGAGGAAATTTTAGCCTGCGAAAATAATTCGATTACCGTAAAGCGCCGCCTGGAGCACGGCGTGGAGACCGTGGTCAGCGCCCTGCCCGCGGTGGTAACGGTACACGGCTCGGCGGCCGCCTGCCGTCCGCGCAACGCCAAGTGCCTGATGAAGTTTAAGCGCGCCCGCACCATGACCGAGTGGCTGGAGCTGAATGCCGACTACTGCGCCGAGCTGAAGGGTAAGGACTACCTGAAAATCGTAGAGTGGGGCGTTTCGGACGTGGGCGGCGACGAGGTGCAGTTTGGCCTTTCGGGCTCACCCACCAAGGTGAAAAAGATTGAGAACATTGTGTTCCAAGCCAAGGAATCGAAGAAGCTGACCGCATCCGACAAGGATGTTGAGGAGCTGATGTGCGAGCTGATAGCCAACCATACAATAGGATAACTTTATGAAAGGAATATGAAGAAGTTTATGAAGACTAAGAAGTTTGAAAATATTTTTTATTCCTAAACTTCCTAATCTTCTTACTCTTTTCAAAATTCAAATTTATAATCACATAGTAAAATGAATAACATACTTGTATATTGTGAAGTTGAAGGGAACAAGGTCGCTGATGTAAGCCTTGAACTCTTAACCAAGGGTCGCAGCCTGGCGCAGCAGCTGGGCTGCAAGCTGGAGGCCGCGCTGTTTGGGAGCGGTCTCGAGGGTGTGGCGGAGCAGCTGTTTCAGTACGGCGCCGAGATTGTGCACGTGGCCGACGACAAGCGCATGGCCCCCTACACCACGCTGCCGCACTCAACCGTTCTTATCGATGTCGTGAAAAAAGAGCAGCCGCAAATTGCGCTCTTCGGTGCTACCACCACCGGCCGCGACCTGAGCCCCCGCGTGTCGAGCGCGCTGCACAGCGGCCTCACGGCCGACTGCACCAGCCTCGAAATCGGCGACCATACCGAGAACCGCACGGGCAAGGAGTACAAAAACCTGCTGTACCAAATCCGTCCGGCCTTCGGAGGTAACATTATTGCCACCATCATCAACCCCGACTGCCGTCCGCAAATGGCCACGGTGCGCGAGGGTGTGATGCGCAAGGAGGCGCTTGCCGCTCCCGTAAAGGGCGAGGTGAAAAAGATTGACGTAAGCGCCATTCTCACCGACACGGACTTTGTGGTGAAAATTATCGACCGCCAAATCGAGGAGCGTAAGATCAACATCAAGGGTGCGCCCATTATTATTGCCGGCGGCTACGGCATGGGCAGCAAGGAAAACTTTAAGCTGCTGCACGAGCTGGCCGCCGTGCTTGGCGGCGAAGTCGGCGCCTCGCGCGCCGCTGTCGATGCGGGGCTGGCCGAGCATGCGCGTCAGGTTGGTCAAACGGGCGTAACCGTTCGCCCAAAGCTCTACATTGCCTGCGGTATTTCGGGGCAAATTCAGCACACGGCGGGCATGGATCAATCGGCCATGGTCATCTCCATCAACACCGACCCCGCCGCCCCCATCAACCAGCTTGCCGACTACGCCATTACCGGTGACGTATGTGACGTAGTGAATAAAATGATTAAGTACTATAAAAAGAATTCCAAGTAAAAACACGGAAGTAAAGGAACTAAAGGTATAAAAGGAAGTAGAGAATGGAGCAAAAATCGAAATCTTTTCAGGATATTAAAGCGTGGCAAGAGTCTCATAAGTTTGTTTTGATGACTTATCAAGCAACAGCGCGATTTCCAAAAGAAGAAATTTTTTGCTTAACGTCTCAATTTCGTCGGGCAGCAATTTCTATTGCTGCTAATATTGCCGAAGGCTATAAGAAGCGTGGAAAAAACGATAAATTACGTTTCTTTAATATTGCGCAAGGTTCACTCGAGGAGTGTCGTTACTACTTGATTTTGGCTTTTGACTTGAAGTACATGGATGGAAAGTTGCAAAATGAAATGAAGCTGCAGCTGGAGCATGCAAGTAGATTGCTAAACTCATACTATGATGCAATTGATAGCGATAGATAAAAACTTCTTTTAATTCCCTTAATTCCCATAACTCCTTTAATTCTTTAAGAAAATGTCAAACTTTTACACCGATAATAAAGACTTAAAATTCCACCTTGGGCATCCGCTGATGAAGAAAATTGTGGAGCTGAAGGAAAAGGGATTTGTTGATCAGGACAAGTACGATTACGCTCCCGTCAACGTGGACGATGCGCTGGACAGCTACGACAAAACGCTGGAGATTGTGGGCGATATTTGCGGCAACGTGCTTGCGCCGAACGCCGAGAGCGTTGACCACGAGGGGCCCGAGGTGATTGACGGCCGTGTGAAGTACGCCCGCGGGACGCAGGAAAATCATGATGCGCTTACGCAAGCCGGCGTGTACGGCATGTCGCTGCCGCGCGAGTACGGCGGGCTCAACTTCAGCATGGTGCCCTACGTCATGTCGGCCGAAATTGTATCGCGCGCCGATGCGGGATTTGGTAATATTTGGGGCCTGCAGGACTGCGCCGAAACCATTCACGAGTTTGCCTCAAAGGAAATAAAGGAGGAATTTTTGCCTCGCATAAATAAAGGCGAAACCTGCTCCATGGACTTGACCGAGCCCGACGCCGGCAGCGACCTGCAGGCCGTGATGCTCAAGGCCACCTGGGACGAGGGCAAGCAGCGCTGGATGCTCAACGGTGTAAAGCGCTTCATCACCAACGGCGATGCGGAAATTAAGCTGGTGCTGGCGCGCAGCGAGGAGGGCACCACCGATGGCCGCGGCCTTTCGTACTTTGTTTACGACAAAAAAGACGGCGGCGTTCGCGTTCGCCGTATTGAGAATAAGTTGGGCATCAAGGGCTCGCCCACCTGCGAGCTGGTGTTTACTAATGCGCCTTCTAAGCTGGTTGGCGATAGGAAGCTGGGCCTCATTCGCTACGTGATGTCGCTCATGAACGGCGCCCGCCTGGGCGTGGGTGCGCAGAGCGTCGGCATTTGCGAAATGGCCTACCGCGAGGCGCTGAAGTACGCCAACGAGCGCGCTCAGTTCGGTAAAAAAATTATTGAGTTTCCCGCCATTTTCGAAATGCTTACGGTGATGAAGGCAAAGCTGCAAGCCTCGCGTGCGCTGCTCTACGAAACAGCCCGCTTTGTGGATGTGTACAAGGCCTACGGCTTTGTGGCCGAAGATCGCAAGCTCACGCCCGAGGAGCGCGCCGAGCAAAAGGAGTACCAAAAGCTGGCCGACTTGTACACGCCGCTAACCAAGTTGTTCAGCAGCGAGTACAGCAACCAGCTTACCTACGACTCCATTCAAATCCACGGCGGCAGCGGCTTTATGAAGGACTACCCCATTGAGCGCGCCTACCGCGATGCCCGTATTACCACCATTTACGAGGGTACCTCGCAGCTGCAGGTGGTGGCCGCCATTCGTGGCGTAACCACGGGGACGGCGCTTTCGCAAATGCGCCGGTACGAGGACATGCCGGTGAAGCCCGAGCAGGAGGGCCTGCGCAAGATGTTGATTGAAATGACCTCGGAGTACGACGATGCCGTGAGCAAGGTTACCGTTGGCGCCGACGCCGAGTACATCGACTTCCACGCGCGCCGCTTGGTGGAGATGGCAGGCCATATTATCATGGGCTACCTGCTGCTTACCGATGCGCAGCGCGATGCCGCCTACAGCCAATCGGCTGAGGTGTACATCAAGCGCGCCAGGTCGTGGAATGCCGGGCACGCCGCCTACATTGCCGGCTTCGTGGCCGAGGATTTGGGCAAGTTTAAGGCTGTGCTTGAAGAGAAGTTCGAAGAGTAATATTTCTCTTTTTACCACAAGGTACACAAAGAAGAAATGCCCAAGGAGTACTGTGGCATTCTTTGTGTACCTTTGTGTTTTAACCCTTGTGTCCTTTGTGGTAAAAACATTTATTTATGCTGAACATTCCCGATTTCTACGTAAAGCAATCCCTCGAAATGGGTGCTGAAGATGCTGTTGCTTTTGAGTTGAAAGATATTATTTTCGATTCGCGCACGCTGCTTAAGTGCATGTTTGGCTGCGCCGATTGGGGCAAAGGACATACCTGCCCAAGTCGTGCAGGCTCATTAAAACCGTGGGAATATAAAGAGATTTTTGAAAAGTATAAGTGGGGAATAATTATTCATGGCAAGGATAAAAAAACTACTCAACGCATTTCATTTGCCTTGGAGAGCATGGCTTTTACCGATGGCTACTACTTTGCCTTTTCCATGAGCGATTGCGGCCTGTGCAAGGAGTGCGCGGGCTTTCACGATAAGCCCTGCGTAAACCCCAAGAAGGCTCGCCCCGCCTTTCACAGCGTAGGCATTGATGTGTTTGCCACCGTGCGCAGGCTGGGCTTACCCATCGAAACCTTGAGCAGCGACGAGGAGCCGCAGAACTGGTACGCGGCGGTGTTTATTGAGTAGAAAAATTTTCTACCACAAAGTTCACGAAGAAAAATTGCGCAAAGAGCACAAGGTTTAATCGAGTCGTCATTGCGAGGAGGAACGACGAAGCAATCTCATAATTTGGCAAAGCCAATCACACTCCCTCTCCGCGCCCCTTCGACAAGCTCAGGGTAACAGCCCACACCTACCCATCCCGCCGGCGGGACCTATTGCCGACTGTGGATTGCCTACTTCTTAATACCCCTTCCTCACATCCAGCACCACGGGCAGGTGGTCGCTGATGCCGCCGTTGTAGCGGTAGCCGTTGTAGGTGCGGCGTGGCTTTTGTCCCGTATAGGTCTCGTCGGGTTCGAGCAGGAACGGCGCCTGAAAAATGTAGTAGTCCGTGGGCCGGCAGTATATTGGCGACTCCTTGTTGAGCAAGTTTCCCGATACAAAAAACAAGTCAATCAGCTCCCACTTCCCCTGAAATTTTATGCTGCCTATATCGGTATGATGTAGTGGTAGCGCAAGGTTGTACAGGCTGTCTGATGCACCTCCGTGGAGATTTGCTGAAACACCTAAACCCTCCACAATGCAGCGGCTGTCGGGCGTGTCGTTAAAGTCGCCCATGATGACGAGGTTGGCGTTGGACGATGCGGTCAGAATGGAGTCGGCAATGCGGCGCAGCTGCGTCGCGGCCGCCATGCGGCTACCCTCGGAGGCCGCAGCGCCCCCATACTTCGATGGCAGGTGGCACACCATTACGTGCAGCGTGTCGAGCTCGTTGACCACGCCTTTGGCCAAGAGAACTTCGCGCGTGCTGCGGCCTGTCGGCAGCGTGATGCTGAAAAATTTACTTCCCAAAAGTTTAAACGTTTCCTTGCTGTAAAGCAGCGCCACATCTATGCCGCGCGCATCGGGCGACTCGTGGTGAACGATGCCGTAGGGAAACTTTGCCAGCGGCGTTTCGTAAATAATGCGGTTGAGCACAAAGCGGTTTTCGACTTCGCACACGCCAATCAGGTCGGGTGGGGTGGCGCCGCCCACGGCCACAATGACCTTGAAAATATCGTTCGTTTTTTTTACGAACCTGCTCCAGGTCCAGCGGAGCTGCGAGTTTTCGGTAAACTCCTTTTGCGGGTTCAGGCTATCGACAAAGGGCGAGAAGTAGTTTTCGAGGTTATAGAACATCAGGCGCAGATCGCCCTCGCTGCGTGGGCGGGTTTGGGCAAACAGCGATAGGTAAAAGCAACATAAAAATATTGTCATTCCGAACTTGATTCGGAACCTCCTTGTCATGAGATTGCGGGTCGAGCCCGCAATGACAGCGTGTGCAAGATTGCGGGCTCGACCCGCAATGATAAAGGGCGAGGAAGTGTTGAACTTACGGATGGTACACATAGCAGCCCATGGTTGAATCCTGCATTGCCGTCCGGTTGTAGCCATCCAAGTCCACCGGAAAGCTGGTGGCGGTGGAGGTGCTGCCGGCGTTGATGGCCGGAGAGCCTTGGCCGAGGTGAAAATCATTCTTTTCAATGCTTTTGAACCTCGGGTCTTGCTTCGAGATTTTGTAGAAGTGGTTAGGGTCGCTGATATCAAACGAGCTGCTGAGCTTAATAATGCTGTAGCCAAAGCTGTAGCTCATGGGGCTTGCCTTGCGCTGCTGTATGCTCAGCTCGTTGACGTTGTTGCCGTAGATGATGCTGTTCTCCAGCGTGGCAATGGTGGAGGGGTAAAATACGCTGTCGAGGAGGGCGCGTACGCTGAAGTTTTGTAGCGCCACCTGCGGGCCGTGGTACTCTCCGTTCAGCATGCTGTAGGTGGCAAAGGTGCACTGGTAGGCCTGGCCGGCTCCGCCCTCCAACCTTAAAGCATTTGATAGGCAATTTGTAATTAGTGTGTTGTCAATGATGAAGGAGCCGTTCTGGTTAAAAATACCTACTTCGGCATACGTTACGCTACCCTTTGATAGGTTGAGCTGCGGGTAGTTGGTGCCCACCTCGCCCAGCGTATCAACCACCACAAGCCCGTAGCGTGGTCCTTGCATGTGCACGTACTCCAAGTTGGCCTTTCCCGTGGCGCTTATGGTAACTCCCTCCCACTGCCCGGAGGCGGTGCCGTACCACGGGTCGTTGTAGCGCGGATGCGAGAATACGCAGGGGTTTGCCTGCTGCCCTATGGCAACGAGCTCGCCGTTGACCGTCATGCCGCACTTCCTGCCGAAGTACAACTTGGCGCCGGCTTCTACGGTTGCTTTTATGCCCGTGTCTACCGTTACATTTGCGTTGATAATATACGGCTTTTCGGCGCTAAAGGTCAGGTCCGATCGCATAACCGTATCGCGTATAATCAGCACCACATCTTGCCCGTAGGCCACCAGCTCAATTTTCGATGCCTGCTCCACGCCGCCCGTTACAAACACAATTTGGTCGGTAAGCAGCAGCTCCCTTAACTTTTGCACCTCAATAAAAATAAACAGGCTGTCTTTTTTGGCCAGATGAATGTTGCGCACGCTGTAGCCTGCGCGCCCGTCAACGTTCATGAGGAAGGGCGATGCACCGCCTGCGGCCAGCTTTACCTCGTCAATCAGCAAGTTTTGCGAGCTGTTGTTGTACACCTTGCACGAAAAGGTGGAGGATCCGAGCGGCGTAAAAACGGTGTCGAAGCTGATGGTGTCGGACGAAAAGCGAAGGTCGGCCGAGCCGGTGGGTACAAAGTCGTAGCGGTCGCAGCAGCTTACCAGCACCGATACGAGGAGTATAGTAAGTAGCCTACTTTTCTTAATAGCAAGAAGATGATGCATGTTGATAAGTTGCTAATAAACTAAATCATAAGGCACAAAGTTATGGAAAACTTTTTTCGCTCCAAATCCTGTTTTTTTATCTGCCGATAAATAGCGAATTTTGTTTAATAAGCCTTTTGATTTTCTTTATGCTAAAGCAGGTTGAAATATTGTTCCTGGTGCTTGTGCTGCTGGTTGCAGGTTGCAAATACGTGGCGCCGGAGCACAGGCAGCAGGCCAAGCTGCGCACCGATGTTGCCGGCAACTGGGTTTGCGCTACCATGCTCGGCAGCGCGGTGCAGCGCAATACGGCCCGGCTTCAGGGCGATTTACCCCCCTATACCGAGCTCATTTTTATGCCCGATTCGGGAAAGGTGGTGGCCATAAATGGTCAGGTGGAAATACTGCACCTTAGCTACACCATACAAGGTAGTAAGGTCATTGTGCCCGATTTTTATGCAGCCGGCAGCGCGAACTTAATGCTGGAAAACGATAGCGTGCTGGTGTTCAACGACGAGGTAACCGGGCAGGAGTGGCGCTACGCCAAGGTGTCGTCCGCCATGGTAAATACCGAGGGGCAGGTGCACGAGGCCTTTCCTACCATGATGAATAAAAGCCTGCTGGCCGGCGACTACGTGGTGCTTAACGCGAGCGCGCCCTACGCCGTTACGCTGCGCCCCAACGGCTATATTTTCGGAAGTCCCACCTACACGCGCTACGCCATTTGCTACGGCGGCGATTGTGCCAACTTTTCGGACGACGATTTGCTTTACCTTTCCAACGGCCGGCAGGGCGAGTACTACGGCTGGCGCAAAAGCGGCGACACGCTTACCATTTACCGCTTGAGCGAGGTGCACGAGCAGGACGAAATGACCAGCTACAAGTTCGACAAGCCCCTGCTGGTGATGAAGAGAAAGTAGCCAAAACCCTAACAGGGTCTTATATAAAGTCTAATAAATATTTTCAATAATTTTACAAACCGCTTTGATTTGTTCCTTTGGGGTATAACGTACCCAATCGTTAAAATCTTCTACTCTTTTATCCATAGAGCAAACCCACCTGTTGTGCGTTATCTTTTTC
>JAVBPG010000008.1:0-98262 GCA_031549685.1 Bacteroidales bacterium | reverse complement strand
GCTATCGGTCAAGTTAGTTGCATAAACTTTCTTCATTTTTTCTTTATTTGTTGGTACTCATAAAGATACGAAGAAAATATCAATTAATCAACTGATAGTCAATGTTTTATTATGTATTTATTCTGTTTTTAAACAGTTTCTCAATATAGCATCAACAAGGGTTGATCGCTTCACGCTGTAATCATGCGCTCCCACAGAATTAAAAACATTTAACCAATCTCTTTTTGAGCCTTCTATAAATTTACCGTACATTATATACCTTTGTTTGTTTTGCCAGACACTAAAGTAGCACAACCAAAGAAATACCCTTTGATCAGAATCTTCAAAATATATTTTCTCTTTGTCCTGCTGTCCGGCGGTGCTCTCTTAAGCGCCCTGCCCTCTCGTGCACAGCAAAGCCAATCGGGCAGCGCCGTGCAGGAGGCCAACAAGGATTTGCAAAAGCAAACCGACAAGGTAAACAAGGCTGTGGAGAGCGGCGTGCGCAAGGTTACCGACAAGGTGGACAGCAAGATGGAGGCCGCCAACGAAAAGGTCAGCTCCGGCGTGGAGAAGCTCAAGGCCGCCACCATCAAAAAGAACACGTGGCTCATGCGCAGCTACCACAACCTTACGGCCTACTACAACGTTTACTTCAACGCCAACGACAGCTACGATGAGGGCGTCAAAAAATCGGCCAAGGAGTACCCCTTCGACTACTCCCAGATCTTACCCGTATTTACCTTCGGGGCAAAGGAAATTCCGCAGATGGTAACCAGCGAAATGCAGCGCGCCCTCGAAAAATCCGACAAGACCATAAAGAAGCACTCGCTGACCACCAAGCCCGAAATCAAGAAGGGGAAGCGGCTCTCGAAAAAGGAGCAGGAATTTTACAACAAGCGCGAGTTCTGCAAGTCCATCGACGACGCCTACCTGCTCATCGGCAAGGCCAACGTATATCTGCACGAGTACGACCTGGCCGCCTACGCCTTTGACCTGGTGGCCACCGACTACAGCAAGGAGCCCACGGCCTACGAGGCCAGGCTGTGGAACGCCATCATGGCCGGCGAGCAAAGCAACGTGGAGCGCGAGCAGGAAATACTGACCGCGCTGGCCAACGATAAGAATTTCCCCAAGGAGTATCGCAAGCTGCTCAACCGCGCCAACGCCGACCTGCTCATCAGGCAAAAGAAGTACGGCGAAGCCATTCCCAAGGTGGAGCAGGCCATAAAAAGCGCGAATAGCCGCACCAACAGGCTCCGCTACCACTTTATCCTGGGGCAGCTCTACCAAAAAATAGGCGTTTCGTACAAGGCCGTGGAGCACTACACCTCCGTCATCCGACGCATGCCGCCCTACGAAATGGAGTTTCACGCCCAGCTCAACAAGGCCTTCCTATCCATAGGCAACGAGGGCGAGAGCATGCGCAAGCTGCTTGAGAAAATGGCTAAGGATGAGAAAAACAAGGACTACCTCAACCAGATTTACTTTGCGCTGGCCGGCATCGAAATGCACGCCAACCGTACCGAACAGGCCATAGCCTACTACAGGCTGTCGGCGGCGCACAGCAAGAGCGAGAGCCCGCAGCGCGTACTATCGTGCTTTACCCTGGCCAAGTACTACGAGGGGCAGGGCGACTACGAGTCGGCGCAGGCCTACTACGACAGCACCGCCATGGTAATGCCCAAGGACAACCCCGACTACGAAATGGTAAGCAACAAGGCGCAGAACCTCGGCAAGCTTGCCGTCAACCTCCGCGTAATAAAAACCGAGGACAGCCTGCAGCGCGTAGCCCGCATGAGCCCCGCCGAGCGCGATAAGTACGTTGAGAAGCAGATAGCGCAGGCCAAGGCCGATGAAGAAAAAAGGCAGCGCAGCGAGGAAATAAAGCTGGCGCGCGAGGCTGCGGCAGCCGAGGCCGCCTCGGCATTTACCAAGCCCACCAGCGGCAAGTGGTACTTTTACAACGAGGCTATTGTGGCCAAAGGTCTTGCCGAATTTAAGCGCACCTGGGGTAACCGCGCGCTGGTAGATGGCTGGCGCCGCGCAAGCAAAAGCATTGTGAACGAATTCCCCGGCATGGACGAACCCGACAAAAGCAGCGAGGAAAATCAAACTCCCGTAACGGAAACCGCCGAGTACTACTTAGAGAATGTTCCGCTTACCGACTCACTCATGGAGGAGTCGAACAAGCGATTGGTGGAGGCCCTGTTCGATGCGGGAATGGTGTACAAGGACTACATTCTCGACCGGCCGCACGCCATCGAAATGCTGGAGGAACTCCTCAAGCGCTTTCCCTACAACAAGTACAAGCTCGAGTCGTACTTTTACCTCTACGTGCTCAACAGCGAGGAGAAAAAGACGGCGCGCGCCGAGCACTACAAAAACCTTCTGGTAAAGGAATTCCCCGACGAGCTGTTGACCAAGTACGTGCTCGACCCCAAGCACGTTTCGGATACCGAGAAAAAGAACAAGGAGGCCAACTCGCTGTACAGCCAAGCCTACGAGCTGTACAACGGCGGTAAGTACCGGCAGGCCGTAGCGCTTACCGAGCAAGGCCTGCAGCGCTACCCCGAGATGGGCATCGCGGCCAACTTTAAGCTGCTGCAGGTAATGGCGCAGGGCAGCAACGGCAACATCGGCCAGTACATTGCCGGGCTCGGCGAGGTTGTCAAAGCGTACCCCGACACCGACGCGGCCAAGGCGGCGAAGGAAATGCAAAACATTGTGCAAAAGCGCGAGCTGCAGCTCATGACGGACCGCGAAACGGTAAGCACCAAAATCGACAGCGCGCCGAGCGTAATCTACTCCACCACCGATGGAGAGAGCGTGCTGGCGCTCCTCGT
The DNA here is from genome assembly GCA_031549685.1 of Bacteroidales bacterium. Lineage (GTDB taxonomy): Bacteria > Bacteroidota > Bacteroidia > Bacteroidales > UBA932 > JAITMY01. The sequence continues at coordinate 95,437 of JAVBPG010000008.1, read as the reverse complement.
TCCCAAGGGCACCAATATGAACCAGCTAAAGTTCAACTTCATGTCGTTCAACGCCGACATTGACGCCGATGCGCTGCTGGTAACCAGCCAGGCCTTTAGCAGCGAGCTGGAGATGGTTACCGTCAGCTCCTTCAAAAGCATCGCCGAGGCATACGGCTACTACAAAAAAGTGAGCAACTTCCCCGCCATTTTCAAGGACCTGAACCTGGAAAACCACTCCATGTTTGCCATTACTCAAAACAACCTGGCGCTGCTGGAGCAAAACAAAATCATCAGCACGTACGCCGGCTTTTTCCAAACCAACATCGCCAAGTAAGACGGCATGCCCAAGCACGAACTGACATACACATTAGCCGAGCTCGACAAGGCAGCAAGCTGGCTGCTCACGCAGGTGGGCGAGCATAAGGTGCTGGCATTCTACGGGCCAATGGGCGCCGGAAAAACCACGCTTATCAAGGAGGTGTGCCAGGCCCTGCGCGTAACCGACAACGTTACCAGCCCCACCTTTGCCCTCATCAACGAGTACCACACCGGCGACTACGAAAAAGTTTTTCACTTCGATTTTTACCGCATAAAAAACCTGGAGGAAGCCTACGACCTCGGCTACAACGAGTACTTCGAGAGCGGCTCGCTGTGCCTTGTGGAGTGGCCCGAGCTGGTGGAGGAGCTGCTCCCCGACGACACCACCCTTCGCATACACCTCAGCGTGCCAAGCAACGATGAGCGCGCAATATATTTACGGTGAAATAGTTAACATAGATACTGCGACTCATCCCGTTGCCGCGTGCGGACTATACTGTGGCGCGTGCAGCAAGTACAAAAATGGTAAATGCCCCGGCTGCCGCAACAACGAAAAAGCCTCATGGTGCGGCATACGCAAATGCTGCATTGAGCGTGGCTACGCTTCGTGCGCCGAGTGCACCGATTTTTCCGACCTAAAGGCTTGCAAAAAATTCAATAATCTGCCCGGAAAAGTCATTGGCTTCCTCACAGGTTCCAGCCGTTTTGCCTGCATTGACCGCATACGCGAAGTAGGCATTCAAAACTTTGCTACCGAAATGGATAGTAAAGGGCTACAATCCTTAAAAAAGAAGTAAGTCTCTGCTCCGCTATACAGCGTAAAACTTTACTAATTAGCAATTTATAATTTATAATTAACCATTAAACAGTCCTGGTTTTGCCATTCCAAAAATAAGAGCTATCTTTGTGGGCTTTTTAACTAAATTATTTTCAAATTCATGTATTTAACAGCAGAAAAAAAGCAGGAAATTTTCGCAAAGTACGGAAAGTCTAATACGGACACTGGCTCATCTGAAGGCCAGATTGCCCTATTTTCCTACCGTATCAACCATCTCACCGAGCACCTGAAGGCCAACAAAAAGGACTTCGGCACGGAGCGCGCGCTCCTGAGCTTGGTAGGTAAGCGTCGCAGGTTGCTCGATTACCTAAAGAAGGTTGATATAGAAAGATATAGAGCAATTGTTAAGGCGCTCGAACTACGAAAGTAAACCCGAAGAAAGGCAATTGTAGCAATTGCCTTTCTTTGCTTTAACAGAAATCTGTCATTCCGGCCTTGAGCCGGAATCTCCATGTTAAAAGGCAGGAGATTTCGAGAAACTTACTCGCTATGACAAAAAGATAATATCCTTTACGGAAACAAGAAAATGGATTTTCAATCACATCTCCGCCTCATCAACGACTACCCGAAGCCGGGTATCATTTTTCAGGATATTACCACCTTGCTGAGCAACGGCGAGGTGTTTCGCTCAGCCGTAAAAAGGGTGGCCGACTACTACCGCCCCATGGGCATTACCAAGGTGGTGGGCATTGAGTCGCGCGGCTTTATACTGGGCGCTGCCGTGGCCTACGAGCTGGGCGTGGGCTTGGTTCCCATGCGCAAAAAGGGCAAACTGCCCTGGAAAACTTACTCCGTAGAGTATCAGCTGGAGTATGGATCCGATACCATCGAAATACATCAGGATGCGCTGGAGCCCACGGATAAGGTGCTCATTACCGATGATATTATTGCTACGGGCGGAACAGCCAAAGCATCGCTTGACCTGGTGCGCAAGTTCAACGTGCCCATGGAAAACATATACATGTGCTTCCTGCTCGACATTCACGAAGTGCCGGGTAAGGATAAAGATTTTTTGAAGGAGCACGGCTACTACTCCTTGATTTAATTCAAAGCTACTCAAAAAGTTTGTTATCCCGCGCTTGCCGCAGGTTCTCCTAATTAGAGCTGCATAATTTCGGGAGATTGCGGGTCAAGCCCGCAATGACAAGTTTGATGTTGAGCAGCGCTTTTCTCTTTTAGGAACCCAGTTTTTAATAATTATAAAACCGCTCTTGCGAAAACGCTGAAACAGGAGCACAAACGAAAAAAAATGTTGTACAACGCAATTAAAAAAACGATTGATTTGGGCGATGGTCGCACCATTGAAATTGAAACAGGCAAGCTGGCCAAGCAAGCCGATGGTTCTGTAGTGGTAAAGATGGGTAACACCATGCTGCTGGCTGCCGTAACTTGTGCCGCAGATGCCAAGGAGGATGTTGACTTTATGCCGCTATCGGTAGAGTACAAGGAAAAGTACGCTGCCGCAGGCCGCTATCCGGGCGGATTCCTGAAGCGTGAGGCTCGTCCCAACGACCACGAAATTCTCATTTCGCGCCTCATCGACCGCGCCATGCGCCCCCTGTTCCCCGACGATTTTCACGCCGAAGTTTTTGTTACCGTAAACCTCATTTCGGCCGATAGCGATATTATGCCCGACGCGCTTGCAGGCCTTGCCGCCTCTGCTGCTATGGCTGTGAGCGATATTCCTTTCAACGGTCCTATTTCCGAAGTACGTGTTGCCCGCATCGACGGTAAGTGGTGCATCAACCCCACTTTCTCTGAGCTGGAAAAGGCCGACCTCGACATTATGGTTGGCGCCACCTACGAAAATATTTTGATGGTGGAAGGCGAAATGAAAGAGGTTTCGGAAGCAGAAATGTTGGAGGCAATTAAAGTTGCCCACACCGAAATTAAGAAGCATTGCCTGATACAAAAGGAGCTCGAGGCCGAGGCAGGCAAGCAGGTTAAGCGCAGCTACTGCCACGAGGATAATGACGAGGATTTCCGCAAGCAGGTGTACGACGCATGCTACCAAAAGGCTTACGAAGTTGCCAAAAAGCAAACCGCCAAGCACGAGCGCTCCGCTTTGTTCGCCCAGGTTGAGGAGGAGTTCATCGCAACTCTACCCGACGATGAAGAAAAGGCACGCAAGGTAAAATTGACCAAGCGTTACTACCATGACAACGTGCAAAAGGCTGCCATGCGCAACATGATTCTGGACGACAAAGTTCGCCTTGATGGCCGTAAGACAAACGAAATTCGCCCCATTTGGAGCGAGGTAGACTACCTGCCCGCGGCGCACGGTTCAGCCATTTTTACCCGTGGCGAAACACAATCGCTTACCACCGTTACGCTCGGCACCAAGCTCGACCAAAAGGCTATTGACGAGGTGCTGGTGCAGGGTAACGAGCAGTTCGTGCTGCACTACAACTTCCCGCCCTTCTCCACCGGCGAAGCTAGGGCTGCGCGCAGCACCAGCCGCCGCGAGATTGGTCACGGCAACCTGGCGCACCGCGCGTTGAAAGGTCAAATACCTTTGGGCGAAGAAAACCCTTATGCAGTACGCGTAGTATCTGATATTTTGGAATCGAACGGCTCATCGTCAATGGCTACGGTATGCGCCGGAACCCTTGCGCTGATGGACGCCGGTATACAGATTAAGAAGCCCGTTTCGGGTATTGCCATGGGCTTGATTAGCGAAAGCAAGGCCACCAAGTTCGCCATCCTGTCCGACATTTTGGGCGACGAAGACCACCTTGGCGACATGGACTTTAAGGTAACCGGAACCAAGGACGGTATTACCGCCACACAAATGGACATCAAAGTTGACGGCCTGCCCTACGAGGTGCTGGAGCAAGCGCTGGAGCAAGCCCGCCAGGGCCGCCTGCACATACTGGGCGAAATGATGAAGACCATGAGCGAGCCGCGCGCCGAGTTCAAGCCTCACGTTCCGCGCTTGGAGCAAATTGTTATTGACAAGGACTTTATCGGTGCGGTAATTGGCCCGGGCGGTAAAGTTATTCAAGAAATACAAAAGACCACCAACACCACCATCACCATTACCGAAGTGGGCGAAAAGGGCCTGGTTGACGTGTTTGCCGTAAACAAGGCAGATATTGACGCCGCCATGGAGCGCATTAAGAACATAGTGGCTGTTCCCGAGGTGGGCACGGTGTACCACGGCAAGGTTGTTTCGGTATTGGATTTCGGCGCCTTCGTTGAGATTCTGCCGGGCAAGGACGGCCTGCTGCACATTTCGGAAATTGCCTACGAGCGTGTAGAAAAGGTGGAGGATTTCCTCAAGGTAGGCGACCAAATAGATGTGAAGCTCGTGGAAGTTGAAAAGAACGGCAAGCTGCGCCTGTCGCGCCGCGCGCTGATGCCCGCCCCCGAGGGCTGGGTGGAGCCGGAGCGCAAGCCGCGCCCCGAGCGTAAAGACGGCGATCGCGACCGCAGAGGTGGCGGAAGAGGCCGCGACAGAAAGTAAAAACGCTTGCGTGAATGAAAAAATGCTGCCCCTCAAGGCAGCATTTTTTGTGATAAATTTGGACGGAGAACGACTGCGGGAATTGCTAATTAAGTATAGATTTTACCATAAAGAAATCACGAAGATTTACAACAAAATAAAGACACAAACTTGTTAATCCATTTCACGTTTTTGATAATCAACATGATGGAAAAAAACTTCTATCGTCGTTTTATAGACAGGATTTAAAAAATTTACAGGATGTCTTTCATGTTAATATTGTAAATCCTGTCTATATCTATACTTTATGACCAAGGCCCGGCTGCGTACGCTGGAAGACTTCTCCCTCACTCGTTCCCTGCCCGTCCGGTCAGGCGGGCTCGCTCGTTTGAAAAGACGATAGCGTGAGAGAACGAAGCCCGAACCGGATTCTGAGGATAAATTAAGGCTTTACGAGGGGAAAAGGTAAAAATCGCAATAAAAGGTAAAAAACGCTTGAATAAGTGAAAAAATGCTGCCTGCACAAGGCAGCATTTTTTTGTTATGGCACAACCACTTACGCACAAATTATTGTAAACAGCAATAAATCAGCACGAAACGTATTGCGTAGATGACAATTTACGGTAAAGTAGGGAAAAATATTTTGACATTCGGTACAAATACCCCAGAAGCATAGGGCTAAATTACCATTATCCTTTGTAACTTTGTAAGTTTGTATTATTTTAATACCCCTAACAGGTAGCCATTTTTGTTTTTACTCAAACAAATTTGTTTAAACAGAAAATTCATTAACGTAAATTTTTGCGTAAATTATATGCAGTACAAGTCGCCTTTTATTTTTATTTTAAGTTGCCTCCTCCTTTTTGCAGCAACCACATCCCATGCTACAACGTGGTATGTGCGCCATAACCTTTCGGGAATAGAAACCGGCACAAGCCCGGATTACCCATTCATCAGCTTAGACGTTGCCATCGCAGCGGCCGCCGATGGCGATACAATCAAAGTTGCCGAAGGTACATACAAGCCTTCGCAAAGAGTGCCCGGCGGCAGCTCCGACCGCGACAACGCATTTTACATTACCAAAAGCCTTACGCTGCTGGGCGGATACAGGTCTGATTTTGCCGAGAGAAGTGCCCGCAACGACGGCTACCGCAGCATTTTGGACGGAGATATAGGCGCCACGGGCAGCAACGCCGACAACTGCTACCACGTGCTGGTGTGGAATGGCGCCACTACAAAGGGAGCTATCGACGGGTTTACCATACAGAACGGAAATGCAAACGGGAGTTCCTCGACATCGGGTATTGCAAGCAACCACGGCGCGGGTATTCTGATTAACGCTGCTACTGAGGTAAGCGTATCCTACGTAACGTTTAAAAATAATATAGCTACCGGCAACGGCGGCGCTATTTACAACGGAGCTGCCGCCAACGGAGCCCTATCTGTCCTGTCAAGCACTTTCATACAAAATACGGCAGGCCTGGGCGGCGCCCTGTACTCCGTTACCGGAGACGCAGGCGGTTTCAACAAAATCCTCAACAGCACCTTCAGCAAAAACAGCGCAACGGCAGGCCCCGGCGGCGCGGTGTACTTCAGCAACCCTACGGCCTCATCATCCAAGGTAGCCTACAGCACCTTCAACGGAAACACGGCATCTACCAACGCGGGCAACGCCATTCACTACCCCAACACCGCAGTTAAGGAGTTGAAGGGTAACCTTATTTACGGCAATGGCACAGGGCTTGGTACGGAAATCAACAACCTCCCCCCCAGCTCGGAGTACAACCTCGTGCGCGACCAAAACCTTACCGGTACCGGAAATATTACGATTGCCGCCGGCAACGCCGAAAATATTTTTCAGGTAGTGGAGGCCGACGGCAGCTCGGGGCTCGACTACTACGGAGGCAAAATACTTGTGGCCATGCCCATAAGGTTGGGCTTTGCGCACAATAAAATACCAGGGGCCCTTGCCGCAAGCATTGACCCCACCGTTACCGACCAGCGCGGCGATGCCCGCGTATATGACGGGGCGGCAGAAATGGGCGCCACCGAAATAGACTGGCAGTGGGATGCCTGCGAGGGCAACACCACCTGGTATGTGGATGCCGCCTCGGGCGCCACGCTGGTAAACGGCGCCGACAGGCTTCAACCCATTAACGACCTATCGATGGTGCTGGCAAACCCCTGCCTAAAAATAGGCGACACCATAAGGGTAGCCGGTAGCGCACAGGGCAACGGGTTGATTTACCGCCCCACCATAATTCTGGGATCGAGCACAGAGGCAAGCATCCGCGACAGGGCTTTTTACACCAACAAGAGCATAACGCTTTTGGGCGGCTACGAAACCGACAAGGGATTTTTGACCAGAAATGCGGCGCAGTACAAAACGGTGCTGGACGGCGACTGGGGTGTGCAAGGCAACAACTCCGACAACAGCTATCACGTGGTGGTGTGGAATACCAACGACGGACGTGAGGGAAGCATTGACGGCTTTACCATTCAAAACGGAAATGCCAACGCGACTTCGGCCAACAGCGGCCTCACCAGGCATGCCGGCGCCGGTATTTACCACCACGCCGGGAAGTTGAACATTGTCAACGCTATCCTTCGGAGTAACGCTGCGGGGGCAACCGGCGGCGCTATTCACCAGAATTCCGAATTAAAGATTTCGAACAGCGTTCTTAAAGAAAATACAGCGGGGGCGCAGGGCGGTGCCATATACCAAAGTGCAGGCAAGCTGCTCCTCTCCAACGCCACGCTGGAAAGCAATACGTCGAGCACAACCGGCGGAGGATTGTACCAGAGCACAGATGTAAGCATACTCAACAGCGTAATAAGAAAAAATACGGCCGGAGCAGGCGGTGGCGGTATTTACCAAAGCGCAGGAGCGCTCAACATTTCGGGGACGAGCATTGACAGCAACGCCACGGTTGCGCAATCCGGAGGCGGTATTTACCAGAACGGCGTACTAACCATCAGCACGAGCTCCGTCAGCGGCAATACAGCCAAAGTAACCGGCGGCGGTATTTACTCCAACGCCGCCCTGAGTGTTGACCACACCAGCTTTATGGGCAACGGGGCCAGCGGAACGGGTACGACAGACGGCGGCGGCGCCATTTATAAAACGGCTACAGGCGCTGCCACCATTAGCAAAAGTACATTTGCCAACAACAGCGCCCTGCTGGGGGGAGCCATTTTCTCAGCGGTGGCAGCCACTACAAATTTCAACTATATTTCCAACTCCACCTTCAGCGGGAACAGGGCAAGCGGAGCTGGAGGCGGCGGCGCCATTTACTTTAGCGGCGCCATAGCCAACGTATCGAAAATAACCTACTCTACGTTTAACGCCAATACGGCCGCCTCCAACGTAGGTAATGCTATTCGCTACGCCGGTACTCAGGCAAAAGAATTTAAGGGAAATATAGTTTATGGAAACGGGACGGGAACAGGCGCCACTAGTGAAATTCTCAACTTGGGAACGACGACCGGCACCATTACGTACAACATCATTCGCGATTTAGCGGTTACGGGAACAAGCAACGTAAAAAACCAGAACATTCCTGCCGGTAGCGCCAGCGCTATTTTTGCAAATGTGGTGGGCGATAGCGCTATTTTGGCTGACAACGGCGGCCTAACCCCAACGCTGATGATACAGCAGGGCGGCCTGGCGCAAAGCCAAATCCCCTCCTCGGTAACCATTGACACCGTACGCAGCGACCAGCGCGATGTGGCACGAAGCGCCGCCAAGCTGTCGATAGGCGCGGTGGAGCTGCCGGTGCAGTGCACTCCCTCCAAGCTGTGGTACGTGGACGCTGCCGCAGCCGGCGGAGGCACGGGACGAACACCCGCCAGCCCCGTAAATAACCTTTCGCTGGTGCTGAACGAGTGCCTGCAAGCGGGCGACACCATTAAGGTGGCGCAGGGAACGTACACTCCCCTTAGCATTCCGTTTGACACCACCATTACGGTAACACGAGATCAAACTTTCCTAATCCCTGTCAGCGTTCACCTGGTGGGTGGCTACCAATCGGGCTTTAACGAAAATACCCGCGACATTACCGGAGCGACTACCATTCTGGATGGCGATTTGGGCGTAGCGGGAACTGCTACGGACAACGCCTACCACGTGGTGGTTTGGAGCACCACCGACGGGCAAACCGGAAGCATTAACGGCTTTACCATTCAAAACGGAAATACAACAAGCGCTGCTGCGGGCATAATTACAGGAATTAATAGAACCCAGGGCGCCGGTGTGAACCTGGCCCAGGGTAAGCTAACGCTCATAAATACCATCGTTCAGAACAATACCGCTACCAGCACGGGAGGTGGTATATTTAGCGCAAGCGGAACCGACCTGAAACTTATTAATTCTGTAGTTAGCGCAAATAAGGGCACCAACGGCGGGGGTATATACGCCAATGGGGCTTTAACGCTATCGGATAAAGTTGAGGTTACCGGCAATGCGTCTACCGCCTCTACCGGAGGCGCCGGAGTTTACGCCAACAACGCCTTGACCTTAGCCGGAAAAATAGTCGTAACCGACAATATAGCTTCGCATGGCTTCGGCGGTATATACAAAGCCGCTACGGGCAGCTTCAACGTAAGCGCCGTTGACACCCTGATTGTAACCGGCAACCAGGCTAAAAACGGAGCGGGCGGGGGTATATACTCTGCCGTTGCAGTAGCCACCGGCCCCATGGATTTTGCCAGCCTCCGGTATGCTGAAATTAAGAATAACTCGGCAAGCGGTAATGGCGGTGGTATATACGCCACCAGTGCACTGTCTTTTTCCAAAACCGCCAAAGTTATTATAGAGGACAACAAGGCGGGGTACAATGTTACCACAGGAGTGTATTCAACATCAACCCTCTATGGCGGCGGCATTTATGCCGCCAATGCCTTGACCCTGGCGGGGCAGCTTACGCTTCGAGGAAATATAGCGGCACATTCCGGTGGAGGTATTTATAAAACCAATACGGGTACTTTTATAACCGTACAGCTGGACTCATTGATTGCGGAAAATAATGAATCGAAGAATGGTAGCGGAGGTGCTATTTACACCGGAATAGCGGCGGATTTATTTACCCCAAGAGGATGGATTACAGGAAACTATGCCAAGTTGCACGGCGGTGCCATTTTTGCTAACAGCACTTTTAGCATTTCGGATTATACCATAAGCAATAATACGACGGATGGCTCCGGAGGAGGTATTTATGCCACAGGAAACCTGATGTTGTCAGGAAAAATGACGTTTGAAAACAACAGCTCAAACGCAACAGCCGCAGCTTCCGGTGGAGGAGCCGTATATGCCAATGCCATGCTGGACGTAGCCAGCATGGATAGCCTGAGCATGAGCAACAATACCGCTAAATATTCAGGCGGAGCTATTTACACCAAAGGGGATGTCACGTTTTACAGCTTAAAGCGGGGAACTTTTACCGGCAACCGCGCGGAGCAAAACGGAGGCGCCATTTACGCCGAAAAAAGCGTTTACATGCAAAATGCCGTTTTTGCACAAAACAGCGTAAACGCAGCAGACGGCGGTGCGCTATACATTGTGGGTGTTAACGGAACGCCATCAAGCATACGCCGCTCGACCTTTAGCGGCAACACGGCAAAGAAAGGCGGCGGCGCCATTTACAGCGGAGCAAATAACGTCATAGCGGTTACGCAAAGCACCTTTGCGGGCAACGGGGCGGATCAGGACGGGGGCGCCATTGCCGCCGAGTCCAGCATATCGGCAAAGCACAGCTTTATAAACAATACCTTCAGCGGCAACTCAGCGGGCAGCGGTGGTGCTCTCGGCTTCGGCTACACATCATCCTCTGCCGGTACTACGGTAAATATTGCTTTTTGCTCCTTCAACTACAATAGCTCAAAAAACGGAGGGAGCAGCGCCATTTACTACAAGCCTTCATGGGCGGGCGGTGCAGGCTACTTAGTCGGCAATATTTTTTACAACCTGGGTTCGGCTGAAATAAATAACATAACCGGTACTATCAGCCCCTCGTCGCAGTATAACATTGTGCGTGGCATGGCTATCCCCGGCACCAACAACCAGAACAACCTCGCTAATGGGCGTGCCGGCGATATATTTGCCAGCGTAGTAGGCGACAGCGCTGCGCTGACCGACAACGGCGGTACAACCCAAACCCTGCTCATTAAAGAAGGCGGCCTCGGCCTGGCCTACAATCAAATACCACAGGCACTCAGCGTACAGTATGCTACCAACGACCAGCGCGACAGAAACCGCATTGTTACCCTGGCCGACATTGGCTCGGTGGAGCTGGACGAGAGCTGCGACCCCAGCGCCGAAGTAACCGCATGGTATGTAGATACAGCTGCAACGAGCGGTGGCAACGGAAAATCGGCCGCTACGGCCGCCAACCTTTTGGAAACCGTACTCAACGACCCCTGCCTGAAGGACGGTGATACGGTAAAGGTAGCCAAGGGTACTTACTTTTCGACCGACACCGACCCCACCCAGTCCTTCCTTGTCAGCAAGGCCATTGTTATCAGAGGGGGCTACGCCAACGGAGACTTCTCGGAGGCCGGCAGGGATGTTGAGGGCAACAAAACCATTTTGGACGGAAAAAGCACCAGCTACCATACGGTAATCTGGAACAGCTCCGACGACTACGTGAGCATGATGGACGGGGTAACGATTCAAAACGGAAAAGCTACCGGCAGCAGCACCACAAGCATTGTTCCGCAAAATAAGGGCGGCGGTGTTTTCCTGCTCCACGGAAATTTGGTAATGTACCATACAACCGTGCAAAACAACATAGCTGCGAACTCCGGCGGTGGTATTTTTTCGGGAGACGATGCTCTCTTAACCCTGCACAACACCCGCAGCATGGGGAACAAGGCCGGGTACAACGGTAGCTCATTTACAACGGATCCGGCAGGAAAAAGCATTACGCAGCAGCTCGAGTACTCAGGCGGCGGGGTATGCGCCGTGGGACAGCTAACGCTAAGGGGAAGCATTTCTTTTCAAGGCGATGAGGCCGGCGTAAATGGCGGCGGCATAATAAAGGGAACGTTTAATATTGTGGATGCCAGCCAGCTGGATAGCCTTAGCATGATAGGCTGTGTGGCAAGGGTAATTAGTACAAACCAGGGAGAGCATGGCGGCGGCGGTATTTACACCATGTGCGGCTTAGATTTAACGGCCGCCAAACAGCTCAACTTTAGAGACTGTAAAGCACCTGCGGCCTCGGGCAAGTATGGCGAGGGCGGCGGTATTTTCATCAACAACAAAACCGGACGCCTGGTGTACCTGAAAGTAGCCAATGCCGAATTTATTAACTGCACCTGCAACGACGACGGTGGCGCCATAGAATCCTTTGGTGGAACACAGAGCGTTGTTTATGCCAAGGACTCCTACTTCAAGGGATGCGTATCGGGACGCTACGGCGGAGCCTTTGGCTGCGGAAGCGCCATAGAGCTGGCCGGAAAAATAGTGATTGACAGCTGCTACTCAGGATCAAACGGTGGTGGTATTTCGCAATGGATAGGTCAATCCCCTGTTCCGCTAATGTTTAATGCGACGTTGCTGGACACGCTGATTATTACCCGCTGCGGAACAAAAGGTGTTAATATTAATGGTGGAAACGCTTTCGGCGGCGGCGGTCTTTGGGTGCAGCAAAACGATTGCGATTTGGGTAATCTAAAATATTTACACATTGCCGACTGCTACTCGGGGGAACACGGGGGTGCCATTAAAATGCATGGTTCCTTTAAGCTGACGCTTCCCGCCAATGCTACTTTTATCAACAACCGAGCAGGTTGGAACGGAACGGCAGCAGTAGCTTCAAGATTGGGAGGCGCTATATACTCAGGAGGCGCCACTTCCCCCACGTGCGATGTAGAAGTTAAAGGCATGCTGCGGCTCGAAGGCAATACGGCAACCCAACATGGCGGCGGCATGTATGTCGTCAGCAAAATTATCGCTACGGCGCTTGATACCCTCATTGCGCGAAACAATAAGGCTACCCACACCAGCGGAAGCAGCTTCCTTGGCGGCGCCATTTACGCCGGCAAGGAGTTTGAGGCGCCCAACCTCAAGTACGGCGACATAAACGACAACTACGCCAAAACAAACGGCGGCGCTATTTACGCCGGCAACGTGTTTTACATCATCAACTGTAACTTCCTGCGCAACAAGGCCGATGGAGCAGGCGGCGCCATTTGGAAATCGGCCACAGGCAAGCTGGCCATCCGAAAGAGTACGCTGGCGTATAACGAGGCCAAAGAGGGCGGCGCCGTGTACTCCGGCATTACCACCGGCAAGGAGCTGTGCGGCTTTGTCAACTCCACCTTTAGCCAAAACAAGGCTACGGCAGGTAGCGGCGGTGCGCTTTACTTGAACGTTGATAACGCCACATCCAACGTATCGCGCATCATGTTCTGTACGCTCAACGGCAACACCGCAACTGCGGGTGGCGACGCTGTTTACTACGGCAACTCCACCGACGAACTCATTGTCGGGTCAATTATTTACGGTAACGGGACGCAAGACATCAACGAGGTAAACGGCTTGTCGGCCAGCTACAACGTATTTAAGCAGAGCGTTGGCGTAGCCGCCAACAACAATATTCAGGTGGGCAACAACGCCGCCGCCGATATTTTTAAAACCGTCAGCTCGCCCGAAGTTGCCACGCTGGCCGACAACGGCGGGCACTCCCTTACGCTGGCGCTTAAGGTTGGCGGCTACGCGCACAACCTTGCCCCCCTTGCCACGGCCAACAGCTGGGTTAACGATAACATCAGCCTGTACAGGGACGAGCGCGACAGCGCCCGCTTTGCCGGTTGCGAGGTCGATGCCGGAGCGTTTGAGCTTCAGGAGTCGGAGTACGACGTATCCTCCTACACCCTTAAGCAAAATAAGATGCTCTGCGCCAACGAGCTGATAAATGCCGATACGCTGATAACCAGCGCGGTAAACATAAAGGACACGCTCTACTTCAGCGACAGGGCCTACACGCAGCCGCTCAGCATGCCCACCTACGGGCACAGCCGCATCTACGTGCAGCTGCTATCCTCCACCAACTGCGACTTTCACGACAGCATTAGCTTCCAGTTTACCTCGGTGGTGCCCGTGGCTGACATTGTTGAGGCTACAAGGCTGGTGTGCGCCGGAAGCACGGTGCAGATTGCCGCTACGTCGCAGCCCACGGTCAGCTACACCTGGTCGGGCTACGCCGCCTTTAGCGACAGCTACTCGGGCCAAAATACAAACCAGCTTACCCTTACGGCAAAATCGCTTGGGCGCGACACCAGCTTTTACATCTACCTAACGGCTGCTACCGGCTGCGGGTTGTCAAAAGACTCGATAAAAATAACGCTAAAAGGAGTGCACAAGGTAAACATGAGCATAGCCAAGAGCGATACCTCCGACGCGTGCGTGGACAGACCCTTTAACTTTACGGTAAGCACCAAAAATACATCGTACTACATATTCCTGCCTTCGGGGCTTAAAATTTCGGGAGTAGACCAGGACGGCGCCTCCGTGCGCGACATCAACTCCCTGGTTAAGTACGATAGCGCACACTTTAGATTCAGCTACATACCCGATGCCAGCGATAAGGGCCAGCACAAATCCATTGTTTTCCGATCGACTGGCGAGCCGGCCTGCGGCTACACGATGGACAGCTTAAACTTCCTGGTGCTGCCCGAAGCCACCTCGGCCAAGCTGGAGCTGGTTTCGCAGCCGCAAGGCCTGCAGGAAATCTGCCACGATACCGTTTACACGCTCAAAATAAAGTCGACCAACATCGGCGGCCTGGTCAACAATAAGGTCAGCTTGGTGGATATAGGCTCTTCGGGTATTTTGGTACAATCGGCCGAGTACCTGTATCCGGTATACGGCAACAGCACATGGACACCGCTGGGGCAAAGGGACAGCATTGTGGACTTGCAGGAGCGGGCCATTCGCTACCAGTACAACAACCTGCCCAGCCTTAACGGGCACGACTCCATGCTGGTGCGCATACAGGTAAGCGCGGCGTGCGGATTCAAGTCCAACAACGCCATGAAGTTTAAGCTCAACGTGTACGACCTGTGCGGAACGCTTGTGCCCACCGCCGACCAAGTATCCAAGCCCTTTAGGCTGGCTGCCAACGAGTCCAACACCTACACCTTCGACAACTACTTTACTCCGGCCGTGCTTAACCCCAAGCTGGCCGACTCCGTGCTGCTAAGGGTAAAGGTAATTATTAGCGGAAGCCATGAGACCGACAGCAACACCGAGAGCATTATTGCCGACTATCCGCCCAACTTTGTGCCCGACCTTAACACCTTCCAGCGTATTCACAACGCCGACGGAGCCATTACCCGAACGCCTCTTCCCAGCGGCGACATTCGCCACAGCATTACCATTCCCTCGGGCCTGAAGGCGCAGCACGGCGGCGGAGCGTTTACCGACTCGGTAATATTTGCCGTAAAGTGCTACACCGGCAACGTGCCGTGTGGACACCTGGAGCTGTGGAACCAGGTATTTTATGACTACACCACCGCCGCTTGCGGCAGCGACTGTCAGGTTACCGAGGTGCGCGCGCAGTCCATCGATTCGATTGATGTGGAGCGCTACGTATTTAGCGTGGTGGACATGGGCAATAGCGTTACCCAGGTGGGCAGGTGGCAGGATAGCATTACCCTGAAGGCCGTTACACCTTTCCTGGCCAACGACTCCATTAAGATTGAGGTGTATGTAGACAAAGACCACGACAGCCGCTACAGCGCAGGCGATGTGCTGGTACATACCAGGTACGTGCGCTCAGGCGCAGCAGGGGTGGCCCCGGGCGGCCTGGTTAAGATACCCCTCAGCAATATTCAATATCAATCAGGCTATCAATTAATTATATATTCTGATGATGCAAAGCAGTGCAACAATTTAGTGGCTCCTTTTACCATCATTTCGGGACGGGATACGGTATGCACAGGCGATAACGCATCGGCTATTTTTGAAGCTCCGGAGGGCATGCTCGACTACACCTTCGACGCCATTAGCGGAGCCACCACCATCCCCGATGCCACTTTAGCCCCCAACCAAATCAAAAAAGGATTTACGACATCGGGAAACAAGGAGCTGAGCGGAACTTACCGCCGCATTGTGTACAACGAGGAGTTGAGCAAAAACGATACGGTGCAGGCCCGGTACGGCACGTTCAAGTTCTACGTCAACCCGAGAATTACCGGCGACAGCATTGACGTGCTGGGGGGCACCACGCAGCTGTGCACGCCGTCGGTGGTGAAGCTGTACGCCAAAAATGTAAAGAACGCCGCCGCCCACCGGTGGATGGCCTCCACGGCAGCCGGAGCGCTATCGGGTCAAAACAGCGATACGCTAAGCTACAGGCTTTACCCGCGCAGCGCCGACACCTCCATAGTGGTGTACTATACCGCCACGGGGCTAACCAGCTGCGGCAGCTGGGAGGACAGCATACGGCTCACGCTGTACCAAACGCTAAGGCAGCCTCAACCCGCATTTGTGGACAGCACCATTTGTAAAAACTCTAACATACTCCTGAACCTGGGAGTACCCTCGGGGGGCGGAAGCACCACCTACACCTACCAGTGGCAAAGCAAAACCAGGACCACGGGATGGCAAAACGCCACCGGATCGTACGCCGGCAATACGGCTACCGACCAAAACTACCTGACGCTTGGCCTGTCCGACACCACCTGGTACAGGCGCATAGCAACGGGCAAGTGCTCGCGCGATACCAGCACGCTGGTAAAGATAAACGTAAGGTCGGCCATTGCCCAGATAACATTTTTGCAAAGCAAAAACAGCACCATTTGCTCCGGCGCGCCGAGCATCATTGCAACCAGCATAAAGAACGCGACAGGCGTGGTGTGGACGTACGTAGACAACGCCGGTAACAGGGAGGTGCTGCAACCCGTCGACACCATTGACAACATAGGCTATGTGGCCATTAACAGCACCCGCGACACCGTAGTATTTACCTCGCTGCGGCAAACCTCCGATGCAACCGTTAGGCTTGAGCTAACGGCCAATGACATGTGCGGAGATGTGAAGGATACGGCTACCGTAACGCTGCGCGCCTACGCCACCGGAAAAATAGTACTGCTGCAAGACACCAACGTTTGCTTTGGCACACCGTTTAACTTTGCCAACGTGGTTACCAACTCTACCTACATGGGATTTGAAGCGGTAAGAGTAGCGGGCTTGGCCATAAAGGACATTATAACGCCCGCCCTGAACGCCGTCAGGGACTCCATCATCAACACCTACCTTCCGATAGAGGCGGAGGCCGACACAACCATAACCTTGAAGATGAAGTGGCGCAACGAGACCTGCGGCTACCTGTACGATTCGGTTCGCATTTTTGTGCTGCCCCACCCCACCGATATGGAGCTGTCGTTTGTGCAGATGCCCGTTACTCCGCAGGATTTCTGCACCGACACGTCGTTTACCCTGAAGGTAAAGGCAAGCGATGCCGGGCCTCTGAAGAACGTAAGGGTAACCCTGGCCGACGAATACACCACGCGCATTGCGGTGGACTCGGCCATGTACCGTTACCCGCCCACAAGCGGCCAGTGGGTAAAGCTTCCTCCTTTTACCCAGAGCGGTAGCAGCTACACCTTTACCACCCCCGATTTGCCGGGCAGGGACTCCATGCTGGTACGCATACACGCGCACGCGGGTTGCGAATTTACCTCGGGCAACATTATACAGTTTGTGCTGCAGGCGGCCAACGAGTGCGGCGCCACCATTAAGCCCGACACGCTGGACACCGAACCCCTCAAGCTCATGAGCGATTCGGGCAGCCACGTCAAGTTCGACTTTAGCCAAACAACTATCAGCACGCACACCATCGACAGCCGCAGCGGCGACACCATTAGCGTAAGGGTAAAGGCTGTACTGTACGGCACGAATGCCACGGAGGAGCACGACAGAATAATGATTGCCACGCCGGAGGGAATGCAGTATATCCCATCGAGCTTTGTGAACATAAGCAATGCCGATACCACAGGCGGCATAGAGGTGGCAGTAATCCCCGGCGCCGGCGATGAGCGCTACTTTACCCTCCAGTCGGGCTTGAAGGCCGGCGATACAGTGGAATACTCGTATAAGCTTTTAGCCAAAAATATGCCCTGCGGCAGCTACAAAATCCACAATCAAGCCTTCCATACCGATAGCGTTGAGTGCGGCACAAGCTGCGAGGTTTACCTCAACCTGGGAGAAATTGACGAAAATGTAGCCGTGAAGTACTACCAATTCGGCTTAGATACCATTAAGGGTTACATTCGTGCAGGGTACTGGCATGCCGATGTAAACCTGAAAGCCATCAACGGCTTCTACGCAGGCGACTCGCTTAAGGTAGAGTTTTACGTAGATGAAAACAACAACAACTTCTACGACCCGGCAGATGGAAGCGCCGTGGCCACCCGCTACATCAAAAGCAACGCCAACGTTACGGCAGGCGGCATTTTGAGGGTAAGGTTCGACAACATTCCGGCCACCTACGGCAAGCAGCTGGTAGCTTACAGCACCGATCCGCTGCTTTGCGCCACTACGCAGTTCCCCATTACCACGCTTACCGCCACCGACGAGATTTGCACATCGGATACCACGCTGGTGGTAATGCCCGAGGGAATGACCAACTACCGCATCGACGCCATTACGGGTGCCACCGCGGTGCCGCTGCCCGGCTCCTCGCCCTCCAACTACCCGAACGAGCGCATACGGCAAATCAGGTGGACGGCAGCTCGCACCGTGGATACGGTAGCTATTTCGGGTAACTACATCCGCACCTACCCGGGCGGCATTACCATGCCCTCCGAAAGGGCCACGTTTATAGCCAGAATAACCAACGCCATTACCCACAGCGGGCTAAGCATGGTAGGCTCTACGCAGGAAGCCTGCAGCCCAGGCGTGGTAAAAATTGCGGCTCAAAACGTGAAGTACGCCACTGCGCGCCAATGGACAGCTTCTACCGAGGTGGGCACGCTGATTAACGCCACCACCGATACGCTTACCTACGCCATTAAGCCGTACCACGGAAATGACACCAGCATTTGGATAGTGTACCACGCCACGGCAGCCGGGACCTGCAAGGATTTGATCGATAGCATTCAGCTTACCATTTACGAAGCCTTGAAGCAATCGGCACCCGGATTCCTGGACTCGACTGTTTGTAAGAGTTCAACCGTTGATATTAATATCGACGAGCCGGTAGGCGGCGGCATACAAAGTACGTACAGCAGAAATAGGGCAAAAGCGTCAGGCAGGGGTACCCTCAATGCAGCCGCGTACACCTACCAGTGGCAGGACAGCACCTCCAGCAGGGGCTGGCAAAACGTTACCAACACGGGCAGCACGGAAAGCTATACAACTGCAGCCCTGTCCGACACCACCTGGTTCAGGCGTATTGTTACCGCAAAGTGCGATAGCGATACCAGCGCCGTTGTGCGCATAGCGGTATATCCGCAGCTCAAGGTTAGGTCAATAGCCACGGTGTACCCGCTCTGCATGGGCGACTCCATACGCATACAGCTGCAAATTAAGGGAGGCCAAAAGCCCTACATGTACAGCATTGACGGAGCTGCGTACAAAAAGATATCCAACATAGACAACATCACGCCCGATGGCTACACGGCATGCCACGTTAACGCGCTGCTGCCCACCGGAAGCTATACGGTAAGCGTGCTGGATTCCTCGCTGTGCCCATCGGTGGATAGCGTTATTGCCATACACCCCAACTCGGCATCGGTAGAGCCCAGCCCCAACATGCTGTTTGTAAAAAGAGTCCCATCGGGCAGGGCCGACGGATCCAGCTGGGATAACGCCTTCGACGGAAAATACCTGGCCTGGTACCTGCGCAACAGGGCAGCGAGCGGCGCTAAGGTATACGTAGCCCAAGGGATTTACATGCCCTACGTATCGGGCTGCGATACCGCTGCAAGGCAGCGCTTCTACTCCTTTGTGCTGAATACTAATATTGAGCTGAGGGGCGGATACAGCAGCTCCGCCACTGGTGTTGATACAACCACCACCCACAACCCCAAGAGCTACATTACCCGCCTGAGCGGCGAAATACAGGGCGACGCCAACAACGCCAACAACAGCTACCACGTGGTAAGCATTGCACAAAATGTGGGTGTGCTGCTCAGCGGATTCTACATATCGGGCGGATACGCCGATGGTAGCGGCAGCCTGGGCCGGGGCGGCGGTATATACGACGCCGGCGGGGCAAGCTCTGCCTACTTCCTCAACAATCTGGTGGTGGAAAACAACGCCGCAAATTCGGGAGGCGGGATGTACTTCAACGAAAACCCGAACGGGGTACGAATAAGCAACGCCACTGTTCACAACAACACAGCGCTGGCAGCTTCCGGCGGCGCCGGTATATTTGTTTTGGGCAACTTCCTGCTGGAGCACTCTACCGTAAGCGGCAGCATCGGCGGAGCGGGCGTGGCCACATCAAGCGGCGACCTGCGGATTCATAACTCCACCATTTCCGGCAACAGCATCTCCGGTATCAACGCGGACAACAGCGGGTCAGGGGCGCTTGTTAAGATTACCCTGCAAAGTGCCACCATTGCCAATAACGGTACAGGTATACGGCTGGCCAACAGCGTATCGGGCAATATGCGCATTGATTTGAACAACACCTTAGTGGTAAACAACACCGGACAAAACACCGATTTCTCCGGTAGCGAGCCCGTTGATACAGTAGGCCTCAAGTACACCATCATAGGGCAAAGCAAATACGAAACCGCTACCGGCGATGTAAAAGCGCTGCCGATGCCGGTGGCCTTGGCCTCGCTAGCCGATAATGGCGGTTGGGGCAATACCCACGCGCTGCTGAATCCCTGCGAAAACCCCGCAGTGCAAAGCGGTAACGTGAGCCTCCTCGCTATGCAGCGGTACGACCAGCGCATGGTGCTCCGCAAGAATCCGCCATCAATCGGCGCCTACGACAACGACTACACCATTGTAGTTACCCTTGACAAGCCGGCCGTGGATACCGTTTGCGCCAACACATTCTACCAGATTTCGGGCGTAGCCACCTTGCCGTTTGGCGTAACCGGCGGCTACCAGTGGTACCAAAACGGCGCCAGCTTGGCCGATAGCACCAGGAGTTCAGTAACGTTCGACACCATAAAGGTGGCCAACGGCGGCAAGTACACCTTGCTGGTTACCACCAACGTGCCGGGCTGCTCGCGCATGAGCGATACCGTGAACCTCTTTGTACGCACGGCGCCACAGGCAACCGTAACCGATAACGCAACCATTTGCGAAGGCGATAGCATTACCATTACCTTCACGTTAACCAGCGGAGAAAAGTTGCCGCAGTGGGGGGTTAAGTACACGCTGGAGGGTGTAGAGCAGCCGCCGCTAATCAACAACACCGGCACCGATACCATAGAAGTGGCGGTAAGGCCTACACAGACGTGCACCTATAGCCTCATAGAGGTAACGGATGGCAAGGGATGCGTAACCGCCTATTAGCAAAAAAAAAGAAGGCTGGGACTGTTCAGAAAGGGATAAAACTCGCGACTTAATTTCTCGGCACCCGCGGCTTGCGCGAGCGCTATCCCCCGCTGGCGGGGGTGGTCGAAGACCGGGGGTGGATGTTATGCAAAAAACGTCCACCCCCGCTTTTTAGGCACCCCCGCCAGCGGGGGATAATCCATTTAGGTGGAGGCGGCGAAGTCGCCCCAAGCGCTACCTGCAATACCTGTAAATGTATCTTCCCGCATCCAGGTTGCCGTTGGCTCTGGCCTGCTCAAGGGCCTTGCAGGCCTCGGGCTTGCGCCCCATGCCGTGCAGCAGCAAGCCGTAGCGCAGCCAAACCCGGTGGTCGGTAGAGAAATATTTTAAGTAAACGGCGTAATCGTCCGCCGCAAAATTTCGAACATCGAGTTGCTCGTATACCTCGGCGCGCAGCAGGTAGCACTTAGCCTCCAGCGGCGCAGCATCAATACACTTATTAATAACAAGCAAGGCTGTGCCATACTCCTTCATCCCTTGATACGCCCGCGCCAAAACGTACTGCGCATCCGCATCCAGCGAATCGGCCTGCAGGCGGCAACCGGCAAAGTCAACCGCGCTGCCATGCTGCTTTGCCTCCAGCGCCACCTCGCTGCACAGCTTGCAGTACGAGCGCTCCCGAGGCATTAAGCTTTTTAGGCGGGCGCAATCGGCATAGGCCTTTTTCCAGGATTGCAGCTGCGCGTAAAGCGTAGCCCGCCGCTGCAGGTAAATCGCATTACCCTTATCCTCCTTCAGCAAGTCGGTATAAATGCCTATGGCCGTTTTGAAGGAGCCCATGCAGCTGTACGCCTCGGCCATCAGATAGCGATGGTGCGCGCTCAGCGTATCGCCCGCCACCTCCTTTTCCATGAGCATATTCAAGGCGTCCTGGCAGCGGTCGTACTTTAGGGCAAGCGTTACCTCCTGCGTAAAAGCTGCGGAATCGTCGTCGTATTCGGGTTGGGCAAATATAGAGGGAGAAAAGAAAAGCAGGAAAATTAGAATTGACAGCTGACGGCTTACCATTGACAATTTAAGTACGCACAACCTTACCCACCCACATAAATCGTAAATCGTAAATCGTAAATTGTAAATCATAAATCGCTATAGCGCATAGTACGCCTCCTGGTTTACCTCGCTTATCAGGTTTTGCGCCACGCCTATTTCGAGGTAGGTGGTAGCGCCGTCGGAGGTGTAGTTGCCCGCCATTATCGCCACCAAATCCTGGTTGGTTATGCAGCCGTGGTCGCGCAGAAAGCGAATGGCGTAGCGCGAAAATTCATCGTTGTTCTTGAGCGGCGTTGCGGGGTAGCAAAACACGCCGTACGATAGCGAGAGTTCCCGCATAATGTAGTCGAGGTAGCAGAGCGCAAAAACGGGAATATTGCTGCGAAACGCGGCTAAGTAGCGCGGTGCGCGCCCCGAGTAGCTGTCGGTTACAAACGCACGGATGGGCACCTCGCGGCTGGCCTGCACCGCCGATTTGGCCAGGGTTATGGCCACCTTATCCTTCATGCTGTGGTGCGTTTTGCCCTTATAGGGCAGCAAGTCCTTTTCCACCTCAATGGCTATCCTGCTCATGGTGCGCACCGCCTCCACCGGATACTTTCCTCCGGCCGTTTCGCCGCTCAGCATAATGGCGTCGGTGCGCTGGTAAATGGCGTTGGCCACATCGGTAACCTCGGCGCGCGTGGGCCGCGGATGCTCAATCATGCTGTGCAGCATTTGCGTGGCAATAATTACGGGCTTCTCGCAGGCCTGGCTTTTCTCAATCAGCATGCGCTGAATGCCGGGCAGTTCCTCAAACTCCACCTCCACGCCCAAATCGCCGCGCGCCACCATAATACCGTAGGCAACATCCAGTATTTCATCAATATTTTCAACGCCCTGGCGGTTCTCGATTTTGGCAATAATCTTAATGTGGCTTTTGCGCTCGTCCAGTATTTTCTGCACCGCCAGCACATCCTCCTTGGTGCGCACAAACGAGTGGGCAATAAAATCGATGTTGTTGTCCACCGCCCAGCTTATGTACTCCACGTCGCGCTTGGTAACCGACGGGAGGTTGATGGCCACGTTGGGAACGTTTACCGTTTTGCGCCCCTTTATTACGCCTCCGTTTTGCGCCTCGCAAATCAGGTATTCGTCCTGCCGCTCCAGCACCTTGAGCTGAATATCGCCATCGTCGATGAGGATGGAGGACCCTACCGGAACTTCTTTTACGAAATTCAAAAAATTTACGTACAGCACCTCGCTGCTCGATAGCGCATCGGGGTTGCCGGCCAGCTTCAGCTTAGCGCCGGTGGCAATTTCCACGCCCTTGTCGTCCGCCATTTTGGTGGTGCGCATTTCGGGGCCTTTGGTATCCACCAGAATGCCGATTTTGGTCGATACCTTACGCACGTTTTCTACAATTTTCATCGACGTTTCGGGCGTTTGATGCGCGGTGTTAATGCGCACCACGTTCATGCCCGTTTCGTACAGCTCCTGCAAAAATGCAACGTCGCAGCTCTTGTCCGAAATGGTAGCAACTATTTTGGTTTTCTTTTGTAAGGCTAACTTCATATTCTTTTTGGTTTGAGTTGTTTGAAATGGTTTAAAGTTGTTTGATTTGTTAGCAGCGAAGCATTAAACCATTTTAAACGCGAAGCGTTAAACCATTTAAACGCACGAGGTGCTTCAAACAATTTAAAGCGCAATGCATGAACGCGTGCAAAAGTAGCAAAAAAATCGTACTTTTGCGCTGCTTCAACCCTAATAAACATCAACGCTAACCATGAAAAAAAATCTACTGCTTGCAAGCCTCATACTCAGCACCTTTTTTTGTGCTGCTCAAAAGATAAAGCCCGAATGGGGCGTAAACTTTTTTGCCGTGGCCGATAACCGCGAGTACGAACCGGCGCAGCACCAAATTCCGCAATCCATACTTGGCGCCTGGCTCGTGCCCGAGCTGGGCCTTACCTTCGACAGCGTGCACCACTTGCGCGCCGGAGTGGGCCTGCAGCGCTACTTTGGCAGCCCCTACCAGACCTTAGATCAGGTGGAGTACGTGGCCTACTACCACTACAACCTCAAGCCCTTTGAGCTGTACGTGGGTAACTTCCCGTCGCGCGCGCTGCTGAGCGACTACCCCGCCGCCCTGCTCTACGACTCCATTACCGACCTGCGCCTCAACATGGGCGGCATATTCTGGAAAATATACGGTAACAAATGGAGCACCAACATCTGGCTCGACTGGACAGGACACCAAACCGAGCAGCAGCGCGAAACTTTTCTGGTGGGCATAGCGGCAAAGTACCAGCACCGCAACTTTTACGGGGCGCTGCAAAGCTACATGAACCACTACGCCGGCGTAATGGGCCCCGCCAACGACACCATGCACATAGTGGACAACGGCATGGCGCGGCTCTGCATCGGCTTTAGCCTGCCGCAAAATAAAATTCTCGACTCGCTCAACATCAACGCCGGACTGCTGGCCTCGTACTCGCGCGAGCGCGGCGTGGACGACAAGTACGCAACTCCCATGGGCTTTATGAGCGAAGTAATGATCGAAAAATTTGGCTTCGGCATAAAAAACACGCTGTACGTGGGCGATAATCAAATGCCGCTGTACCAAAAGTACGCCGGCCAGCACCTCTACTGGGGCGACCCGTTTTACCAGAATACCTTTTACAACCGTACCGATTTTTACATTCAGCTCTTTAACTACAACCGTGTGCAAGCCCGCTTTACCTGGGCCATGCATGCCGCCGAGGGTTTACTTTCCCACCAGCAGCTGTTCACGCTCAACGTAAACCTCGACAGTTCGCAGAAAAAAGGACAGCGGCTCAACAACCACAAAACTCTGGCAGATTGGATTAGGAAATAAAATCCGAGTTTAGGTTTCAGTTTACTTAACATTCCCCTGCAATTAGTTGGATTTTTTACGCATCTCCGGCTAAAAAAATTCATACCTTTAGCCCGCTAAAATTTAGCGTAACCCTTTGCATTTTTCACTATGAGTAAAGTTAGAAAAGAGGCCGCCCTGCAGTACCATGCCGAAGGCCGCCCGGGAAAAATAGAGGTTGTTCCAACCAAGCCGTACAACACGCAGGCCGACCTGTCGCTGGCCTACTCGCCCGGCGTGGCCGAGCCCTGCTTAGCCATCGAGGCCAACGTTGACGACGCCTACAAGTACACCACCAAGGGCAACTTAGTGGCCGTTATCTCCAACGGAACCGCGGTGCTCGGGCTCGGCGACATAGGCGCCCTGTCGGGCAAGCCCGTGATGGAGGGCAAGGGATTGCTATTCAAGATTTTTGCCGACATTGATGTGTTCGACATCGAAATCGACACCAAGGATGTCGATAAGTTTATCGAAACGGTAAAGCTTATCTCGCCCACCTTCGGCGGCATTAACCTGGAGGATATTAAGGCGCCCGAGTGCTTTGAAATCGAGGAGCGCCTGAAGAAGGAGCTCAACATCCCCATCATGCACGACGACCAGCACGGCACCGCCATTATTTCGAGCGCGGGAATGCTCAACGCCGTTGAAATTGCGGGGAAAAAGCTGGGCGAAATAAAGGTGGTGGTAAACGGCGCCGGAGCTTCGGCCATAGCCTGCTCCAAGCTGTACCTGTACCTTGGCGTAAAGCCCGAGAACCTCGTGATGTGCGATAGCAAAGGTGTAATAAACAGCAAGCGCACGGACCTGAATGAGGAGAAAAAACAGTTTATCACCAAGCGCGATGTGGGCACATTGGACGAAGCACTGAAGGGCGCCGACATGTTCTTAGGGCTGTCCAAGGCCGATGTTTTGACCGAGGAAATGATACGCAGCATGGCGCCAAATCCGGTGGTATTTGCGCTGGCCAACCCCAACCCCGAAATTTCGTACGAGCGGGCAAAGGCCTCGCGCGAGGACTTGATTTTTGCCACCGGCCGCTCCGACTACCCCAACCAGGTAAACAACGTGCTGGGCTTCCCCTTCATCTTCCGCGGCGCGCTCGACGTGCGCGCCACCTGCATCAACGAGCCCATGAAGGTGGCGGCGGTAAGAGCCCTGGCCGAGCTGGCCAAGGAGCCCGTACCGCAAAGCGTAAGCTCGGCGTACGATAATACCAAAATAGCCTTCGGCAAGGACTACATCATCCCCAAGCCGCTTGACCCGCGCCTCATCGCGCGCGTATCGGTGGCGGTGGCCAAGGCGGCCATCGAGTCGGGCGTGGCGCGCCGCACCATCGACGATTGGGATGCCTACACCTACGAGCTGGAGCGCCGCATGGGGCACAGCAACGACTTTATGCGCAACATTACCGAGCGCGCCAAGCGCAGCAACAAGCGCATTGTATTCCCCAACGGCGAAAGCATGCGCGCGCTGCAGGCCGCCCAGAGCATGCTCAACGAAAAGTTAGCCACGCCGATTTTGCTCGGCAGCAAGGATAAAATTGCCAAAATGTGCGAGCAGTACAACCTCGACCTCACGGGCGCCGAGATTATCCGCTTTTACGGCGATGAGGAAAAAGAGCGCCGCGAGCGCTACGCGCAAATGCTGTTCGAGAAGCGCCAGCGCAAGGGCATGCCCCAGCAGTACGCGCTCAAAAAAATGGACAACAACGACACCTTTGCCCTGATGATGGTGGAGTCGGGCGAGGCCGATGCCATGCTCAACACCTTCTCGAGCGACTACGGAAAAAAGCTGCGCGCGGTACGCGAAGTGATCAGCGCCTACGAGGACGGCAACCACATTGCCGGCATGTTTATTGTGATGACCAAGCGCGGCCCGCTGTTCCTGGCCGACTGCACCGTAAAATCGCCCGACACCGAGGCGCTGGTTAAGACCACAAAACTGCTCAACGATACCGTGAAGAAGTTCGGCATTGAGCCGCGCATCGCCATGCTGTCGCACTCCAACTTCGGCGTGGTGCAGGAAGGCAGCTCCAAGCGCACCGCCAAGGCGGTGGAAATTCTGCACAACCAATACCCCGACATGCTGGTGGACGGCGAAATGCAGGCCAACTACGCCTTCAACGGCAAGCTGCGCATGGAAAAATTCCCCTTCAACAAGCTGCAGGATTTGGAGGTTAACTGCTTCGTATTCCCCTGCCTCAGCTCGGGCAATATCGTTCCGCTGTTCATGAAGGAGCTGAGCGGCTACGAAATCATCGGCCCCATCATTCTCGGCCTGGAAAAGCAGGTGCACACCCTCCCCGACGAGTGCACCGTGCGCGATGTGCTGAACATGGTAACCGTTGCCGCCTCGGGGATATAGGATTTGCGATTGATAATTTATGATTGACGAAAAGGGTATTGGTAGAGTAAAGTATAAACATAGACAGGATTTACAAGATTGGCTTCGCCGAACTTCGGTTAACATGAAAAACCTCCTGTAAATTCCGTAAATCCTGTCTAAGAAAAATATAATTATCCATTCCACGCAAAGAAAACTCGCAAACAAATCATCAATCGCCAATCATAAATCACCAATGACCTGGGACGAAGCCATAGCGGATTTTTTGGCCTACCTGCGGTTGGAAAAATCGTTGGGAACAAAAACGCTTACCGCCTACGGCAGCGATGTGGAGAAGCTGCGCGGCTTTATCGAGAGCGAGTACGGCATCCCGCCGCAGCAGGTCGGGCACCAGCACATCGAGCAGTTTCTTGCCCACATTTACGACCTTGGCCTCAACGACCGCTCGCAGGCGCGCGTGCTGAGCGGCGTCAAAGCCTTCTTCAGGTACCTGCTCATTGACGATGCCATTACCGCCAACCCCACGCAGCGAATCGAAGGGCCTAAGGTAGGGCGCAAGCTGCCCGAGGTGCTGAGCGTGGATGAGGTTGAAAAAATTATCGCCACCATCGACCTTAGCAAGCCCGAGGGGCACCGCAACAAGGCCATGCTCGAAATGATGTACAGCTGCGGGCTGCGCGTATCGGAGGTGGTCAACCTGCAGCTGTCGAATATTTACGCCGACAAGGGATTTCTGAGAGTTATCGGGAAGGGGGATAAGGAGCGGCTGGTGCCCGTTGGCAGCAAGGCCATCAAGGCGCTACGGCACTACCTGGCGGGGCGCAGCACAGGCCTGGTGAAAAAGGAGTACGACAACTTTGTTTTCCTCAACCGCCGCGGTGCGAAGCTCACCACCGTCATGGTATTTTTAATTGTAAAGGATTTGGCAGCCAAGGCGGGAATTACCAAAACCATCAGCCCGCACACCTTTCGCCACTCCTTTGCCACGCACCTTGTCGAGGGCGGCGCCGACCTGCGCGCCGTGCAGGAAATGCTGGGGCACGAGAGCATTACCACCACCGAAATTTACACGCACCTGAATAGAGAATACCTCAAAGAAGCGATTCTACTTTACCACCCCCGTGCAAAGTAATCCCACGCAAAGGCGCAGCGTTTCTGTCATTGCGGACTTGCCCCGCAATGACAAGTAATGCTATGAATTTTGCGACTCTGCGGCTTTGCGAGAAATCAACCTTTTTGCGCGAACCCGCATCGCCGGGGTAGCTTCGCGCTGCAAATGCTCCACCGTGGGCAGCAGCTCCTCCAGCGCCCAGGGATACTGCTGCGCAAGCGCCGCAATGCAGTCCATGCACTGCACCTTTACCGCCACGCGCTCCTGCGTGTCGATAAGCCAGTCGAAGCAGGCGGTGAGCACCGGCTCCAAATCTTGCTCCCAAAATATGTGAGCAACCCCCTCATCACGCTTAGCATCATCAAGTAAAAAAAGCAGCAACTTCGAGAAGTGCCGCCGAACGCTGCGGTTGCTTACCTGTGGAAATTTTTGAAGGAAATAGTTCAACTCGTCACGCAATAGTTGCGGCTCCTCAGCCACCATGCACTCCAGTACCCACGAGGCGCGGAAGCCAACTTGTATGGGTTTACTAAAAGTAATGTCAATCAAATCTCGTACAGAAAAATTTTCAGCAAGGAGTTGACGGGATAGCAGCAACGCGTTTTCTTTGTTAAGCGCATTGTGCAAGTGCGATATGAGCTGGGGCTTTGTCATAGGGCAGCAAAGATAGCAAAGAGCTGCATACGCAGGACGCCTGTCCAAAAGAAATCAAAAGGGGACGAAATCGACCCCCTTTCTCTTTATTAGACTCTTCAAAACAAGAATCGCCGACAATCAAACATTTGATTATCAGCGATTTAAATAAAGTACCCGGGACGGGAATTGAACCCGTACGAACATTTCTGCTCACAGGATTTTAAGTCCTGCGTGTCTACCAATTCCACCACCCGGGCAGACAGCCCCGCCGTGAGCGGAGCAAAGAAAAAATCCCGAAGTAAATCGGGATCGTTTTTGCTTAGAGCGGAAAACGAGACTCGAACTCGCGACCCCAACCTTGGCAAGGTTGTGCTCTACCAACTGAGCTATTTCCGCATTTCAATGCTGCTCTTGTTTTTGTCAAAAGCGAATGCAAAGGTAGAGATTTTTCGTTTTGCTGCAAAATAATTTGGAGAAAAATTAGTAAAAATATCCTTCTAATTAATAATCAACCACTTGAACAACCTCTCGCTCCCTGCCACGCTAAGGGGGATAGCCAGCTCACATGACACCCCCTCGCCACAATTATCAATTCTCAATTTTTAAGTCTCAATTAAACCGTCGCTCATGGTAATTTTCCGGTCGCACATATCGGCCAAATCTTCGTCGTGCGTAACAATGACAATGGTTTGCCCCATTTCCGCGCGCAGCTTAAACAGCAGCGCATGCAGCTCCTGCTTGTTGTGCGAGTCGAGGTTACCCGAAGGCTCGTCGGCCAGTATTACCGCGGGGTTGTTGACCATGGCGCGGGCAATGGCCACGCGCTGCTGCTCTCCGCCCGACATCTCGGCCGGCTTGTGCGCCATGCGGTGGCTCAGGTTAAGGTAGCTGAGCAGCTCCCTGGCGCGCTCCTCGGCCTTGCGCTTGCTGGTGCCGGCAATAAAGGCGGGAATGCACACATTTTCGAGCGCGGTAAACTCGGGCAGCAGGTGGTGAAACTGGAAAACAAAGCCCAGCTGGCGGTTGCGCAGCTTAGCCACATCGCGGCGGCCGAGCGAGAATACGTCAACGCCGTCGAGGCGCACCGAGCCGCCGTCGGGCCTGCTGAGCGTACCTAAAATCTCGAGCAGCGTGGTTTTTCCGGCTCCGCTGGCGCCCACTATCGACACCACTTCGCCCTTCGACACGCTCAGGCTAATGCCCTTGAGCACCTGCAGCGCCCCAAAGGATTTGGTTATATTTTCGGCTTTAATCATGGTGAGCAAAGGTAGCGAAATTCGGGACAAGAGGAAAAAAGACAAAAGATAGAAGGATGAAAAAACAAAGGAAAAGTTCCTTCTTTCTGTCCTTGTTCTTTTCGTCTATAATCATTACAATGCTAAATGTCAAATAGTTGAAATAAGTTTAACAATTTAAAGAGCCTATAAGCTTGATTTTCGACAAGAATACCTATATATTTGCACAAGTAAAACGTACGGCAATATTCCACTGAAGAGTTCCCTAAATGCGGAATTCTTTATTTTTTTTGCCTAACGCAAAAGTTTAACGAACCTTTTTTTTGAGAAATTATGGCATACACTTATCTTACCGAGGAAGGCCTGCAAAAGTTGCGCGCCGAGCTGGATCACCTCACATCGGTTGAGCGTCCTGCAGCATCGCGTGCCATTGCCGAAGCGCGCGACAAGGGCGACCTTTCGGAAAACGCAGAGTACGATGCCGCCAAGGAGGCGCAAGGTATGCTCGAAATGAAGATTTCGAACCTGCAAAATATGCTGGCCAACGCCAAAATTATTGACGATTCGAAGTTGGACACCTCAAAAGTTCAGCTGCTGAATAAGGTAAAGCTGAAGAACGTAGGTACTAAGGCCACCATGGAGTACACGCTGGTAACCGAAAGCGAGGCTGACTTCAAGGCCGGCCGCCTGTCGGTGGCCACGCCTATTGCCAAGGCGCTGCTGGGGAAAAAGGTGGGCGACGTAGTGGAAATAAAAGTGCCCGCCGGGCTAATGAAGCTGGAGGTGCTGAACATCTCAATATAGTTTAAAGCTTCGCGTTTGAGATAGTTTAAGATTGATTAATGCGCTTCGCGCGTTTGAAAAAAGTAAACAACAATCTCAAACAAAATCAAACCATCTTAAACAATTTCAAACGGTCTTCAACATGAGTAGCATTTTTACCAAAATAGCCAAAGGTGAAATTCCCTGCTACAAGGTCGCTGAGGATGACAACTACTTTGCCTTTCTGGATATTAGCCCCGTGGCCAAAGGCCATACGCTGGTAATTCCCAAAAAGGAGGTGGACTACATTTTTGACCTTGACGAAAAAACGTTAAGCGGGCTTACCCTTTTTGCGCAAAAGGTAGCCAAAGGCATAGAAAAAGTTGTACCTTGCAAGCGCGTTGGCGTGGTGGTGCTGGGGCTCGAGGTGCCGCACGCGCACGTGCACCTCATTCCGCTCAACAGCGAGGCCGACGTGGATTTCAAAAAAACGAAGCTACAGCTACCTAAAGAGGAGATGGCAGAATTAGCAAAGCAAATACAAGTAGCAGTTAGCAGTAAACAACAAGTTGGCAATAGGCAGTAAGCAATAGGCAACGCACAACTCAGTTCAACAGTTCAGCAATTCAACAACAAAACATTTAATTGTTAATTATTAATTCTTAATTGCATAAGCTATGGCACTCGAAATTACCGACACCAACTTTGAGCAGGAAGTCCTCAAGAGCGACAAGCCTGTTTTAGTAGATTTTTGGGCAACATGGTGTGGCCCTTGCCGCGCCATTGCTCCCAGCATTGACGAGCTGTACAAGGAGTACGAAGGCCGCGCCGTGGTAGGCAAAATGGACGTGGACTCCAACGACCAAATCCCCATGAAGTACGGCATACGTAACATTCCCACCGTGCTCTTTTTCAAAAATGGCGAGCTGGTGGATAAGGTTGTAGGCGGCGCTCCAAAAAGCACTTTTGAGGAAAAACTGAAAGGGCTGATGTAGTAGGTTGCAAGCAATAAAAAAATCGCGGAGGAATAAATTTTCTCCGCGATTTTTATTGCCTTTGGCTTTAAAAAATAACGCCTATGCGTAGCGTTGGCGTTCCGCCGTTTTCGGCCAGGTGCAGCATATCCCACAGCACGGTAAGGCCCACGCGCGAGCGCCCGCTGCCAAGGTAAATGCCCAGGCCCAGCGGCAGCATGTTGTAGTTAGATGTACCGTCGGTGTTGGAGTACTTGTAGTGCGTTTGGTACTTTATGTAGTCGTACTCGGCGTGAAAGTGCATGGCCGGAAATATGCGGTTGACAATGGCCGGCATGTTTACATCGTAGCGGGTAAATACGCCGCCGCCGTAGCCGTTTTGGCGGTAGCTGTCGTTGTTGTTGTAGCTGTAGTAAAATTGCAGACCTGCCGACCAGGGCTGCGTAATGCGGTAGCCAATAAGCGGCGAGACGTTAAAGTTGGTGTTATCGCCGCTGAGCTGCATGCCCAACCCGCCACCGACATAGAATCTATCGAAAAAACGGGCGTGCGCGCTGCTCACGCCAAGAGCTAAAGTAAGCGCTAGAAGCAGTATCTTTTTCATGGTAATATTTTTTTTGAAGGTAATGAATCTCCTGCAAAGATACGCGATAAAAACACTTTTTGTCTCAAAATGAAGCGGTTAAACATTTATAAAAAGGTAAGGCTCAACAATATTAGTGTTAAAAAGGGTGTCTAAATAATCTTTTGTAAAAAAACCAGCTACTTTTGGCAATCAATCACTGGTTGACCAATTACCAATTATTCTCGAATAAAAACAGGTAAAATATTGAATATAAGCACAAAATACATCATGGCGTTTCTCCTTGTGGTGGCTGGTATGACGGCCGAAGCCCAGCAGCTTCCTGGCGCCTACCACACCGACTTTAGCTACGCAGGCTACAACAGCGCCATTCCCTCGCCAGGTAATATTGTAACGCCAACAGGTTTGGATAAAACCGGCGCCAGCGATATGGCAACTCGCATACAAAGCGCCATCGGCGCCTTGGGTAGCGATGGCGGCGTAGTTCTTCTACCGGAAGGTACATACCTTATTCAAAGCACTTTAACGATTAACAAATCGAGCGTTATTTTGCGCGGCGCAGGCTCGGACAAAACCAAGCTGATATTTGACCTGAGCGGTACCGCCGACCCCATTGCTATAAAAGGGTTACTGCCCAGCACCAATAATGCGGCGCAGTACCTGTCGGCCAACGCTAAGCGTGGAAGCAAAACGATTACGCTTGCCAGCAACGCGCTGCCCATAGCTACAGCGGGCAGCCTTGTGCTGCTGTACCAAGATCCGGGGCTGAAGGCCTACCCGGGCGACAGCTGGGCGCAAACCGCCAACAGCCAGCAAATGCTGCACGTGGCCAGCGTGAGCGGCAGAACGGTTACCTTTAGGGAGCCGCTGCGCTGCGACTTTACCACCGCCAACAACGCCTACCTGCGCGTAGTGCAGGCCGTGCGCAACGTGGGCTTGGAGGATTTCTACATGGAGTGCAAAAACAAGCAGTACTCCGACCCCGAGCAAACCTCATCGCCCTCCAACGACAACATAGCGGTGGACTACGCCGACAGCTGCTGGATTGTGGGGGTTGAAAGCAGGTACAGCAACGGCGCGCACGTAGATATCCGCCGCAGCGCCAACCTGCAAATCAGCGGGTGCTACTTTCACCACGGACACGGCTACGGCGGCGGCGGCAGCGGCTACGGCGTGTGCATCACAGGCGGGGCAAGCCAGGTGCTGGTGGCCAACTGCATATTCGACTCGCTGCGCCACGCCATGCTTATACAAGGTTTTGCAAATGGCAACGTATTTGCCTACAACTACTCGGCGCGCGAATGCCGCACCGACAACAAGCCCTACGACATGGGCGGCGACGCCGTGCTGCACGGCAACTGGGCGCACAGCAACCTGTTTCAGGGCAATATTGCCAACAACATGGTGGTGGACAACCCGCACGGCGCCAACGGTCCGCGCAACGTTTTTTTGCGCAACCGATTTACATCATACGGCATCAAAATTCAAAACCTGCGCACGGGTAGCGATGACCTGCTACAGGAAAATGCAGGACTATGCAACGATAGCACGGTGCTCATAGGCAACGAGGTAACGCATGCCTACGTTAAGGAAAGCACCTACGGCACCAACAACTACTACGGCTCGTACACCATAGAGAGCGATGTAAGGGGAACGCTGCAAATAGGCAACTACCAGCAAAATACCGTAAAGCCAACGGGGAGCAGCGCCGAAAATTACTTGTCATTTTACAACCAATACCGGCCGCTGTTTTGGGATATAGCCGACAGCTGGACAGGCATTGGCGAGAACAACAACAGCAGCATTCCGGCCAAGGCACGGTTTGACAGCGCTTCCGCAAAAAAAACGGATAGCCGCAAGCTGCTCTTTGCCGATTGCGTAAGCGCTGTTCCCCTGGCTCGCGACACCGCGTACTGCCACGGGCAAAGCGCAGAACAGCTAAGCGCTGCAGGCGTTAACCTCAAGTGGTACGCCGCCTCCGTAGGAGGCACGGCCAGCGCCACGGCTCCCACGCCAACAACAAGCACCGTTGGCACACAAGCTTTTTACGTATCGCAAACGCAGGCGGGATGCGTGGAGAGCGAGCGAGCAGCCGTTACCGTTACCGTTAAAAAAAAACCAGCGCTGGTAGTTATGCCCGACACCAGCATTACCGCAGGTAGCCCGGTTACACTGCGCGCGCTGCAAAGCGAGGGCATGCTGAGCTGGAATGTAAGCCCGGCTACGGTTGCGCCCACGCAAACCACCTCGTACACCGCCACCGCCACGCTCAACGGATGCGCGAGCAGGGATTCGGTAAAAGTATTTGTGGGCGGGTGCGTAAGCCCTGCACCAAGCGTTCGCGACACATCGTACTGCCAGGGAGATAATGCGGCACCGCTTACTGCTACAGGCAGCAACCTCAGGTGGTATAGCGCCCCCAGCGGGGGCACAGCAAGCAGCACAGCGCCCACGCCAGGCACAGCAAGCGTTGGCTCGCAAACTTTTTACGTAACGCAAACCACCGGAAGCTGCACCGAAAGCGGCCGAGCGCGCATTTGCGTTACCGTTACCGCCGCCAAAAGCGATACCTGCCTCATGCGCTCCTTCAAAATAGGCAGCGTGAACGGCATTATAAAGGACTCCATTATTACCATTAAAATGCCGCAGGGAACCAACCTCGCCTCGCTTACGCCTACCCTGCTCATATCGCCCAGGGCCAGCGTGTGGCCGGCATCGGGGGTGGCGCAGGATTTTACAGGTAGCGTTACGTACACCGTTACGGCCGAGAACGGCACCAGCAAAAAGCGCTACCACGTTACAGCTACGGTAAGCACGCCAACCGATGCAAATGGCGAACCGGCGGCAAACGTAAAAGTGTTTCCCAACCCATTTTCAGAGGTCATTAGCGTGGAGGTTAGCGGCAACGCTCAGGTGCACCTGTACAGCGTAAGCGGCAAACTTTTTTTGCACAAAAACATTTACCAAAATACAAACATAAATACCTCGCAGCTGCCAGCGGGAATCTATATTTTAAGCGTAACATCAAACGGGGGAAAAGCAAACTATACGGTAACGAAGAAATAAGACAAAAGATAAAGGCTGTAATTTACGATTTACAAATTACTATTTACTAATCGCTGGTAATCAATATTTTTCTACATTACAAACTTTTGAACTTTACGAACTACATTTTTTAATATGGAAGACATTTTAAACAACCTGCAAGAAGTCGTGATAGAGCGGCCCACCGATTTAATTATCAGGCAAATAAAAGATTTAATAACCAACGGCTACCTGGCTCCGGGCGACAAGCTGCCGTCGGAGCGCAAGCTGTCGGAGCGCTTTGGCGTGGGGCGTACCTACGTGCGCGATGCCATCAAAAAGCTGGAGTTCTACGGCATTTTGCGCACGCTGCCGCAAAGCGGAACCATCGTTGCAGGGCTTGAAATTTCGGCCATTGAGGGCTTAATCAGCGATGTGCTCAAGCTTGACAACTCGGACTTTTATTCGCTGGCCGAGTCGCGCCTCATTATTGAGCGCAACGCCGTCCAGCTGTGCGCGCAGCGCCGCACCGATGTTGATATTGCCAACATAGAGCACGCGCTGCAGCACTACGAGGCGCACTTCGTTACCGACCGCCAATCGCTCGTGGAGGAGGATTTCATGTTTCACCGCGCCATTGCCGAGGGAAGCAAAAATTCGGTGCTCAAGTCGCTCCTGCTTATCATTACCCCCGACCTGATGAACACCTACCGCCGCCTCAACGTATGCGCCACCAAAAGTCAGCACACGCTCGACGAGCACCGCGCCCTGTTAGACTGCATTAAGCGCAGGGACGATGGGGCTGCTATTCAAGTCATGAACCAGCACCTGGCCGGCATTTGCAAGTTTGCACAAGAGCGGCAGCTGCAAATGGGCAGCTAGTCAAGCCGGCCAGCGCACATCGGTGTACGCCCTCCGCGATTTCTACTAAAGACACCCATGCTATGTGATTTTTTGTTAAAAAGGTTAACAAATATCCTTTTTCAGAGAAAAAGCCCCTAAATTGGTCGACCAGTTTGTGGCAAACTAATTTTACAGACCTGTTTAATAGTTGAGCAGATTCATTGTTCAACTACCATATAAGCACTCAATACATCAACAATTCAACAAAAAATAAAATCCTCTACAATTATGAAAAAAGTTTTATTCCTCAGCATCGCCCTGCTCGCCTGCGCCGCACTTTACGCGCAAGGCGTGCAGGAGCACAAGAACGCCTACATTTGGGGCCAATCGCAGCGCAACACCTCCGATAAGGGTAGCGCCTTAGCCACCAAGAGCGGCGTTACCTACTCGCTGGCCAACGTGCTCAAAAAGGCCTCCCCCAAGGACATTGATGTGCTTTGCTACTACGGCAAGGTGGGCAAAGCAGGCCCCTCCTTCTTTCTGTTTTCGCCCATGACTCCCGGGCTTGAAGTGGCGTGGGAAAAGCAAGGCGGCACCCGCCCCTACTCGGCCTTCGAAGGCCCCACCAAGGACCCCGACGGCCCCATGGCGCTTAAAAACTGGAGCGTGCGCAGCGCTACCAAGCTCAAAAAAGTAGCCGCAGAGGATTACGGCAAGGCCGATTTGGCCTCGCTTGCCTTTGACAACAACGAGTACATGGTAGCCGTTGAGGCAGGCGATGTGGTGGCCTTTGAAAACGCCGCCGGTAAGAAAGGTTTTATAAAGGTGCTCAGCATTGAGGACGACGCCGAAAAGGCGGATAAGGCCGGCATGGGCGCGTACCAAAAGCTGAACCTGAGCATTAAAGTACAGAAATAACCTCATAAAATTTAAACCCAATAAAAATTCAACGATATGAAAACGATGGTAAAAAATATGCTGAGGCTAAGCCTTGTAGCAACCCTACTCTTTGTAGGAATCACATCTACAAAAGCAACGGTGCTGTTGGATGAAACATTCAACTATACTACCGGCGACACTTTGGGTGCCACCGGTACCAACTGGAATGTTGTTTATGCCACCTCCACAGATATGCAAAGCGGCTCCCGCAGAACAATAGTCGAACCGGCATTGGCATATTCAACTGGCAACACGGCATTTGTAAATTCAGGAGTTGGAAAGGCCTGCAAGTCAGGATACACAGGAAAGAAATCGGATGGAAGTACAAACTCTACCGCTGATTATATTACCTACAAAAGTTTTGAGGAGGTTAGTAGTGGAGTAGTTTATTTTTCTTTTCTATATAAAGCCGATGCCAATCAATCTCAAACGCAAAGTGCAATGCTTAGTATGTCCTACGATGCCAGTGCCAGAACCAACTTATGGGTTGGAAAAATTGGAACTGGATCAGGAGATCCGTTTAAAATTGGAATTACAAGAAATAGCACTGCTGGTTCAGACGTACAATGGAGCACATCCGAATTCGTTGTTGGAACAACATATTTAATTGTTGTAAAATATGATTTTGCTGCCAGCAAGGCATCTTTTTACGTTAACCCAACTATTGCCGGCACAGAACCTGCAACAGCAGAGGCTTTTGACAACACTCAAAAAACTGCTCCCAGTAGGTTAAACAATGTTTTACTAAGATCCCAAGGAGGAAATAAAGCAATGTTTACTTTTGGTGGTATTCGCGTTTCAACCACCTGGGCAGAGGCGGTTGCCGCTGCTGCCGGAGGGGGAGATGATACTCCAGTCGAGCCAATACTCCTGGCCTTTACAACCAAGCCCGCCAGCAATAGTACCAATAAGTATGTGTACAGCACCGGCGACTCAATAGTGTTTTCTACCGCTCAAGGTGGAGCAGATTTAGCACAGGTAAACAACCCACGGATATATGGCTGCATGAAAAGTGCCAATGTTACCTCAGGGAAAAAAGTTCGTTGGTCAAACTCTAACTCTGTATTTATACTTTACAATACTTCAACCTCTGTTTCCGGCATAAAGATTATGGGCACAGCGGGTTCTGATCAAGCTGAGCCTTTTGGCATTGGTAAAATTTCGACAGGTAGCGATCTTAATAGCCTAAGCGAAGTGGATAACTCCACATACACGGTCACGACAAACATGCAGCACAAAATCGCAACGTCCTCTCCAACTGCAGTTCAAGACTCCTGCCAATATATTACCATAACCGGATTAGATATTCCACAAGGGAAATGCATAAAGTTAGAAACCGCATCAGCTAAAGCGCTTGCACTACTGGAAATAGAGTTAACTCCTGTAGTTTCATCCAGCGGCGACACCCAAGCCCCCACTCTTGCTGCCGGCAACCCATTTTCTCCCGCCAATAGTGCAACAGATATTGCTGTTGATGTCGTGCTCAAAGCAAAATTCAGCGAGCCGGTAAAAGCAGGTAAGTATATTGCCAACATTAAACTGATGGATAATGCGACGAGCACCCCTGTTGCCATTAAAACTCCCACCTTTAGTGCTACAGATAGTTCGCTCAACATTGAACTTGATGAAGTAATTTTAGGCAACGGAAAAACCTACCACGTGGAGATACCCGATAGTAGCGTATACGACAACGCCGGCAACGCCTTTGCCGGCATTAGCAACACCGCGTGGGTATTTACCACCACCAACCAGCTGAGCGACGAGAAAAATCTTACGGCGCTTACCCTGCAAGGGCAGCGCGGAGCAAGCGTGTACCGCAACGATTCCATATTTATTGCCGTAGCACCGGCCGCCGACCTGACCAAGTTAAGAATCTCAGGACTTACCATTTCGGATTTGGCCACAGCCTCGGTTAGCAGTAAACCTATTGATGTCGACAGCACGGTTGATGCCTCGGCAGGCGATGTTACTATTAAGGTTACCGCGCAAGATGCGACCTTTAAAAACTATACGCTTCGCGTAAGTAGCCCTGCCGCAACGGGGAATACCTTGTTGACGTTTAAAATAGGCACCGTAAGCGGGGTAATTCGTAACGATAGCGTACTGGTAAAGCTACCCGCCAGCACCGCCGACAGGAGCGCATTGGTAGCCACCTTTACCTGTTCCGAGTACGCAAAAGTATATGCAGTAGTAAACTCCAAAGACTCGCTGCAAACATCGGGGACTACCGCCAACGATTTTACCAATACCGTTGTTTACAAGGTAAGATCGGAGGCTGGAGTGGATCATCAGTATAAAGTGGTAACCAGCGTTGCGGCTGTTGCCAGCGGAGTGCTGCTTACCGAAAATTTTGACTACGACCTTAACACGCTACTCGCAGGCAGCACAGAGGGTGCAACCAGCAGCATTACCGGTTGGACGCTGGCAAGCCAAAACAGCGGCACCGCCAATCCCGTTTACGCCCGAGTAGAAGCCAAAGATTTGGAGTACACCTCCTACCTGGCATCGGGTGCGGGTAAGAGCATGCACTCCTACACTCCCACCAGCGCTACCGCAGCAGGTCTAACTTCATGGACTGGAAGCGGAACGGTTAATATACTTAGCCGCAAAGAATTCGATAACGGCGCTGAGGTTTCTACCGGAAAAGTATACGTAGCATTCCTGCTCAACGTAGCCACGGTAAGCGGCAGCAACAGCTCCGGAACCGAAGTGCTGAGCTTCTACGACCCCAACACCGCCAGCCCGCTTGGACGCGTGTGGCTGAGAAAAGGAACCGGCAACGGCACCAAGTATTTTATTGGCGTGAGCAAAAACGCTGCCGGCTCGGCTCTAACAGATGGTACCAATAGCAGCAGCTACTTGTACCCTGCTCCAGGTTGGGGTGATCCCGGAACCAACAGTAGCGCTCCAAGCTCTAACGCGACCCAGCTGGTTGTACTCAAGTACTCATTCAACGCCAATGGTAGCGACTCGGTAAGCCTGTTCCTCAACCCAACGGTGGGAGCAGCAGAGCCTAATCCAACGGTAGTAGCAACCGACGGCAACGACCTAACTGCCATCAAGGGTATTATTATCCGTCAAGCAGGCAGCACTCCTTCGGAGTTTTACGTAGGCGGCATTCGCGTGGCTACCAGCTGGAGCGATGCAGTAGCCCAGGCCGCAAGCAATACCAACGCCAACATCAGCAGCTTTGCGCTGCCGGGTAGCGTATCGTTTAAGTACGCCGTACAGGAAACCCTGGACACGCTCCTTATCAGCACGCTGAAAAAGGAAAACCTAACCGGCATAGCGCCCGTTATTACGCTTGAGGGAGCGGGCGCAACCATCAGCCCGGCCTCGGGTGTTGCTCAAAACTTCAGCTACACTGGCTACGTAAAGTACACCGTAACCGCCGCTGACGGCAATACAAAGCAAGATTATTACGTGCGTGGCGACGTGGCAAAGGTTTTGGTCAACAGCGACTTTATTCCTTCGGAAGGCTGGACTGATGATGGCACTGCAACACCCACAGTAGCAATCAAAAAGCAGCTAATAAGTATAGGCCAAGGTATTTACAAGGACACGTTGTACTACTTCTACGGCAACCTTAACAGCACAAGCACCGCCGGTTGTGGCAATGGTCGCCTGCAACTATCAGGAGGCTCGACTAATAAAGGATATATTGAGCTTCGTAATTTGCCAACTTTAGGTACCCTTACGCTAAACGCGAACTCGGGCTCCAGCGACCCTCAACCCAGGCACGCTCTCTTACAAATTCAGGAGCAAGGCGAAACCGAGTGGAGAACTATCGATACCATTTCGGTTAACGGAAAAACGTGCTCACCGTACAGCCACAACATCAACCTTGGCAGCACCACCTCAGTTCGCATACAAAACAACATCGGTTCGAGCATTTACGTTTACGACTTAGAAATAACATCGTACGACGATAAAGCCGCTCCTACGGTAAGCAGCTACTCTCCCGCAAATGAGGCAAGCAACGTAGCGCTTACCACAACCCTTACGCTTACCTTCAACGAGAAGGTGCAAAAGGGCACGGGCAACATTACCATAAGCGATGGCACCACCAACGATGTAATTGCGGTAACAAGCTCGCAAGTAACGATTAACGGAAACACCGTAACCATAACGCCCACCGCCAACCTTGCAGCAGCTAAAACATACCACGTGCTGGTAGCGGCCGGGGCTATTCGGGACCTCTCGGGCAACAGCTACGCGGGTATTTCAAATAACACCACCTGGGCCTTCCAAACCGTCAGCGTAGCCCGCACAGGCAACGATATTACTAAGCTGAGCATGAAAAAAGCCGACGGTAGCGCTGTGCAAAAATCGGCCGCGGTAATTAACACCGCCGCGCATACGGTTGGCGTTACGCTCAAGTACGCTACCTATGGCAGCGCACAGCTCAAGGTTGACAGCGTACTGGTATCCGATGGCGCCGCCCTTGATGCAACAAGTACCTGCATTTTAAACACGCCATACACTTTGGCGCAGCTGCAAAGCACCAATAACACCATAGTGGTGGAAGCCGAAAACGGCGCTACACAAGCATGGACGCTCAACGTAACCGTAGCGCCCAACGACTCGGCCGACATCCGCAGCTTTGTAATACCAAGCATTACGCACACCACCAAGTTTGTTAAGGACACCATTTTTGTGACTACAGGCGGTATTGTGGCAACTACGGGCCTTGTACCCACCATTGGGCTATCTACCGGAGCAACGGTAAGTCCGGCAAGCGGCGCGGCGCAGGACTTCTCGTACACCACCAAGCTTAGGTACACGGTAACTGCCGCGGCTGGCAACACCAAGGATTGGTACGTAATATTCAAGGAAGCGGCACGTCCTGCATTTACCTTTTACGGCATAAAGAACAGGAGCATTAAAGATGTGTACGCATGGGCCGATACTACCACCGGCGCTGTTGCAGGCATT
This sequence comes from Bacteroidales bacterium, assembly GCA_031549685.1. Lineage (GTDB taxonomy): Bacteria > Bacteroidota > Bacteroidia > Bacteroidales > UBA932 > JAITMY01. The sequence goes on along the minus strand of JAVBPG010000008.1, from coordinate 53,079 downwards.
ATTGATGCCGCTGCAAAAACCGTGAGCATACTGTTGCCCTATGGTACCGATATGAGCCACGCAATGAAGGCTAACTTTACGCTATCCGACCTGGCCGAGGCATATATTGGCACCACCAAGCAGGATACCTCAATGGCGCACAGCTACGCGCAACCCATAGTGTACACGCTCAAAACCGGCAACGTAGAGGATACATGGACGGTTACCGCCAGCGTAAAACAGCTGGACGAGCTGCTGCTATCCGAAACGTTTAGCTACAGCACAAGCACGCTGCAGGGCAACGAAAACGCCAAGTACAACAGCAGCGAGCCTACGCTATACAAGTGGACACCGAGTGAAAAGGTTGCCGACGCTGCCGAACCCGGCCTCACCATTTCAAGCGAGGCGTTGACTTACGATCCGCAAGGCATTCCGTACATTCACTCGGGCGAAGGCAAGTCCGTACAGCTGGGCGATGCCACTACCAAGCACATGGACGGCATTCGCTACCTAAGCGGCGCCAGTGCCTCCGAGAAGCTTGCTTCGGGAAGCATATACGCCTGCTTCATGTTCCACCCCGATACGGCATCTACCGCATGGCGCGAATTCTTTGAATTTGTAGAAGGCTCTACCATGGGCAACTCCATCCGCGGCCGCGTGTGGGCTAAACTAAGCAGCGATAAAACCAAGATTCTGGTTGCCGCAACCAAAACCAGCAACGCCCCCGCCGACAACATGGCCGTGGAGCTGGAGCGCAAGCAAACCAGCCTTATAGTGCTCAAGTATACCTACGGGTACGATGGCGTTAACGCTGCCATTGCAATTACAAGCAACCCCATACCGGGAGCAGCAGAGCCAGCATCGAACCTGTGGAAAACATATACGTCTGCAGCCGACGCAAACTCAACCGGCAACTACGCAGTAGGCATTTTGAGGCAAGACCTTCTTTTAAAAGGTAAAATAAGCGGCTTACGCCTGGCGCTATCGTGGAGCGAGGCGGTAAGCGCAGGCGATGTACAGGAAACCGGCAGCGATTTTGAGAGCTACGAAATACTGGTTAGCGATCCTAACGGAGACTACTACAGGACAGGAACCGTTAATAAGGCCAACCGTACAATTGCGGTGAACCTGCCCGCCGGAACCGACCTCAGCGGCCTTGTAGCCAAGTTTACGCTATCGTACGGAGCCGAGGCCTACATTGGTGCCGACAAGCAAGAGTCTGACGTAACCGCCAACGACTTTAGCTCGCCCGTTACCTACACCGTGCGACCGCTTATTGGCTCGCCCGCATCGTGGACAGTTACGGTACGGCACGATGGCGATGTGCCCAACGCTGTGGCTAAAAACACGCTAAGCGTTGCCGCCTATCCCAACCCCGCCACCACCTACCTGCAGATAAACTCCGATGAGGAAATAGACCTTGTAGAAGTATTTACGTTGAGCGGAGCCAAGGTAATGACGGTAAGCAAACCTGGTAACACCATTAACATTAGCCACTTAAATCAAGGCTCGTACTTGGTAAAGTTTACCGCTGTAAGCAAAAAGACAATGGCTGTAAAAATTATAAAGTAGCAACATAGCCAGCAGCAAGCCTTATCAGCCCTGAGGTGGTAAGGCTTTGCTGTTTTTACATGTAACAGAAAAGAGTAAAAACTCAAAAGAAAATAGCGCTTAACACCACAACAACATGAAGCTAAAAACGACTCTCAGCCTCCTGCTCCTTACATGCGGCCTACAGCTGTCGGCGCAAACCACGCTCACCGGCACCGTGGTTGATGATATTGACGGCAGCACGCTGGCAGGCGTTGCCGTTATGGTTGACGGCACCACCACCAGCACACTGACCGACTTTGATGGAAAATTTAGCATTGAGTCAAAATCAAAGTCCGGCAACCTTGTATTTTCCCTCATAGGATACCAAAGCGCAAGGGCTCCCTACTCCGGCAGCAACAGCTTTAATATAGTCTTGGTTACCGACTCAAAAGAGCTGGACGAAGTGGTGGTGGTGGGCTACGGCGTGCAAAAAAAATCGCACCTTACAGGCTCCATTTCCAAGTACAACGGCGATAACCTTGCCGACGTGCCGGTTACCAACCTCGACCAGGCCCTTCAGGGCAAAATTGCCGGTGTAAATATTCAAAACATTGAGCAGGAAGCCGGCGCTGCCGCACAGATTCGCATTCGCGGCATGGGCTCCATTTCGGCCGGTAGCGACCCGCTGGTGGTGGTGGACGGCTTGCCCATTGCCGATGGCTTGCAGTTTGTCAACATGGCCGACGTTGAGTCGGTTGAGGTGTTGAAAGATGCCGCCTCGGCCGCCATTTACGGTTCGCGCGGAGCCAACGGCGTAATTATGATTACCACCAAGTCGGGTAACGTTACCAAGCCCAAATACTCGGTTTCGGCCTACGGAGGCATCAAAAGCATTTACAAAAAGTACGATGTAATGAACTCGGAGGACTACCTCAACATGCTCTACAGCGAGGCCGACATGCGCCGGCAAAGCGGCATGGGCGGTACAGGCTCGGAGGATGATATAGCCAAGCTCAACTACGCCACATCAGGCGAAAAAGCCGCCTACGTTTTGGAAAAATACGTGCTGGGCTCGGCAACCGATTGGCAGGATGAGGCGCTGCGCGAAACCGCCACCATTAGCAGCGTACAGTTCAGCGTATCGGGCGGAACAAAGGACCTGAGGTATTTTGCCTCGGGAAACTACTCCCAGGACCAGGGCATAATGTACCACAGCCAGTACGACAAGCTGAACTTTCGCACAAAAATGGATGCGAACTTGAGCAAAACCGTAAAGTTCGGTGTGAACCTCAGCCCCACCTACACCAAGCGCGAAACACCGGGCAACAACTTTACCGACTTTTACCGCTGGTATGCATTCTCACCCGTAAGGCACACGCAGGCATCGGCCGATTTTATCAACCTCCAGGACCCTTCGCGCAACATTAAGGTGGGCGACTGGGCGCAGGTCAACGATTTTTCCAGCCTTGCGTACTTAGGCGTTTTGCCCGACGGGCAGGAGTGGAATAGCGTAATTGACGGGATAAGCGAAAACGACCGCTTCCCATCGCCGTCAACATCGGCCAACAACAACCCCAAGTCGGTTATGGAAACGCAAAACAAAACCCAGTACACCTACCGCCTGCAAGGCTCGGTTTACCTGCAGTGGGAGCCTGTAAAGAATCTTTTTCTTAAGACCACCGCCTCCACCCACACAGGCTACAGCGAAACAGAAGGCTACAAGCAGCGCAACTCGCTACAGGCAGGCAACAGCAACGAGAGCGACTACGACAACAAGCTGGCGATTGACCTGCTTTCGGAAAATACGGTCAACTACCTTTTCTCGTTGGGGAGCCACGACTTTACTGTACTTGCTGGTGCCACCTTTCAAAAAACCAGCACCAACACCGCCGGTATTCTGGGCATTGACCTCCCCGGCGATGAGGTTACCACCATTAACATGGCAAGCGAAATTAACGCCGCCAACACCTACACCCGTAAGGTGGAAAATGTGCTCATATCCTACCTTGGTCGCCTCAACTGGAGCTACAAGGATAAATACCTGGCCTCGGCCAGCATTCGTACCGATGGCAGCTCCATGTTCAGCAAGCAAGCCAAACAGTGGGGCTGGTTTCCCTCCATTTCGGCCGGATGGGTTATTTCTAACGAAGGCTTTATGCAAGAGGCCAGCAGCTGGCTGAAGCTGAAGCTGCGCGGAAGCTACGGCGTAACGGGCAACAACAACATTCCGCCATACTCGTACGCCAACCTGCTAAGCAAGGCCAGCTATACGCTGGGTAGCATAGTGCCCGGCTTATCGCTGACCAACGATGTGCTGGCCAACAAGAAGATAACCTGGGAGCAAACCAACGAGTACGACGCGGGGTTCGATGCCGGATTTTTAAACAACCGCATTACCCTAACCTTTGACTACTACTACTCCATCACAAGGCAGCTCCTGTTTGCGCAAGCCGCCATGGGCATTACAGGGCACAACCAGCACATGAACAACATTGGCAAAGTGCGCAACAACGGCGTAGAGATAGAGGTAAGCAGCAACAACATTGCCAAAAAAGATTTTACGTGGCGCACCTCCTTCAACTTTGCCATCAATAAAAACAGGCTGCTGGAGCTTGGCGGCGAACCCTACCAGCACAGCTACGGCGAACGCAATGAAATATATGCTGCCATTGTCGGTCAACCTGCCATTCAATTTTTCGGCTACAAAACCGATGGCGTATGGCTTAGCGATGAGCAAATAGCCAACAGCGGCATCAACAAGGAGCTCAGCTCTGTACCCATGGAGGCCGGCGGCATGAAGGTGGTAGATGTGAATGGCGATGGCAAGCTCGATGCCTACGACCGCACCGCAATGGGCACTCCCTTTGCCGACTTTACCTGGGGATTGGGCAACACGCTTACCTACAAAGACTTTGACCTATCCTTTTCGTTTCAGGGCTCTCAAGGAGGGCAGCTCATCAACGGGGACGTTTACTACAACGAAACTAAAAAATATAACCGCGCATACAACAGCAACCGCTGGGTATCGGCTGCTTTTCCGGGCGATGGAAAAACCCCCTACATGTCCAACGGAGTGGACCAAATGCTTACCGACTACGTAATGGAGGATGCCTCATACATCTCGTTGCGCGAGGTTACTTTAGGATATAAATTGCCAAAGAAAATTATGCAAAAGATAGGGCTATCGTCGCTGCGCGTGTACGCCTCGGCGCTCAACCTGCTTTACATTATGGGCGATGGCTACCGCGGCTTAAACCCCGAGGCGCGCATTACCAGCGGCGAATATGCCTCGCCACTGGTAAACGGATATCAGCGCGGAGCATTTCCGCTCAACCGCACCTTTTCATTTGGCCTCGACTTGACATTTTAAAAATCCACATTCGCAAAATAAGTTACTATGAAAGCATTTAAGTATATCGTCCTTTTCGCGCTTGCATCGCTTGTATACTCCTGCCACGATGAGCTGGATTTAACACCCCCCTCGGAGTACGAGGCGGAAAGCTACGGACGAAACAGCGCCGAGGTAAACACGCTGGTAATGGGTTGCTACGCCGGTATGCGCAAGCCGCTCGAAACCGAGTGGATGATGACCGAGCTGCGCAGCGACAACTCGCTACAAGGCAGCACCGGTAGCACATCTACTCAAAACCTCAACCTGAATTTCCTCGATATGTTTTCCGTGAGCTCCACGCATCCCAGCGTGTATGAGTACTGGTACTACAGCTACCAAAATATTGATAACACCAACAGGACATTGTCCAAGATGCCCAACGTAACGGATAGCACGCTACGCATGCAGTATCAAGCCGAGGCGCTATTTGTGCGCAGCTACCACTTTTTTAACCTGGTGCGCCTGTTTGGTCCCATCTTTTTGGTTACCGAATCGCTTACGCCCGATGAAGCAAAGCTGCAGAACAGAGTAGCGGCTCCCTTGGTTTACGCGCAAATTATCGACGACCTTAAGCTTGCCGGAGGCGGCTTACCCACGTCCTACGGCACGCAAGATGTGGGACGCGCCACCACGTGGGCTGCCAAGGCTTTGCTGGCCAAAGTGTACTTAGCCATCGACTCGGTAGAGCAGGCCAAGGTTTTGCTGGAGGACGTTGTCAGCAACAGCCACCACCGCCTGCTCCCCAGCTACGCCGATGTATTTTCGACCAGCAACGAGGTAAACGACGAAATTGTATTTACCATTCGCTTCAAATCGGGAGGAGTTGGCCAGGGCTCATCGTTTGCCAACTGGTTTGCGGCCAGCTCCAGCGGCTCCAATATTGTAAACGGCGGCGGCAGCGGCCTCAACAGCCCCACCGCCAACCTCAACGGCAGCTACGAGGCCGGCGATACCCGCCGCGAGGTTAACATCGGCAAGTATGTATCCGGAAGCTCGTCCCGCCTGTATGTCAAAAAATATATTTCGTACGTAAAAACGCGCTACGATGCCGAAAATGATTGGCCTGTGCTACGCTACTCCGATGTGCTGCTCATGTACGCCGAGGCCAAGGCGCGCATCGCGGGTCCCTCGGCAGGAATGGCGGAGCTAAACCAGGTACGTGCGCGCGCAGGCGCTACCACCTACGGCAGCATTGCCTCCATCAACGATTTTATGGATTTGATTTACAAAGAGCGCCGCTTGGAGCTGGCCTTCGAAAACGACCGGTGGTTTGATATGCTGCGCTCGGGCAAGGCGCTGGACATTATCAAGGCGCACATTAACGTTAACGAGGCGCAGCACTACAACGGCTACAACAAGGAGTACGATGCCATGCGCAGTAAAATGAAAAATATTCAGGCGTGGCAGCTGCTGCTTCCCATTCCTCAACGCGAGATTGACACCAACAACGAGATACAAATTCCTCAGAATTTTGGATACTAAAATTTACAGCAAACCATGATAAGGCAACACATATATTTAGCTTCGCTGCTTTTGGGCTCCGCTTTTTTTGCGGCGTGCAACGAAGATGTTAACGTAAGCATCCCCGAGGTAAAAGCCCCGGTTGTTGAGAGTTTTTCGCCCTCCAACGGTGCCCCGGGCACGGTTGTAGAAATCAGGGGGCAGCACCTTGGCCTGGTGGACACGGTTTACCTGGGGAATAAAAAAATCAACATCCTCAAAAACAGGCTGACCGACGAATCGCTCACGGTACAAATAGTAGATGGGCTGCAAAGCGGGAAATTTATGATTATCAGCGGAACCATTGGACGCGCCGAAACAACCTCCGATTTTAACGTCAACAATCCCGTGGCACCCAGAATTACAAGCGTTCCGGCATCGGGCACCATGAACGAAACGCTGATTATAAAAGGCAAAAACCTCACTGGAGTTGCGCGGCCGTTTTTCAGGTATCCCCGGAGGGCCAATGACAGCGTTGATATTTACACCAGCTTCACTTTCCAGGCCAAGGATTCCATTGGGGTGGTGGTACCCGTTATCCCTACCGGTTCGGCCCGCTTTGGGTACACCTATATTTCGGGCGGCGAGCACATAGCCTCATACGGAGGCCCCATACAGCTTAGCGCCCCCAACATTACCGTATCATCAGCTCCGCAAGCCACCTTAACGCAGCGCTTCGAAATTACAGGCGACAACCTCAACCTGGTGGGCAGCGCAAGCATTGATGGAAAGCCTGTTACGCTATTTCGAAACGAGTCGAACAAGTTTAAGCTGATAATGAAAACCCCGTACAACACGACCATTACGGCCGGCACAAAAACGCTTACGCTTACCAACGTGTTAAATACGGGCTCCGTGAGCGCAAGCATTACCATGGTAGATTTGCCCGCGGCAGCACCATACATTTCGCTGCTTACCTACGCCAACTTTGTAACAGACGCTATGGCCTTTACCAAATCCGTGAGCTCGTCTAACGAAAATAAGCAGTACCTCATTTATCAGCTGCCCATGGTAAACAAGGTGGTAACGCAGGTGGACACGCTGCAAGCACCCGTTCCCGGCGAAAAATTCGGACACCTGCAGCTAACCTACTGCGCCGATTCTTTACGCAAGCTCGGGGCAACGGTTACAGGCGGCATTGCCTTTGCCCACGTGGCCTGCGTAACGGCCTCCACCGCGAGCAGCTTAAAAAGTTTGCGTGAGCCGGTGCTGCATTTTTGGACCAACACCAACGGCACCACGCCCACCTTCGACCTGTACGTTTCGCAAAGCGCCGGCTACTACTTCTCGAACGGATACCGCGCTGCCGTGGGCAACTCAACCTACACCGCCGGCATGCAAACCGGCAGCGGGCAAACTAAATGGAAGTTGGTAGCCATTCGCTTAGGCGATGCAACGTACAAAACCGGCAGCTCAACCTATGGCCCCATTGAGTCAACGGAGGTGCAGGATGCGTTTTACCGCGGCAACATAGAGGAAATCCGCATCAGGGTGCGCACCACCAAAAGCGACGGAACAACCGAAATTATCGAATCAAACGTTAGCAACTTTTTTATCTCGGACAGGGTGCGAACCGATTTAGGTGCAATTGATATTACGCTATAACAAAATGAGAAAACTACCCTTCATACTCCTCCTTACCTTGTGCTCGTTCGCTGTGCGGGCACAAAGTTTGCTTGCCCCCTGCTTCTCCGAAAACATGGTGCTACAGCGCAACACGGTGGTTACACTTTGGGGCAGCGCACAGCCCAAAGACGAGGTTACGCTGAGCATGCAGGGGCAAACCGTAAAAGCCAAAACCGATAAAAACGGACGCTGGGAAGCTACGCTGAGCAAGCTTACCGCCGGGGGACCGTTCGCGCTTTCGGTATCGACCAAAAACGCAACGGAGCAGCTGGACAACGTTTACGTAGGCGAAGTATGGCTTGCCGGAGGGCAATCCAACATGGCCTTCAGGCTCGACCAAAACCACGAAAGCGAACGCCACATTGCCGAGGCCAGCAACGCCAGCATCAAATTTATGATGGTGCCCTACGTGTACTACAAGGGCATGAAAGTAAAAGACAGCCTCATGGTTTGGCGTAACGCCACCTCGGAAAATGTTGGCGTAATGAGCGCCGCGGGCTACTTTTTTGCAAAAAAATTGCAAGCGGAGTTGGGCGTTCCCGTGGGCATTGTGTGCTGCTACAAGGGCGGCACGCCCGCCGAAGCGTGGATGACGCGCGCCTCGCTCGAAAACAACCCCGACTTTGTGCCCATACTTACCCGCTACCAAAAAATAGTGGACAACTTGGGCGAAGCTGGAGTTGAAAAAGAGTGGAGCGATTACAACACCGCCCTGCGCGAATTTAAAGCCGCCGAAAAGCGTGGCGAGAAGGATATCAAACGTCCGGCGGAGCCCATGGGGCCATACAACCCCAAGCGTCCGGTGGGCTTATACGAAAACATGCTGGCGCGCATTATTCCCTACACTTTTGCGGGTGCAATCTGGTATCAGGGCGAGGCCAACGCGCCACGCGCCGAGCAGTACCGCACGCTATTCCCTGCGCTAATTAACTTGTGGCGTAAAGATTTTCGCAATCCAAATTTGCCTTTTTTGTTTGTGCAGTTGGCCAACTACGACCACCCCAACTACACAGGTCCAAACTGGGCGGAGCTGCGTGAGGCACAGCTGATGGCTTGGCAAAACGTAAAAAATACGGCGATGGCGGTATCCATTGACGTGGGCGAAAAAGATGATATTCACCCCACGTACAAAGAGCCTGTGGGCTTGCGCCTGGCCGATGCCGCCTTGGCTACCGTTTACGGCAAAAACATTGAGTACAGCGGCCCCGTGTACAAAAGCATTAGCGTAAAGGGAAATGCTGCTTACCTTGATTTTACACATGTAGGCAATGGTTTAAGCACACAGAATAGCGAGGTGCTGAAGGGATTTACCATTTGCGGAAGCGATAAAAAATTTGTGCCGGCGCAAGCAGCCATCGAGGGTTCTCAACTTAAGGTTTGGGCCGATGGCGTAAGCAAACCCGTGGCCGTGCGCTACGGCTGGAGCAACTGGACAGATGCCAACTTTTTCAATAAAAACGGTTTTCCCGCCACGCCATTCCGCACCGACAATTTTGACTTGATAACAAAAGGGAAGAAGTAGGCAACATACAACCCTAACAGGGTCTCAAAACCCTGTTAGGGTCAACTCTCAACATCATTGTCATTGCGAGGAGGAACGACGAAGCAATCTCATGGGATTGCGGGTCAAGCCCGCAATGGCAAAAAGAATTAACAACATCAACATTCGCACATGAAATTTTTTCACTATACATTTTTACTCCTGCTCGCCTACAGCAACTCTGCCTTTGCTGCCAACAGTTCGGTAAGCGCCGCCATGAGCGCCACCGATCTAAAAAACGCGCTAAAGGCAGCATCGCTAAAGGCTGGAGATACCGTGTTTTTTGAAAACGGCACCTACACCAATTTTCAGGTGCTATTCAAGGCGACGGGAACGGCCGCACAGCCCGTTGTATTCATTGCTCGTAACTCGGGCAGCGTGTTTTGCGAAGGTGATATTCAGGTAAATATCGGCGGCAGCTACGTGGAGGTTAATGGGCTATGCTTCCGCAACGGCAAACCGGCCTCCGGCGATTTGATTCTTTTCCGCGAAAGCAGCAGCGTATTTGCCAACAACTGCAGATTAACAAATTGCGTAGTGGACGGTTGCAACAACACTTCGCGCAACAAAAACGACTCGGACGATAGCGAGCGCTGGGTAATGCTGTACGGAAAAAACAACCGCGTTGACCACTGCTACTTTGCCAACAAGGATCGTGCCGGAGTGCTTATGATGGTGGATTTATCCAACTCCGCTTCGCACAGCAACGCGCACCGTATCGACCACAACTTTTTTGGGTACCGCGAGGTGCTGCCCGCAGGCAACGGCGGCGAGTGCATTCGTCCAGGCGACTCCAAAACCTCGCAAAGCTCAAGCGGCACCATTATTGAGGACAACTACTTTTACAACTTCGATGGCGAAATAGAAATCATATCGCTCAAATCCTGCGACAACATTGTGCGCCGCAACACTTTTCGCAAGTGCAAGGGCATGGTGGTGTGCCGCCACGGCCACCGTAACATCATTGAAAGCAACGTTTTTCTTGGCGATGGGCAAAGTAATACCGGCGGCGTGCGCGTTATCAACCATGGCCACAAAATTTACAACAACTACTTCGAAGGGCTTAAGGGAACAGGCACCCGCTCGGCGTTATGCATACAAAACGGCGTGTTTGAAACACCCACCGCGCAAACCGACCTTGAGTGCGAGCCGCTCAACGCCTACGTTCGCGCCAAAGATGTGGACATAGCCTTCAACACCTTCATAAATTGCGCCAGCGTTGAGTTGGGCACTGCGTCAACCTTTTCGTACTCATCGGGCAGCACCTGCCCGGGCAAGGCCGGCACCAGCGTTACCGGCACGCTTGCTCCGCAAAATATTAAGGTAAGCAACAACATTTTTTACAACATGCCCAACGCTCCAATTAAGGCAAGTGGCGCCGACATTTCGGGCGTTGCGTTTAGCAATAATGTTGCCAACCTATCAACCTCGTGGAGCTACGGTGGAATTGTAAAAAAGGACATTCGCATGACGCAAACCAACGGCCTGTATAAGCTCGATGCAGGAACAGCAGCCTACTGCATTCCGGCGCTGTACAGCGTGGGCAGCTTTAGCTACGTTACCACCGATGCTACCAACTCCGCGCGACTCAACGGCAACGATGTTGGCGCCGTAAACTACGAAAATATTGCAAAAAATTACAGCGCAGCTAAGGTTAGCGAGTGCGGAGTAAGCTGGTACAGCTACCCAAAACCGTAAGCCTATTTAAAGGTTTAAAATTAAAGTTAGGGCGTTGCTGAGAATGGACAATATCCTCACAAACGCAAGCAGTTCAACGATTATTTTGTGAGCATGAAAAAAATATTTTTGATAGCGATTTTGGTAGTTACATCTTTGGCCGCAAAGGCTCAGGAGTATTGGTTTCAGGAGGGGTTTGCTACCAGCGGGGCTCCTTCGGGGTGGATAAAAAATTCCCAATCCTCAAACAGCTTAAATCACGGAACTTTTAGCGGAGCCTACGCCGTTAAGTTCGGGCTACCGTCGAGCACCTCTACCGACCCCGACACGGGGCTACAAAGAGCACTTGTAACGCAAAGCGTATCAAACGCCGGAACGCTCAAATTCTGGCTAACCCGCAACGCCAATACCGTGTATTGCGACTTGCATGTTTGTACCATTATTGGCTCCGACACCACCATAGTAAAAACAATTTTAGACGGTGATATTCCGCACAAAAGCACCGGATGGAGCGAATTTTCCTGCGATATTAACAGCTCGTCAAGCCTCAAAATTTTGATTTACGCTACCTTTTCGGCAGGTAAAACCAGCGGTGCGTTTATGCTGCTGGACGATATTTCTCTCACGAAAAATTCCGGAGCTTCGGCGGGCTGCCAAACCTGCACGGGCATTACCAAATTTGAGGTCCCCGGGCAAATCGGCGCTTCAATAATTGATACTGTAGCCGGAACAATTAACGTAGTTGTGCCCACCGGAACAAGCTTAAAAACGCTCACTCCCACCACCGAAACCAAGGGCAGCAGCGTGGCGCTGCTGTGGAACAAGGGTAACGATGCCTGTCCGCATATTTACAGCTCCATTGCCCGCAATGGCAGCTCCAGGGAGTATGAAGTGCTGTACGGCTTTCAAACGGTTGAGTTGCCCGAGTACCATTTTCGTGAAGGTTGCGCCGCCACGCTTACCTCCGGCATGGTAACCACCGGAGGCACATCTACCAGCGTAAATCACGGTCTTTACAACGGCGACAGGTCGTTTGCATTCAACATTACCGAGGCAACCGACCGCTGCGAAGGAAAATCTATAACAACTCCTGTAGTTCGTACCGCAGGCGTGCTTCGTTTTTGGGTTCGAGGCTCGTCGGGCGTTACAGGAGTTAGCTTTAAAGTGGAAAAAATGGTGGGCAGCACAAGTACGCTACTCGCCGATTTTCCGCAACCCCAAGGCAACACTTGGACGGAATATGTGGTGGTGGTTAACGACCTCTCGCCGGCCTTGCAGCTGCGCATTACCACGTACAGCTGCCAAATCGGGGCGGGCACGCTCTACTTCGACGACCTGTCGCTAACCTCATTTGTGGGAAGCAACAAGCCCAGCGTTGCCAACGTTAGAACCACTCCGCACTACCCCGACGCGGGCAGCAGCACGCGCGTTGTGGCCGATATTACCGACAGCGACGACTCGGTGGCATTTGCAAAAGTGCTGTGGGGGAAAAGCGCCAGCAGAGTGGTTAACGCTTTAAGCATGTCGAAAATCTCAGGCAACACCTACCAAAGCAGCGATATTCAGGCAAGCGAAGGCGACAGCATTTTTTATAAAGTAGCAGCGTTTGACAACCACTACGTGAGCGACACCAGCAGCGCAAGCTATTTTGTGGTGCGGCACAGCTATTCACACATCGAAAATTTTTCAGCCTCGAACCTTAGCGCAAGCGCGGGCAGCGGATCGTTTGCCAACGGCGGTATTACATGGAATTACACCCTGGCAAAAGCAGCCACCATGGAGGGCAAAGCCGCTACGCTCGAATCCAACGGCACGCTGTACACCAGCATACCCAACGGCGTTTCGCTTTTGCGATTTGACTACCAAAGCGCGGCCACAGCCAATATCGAAATTCAGGTAAACAATGCAAAAGTAGCCGAGGTAAAAGCGGGTACCGAGGCAACATCGCCCGACATGAGCGTAAACGCAGGCGCGGGCTCAACGCTGAAGATGGTAAACAAATCGGCCGCAGCCATCAGCATCGACAACATACGATGGGACAACTTTGAGCCGCTAACCATTACCGAAAAACCGCTGAATATGCAGCTCTACCCCGCCCTGCCCGACAGCGGTACGGTACGGCTTGCCGGCAGCGCCAACACTGCGGCGATTACCACGCTTACCCTTTCGGCCTACAAAGGCGGAAACCTTTACAAAACCGTAAGTCAAAATATTACTTTCGAAAACAACGTTGGCCTATTTGATTTACACATAAAAATTCCCGCCGAGCTCAGCAACTTTGACTTCAAGTACAAAACGAACCTCATGTCGAGCGAGGAGCTGCTTGCAAGCAACGTGGTGGCCGGCGATATTTACATTATTTCGGGGCAAAGCAACGCAGTTTCGTCGGGGACAAGCACTCCAAGCGATAGCCTCAACGACTTTTTCCGCGCCTTTGGCCGCATGTATAAGGATGGCACCTACGATGCCAATGCTGCCACCTGGGGCAAGGCCAACTCCAAAGGATCGTCGTACAACGTGGAGCACTACGTGGGCTACTCGGGCAACGTATTGGCCCGAAACATACTGAGAAATCACAAAAGGCCTTCGCTCATTTTGAACATCGCCGTTGGCGGCACCTCCATCGAAGAAAACCTGCCCTCCGAATCCGACCACTACGACCTTGGCAGCATATACGGACGCGGCCTGTACCGCGCCAAAAAAGCCGGTGTACAAAACCACATACGCGCCATTATCTGGGTGCAGGGCGAGGCCAACCAAAACGGCACCTACACTTCGTATGCAGGCAAATTCGCCACCCTGCGCAGCGCCTGGAAAAACGACTACCCCGCGCTGCAAAAAATATACGTAGGGCAGCTCAACACAGGATGCGGCACCGGAACCTACGGCTCCGAAATGCGCGAGGTGCAGCGCAAGCTACAGGACACGTACAGCGATGTAGAGGTAATGAGCCACGTGGGCATTCCCATTCGTTACGATAGCTGCCACTACACCCCCGAAGGCTACGAGCTGCTTTATACCCGTTACTACAACCTGGTTGCACGCGATTTTTACAGCGTGCAAAAAGATCTGATTAATCCGCCCAACGTGCAAAAAGTGTTCTTTGTAAACAAAAGCAGCAATACCATTGCTGTAAAGTTTAACCAAAAAATTGCGCTACCGAAGGCCGAGTGGGGTCGCGAGTTGAAGGACTATTTTTACAACGAAAGCAATGCTCAAATTCCGCTGTCGAAAGTCGAGCTGTATGCGCACGATAGCAGCACCATTGTACTTTACGGTGCAAGCAGCATCAGCGCAAGCAAGCTAACCTACGGCCCCGATGCCTACGTAAGGCAAGCGGCCGGTAGCAAGGATACGCTCTACGTTGGCCCGTGGTTAAAAAACAGTGCGGGCATTGCCGCGCTCACATTCGACAAGCTGGCTATTGGGCGTGACACCCTTAACCTCAACGAGGGGGGAACACCCGTGGAAAAAAGCAGCGAGTGCAGCATTCGCTCCCTCAAAATAGGGAGCAACAACGGCGTGATTAAGAACGACAGCATTTGGATTAAAAACTTACCCGCAAGCACCAACCTCAGCTCTCTTGCGCCCACCATTTTAATTTCGGATAAAGCTACCGTATCGCCTGCCAGCGGCGTGGCGCAAGATTTTACTTCGCCCGTTAGCTACACCGTTACCGCCGAGGATGGCATAACGCAAAAAACGTACATCATTATTGTCAACAAAAAATCCGACCCCACAAGCGTGGAGGAGGAGCTGTACAAGCAGCTGCGCATTTACCCCAACCCCGTAAGGGACGTACTGCGCGTCAGCCTGCCGCAGGACATTACCAAGCTTGAGCTGTACAGCATGAGCGGCCTGCTGCTGAAGCAGGAAAGCGGAGAAAACATCAGCGTTAGCAATTTGCCAAACGGAAATTACCTTGTAAAAATCTACACCGAAAGCGGAGCCACGCTTACGCAAAAAGTTACCGTAAGCAAGTAAAACAACAATACTGTCATCCCGTGCTCGACACGGGATCTCCTCGCAAAACACTTTTTTTCAACAGATTGTGGGTCGAGCCCGCAATGACAATCTAAAGCAAAAATGCTCGTCAAAAAAATCTCGCTCATCTCGCTGATTATTGCTCTTACTCCGTGCGTCAAGGCAGCATCGGTTACGGTAAGCAATGCAACCCAACTTACAAGCGCCCTTGCCTCTCGCTCGGCCGGCGATACCATTTGGGTTAACGATGGCACGTATGCCGGCAGCTTTGCCCTTAACGGCACAGGAACAGCCACACAGCCCATAGTGCTAATGGCCAAAAATCCCGGAAATGCCATTCTGAAAAATGCGGCCTCGGGTACTATTTTAGCCATATACGGCCAGTACCTGGAGGTACACGGATTCGTGTTTAAGCCTACCAACGCGTCAACGCTGTGCGAATTCCGCAAGGCGGGGAGCGCCACGCTGGCCGCCTACCATTCGCGTGTGAGCAACTGCGTGTTCGATGGTTCCGACATCCCAACGGGCAACGCCGGAAAGTGGTTCTTTTTTTACGGGCAGTACAACCGTGTTGACCACTGCCTGTTTGTAAACCGCAACACCGATGCAGGCGTTACGCTCTGCGTGCAGCTAAGCGGCGACGGAACAGGCAACGGCGGCGGCGAAGAAAACCATTTGAACAACTACCATAGAATTGACCACAACTACTTTGGGTACCGTCCGGTTGCCTCGGTGGATAATGAGGCCGAAACGGTTCGCGTGGGCTATTCGGGGACATCAAAAAGCCCGTCGCGCACCATTATTGAGGACAATATTTTTTACAGGTGTAACGGAGAGGTGGAGTGTATCTCCATTAAATCGGGGAGCAACATCATTCGTCGCAACTTGTTTCAGGAAATTGAGGCTACGCTTTGCCTGCGCCATGGCGATAGCGCCACCGTTGAAACCAACGTGTTTATGGGCAAAGCGGGTGTAGCGGCAGGAGGTTTGCGCGTGGTAAATCGCGGGCATAAAATATACAACAACTATTTTCAGGATTTAGAGGGCGAGAAATATAATTCTGCCTTATCCTTTATGCGCGGCGCCGTTAACGCCAGCAACAGCGGATACGAGGCGGTAGACGGAGTTCAATTTTGCTACAACACATTTATCAACTGCAAAAATATTTTGTTTGGGCTCACGGGCAGCGAACCACAATCTACCTGGCCCAAAAACACCACGCTGGCCAACAACATTTTTTACGACAACACTCGCACCGATGTTTACCAAACCTTCTGCACGGGCAGCGGCGACACACCAAAGATGTCAGGAATTTCGTTTGTAAACAACGCCATTGTAACCAAAAATCGCACCTTCAGCGAAACCGGTTTTTACGAAATTGCGATGGATTTGCAAACGGTAAACGGCATAAAGGTACTTGATGACTGCGTACCGCCACTTGTTGGGATAGGTTCATATTCATTTGTTATAAAGGATATTACAGGAACAAACCGAGAGAATGGAAAGGATATAGGCGCGTTTCAAATCGACAACCTCACAAAACCGTTTGGTACACCTAAGCTAAGCGATTTGCACAACGGCATCGGAACAAGCTACACTTACACTATTCAAGGAATTCAGTAAAAAATTAGGAAAATGAAAAAAATATTTACCACATTCTTCTTAATTTTTGCAGCGTTCGCGGTGCATGCAACGTTGCTGCTGGAGGAGAACTTCAGCTATACGGTCGGCGATACGCTGGGCGTACGAGCTAACCTGCACGGGAGGTGGACAACCACCGTAAGTACCGCCGGAGGTATTACTATCGCTTCCGACCAGCTTAGCTACGCAGGTTACGGAAGTTCTGGAAAAGGGAAAACTGTTTCCCTCATAAAAGGCGATAGCAAAAATACTTCCGCCGATTATGCCAACTATCCATTCACATCAAACATTACTACAGGCAGCATTTACATTGCCATGCTCATCAACGTAAGCGAAGCCATCGGCAGCGGTGATTACTTTGGCACATTTGATTCGGGCAATCTGGGAACAGGGCGGAAAGGCGCTGTTTTTGTAAAAGCATCTACGGCTGGAAAATATCGAATGGGGCTATCAAAAACAAGCGGCAACACGGGTGCACAATGGGATAGCAACGACCTTAGCGTAGGGCAAACAACTTTGCTTATACTCAAATACAGGTTAGATGGAAATACAAGTAACGCCAATGACTCTTCGTTTCTTTACATCAATCCTACTATTGGCTCGGAAGAAGGCTCTCCTGTCCTTCGAGCAGGCGATGGTAGCGATGGAGCCATCAAATCTTTTTCACTTAAGATTGTAAAATACAATCCGGCTATCAAAATCGGCGGAATGCGCATTGCCACCACTTGGGACGAAGCGCTGGCTTGGGCCGATGCCACTGCACCTACACTCTCATCAACGCTGCCTGCCAACAACGCCACCGAGGTAGCCCTCAATACCCCGCACATTACGCTCACGTTCAACGAGGCCGTAAAAGTAGCAACGGGCATTTCGTCAACGCTGAGCAATGGCGGAAGCAGCGATGTAGTAACCGCCAACAATTTTATCGCAAGCGGCAACAGCATTAGCATTCCCGTTACCGAAAACTTTTTGCAAGCCAGCAGCACCTACACATTTACGCTGCCCGCAAACGCAGTGAGCGATATAGCAGGCAACGCTTATGCGTCGCCCATCACACTCTCATTTACCACCAAAAGCGCAAGCAGCCTGAGCAGCGAAAACGCGATTACCGCGTTCCGCATTCCCGACCAAGTTGGGGCAAGCGCTATCCGCAACGACTCTGTTTTCATCAGCGTCCCGTTTGGTGCTAACCTGAGCAAAATCAGACCCGATAGCATCGGCCTTTCGGCAAACGCTCGGCTAAAAAGCGGAACATCGCAGGCAACGGATTCCGTAGATTTTACGCAGGTAAAAAAATATGTAGTAGAGGCTGAAAATGGCACCACCCGCGATTGGTTTGTAAAGGTAACCTTGCTACCCAACGATAAGGCTGACATTACCAGCTTCATTTTTACCGACGGCATAGTAGCTATCAATAACTCCGACACGACCATTCGCGTGCGCATGAACGATTTGTCAGACCTACCACGCAAGCCAAAAATTACCATTTCGCCTAACGCAACAATCTCCGACACCACGCAATCCTACAATTTTGCAAGCGTTATAACCTATACCGTAACTGCTGAAAATGGCGTAAATCAAAAACGTTGGCGGGTTATTGTAAGCGATTACGGCACGGCCACGCTTCCGGTTTCGTACAAAGGCTCGGCTACCAAATCGTGGCAAAATATTACTGCCAACGGATGGCTTGCCGATGGCTTGGGCGATGATGGCGAAGATGGCACCAGCGGTCGCTACCCTGCCCGATTCAACACTACCGGCGACATGCTCATGCTGCGCTTTGACAAGGCCGCCGAAAAAGTAACCTTTAAGGCACGCAGCGGCAGCAGCGGCAAACCTCACAGATTTTTGGTGGAGCAATCCGCCGATGGCAACACTTGGACAGCGATTAAGGAGTACGTTGATGAAATGTACGCCACCTCATCTAACTACAATAGCTACAGCTTAAACCTCAAGTTCGACACCCGCTATGTGCGCTGGACGTACAGCGATAAAGATGCCGCGAACGGCACCAACATTTACTTTGACGAGGTTGCCGTAAACGTTCGGCCACTTAAGGCCACCTTTACACCTGCCAACGGCGCGCAAAACGTAGCCGCCAACACCGAGGTAAAAATTGTTTTCGAGCTGCCCATTGTTTCCATCAACGGCGTGGCGGTTGCCACCCACCTGAACAACGTAAAGTTGACGCGCGTAGATAATAGCCAGCAAGTAAGCACCAACAACACGCTAAGCGCAGATAGAAAAACGCTTACACTTGCGCACTCAGGTCTCTCGTCGGCCAAAGAGTACACCATTTCCGTAACCGGCACGGTAGCGGGCGACGGCGGCGTTAGCGGAGCATTTGAAGCCGTCACTTTTAAAGTTGCAGCAACCGCCGATGATGTAAAAAAGGACATTACATCATTCAGCATTGCGGGACAAACGGGCGCTGCCGTAATTAATGCCATAAACAAAACCATTACTGTTCCCGTAAACGAAAGTTGCGAAGTAAAAACTGCCACTAAAAACGTTACGCACAACGGCGCCAGCTGTGTGCTCATTTGGACAAAAGGCGGAGCGCAGTGCCCCATTTACTACCGCTGCACCGCCAACGATGGCTCGTATGCCGACTGGAAAATCAGCTTCAGCTTTAGCAATGACGGTGTGATAAAATCGCAAGATGCCGATATTCTTTCGTTCAGTATTGGCAATCAAAACGGAATCATTGATATGGCAAATAAAACCGTTGCCATCACCATGCCTTACGGCACAAACACTACGGCACTTACGCCAAGCATTACCATTTCGGCAGCAGCAAGCATCGCTCCAAGCTCGGGTATGGCGCAAGACTTTACCACTCCTGTTACCTACGTTGTTACCGCCGAGGACACGCTGTTTAAATGTTCTTGGGTGGTAACCGTAGATGTAGAAAATAATCCGCAAACCTTGAGCAGCGAGTGCAACATTCGTTCTTTCAAAGTTGACGGTTACAACGGCGTGATTAAGAACGACAGCATTTGGATTAAAAACTTACCCGCAAGCACCAACCTCAGCTCTCTTGCGCCCACTGTTTTAATCTCGGACAAAGCTACCGTATCGCCTGCCAGCGGCGTGGCGCAGGATTTCACTTCGCCCGTTACCTACACCGTTACCGCCGAGGATGGCGTAACGCAAAAAGTATACGTGGTAATAGTAAGCAAAAGAAATGATGAAAGCACCAACGTGGAAAATGAGCTGTACAAGCAGCTGCGTTTATATCCCAATCCTGTAAAAGATATGCTAAGCATTGACTTGCCGCAAGCAATTACCAAAGTGGAATTATACAGCATAAGCGGCTTGCTGCTAAAGAAAGAAGAGGGAGGAAAAATCAGCGTTAGCAGCGTACCAAACGGAAGCTGCATTGTAAAAATTTACACTGAAAACGGAATTGTGCTTACGCAAAAGGTTACTATAAATAAATAGCAAATGTAGAGTTGTGTCATCCCGTGCTCGACACGGGATCTCCAACTCAAAAAATACTTTTTTCAACAGATTGCGGGTCGAGACCACAATGATAAATGGAGGCAAAAATGTTTATGAAAAAAATCCCACTCATCGCCGCGTTGCTTTTTTGCGCAAGCGTAGCCAACGCCAAAAGCCTTTCGGCATCAAGCGCCGCGGAAATAAACAGCAAGGTAAAATCGGCGCAAGCGGGCGATACCGTTTACATTGAAAACGGAGTCTACCAAAATGCGAAACTCTTTTTTCGCGCAAGCGGAACAAAGGAAAAGCCCATTGTAATTTGCGCCCGCGAAAAAGGCAAGGTAAGCTTTGAGGGCGAATCGAACTTGAAGCTAAGCGGCGATTACCTTGAAGTGCGCGGCTTGGTGTTTAAAAACGGCTACTCGCCCACCAAAGACGCCATTGTATTCCGCACCAAAACGGGCGAGTACGCCAACAGCTGCCGCCTTACCGAGTGCGTAATTGACGCTTACAACAACTCCAACGACAAGGAAAAAGAGCGCTGGGTTTTACTCTACGGAAAAAATAACCGCATTGACCACTGCCTGTTTACCGGCAAGGTAAACGAGGGTGTACTGATGGCTGTGGTGCTGGAGGAAAAGAACGACAGCCTAAGCCGCGTACTTTGCGGCGACAACGCGCACCGCATTGACCACAACAAGTTCAGCAACCGTCCCGTGCTGAAGTATGTGGACAACGGTGGCGAAATTATCCGCCTCGGCGATTCGTACACCTCGCTCATGAGCTCGCGCACCATTGTTGAAAGCAACTACTTTGAGCATTGCGATGGTGAGGTGGAATTTATCTCCATCAAATCGTGCGAAAACATTATTCGCAACAACTACATTTACGAAAGCGCCGGCGCCATTGTGCTGCGCCACGGACATCGCAACACGGTTGAGGGCAACATATTTATTGGCAACGGCAAGAAAAACGCAGCGGGCATTCGCGTAATAAACCAAGGGCACACTGTACGCAACAACTACCTGCAAGACCTTGTGGGCAAAGGCTCCTACTCGGCATTTGCCATTATGAACGGCTTACAAAGCTCGCCAGACAACGGCTACCACACCGTGAAAAATGTTACGATTGAAAATAACACATTTGTGAACTGCGAAAATGTAACTTTCAACCATCGCCACAGCGACAAAAAGCGCGCCGAGTTCCAAACGCTTATTCCCGAAAATGTACGCTTTGCAAACAATATTTTTTACAACGATAAGCGTGAGTTGAAATTTAATTTGCTGGAGGGCGCTGAAGGAATACAGGGCATTCGTTTTTCAGGAAATAAAACTAACGTTAACGTTTGGCCTGAGCCAAAAATCAAAGGATGGGCGGTGGATAAAAAATTGGCAAAGCCTCAACCTCCGATGCAAAAACCAACGGATGTGGGAGTGAGCTGGTACGGAAAGTAGCATTTTCAAGGCATAATTGCGAGGAGGATCAACGAAGCAATACTCACACTCTTTGTCGTTGCGGGCTTGACCCGCAATCTTACCCTCATCTGTCATCCCGAGCTTGATTCGGGATCTCCTATCGAAGAATCTTTCGGCAGGAGGTTGTGGGGCAAGTCCGCAATGACAAGGTAGAGTAGGCACATTTGCCCGTCTCAAAAATATTCTTTATATTCGCAAAAGAATAAATTGGTTGACCAGTTGTTAAGTTTTAATACGTTAATAATGAGAATTTTAATCATTTTTGTTTTTACTCTATGTGCTTTTTCGGTCGGTGCTGCCATAAAACAGGTCAGCGCTCCCGGTGAGTTAAAGGGTATCAAGCTGCAAGCCGGCGACACCCTAATACTGCGCAACGGTGTGTACTCCGATGTGCAAATGGTGTTCAACGCCAAAGGCAGCAAGGAGCAACCAATAGTTATTACGGCTGAGGAGGCGGGCAAAGTTACCATTGAGGGAAAGTCGAACCTGCGCGTTGCGGGCGAGTACGTAGAGGTGCACAACCTGTGGTTTCGCAACGGCGCCTCGCCCAAGGGCGCTGTGATTGAATACCGCTTGGGCAACACCCGCGCAAACAACTGCCGCATAACTGGTTGCAGCATTGATTACTTTAATCCCGAAACCCGCGACATGGGCTACAATTGGGTGCTGGTGTACGGCCGCAACAACCGCTTTGACCACAACAATATTGTAGGGAAGTTGAATATAGAGGTTACGCTGGCCGTTATTTTAAGTGAGGAAATCGACCGGCAAAACTTTCACCGCATCGATCATAACTACTTTGGCGTTCGCCCCGTATTTGGCTCCAATGGCGCCGAAACCATTCGCGTAGGCACTTCGCAGCAGGCGCACACATCAAGCAATACCATTATCGAGAACAACTTTTTTGAGCGCTGCAACGGCGAGGTCGAGGTGGTTTCCATCAAATCCGCCGACAACATTATTCGCGCCAACACCTTTTACGAATGTCAGGGTGTGCTTGCCCTGCGGCACGGCAACCGCAACCTTGTTGAGCATAACCTGTTTATCGGTAACAACGTGCAAAACACCGGCGGCGTGCGCGTTGTAAACGAGGGACACATTATTCGCAACAACGTTTTTTATAAGCTCGCCGGCGATAGATTTTTTGCTGCGCTGGGCATCATGAACGCCGTGCCCAACTCGCTTCCCAACCGCTACCACTGGGTAAAAGACGTAAGCATTTCGCGCAACACCTTTGTCGATTGTCCCAACATATTGCTATGCGTGGGCAAGGACAACGAGCGTACGCAAACGCCAAGCAATGTAAGCGTTTCCGATAATATTTTTGTCAACAAATCAAGCGCCAAAATATATGAGGCTTTTGACAAAATCGATGGTTTTATTTTTACAAACAATAGCGTAGCAACCTCCACCGGAAAGTTTACGCAAAAAGGTTTTACAGAAGCAAAATTTCAAGCTCAAAATATTTTTGGAATTTCCATACCTACGGCAAAAAATCAAGGAGCAGAGCCTTTTGACTACACTCAAAAATCGAGCACCGGCAGCGCTTGGATGAGCAAGGAAGAGGTAAAGAAAAATGCTGCTGAGGCAAAAACAATTTCCGCTTCAGCGGGGCAAAACACGCTGCTTGACGCTCTCGAAAAAGCCAAAAACGGGGATGTAATAGAGCTGACAAGTAACGGCAATTACTTTATTGACAAATCATTACAGGTAGATAAAAATATTACCATACGGGCTTCCGCTTCGCTGAATGAAAAACCAACCATAAGCTACGTTGGTACGCAGCGCGGCCCGCTGGTTAGCATTGCCAACGGCGGCAGCCTAACCGTTAGCGGCATTTGCTTTAGCGGCGAAATGACTCCCGGAAAAGCCGCGCCCGTAGCCGCCATTGCCACCGCCGACGGCATGATAACGCCCTACGTTTTGCGTGTCAGCAGCTGCGAATTTTACGGATTTTTCGAGTCCAACTTCGCAGCCATTCGCGGCATGAAAAATACCTTTGCCGATTCGGTGGTTATTACCAACAGCCTTTTCCGTAACATGTCCGCCGAGTGCATTTCATTTGCCGCCGAAAAAGACGATGTGGGCAAGTATAGCGTGGAGCTGCTGCGGGTTGACCGCTGCACGTTTTTCCGCACGCTGGGTAGCGCCGTAAACCTGTACCGCGGCGGCAATGACGAGAGTACGGCCGGTCCCGACTGTCGCATTTCACGCTGCGTTTTTGAGGATGTAAATAACCGCGAACAGGGCTCCGTACTACGCCTCATCGGCACACAAGTAGCCGATGTGAGCAATTGCATTTTTTCCAACAGCGGCCGTGGAGGCGCCAGCATCCGGTTTGACGAAATGAGCTGGGATAAAATCAGCGTATCCAGCTGTGATTTATGGAACTCGGGACGCGTACAGTCGTTCTGGGGCAAGGTGGCAAAAGGCGGTATGGTTAACCTTAATCCGCAATTTAAGGATATTGAGAACTATGATTTTACACCAAAAAATATTACGGTAAAAGGATTGTTGAAATAAAAGTATCCACCCCCTGCCCCCGCCAGCGGGGGATAACTACACGCTTTTGAATAATGCTTACTCGGAGCGCTATCCCCCGCTGGCGGGGGCAGGGGGTGGAGGAACCAGAAAACGAAAACTACCATGCGTTATTTACTTGCACTTACTACGCTTCTCTTCTCTCTTTCGCTAACCGCGAAAGAGCACCCTTGTTTGCTGCTCACTCCAAAGGGCGTAAAGGAAATAAAATCATCGTTGGGCAAGCTGCCCCACTTTGACCAATCGTACGCGGCCATAAAGGCCGATGCCGACAAAGCGCTGAGCGAAAAAATCGACATTCCCACACCCAAAGACGGCGGCGGCGGATACACGCACGAGCAGCACAAGCGCAACTACATCAACATGTTTAACGCCGGCGCTGTTTACCAAATTTCGGGAGACGCCAGGTACGCCAAATATGTACGCGATGTGCTCATAGAGTATGCCAAAGTATATAGCACCTGGGGCGAACATCCGGCAAAGAAAAATAATCCTTCGGGAAAAATATTTTGGCAAACGCTCAACGACTTTGTATGGCTGGTGCACGTAAGCCACGCCTACGATTGCGCGTACAACGGCATTTCGGCGGCGGATAGAAAGGGGATTGAAGAAAAGCTGTTTCGCCCCATGGTAGAGTTTATCATGTACGGCAACAACGGCGCCAACGAGCGCACCTTTAACATGATTCAAAACCACGGTACGTGGGCCACGGCCGCCGTTGGTATGATTGGCTACGTGATGGATGACAAAGAGCTAACCGACAAGGCGCTTTTGGGCACAAAAAAAGACGGCAAAGCAGGCTTTTTACGTCAGGTTGACGAAATGTTTTCGCCCGATGGCTACTACGCCGAAGGCCCCTACTACCTGCGCTACGCCATTTGGCCGTTCACGCTTTTTGCGCAAGTAGTAAATAGCAACCAGCCCGAGCAAAAAATATTTGAGCGCCGCGATGGTATTTTGCTCAAGGCCGTGGATGCCGAAATGCAAATGATGTACAACGGCGAAGTGCTTTACCTCAACGATGCCCTCAAAAAAACTATTCTTACTCAGGAGTTGGTGTGGGCTGTAGACATTGCTTTTTACGCCAATCAAAAAAACACCAAGCTGCTCGACATTGCCGGAAGGCAAGAGCGCGTAATGATTTGCGACGCGGGATTTGCTACCGCCAAGGCGCTGAAAAATCACAAAATGCAACCCTTCGAAAGCGTTTCGCACCTCTTCCGCGATGGCGCCAAGGGCGACCAGGGCGCGGTAAACATACTGCGCTACGGTAAGGAGCCCAAACAAACCGCGCTGGTAATGAAATCCACCACCCACGGCGGTTCGCACGGCCACTACGATAAACTATCGTTCTCATTTTACGATAACGGCAATACTATTTTGCAGGATTACGGAGCAGTGCGTTTCCTCAACATCGAGCCCAAATACGGCGGCCACTACACTACGGAAAACGAAAGCTGGGGCAAGCAATCCATTTCGCACAATACGCTTACCGTTGACGAAGCATCGCACTTTAACGGCGTGATGAAAACCGCCGATAAGTACTGGAGTGAGCAGCTGTTTTACGATGTAACTCCCGAGGTACAAATTACCGCAGCCCAAGATGTAAACGCATACGCCGATGTGCAAATGCGGCGCACCATGGCGCTGGTAACGCACCCAAGCGCGGAGCAAGCTTTTGTCATTGATATTTTCCGTGCCCAAAGCGGTAAGCCGCACACCTACGATTTTCCGTTTTACTACCTTGGGCAAATGGTGTCGGTGGATTTTGAGTACACGCCACACGTTACCGAGCAACGCGCGCTTGGCGCAAAAAACGGCTACCAACACCTATGGCTTGAGGCGCAAGGCACTACTACCAAGCCCACGGCCTGCTTCACGCTGGTAAATGCCGACAGATTTTACAGCATCACTACTTTAGCCAACGACAAAAGCGAATTCCTATTTACTCGCCTCGGCGCCGGCGATCCCAACTTTATGCTGCGCCACGATGCGGGATTTATGCTCCGCCAAAAGGAGGCAAGCAACCACACCTTTGTAACCGTGGTGGAACCGCACGGCGAGTACAACCTCAACAACGAGTACACGCTGGGTTACGCCTCAAACATTGACGTGCTAAAGCTGGAGTTTGACAACGACAGCTACTCCGCAGTAAGCATAAAAATGAAAAGCGGCACAACATATTTGCTCCTTGTATGCAACAACAATATTGACAAAACCGCCTCGCATTCACTTAATGTGAACGGAAAAACTTTCAGCTGGAAAGGAGCGTATAAGTTGGAGGTAAGCAGTTCGCAGTAGGCAACGTATTCACATACCGTCATTGCGAGGAGGAACGACGAAGCAATCTTATTATGGAATGTCATCCTGAGCACTTCAGCTTCGTTCAGTGTAAACTCCGCGAAGGATCTCAAGTTGAAACAAGAATGAATTTGTAGAGCATGAGATTCTTCGACTCCGTTTTACTCCGCTCAGGATGACAAAACTGCGACAAAAAACAGTTCAACGATTTCAGCAATTCAACAGTTCAACAACAATTAAAACCATATCATCATGAAAACAAGAAGCGCGAATTTTTTATTTGAAAAAGACTTGGAATGGCAAAACCCCGATCCGGGAGTTACCCGCCAAATCATGGGTTACGACGGGCAACTCATGCTCGTAAAAGTAAAATTTGAAAAAGGAGGTATAGGCTACCAACATGAACACTACCATTCGCAAGCAAGCTACGTGGTAAGCGGCAAATTCGAGGTAACTATCAACGGCGAGAAAAAAATTCTGGAAGCAGGCGATGGCTTTTATATTGAGCCCGACGCGTTACATGGCGCCGTGTGCCTCGAGGCTGGCATTTTGATTGATACCTTCTCGCCCATGCGCGAAACATTTATCAAAAAATAAATCGAAAATCCTATGAAACTAAAAGGACTTCGCTGGTGGGTGCTGTCGCTCATACTGCTCATTACCATCATCAACTACCTCGACCGAGGTACGCTCAACTACATGTGGTACACAAAAAAAACCTTGGATTTTGCCATCGTTGAGCAACCCGTACAGGGCAAAAATTTTGCCATTTACAACGCCGAAAAAAATGCGTACGACCTTACGCTAAGCAACGGCGTAACCTCTACCGTGAGCAAGGAGGATGCCAAAGTTGAGGACAACGTGCTGCAAGCCCGCGTGCGCACCGGCATTTCGCTCGACCTTGGTTTAGTTGACCAATCGCTCTCGGACAAGGAGGCCGAGGATAAGCAGAAGAGCATTTACGCGCTCATCAACATTATTTTCATGTGCTGCTACGGCGTAAGCCAGCTATTTTCCGGAAAAATTTACGACAAAATAGGCACTCGAAAAGGCTTTGTAATGTCCGTGCTCATTTGGGGCACAGCCGATGCGCTGGCCTCGTTGGCGCGAGGCTTCAAATCGCTCAGCTTTTTCCGAGGTATGTTGGGGCTTGGCGAGGCCGGCCCCTGGCCCGGCACTACCAAAAGCAACGCCGAGTGGTTTCCGCAAAAGGAACGTGCTTTAGCGCAAGGCTTGTTCGGAGCAGCAGCATCGATAGGCTCGGTGTTGGCGCCCGTAGTTATTTCCATGCTGTTCCTTGCCTTCGGCTGGCGCGCCACCTTTGTTACCGTAGGTTGTCTTGGCCTGGTGTGGCTCATACCCTGGCTCATTGTCAACAAAAAAGGGCCAAAGGAGCACCCCTGGATTACCGATGAGGAGCGTGAATACATTTTGAGCGGACAACCCGAATCGAAGCTGACGGTGGATAAAGGGCTCTCGTGGGGCGAGCTGCTTTCGCACAAAAAAAACTACTCCGTAATTCTCGGCCGCCTCTTCCTCGACCCCATTTGGTGGATGTTTGTAACCTGGCTGCCCATTTACCTCATGCAGGCGCACAATCTTGATATTAAACAGGTTGCAGCAACGGCATGGGTGCCCTACTTCGGCGCGGCCATTGGCAGCATTGCCGGAGGTTGGATGTCGGGGCGCTTGATTAAGGCCGGAAAGTCGATTAACTTTTCGCGCAAGGCGGCAATGGTTACCGGCGCCGGCATTACGCTTTCGGCCATGATTGGCATTATTTTCGCTACGCAAATAGGCGTTATCATTACGCTCATGGCATTTGTGCTGGGCGGCTACCAGTTTACCATGACCAACATTCAAACCATTCCCAGCGATTTGCATTCGGGCAAATCCGTAGGCTCGCTCGCAGGTTTGGGCGGCATGGCGGCGGTAGTAGGCACCATTTCGTGCATGTTTCTTGTACCCTTGATTACCACCGGCGGCAACTGGACGCTATTCTTCATCATGCTGGCGCTGCTTGTGCCCGCATCGCTGGCCTCCATTTTTATGACCGCAGGTAAAATTGATACGATAAAGAAGGATTAGCTCAACTAGGTAATGTCATCCCGAACTTGATTCGGGATCTCCCAATCGAGGAGGAGATTGCGGGTCAAGCCCGCAATGACAAAACAAAACAACAAAATTTCAAAACCAATTTTTATAAAACAAAAAAATGAAACTAAAAGGAAAAGTAGCCATTGTAACAGGTGGCGCAAGAGATTTGGGACGCGCCATTTCGGTGCGCGTGGCCGAGGAAGGCGCTAAGGTCGTTGTCAACTACTTTGACAATCCCGAAGACGCCGCCGAAACTAAAAAAATGATTGAAGCCGTAGGAGGTCAAGCCATTACCGTGCAGGGCGACATGACCAAGGAGGCCGATGTAAAGCGCCTTTTTGGCGAAGCCGTAAAAGCATTTGGCGACAAAATGCACGTGCTGGTAAACGTGGTAGGCGGCATTTGCGGCCGCAAGCCGGTTACCGAGCAGGACGACGCTTGGTACAACCTGCTTATGGATGTAAACATGAAAAGTTGCTGGCTTTGCACCCGCGAGGTAGTACCCTACATGACCGAGGGCGGCGCCATTGTTAACTTCTCATCGCAGGCAGCGCGCGATGGCGGCGGCCCCGGCGCCTCACTTTACGCTTCGGCTAAAGCTGCCGTAATGACCTTTACCCGCAGCATGGCCAAGGAACTCGGACCTAAGGGTATTCGTGTGAACGCGCTGGCTCCGGGCACCATTGCCACCTCGTTCCACGACCGCTTCAACACGCCCGAAAACCGCGAGCGCATGAAGCAAATGTACCCCTTGCGCCGCGAGGGCGAGGCCAAAGACGTGGCAGACTTGGTGGCCTACCTTGCTTCTGAAGAATCGGGGTACCTTACCGGCACCAACATCGACATCAACGGGGGAGCATTCTTCTCGTAGCACTTCGCTTTATTTTAGGCAAACGCCGCTTTCGAATATTTCGGGAGCGGCGTTTTGTTTTTCTATATATTTACAATTACATAATAAACAAATGGTTGCAATTTATCTACATCCTTTCTTTGCCTTTTTCCCCTAAAAATCCTACTTTCGTAAATTATTCGTGTGCGAACACGATAGCGAAATTCATTTCATAAAAACATTAATTCAATAACATACCTCTATCATGAAACAATTTTTAGACAAAAACTTTCTGCTCGAAACCGCCACCGCTGAGCAGCTGTACCACGAGCATGCGGCCAAGATGCCCATCATCGACTACCACTGCCACCTCAACCCCGAATTTATTGCCAAGGACCGCAAGTTCGATAACCTCGGCCAAATCTGGCTCGAGGGCGACCACTACAAGTGGCGCGCCATGCGCACCAACGGCGTGGACGAGCGCTTTTGCACCGGCAAGGACACCAGCGACTGGGAAAAGTTTGAGAAGTGGGCCACCACCGTGCCCTACACCATGCGCAATCCGCTTTACCACTGGACACACCTGGAGCTCAAAACCGCCTTTGGCGTGGAGAAAATATTGAAGCCCGAAACCGCGAAGGAAATCTTTGACGAGTGCACCGCCAAGCTGCGCACACCTGAGTACTCAGCTCGCGGCTTGATGAAAAAGTACAACGTAAAGGTAGTTTGCACCACCGATGATCCTATCGATTCATTGGAGCACCACATCGCCCTGCAAAAGGAAGGCTTTGAGGTGAAAGTGCTCCCAACTTGGCGCCCCGACAAGGCTATGGCCGTGGAAGTGCCCGCCGATTTCCGCACCTACGTAGAAAAGTTGTCCGCCGTTTCAGGCGTTAGCATCAGCAAATTTGCCGACCTGATTACAGCCTTGCGCAACCGCCACGACTTCTTTGCAAGTGTGGGCTGCAAGCTCAGCGACCACGGCATTGAGGAGTTTTACGCTGAAGATTATACGCAAGCCGAAATCGATGCTATTTTCAATAAAGTATATGGCGGAAAAGAATTGACAAAGGAAGAAATTCTGAAG
The DNA here is from genome assembly GCA_031549685.1 of Bacteroidales bacterium. GTDB lineage: Bacteria > Bacteroidota > Bacteroidia > Bacteroidales > UBA932 > JAITMY01. The sequence goes on along the minus strand of JAVBPG010000008.1, from coordinate 22,434 downwards.
TTCAAATCGGCCATGATGTTCGAGGGAGCTGTAATGGACTGGGAAAAGGGTTGGACACAGCAGTTGCACTACGGCGCTATTCGCAACAACAACACCCGTCTGTTCAAAAAGCTCGGCGCCGACACAGGTTTCGACTCCATTGGCGACTTTACTGTAGCCAAGGCCATGTCGAAATTCCTCAACACGCTCGACACGCTGGATAAGCTGCCAAAAACGATTTTATACAACCTTAATCCGCGCGACAACGATTTAATTACCACCATGATAGGAAACTTCCAAGATGGTTCCGTTGCAGGTAAAATGCAATTCGGGTCGGGTTGGTGGTTCCTCGACCAAAAGGTAGGTATGGAAGCGCAAATGAACTCGCTCTCGGTGCTTGGCCTGCTCAGCCGCTTTGTAGGTATGCTTACCGACTCGCGCAGCTTTCTCAGCTACCCGCGCCACGAGTACTTCCGCCGCATACTGTGCAACCTCGTTGGTCGCGATGTGGAAAAGGGCGAACTGCCCTCAACCGAGCTGCCCTTCCTCGGCCAAATGGTGGAGGATATTTCGTACAACAACGCAAAGAACTTCTTTAATTTTTAACCCTTTACCCCAAATCCCCTAAAGGGAGCTATAACCGCAGGCGCTTTGCGGGAGGATTATTCCCCGCTGGCGGGGGTGGTCAAAGACCGGAGGTGGATGTCAAAATTCTAAACTTCCACCTCCGCCTTACAGGCACCTCCGCCAGCGGAGGATAGCCCTGCACAATGCCGCACTGTTGGCAATTGCTGTCTGTTATAGCCTCATTTGTACAATTTCCCAAAAATCGCTATTTTTACATCTTGTGCTTTAGCGCAATCCCATGTTAGAAATTTAATCACTAAATACTAATCTCTAATCTCTAAAAAACAATGAGCAAAAAAGTTGTTACTTTCGGTGAAATCATGCTGCGCCTGGCCACGCCCGGCTACCTGCGCTTCAACCAGTGCAAGGAGCTGACCTCCACCTTTGGCGGCGGCGAGGCTAACGTAGCGGTATCGCTGGCCAACTACGGCCTGAACGCCGAGTTCGTTTCACGCTTGCCGCAAAACGACATTGCCAAGTGGTGCGAAATGGAGCTGCACAAGTACGGCGTTAGCACCCAAAACATGATTTACGGCGGCGAGCGCTTGGGCATATACTTCCTCGAAACCGGCGCCGTGGCTCGCCCCAGCAAGGTGGTTTACGACCGCGCCCACGCCTCCATTGCCGACATTAAGCCCGGCATGATTAACTGGAAGGAGGTGTTCAAAGACGCCCAGTGGTTCCACTGGACAGGCATTACTCCCGCGCTGTCGCAAGGCGCAGCCGATGCCTGCTTGGAGGCCATTAAGGTGGCCAACGAAATGGGTGTAACCGTTTCAACTGACCTTAACTTCCGTAAAAATCTTTGGAAGTACGGCAAAAAAGCCTCTGAGGTAATGCCCGCCCTGGTGGAGGGCTGCGATGTGATTTTGGGTAACGAGGAGGATGCCGAAACCGTATTCGGCATTAAGCCCGAGGGCTTCGACGTAACCAAAACCGGCGGCCACGTTGACGCCAAGGAATTCCAATCGGTTTGCGAGCAGCTTATGAAAAAATTCCCCCGCGCCAAGAAGGTCATCATCACCCTGCGCGGCTCCATCAACGCCAACCACAACACCTGGGCCGGCGTGCTGTTCGATGGTAAAAAATTGTACGAGTCACCCAACTACAACATCACGCACATTGTTGACCGCGTGGGCGGCGGCGACTCGTTCATGGGCGGCTTGGTGTACGGCCTGATTTCGTACCCCGGCGACGACCAAAAGGCGCTCAACTTTGCCGTTGCAGCATCCTGCCTCAAGCACACCATCTACGGCGACTTCAACCAGGTAACCGTAGCCGAGGTGGAAAACTTGATGAAGGGCGACGGGAGCGGACGTGTTAGCCGCTAAGAAAATTGACAATTTACGGATTGACAATTTACAATTTGAAGACATGGACGCAAACGAACTAAAAAAGCGTTTACAGATGTTTGGCATTCGGATTATTAAAATGGCCGAAAAACTACCAAATACTGCAGCCGGACATGCCATAAGAAATCAAATTGTACGTTGCGGCACTTCTGCCGGGGCCAATTACAGGGCTGCTTGTTTTGCAAAATCAGAAAAAGATTTTCTCAACAAGTTGAAGATTGTCGAAGAGGAATTGGACGAAACCATCTACTGGATGGAAGACATCATAATTCTAAAATTAATTGAGCCCCGCTTATTGGATGATTTGATGAAAGAGGGGAAAGAACTGTTTGCAATCATTGTTCAATCCATAAAAACCTGCCGATCAAAACCGTAAATTGCATTTTCAATTGTCAATTGTAAATCGTTAAATTGTAAATTTAAAAGATGGCTAAATTCAATAAAATAAAAGTTCTCTCCGTGATGGCTGAAACCGGCATGGTGCCTGTGTTTTACCATAAGGATGTGGAGGTTGTAAAAAACGCGGTAAAGGCTTGCTATGAAGGTGGCGTTCGCGCGTTCGAATTCACCAATCGTGGCGATTTCGCGCACGAAGTGTTTGGCGAAGTTGTAAAATTTGCCGCCAAGGAATGCCCCGATATGATTATGGGCGTGGGCTCAATTGTTGAGCCTGCTGCCGCATCGTTGTACATTCAGTTAGGTGCAAACTTCATCGTTGGCCCGCTGTTTAACCCCGAGGTGGCAAAGGTTGCCAACCGCCGCTTGATTCCCTACACCCCCGGCTGCGGCACGGTTTCCGAAATCGGGTTCGCGCAGGAGTTGGGCTGCGACCTGTGCAAGGTGTTCCCCGGCGATGTGCTCGGCCCCAACTTTGTAAAGGGGTTGAAAGCGCCGATGCCGTGGAGTATGCTCATGGTAACCGGTGGTGTTAAGCCCGAAGAGGCTAATCTGAAAGGTTGGTTCGATGCCGGCGTAACCTGTGTGGGCATGGGCTCCAACCTATTCCCCGCCGACGCCATTGCGGCCAAGGATTGGGGCAAGATTACCCAAATGTGCAAGGACGCTTTTGCGGTCATCGCAAAGGTTCGTAAGTAAATTTTCTGGGACGAGTTACAAGTAACAAGTTACGGAAGCAACCTTTGTAACCTGTCACTTGTAGCTCGTCACTTTTTTATTATTCACGCAAAAACAAAAAATCTAATGAGCAAACAAAACATTGCCGCGAAAATGACGCAGTACCGCTGGGCGATATGCGCCATGCTGTTCTTCGCCACCACCATCAACTACCTCGACCGTCAGGTGCTGTCGCTCACCTGGGGCGATTTCATTGCCCCCGAGTTCCACTGGACAAATAACGACTACGGTACCATTACCGCTTTATTTTCCATTTTCTACGCCATCAGCATGCTTTTTGCCGGCCGGTTTGTGGACTGGATGGATACCAAAAAAGGATTCCTCTGGGCCATCGGCGTATGGTCAATCGGCGCGTGTATTCATGCCTTTTGCGGCATTGCCACATCGGGCATTACCGCGGGCACCTGGTTCGTAGGATTTGAAGGAGCACGTCACGCCATCGAAACCGTAGGCGATGTGGGCATAGTAACCACCGTGAGCGTAACGCTGTTTATTTTTGCGCGCTTTGTTTTGGCGCTTGGCGAGGCCGGTAACTTCCCTGCTGCCATTAAGGCTACCGCCGAATATTTCCCGAAGAAAGACCGCGCTTTTTCTACCAGCATTTGGAATGCCGGCGCAACCGTGGGCGCCCTCGCCGCTCCCGTTACCATTCCTTTTATTGCAAAAGCTTGGGGCTGGGAAATGGCGTTCATCATTATCGGTGCGCTTGGTTTTATTTGGATGGGATTTTGGGTATTTGTGTATAAAAAGCCTGAGACCAACCCCAAAGTAAATGCTGCCGAGCTGCACTACATTCAGCAGGACAAAGAGTCGCACGATGTTGCCGAGGAAAAAGTGGAGGCTGCCCAGGCCAAAAAAATGTCGTTTATCGAATGCTTTAAGCACAAGCAAACCTGGTCGTTTGCCTTTGGTAAATTCATGACCGACGGCGTATGGTGGTTCTACCTGTTTTGGACTCCCGCCTACCTCAAGTCGGCGTACAACATGAGCGCCACCGAATCGGCGCTCCCGCTGTTTGTGCTGTATATGATTACGCTACTATCCATTATCGGTGGTTGGCTGCCGACCTATTTTGTTGACAAGAAAGGCATGAACCCCTACGCAGGCCGCATGAAGGCTATGCTGATTTTCGCATTCTTCCCGCTGCTGGCGCTGCTGGCGCAACCGCTGGGCGAAACCTCCTACTGGCTACCTGTTATTATCATTGGTATTGCAGGAGCTGCGCACCAAGCCTGGTCGGCCAACATTTTCTCTACCGTGAGCGATATGTTCCCCAAGAGCGCTGTGGCCACCATTACCGGTATTGGCGGCATGGCCGGCGGCGTTGGCTCGTTCATCATCAACAAAAGCTCCGGCGCGCTGTTTGACCATGCCGCGGCAACCAACATGACATTCTTAGGATTTGAGGGCATTAAGTCCGGCTACTTCATCATCTTCTCCATTTGCGCCGTGGCCTACCTCATTGGCTGGACGGTAATGAAAACGCTGGTTCCGAAGTACAGCCCCATTACGGTTAAGTAATGTACCATTTCATCATCTACCATTTTATGCCTTGCAGAGCAAAAATGGTAGATGGTAAATAGTCTAATAGTAAATATTTGCTATGGCAAAAAAACAATTCTGTCAAAGTTGCGGCATGCCGCTTGACAAAGACCCGCAGGGCGGCGGCACCGAAGCCGACGGTAGCAACAGTTCCAAGTATTGCAGCTACTGCTACGCCGGCGGTAAGTTTACCCAGCCCGAGATTAAAACGGCAAAAGACATGCAGCTATTTTGCCGCAAGGTAATGCGCGAGGGCGGACATTCGGCCTTCACGGCATGGCTGTTTACGCTAAGCATTCCAAGCCTGGAAAGGTGGAGGAAAAAGACCATTTAACCAGCTGCAATCTACCATTTAAATGCGCAGTAGGATCAGCCTGCTGCGCATTTTGTTTTTCCGCCTTTAATGTATTAACTTTACAAGTTATTACGGCTAAGCCAGGCAACCAAATGGTATTTGGTAAATGAAAAAATAGTAAATGGCAAAACCTCACAAAGCATACTTCTGCCAATCGTGCGGATACGAGTCGGCCAAGTGGCTGGGCAAATGCCCCGGCTGCGGGGAGTGGAATACCTTTGTGGAGGAGCTCGTTACCAAAGATAGCAGCAGCGGGCTCTCATTTTTGCCGCAGGGCAACGCCAAGCCCCTACTCGTCGATAGCATCAGCATAGAGCAGGAGCCCCGCATGGGCTTGGGCAGCGGCGAGGTGGATAGGATTCTAGGAGGAGGACTGGTTCCCGGCAGCATGGTGCTCATCGGCGGCGAGCCGGGCATTGGAAAATCTACGCTGGCCTTGCAGCTGGCGCTGAAAAATCCGCTGATGAAAACGCTGTACGTAAGCGGTGAGGAGAGTGCCCAACAAATTAAGCTACGAGCCGAGCGGCTTGGCGGCAGCGGGCAAGGTTGCTACATATTGAGCGAAACGCTGCTTGAAAATATTCTGGCACACGCCCACGAGCTGAAGCCTAACCTCATTGTAATTGACTCCATACAAACCTTAGCCAGCAAGCGTATTGAAAGTTCGGCAGGCAGCATTTCACAAATACGTGAGTGTGCAGCGCTACTGCTCAAGTACGCCAAGGAAACGGGAACGCCCATCTTCGTCATCGGGCACATTACCAAGGACGGCACCATTGCCGGGCCAAAGGTGCTGGAGCATATTGTGGACGTTGTGCTCCAGTTCGAGGGCGACAACCAGCATATTTATCGCATACTTCGTTCCGCAAAAAATCGCTTCGGCTCCACCTCGGAGTTAGGCATTTTTGAAATGACGGGAACAGGGTTGCGCGAGGTCAGCAACCCCTCCGAGATTCTTATCACGCACCACCAGGAGCCCCTGAGCGGCGTGGCCATTGCCGCCTCGGTGGACGGCGTGCGGCCCTTCCTCATTGAAATACAATCGCTGGTGAGCACCGCGGTGTACGGCACCCCGCAGCGCAGCACCACCGGCTTCGACATTCGTCGCCTCAACATGCTGCTGGCCGTGCTCGAAAAGCGCGCGGGATTCCGTCTTGCGGCCAAAGACGTTTTCCTCAACATTGCCGGAGGGCTCAAGGTCAACGATCCGGCCATTGACTTGGCGGTGGCCGTTGCCGTGCTCTCCTCCAACTTCGACCTGCCCGTCCCCACCGATTGCTGCTTCGCCGCCGAGTTAGGCCTCTCCGGCGAAATTCGCCCTGTAGCCCGTGTTGATCAGCGCATTGCCGAGGCGGAGAAGTTGGGCTTCAAGCGCATTTTCGTTTCAAAATACAACCAAAAAGGGTTGAAGAAGTCGGGAAATATCGAAGTCATTTTCGCAGGGAAAATTGAGGAGATGATGCCGAAACTGTTTAAGGGACAAAGGGAGGAATAGCGCTATGGGTGTTGTAATTAAAGAGGGCATAAAGGGCACGGTTGTTTCGTACATCGGGGCCGGGATAGGTGCCATTATTACCATCTTTGTGTATCCCTACTTCCTTACTCCCGAAGAGGTGGGGCTCATGCGTCTGCTCATTGATGTGGCTACCATGTTTTCTTTTTTTGCCCTGCTGGGTAGCACCAGCGTTATGGTAAAGTTCTTTCCCTACTTCAAACAGCGACACCACGAAAAAACATTTATATCCTTTTGCTTTTTTGTCCCCTTAATAGGAGTTCTTTTGGTAAGCGGCGTAATTTGCCTATTCTCTAAGCAAATTATCAGCGCTTTCGCCAGCAACTCACAGCTATTTGCCGATAACTTCTACTACACCCTACCTTTGGCGTTAGCCATGGTGGCACTTCTGTTCTTTGAAACGTTGAGCACCATATACCAGCGCATTTTCTATGCCCGTTTTACACGCGACATAGTCATTCGAGTCCTCAACGTAATTCTCATTTTTCTATATTTTCACCAAATCATTGACATCCGCACATTTGTTGCGGGTTTCGCTTTAGTTTATGGCATTGCCGCCATCGCCAACGGAATCTACTACAAGCATATTGGCGTGTTTCATCTTACCAAGCCCTCAGATAAAATACTGACCCGGCAGCTGGCGTGGAACATGAGCAAGTTTGGTGGCAACACCATGCTTGCCGGACTAGGCAGCATGCTCATGGGTAAGATAGATGTACTAATGATTAGCAGTAAAATCAATCTCACTAACACTGGCATTTTCACTATTGCCTTTTTTATTGCCACAATGATTGAGATTCCTTCACGCTCCATCAACTCGCTTGTAGGGCCACAGGTTTCTGCCGAACTTAATAGCGGCAACATACACAAGGTTGCCACACTGTACAGAAAAGTCACCCAAAACCAGCTGCTCATATCAGGCACGCTACTGCTGCTCATTTGGATTAACATCGACAATCTATTTGCCATAATGCCCAATGGGGAAATTTATGATGCGGGGAAATACGTAGTACTATTCATTGGCTTGGGCAAATTTGTGGACTTGACCACGGGCATCAACAGCATCATTATAGGCTACTCCAAGTACTACTTTCTCACACCGTTTTGCACCATCTTTTTGGGTATTTTAGCCATTGTGAGCAACCTTCTTTTAATTCCTCGCTTTGGCATTACCGGCGCAGCAATTGCCTCTTTGGCATCACTTTTTATTTACAACTGCATAATGGTAATACTGGTGCAGGCATTGCTCAAAATACAGCCCTTTACATGGAAATGTTTGCAAATAGCAATCACATTAGCTGCTGCGTTCGGGATTTCGCTACTGCTACCAAGTATAGCTAACCCCTACATTAGCTTTGCCGTACAAACCTTCATCGTAGGATTTTTTGTTACATTTGCGATGCTAAAGTTGAAGTTAAGCGAGGAAGCTATGGAAGCAATAAGGATGGTAGCAAGAAAGTTTAGAAATAAATAATGTAGGAGTAAAAGATTATGGATAAAAATTATTGGGAAGAATTTTACAAAACACAAAATGAAGAGTTAAAGCCCTCACTTTTTGCAAAAACAATATTAAGTACAACCATAAATCCCGGATACTCCATTATTGAATTAGGATGCGGTAACGGTCGGGATGCTATATTTTTCGCCAATGAAGGGCTAAAGGTTGTTGCAGTTGACCAGTGCGAGAGTGAAATAGAGTTTCTGAACACCCGCTATAAGCAACTCGAGAATCTCTCCTTCTTAGCCGCAGATTTCACTACGTTAAGTAATTTCGAGGAAGCTTTTGATATCGTTTATTCACGCTTTACCTTACACTCCGTTTCCAAACAAGAGGAACAAAGAACTTTGAGATGGGCTTACAGTAATTTGAAAGAAGCGGGCTCTTTGTGTATCGAAGTACGCGGACAGAAGAATGAAATTTATAAAATGGGAGACAAGGTAGTAGACGAAGAAGGTGCTTACATTTACAATAACCACTACCGCCGCTTTTTAAATTTTGACAAGTTCTGCGAAGAGTTAAGGGTAATTGGGTTCAAACTTAGTTTTGCTGCTGAAGCAAGGGGATTTGCGCCTTTTGCTGGACAAGATGAAATGTTTATTAGAATTATTGCACGAAAGTAAAGTGGAGGACTTTTCACAATATAATGGCGAAGGTACAGTTCTTCGCAAAGCGCAACTCAGAATGCTGGACATTCTACTTGAAGTAGATAAAATCTGTCAAAAGCACAGCATCACCTACTGGCTTGACTTTGGCACGCTGCTCGGCGCAGTACGACATGGAGGCTTTATACCTTGGGACGATGATTTAGACATCTGCGTTTTACGAAAAGACCGAAAGCGATTAATCAATCTACTTAAGAGCGAACTACCCAGTAACCTATCTGTTCAAAACGTTAAAAGACTTGGTTCAACATTCGGTTTTTTCAAAGTATTGGATAAAAATTCACGAATAACTCAATGTGATGGCACAACATTAGGCATATTCATTGATATTTTCTATATGGAGCGAGGGAATGCAGTGATAAGAAAGTTCATCAACTACTTTTATCGCCGTTCGTGTCGAATTGTAGAAGGAAGTTATATTGCTCAAACAAAACAAGAAAAAGTTGTAGCCTACATTATGTATCCATTCGTGAAGTTAATGGTATTTATGGCTCGAATCACCCGCTTCTTAATTCCTCGCAAGCAAATTATTTATCCGTACGAACAAAATATATATTTAAGTGTTCAACAGTACAAAAATATTCTTTTTCCCTTAACGCTTATAAAATTCGAAGAAAAAGAGTTTTTTGCACCTGCAAATACGGATCTATATTTAAAAAACATTTATGGGGATTACATGCAAATTCCACCAATAGAAAAAAGACAAGTACATGCAAGTAAAATAGAAATTTATGACTAACGAATGTCCTCAACTATTAAATGTTGGCTGCGGCAACAAATTTCACCCTGATTGGATAAACATTGACACCTTCCCACAATCGCCCAACGTAATTCGAGCAAATGTCCTAAGGGGAATTCCATTCCCAGATAATCACTTTGATGCAGTATATCATTCACAGGTTTTGGAGCATTTCTCAAAAGACAAAGCACCTGCTTTTATCAAGGAATGTTTTCGCGTGTTAAAACCTGACGGAATTATACGGGTTGTTGTTCCCGACCTGGAGGAAATCGTAAATGAATATAAAAGGTTCTTAAATGAAAATTTAGAAAATTCCACAAAACTCTCAGAGGCAAATTACGACTGGATTATGCTTGAAATGTATGACCAGACCGTTCGTAATGCAAGCGGTGGAGAAATGGCAAAACTTCTCAAGCAGCCCCTTATCAACAAAACATACATTGAAAACAGGGCAACTGTTTGGCGTACAGGTAGTGAAAACACAGCATTTTTGCAACGGTTGCGCAGAATGCATTCAAAAGGATTTAAATATTTAATAGAAGAAATAATCGATAAGTTAGGCTTGTTTTCTGAAGCAAAAAAAATAGGCCGTTTTCGCTTAGGAGGAGAAGTCCATTTATGGATGTACGACAGGTTTTCTCTTGCTCGTCTCTTAAAAAACTGTGGGTTCACAGAAATTTCAAGAAAAAGCCCTTCTGACAGCGACATTCAAAATTGGGAAAAATACGAGTTGGATATAAGAAGCGGAGTAGTCTTAGGGCGCACTTCATTATTTATGGAAGCTAAAAAAAGATAACATGAAAATTCTTCACATATGTTATTCCGATGGCAGATTTGGTGCCGGCATTGCGGCAATGCGCCTTGTCAAAGCACAAAGGAGTTGGGGTATTGATGCAAGCATGTTTGTGGTTCTAAAATATACCGACTATCCATACGTGTATCGGGTCTCCAAATTCAAAGAACTATATATAAAATTTTGTTATGAGATTAGCAGTATCATTATTAGAAAACTAAACAGGTCCACAAACCCCATTCCGCATTCTATAAATTTATTTGGAGGAAACTTGCTCAAGCAGATAAATAAATTCGATTGTGATTTAGTTAACCTGCATTTCATTAACAGCGAAATGATGAGTATTAGGGATGTTTCAAAAATCAAAAAACCTATAGTTTGGACTTTACATGACTCTTGGGCATTCTGTGGTGCAGAACACTATCAGAATGGGATGGATGACGACGCATACATTAAAGAGTATAAGCCAAATCCATACAAAGGTTTCAACATCAATCGTTGGGTATTGAACAGAAAAAAACGTTACTGGAAAAACAATCAATTTTATATTATAACACCCAGCCAGTGGGAAACTGCTTGTGCAGAAAAGTCAAATTTATTTTATAATAATAAATCTGCCACCATCCACAATTGTTTAGATACAGATATATTTAAACCAATAGACCAGCAAGGTGCTCGAGAAATTCTAAATCTAGAGAAAGACAAAAGGTATATCTTGTTTGGTGCTATCGGAGGCATTGCCAATACTATTAAAGGCGGCAGTTTACTCATTGAGGCTTTACAAATATTTGCCGAAAAATATGATAAAACAAATGTAGAATTATTGATATTTGGAGCATCTCAACGGACTGATTATCAAAATTTTAACATGCCCGTACATTTCCTAGGCAGAGTATCAGACGAAATCACAATGAGCCTGATCTACAATTCTGCCAATGTGATGCTTGTTCCCTCAAGAATGGATAATCTTCCACAAACAGCCACGGAGCCGACCTCATGTGGCATTCCAATAGTTTGCTTTAATGTTGGAGGGCTAACAGATATTGTGGAGCACCAAAAAACAGGATATATTGCAAATCGATTTGATGTGACTGACTTTGCCAAAGGTATAGATTGGGTTTTGAATAAGGCAGATACCAAGCTAATATCAAAACAGGCAAGAGAGAAAGCATTAACAGATTATGACAGAACGAAGTGTGTGGACTCATACTCAAAAGTATATCACGAGGTTTTACAATGACAACACCGCCCCTCATTTCCATTATTACCGTAACCTACAATGCCGAAAAACACCTTTCGCAAACCATTGAAGGCGTTCTATCGCAAACATATTCGAACCTTGAATACATTATTGTAGATGGTAATTCTACAGACAAGACACTTGAAATAATAAAAAGTTACGAGGCAAGAATTAAGCATAGATTCCAATTCCGCTGGATTAGCGAAAAAGACGGTGGCATATACGACGCCATGAACAAGGGTATTCGCATGGCAAAAGGTGAGCTGATTGGCATAATAAATGCCAGCGATTACTACGAGGCTGACACAGTAGAAAAAGTGACAAGGGCATACATGGGCAACAAAGATGCAGGTGTTTTTCACGGCAACATTAATCTTTTGAATGAAGATGGCACATTCTTCAAGCTTAAAAAACCGAATACAAACTTAGATGAGCTATACAAAGGGATGTTGCTATACCACCCTACATTTTTTGTAGCAAAGTCGGTATATGAAAAATATGGGCTGTTCGATCTACAGTATAAAATTGCTGCCGATTTTGATTTCACCGTTAGGTGTAATTTGGCGGGAGTAAAGTTTCTGTACATCAATAGTGTTATAAGCAACTTCCGCAGGGGTGGTATTTCGTCAAAAAGAGAAAAGGTAGCGCTTCTGGAATGCAAGAAAGTGCTTAGGCAGAACGGCTACTCCGAGGTTACGATAAATACAGTAGCAAAGGAATGGGAGAGGTTAAGAAAAAAGAACAACTTATACTATACGCTATATAAAATCCTAAAATACCTCCTGCCGGCATCGGTCATTAACAAAGTAACAGCTCGCACATCCGTGAAATAATTACACATAAATTTCTACTATAAAAAGCATTGATGCAGCAAACCGTATAAGCCTGATGCCAAAAGTTTCCGTAATAATCCCTGTATATAATGCCGAGAAGTACATTACCTCCTGCATAGATTCACTGCTATGTCAAACGTTGAGCGATTTGGAGGTAGTTGTAGTGGACGACCATGGACAAGACAACAGCATTGCCTTACTAAAAAAACATATCGAAAAAAACGGACGAAGAAGCATGTTTCGCTTTGCTGAAACTGCGGTCAATTCTGGTCCTGGGCTTGCACGAAATGTAGGATTACACGTAGCACAAGGTAGCTACGTGGCTTTTCTTGACAGCGACGACAGCGTGGAGCCTACCATGTACGAGGAGCTATACAATAAGGCAATACAACAAGCAGCTGATATATGCTACTGCCACATACAACAAGTTGATATTTTAGGAAAACCTACACATATACTGCGAAACAAGCAAACAGTCCAGGGTATTTTTTCGCCAGAGGAGAAACGCCATTTTTTGGTTGATTATATAAGCTATTTCACTTCGTATATTTATCGCCGCGATTTTCTGCAAGCAAACGACATTCTATTTCCACCAGAAAAAAGCGCAGAGGATAGCTATTTTGTAACATGCTGTATCCTTTGTGCTGAACGTATAGCGAGTGTAGATAAGGCTTTGTACCGCTACACCTACGTCAGCAACTCATTAAGCAGGCGAAAGGACGACAAGCGGTACCTTGACAAATTGTCGGTTTTCAACCGATTGTTAGCGTTTGCAAGAGCAAAAGGGATTTACGCAGATTATGCTAATGAATTGCAGTTTATATACCTGAAAAAGGCCTACCTTATGGCAGCCCTGAGCTATTTAAGCAATACTGCCAAACCGCAGGCAGAAATACTAAAAAATATATACCGAGCATTAGCTACCGTTATACCCAACTACAAGAACAACCCGTATTACAAAAACTGTTTCAAAATCCGATTACTGGTGGCCGTACTGAAAACAACACCTCGTACAGCAGCCATTCTTTTTCCAAAAATGGTGCGGTTACTTACTAAAGCGTTCTAAAATTGCCACTGCAACCTTTCACTCTTACGCAAAACTTTACGAAAGCATTGCTATGATAAATAACAGACTAAAGCATGAATACTGTCAAATTAAAATTTACTGATACATATTCAGGTTTTGTACCCAATAAGAATTTCTTATATAATTTCATATCACAATTCTACAGGGTAGAACTATCGGAGACGCCTGATTATTTAATTTACTTCCCTTTTGGGAGCGAGCATTTAAATTACAATAATTGCGTGAAAATTTTTTGTACCGGTGAAAATCAAATCCCAGATTTTAACCTTTGTGATTACGCCCTCGCTTTTGCTTACTTACAATATGATGACCGCTATCTTCGCCTGCCAAATTATTACATGTACGAGGGGGCATTTGAAGGAATGGTTAAAAAAAATGAATTTTCAGATTCCGATCTGGCTAAAAAAAATGAATTCTGCAGCTTTGTTTACTCCAATAACCATGCGTCACCCGAAAGACGGATATTTTTCAATAAACTTTCTGCCTATAAAAAAATAGCATCGGGCGGCAGATTTATGAATAATATTGGTGGCGCAGTAAAGGATAAAATTGAATTTCAAGAGCAGAGTAAGTTCTGTATAGCCTTTGAAAATGCAAGCACACCGGGCTATACCACCGAAAAACTTATCCATGCATTTGCCTCTCATACAATCCCAATCTATTGGGGCGACCCCAGCGTTGGTCAGCACTTTAATACTGGCAGTTTTATAAACTGTCACGACTTCAACTCCTTTGATGACGTCGTTGAGCAGATTAAATTTCTCGACAATAATGACGCCGAGTACTTGAAAATGCTACGGACTCCTGCCTTGAAAAATCCAAGAGACCGAGAGGAAAAGTTGAAGGAACTTCGAGCTTTCTTTGATAATATTTTTGAGCAACCCTTGGACAAAGCGCAGCGCTATAGCCGTGAGTATTGGAACAGAAAATATCTAAAGAATCAAATCCTTTTACATCGCGCTTACAGCAACAGCCCTCGCGGATTAGTCGAGCGGTTTTACATGTACATTTTTAGAAAAATAGAACGAAAGAACAAGAATGTTCTTCTATGGAAGATGCATAGATTTTTAATGCAGTGGACGGGAAAGAGTTGACGTTATCCGTGCCATTGCTTAGGCAGCACAACAGGCTTTCGGCGCAAATTGTCCGAGTCTAACGGGTGAGGAAATGTTCGTTGGAATTCAGCGGAAGTTGCTCTATCGTTTCTCACAAAAGTAAATTCTGCTATTGCCGGAATTTCTACTCCCATTCGTTTATACGTCCCAAAATAGTTGTTGGGATGAATATGTACGCAGGTATGGGTCTGTAAGATGTAGTCGAACGCATTTTCCACCAAATTAAAAAATCGTTGATTCCACAAGTCTTTAAAGTAATGGCACTCCACTACAATAATCCGGAATCGCTTCATTAAATCGGTTGACGTGTTGAGTAGCGCCGTATATTCGCACCCCTCAATATCCATTTGCAAAAGCAAGTCTGATTCCTCGGACACTCCGCTTGAGGCCACCCATTCATTCATAGTAACAAATTCCTCATTATTGGTAGTCCCTATGAATTTCTTAATGAAAGAATAGCGATCCTTGGGGATATCAAGATTGGGAGCTTCAACGGATTTATCAGCCATAAACACCTTCATGCCGCGCTTAATGCAATCCAGTTCAAACTCACTTACATTGCTGACACCGGGTGAGAAGCACGCTTCAATGCTTTCTAAATCATCGGGGACAAGGTACCCTCCATCGCCTTTTGCTCCAAGGCGAATCAACCCTTTTTCAAACACATGAGGATGTAACCTATTGATAAGCGAAAGTATATTCTGCGATGACACAGACTTACCCATAACGGCTTTACTACAAAGCACTCTATTAATAAAGTTCAGCCAAAAATACTCCTGTTTCTCGGTCATGAATATGCTGTTTAATACCTGGGGGCAACCACTCTGGCAACTCTAATTATAAACCAACTACTTTTCTTCGTTTTTTCCAAATCCAGTACCCAATTCCGCCTAAAATAGTTAGCCCAAAAATTCCAAGCGAAATGAGCGCTATGGTATCGCCCTTTTTTATGCTGTCGGGGCGGAATTCAAAGCGGATATGGTGCTCTCCTGCCGGAATATTCAAAGCCCGGAGCATATAGTTTACTCGAAAATGTTCTACAGCCTGACCATCAATATACGCCTTCCAGCCGTAGGGGTAATATATTTCGGAAAATACCGCCGTAGCATCTTTAGCGCTGCTTGATTCGTACTCAATGTACTCCGGCGTATATTTTGTTAAGTAAATCTTGGCATCACTAACATGTCCGGGAACAAAATTCTTTGTAAAGTCAGCAAACTGCTTATCCAGAACCGCAGTAGTTCGTAGGTTAGCTGTATTAAGCGCATCGCTCTCCTCGTTGGGCGTAGCTACAACTTTTAACGAATCAACAAACCAGGCATTGCCAAAAGCATCGGGGTTACGCTGAGGGAAAGGCTTGCCACTATTGTCATTCACAATAATATATTTGGTATTCAGCATATTGAGAACCCCCATATTCATTCTGGAAATATGCCTCTCAATCAAATCCTGATAGCGACGTAATTTAGCAGCCGAATATCCGCCAACCGATTTCAAGTAGTACGACGTGCGCGCTTCGTTAAAGGTATTGGTAGTGAGATTTAAAACTCTAAAGTTAGGATCTTTATCGCTATCAAGAATCATTTTTTCGTAGGGCTGCATGGCAAAGGCATCCTTCATGCTCCTTTCCGGGCTAAAGCTATCGTCATTAAAGAAGCGCTTATCAACCTGCCACATATCAACCAAAATCAGCACTCCCAGAATTGCTATGAACCATTGCAGCTTTACTTTTTCCTTTACAAAAAACCAAAGCAGCGCCGTTCCCAGCATAACAAAAAGGAACGAACGGAATGCATCGCTCCGAAGCATCGAAGCCCTATCCTCAACGATGGCCTTGCTCAACCAGCCCGGAAGCTGCGCAAATACCTGAGCATCGTTCGGTGATGAAAAGCTACACAGCGCTCCGCCAAAAAGCGCAAGAAGCAAACAAAGCCCCCCTGTTATTCCTGCTGACCACTGAATATACTTAAGAACCATTTTCTTCTCTACCTGCTTATCCATTATTGCCTTTATGGCCAAGAATCCAAGCAACGGAATGGTTATTTCGGCAACGACAAGAATCGAGGACACCGCTCTAAACTTGTTGTACATGGGGAAGTAATCGAAAAACAACTTTGTAAACCACATAAAGTTGTGCCCCCATGACAGTAAAACGGAGAAAAGAGTAGCCGCCAATAGCGCCCATTTGTAAGGCCCTTTTACAACAAACAAGCTCAACACAAAAAGAAACATTACTATGGCACCCATATAAACAGGCCCAGCAGTAAAAGGCTGTGTTCCCCAGTAGGTAGGTACCTGTGCAACAAAATCACGGGCAGAGTTACGTGGCACACGATTGTCAATCAAAGCCTTATAGGTATTCGAATTTTCACCAAGATTGTAATGCGAAGAGCCTCCCATAAAGTTGGGAATTAAAAAGGTCATGGACTCATCAACTCCATAGCTCCATGCTGTAGCATAGTCCAAATCAAGCCCCTTGGTTTTGTGTGTTGCATCTGTTGCTTTTACAAGCTCAGAGTGTCCACCACGCATTGTTTCTTTGGCATACTCTGCGTTTGCAAAAATTCGTCCACTTTCTGTACCCACCCCAACCACAAATGCAAGAGCAAATATTACGGTTCCAATTAATAAATCCTTAATCCGCTTCTCTGTTGCATGAATATAAACTTGCGCAAGAAAAACAAGCCCAATTAACAATCCTACATAGTATGTCATTTGCGGGTGTATAATCAGTCCCGCAAGCAAAGAAAGCATTACAATTATTGCACCGAGTAGATACTTCTTTTTAAAAATCAACATCATACCTACAAGCACCATCGTCATATAAATAATGGATGTTGTTTTCCCATTGTGCGATGCGGCAATTATTATAAAAAAGTAGGATGAAAAGCCTACAGAAAGTGCCCCGACAATACTCAACCACACATTTACTCCAAAGCTGCGCATCAAGGCAAAAAAAGCGATAAAGTAAAAAAGGAGTATGAAGATTTGATTGTGATGTCCCCAGCGCAAAATTTTTAAGACAGGAGCTGTAATTTTTTCAGAAAAAGTTTGCCCAGCGCCAATCTGATAGTTGGGCATACCGCTAAACATGGAGTTTGTCCAAAAAGTACGATTACCTGTTCTCTCGAAATAATCCACGCCCTCCTGCACCGCAGCGCGTGGCTGTACACTGTCGGCAGCAATAATCTTTTCCCCCTTTAATACCGGAAAACAATAGACCACTGATAGTAGAACAAATAATACTGCAGCAACAAAATAGGGTTTAGCTTTCTGGGAAATAGCGTTCATATTTTAAAAGTATTTAGCAGGAATCATCAAATCTTTGATTTTCATTTTTTTACTACAGCTTCTCCAGCAGCTTCCGCATGCTTACCTTATCCTCCATAATGCCGCGCAGCGAAGCAATGGGCACGCGCTCCTGCTCCATGCTGTCGCGGTGGCGAATGGTAACGGTATTATCCTCCAGCGACTGGTGGTCAACCGTTACACAGAACGGCGTACCAATGGCATCCTGGCGGCGGTAGCGTTTACCGATTGAATCTTTTTCATCGTACTGGCAGTTGAAGTCGAACTTGAGCGACGACATAATTTCGCGCGCCTTCTCGGGCAAGCCGTCCTTCTTAACCAAGGGCATTACGGCCAGTTTTACAGGCGCAATGGCTGCAGGAATGCGAAGCACGACGCGCTCTCCGGACTCTTCTCCGTCTTTTTGCACCTTCTCCTCGCAGTACGAGTTTGCCAGCACCGACAACACCAGGCGGTCAACGCCCACCGAGGTCTCAACCACATACGGCACGTAGCTCTCGTTGGTTTCGGGGTCGAAGTACTGCAGCTTACGCCCCGAGAACTTCTGATGGTTGCCCAAGTCAAAATCGGTACGCGAGTGAATACCCTCGAGCTCCTTAAAGCCAAACGGGAAGTTGAACTCAATATCGCAGGCGGCGTTGGCGTAGTGCGCCAGCTTATCGTGGTTGTGGTAGCGGTAGTTCGCATCGCCCATGCCCAAGGCTTTGTGCCACCTCATACGGGTTGCCTTCCAGTGCTCGTACCACTTCATCTCCTCGCCGGGGCGAATAAAAAACTGCATTTCCATTTGCTCAAACTCGCGCATGCGGAAAATAAATTGGCGGGCCACAATCTCGTTACGGAAGGCTTTACCTATCTGCGCAATGCCAAACGGAAGCTTCATGCGGCCCGTTTTCTGCACGTTGAGAAAGTTCACAAAAATACCCTGCGCCGTTTCGGGACGAAGGTAAATGGTCCCCGCATCCTCGCTCACCGAGCCCATCTTGGTTTCAAACATCAGGTTAAACTGGCGAACCTCCGTCCAATTGCGCGTACCCGAAACGGGGCAAACAATTTCGCAGTCCAGAATCAGCTGGCGCACAGCCTCGAGGTCGTTCCTGGTCAGCGCATCCACCATGCGGGTGCGCACCTCGTTTACCTTTTCGGCGTTGCGCAGCACGTTGGGGTTGGTAGCACGAAATTGCGCCTCATCAAAACCATCGCCAAACTTTTTGCGTCCCTTTTCAACCTCCTTCTCCACCTTATCCTCCAGCTTTGCAATATGCTCTTCGAGCAGCACGTCGGCGCGGTAGCGCTTCTTCGAGTCCTTATTATCAATCAACGGGTCGTTGAAGGCGCCTACGTGCCCCGAGGCCTCCCAGGTGCGCGGGTGCATAAAAATAGCCGCGTCAATACCCACAATATTTTCGTTGAGGCGCACCATCGCCTCCCACCAGTAGCGCTTGATATTATTCTTCAGCTCCGAGCCGTACTGTCCGTAATCGTACACGGCGCTGAGCCCATCGTAAATTTCGCTCGACGGAAAAATGTAACCGTACTCCTTGGAGTGCGCAATCAGCTTCTTAAAAAGTTCTTCTTGGTTCATGACTTTACTTTATTAAAAAATCTATCAAAGGTAGCAAAAAAATCAATAGCAACGGCGAAATAAGGTGTTTTTAGGCTGCCTCAATAAACTTTATTTCAAGATGAAAGGCAAATTTGCCTCTGTCAATATTTTCCTTACTTTTGCAAAGATCTCTTACATCAAATTTTAAAAATATGAAGGGAATAATTCTTGCCGGAGGCAGCGCAACCCGCCTGTACCCCTTATCCAAAGCCATATCGAAGCAAATCATGCCGGTGTACGACAAACCCATGATTTACTACCCGCTTTCGACGCTAATGCTGGCGGGCATTCGCGAAATTCTCATTATTTCCACTCCCCGCGATTTACCCATGTTCCGCGAGCTACTTGGCAGCGGCGAAGAATTAGGCATGAAGTTTCAGTATGTGGTGCAGGAAAAACCCAACGGCTTGGCGCAGGCTTTCGTGCTGGGCGAACCATTTGTTGGCAACGACAAGGCTGCGCTGGTGCTTGGCGACAACCTTTTCTACGGGCAGGGCTTCAGCGCCATGCTCAAGCGCGCTGCCGCCATCGAAAACGGCGCTTGCATTTTCGGCTACGCCGTGAAAGACCCACGCGCCTACGGCGTGGTAGAGTTTGCACCCGACGGCAAAGTTCTTTCGCTTGAGGAAAAACCACAGCAACCCAAGTCGCAGTACGCCGTTCCCGGACTTTACTTTTACGATAATACCGTGGTAAAACGCGCCAAGGAGCTGAAGCCATCGGCGCGCGGTGAGTACGAAATTACGGATTTGAATAAGGAGTACCTGAAGGAAAATTCGCTGAAGGTGGAGCTGTTCGGCCGAGGCTTTGCATGGCTCGATACGGGCAACTGCGACAGCCTGCTTGAGGCTTCGAACTTTGTGGAAACAATACAAAACCGGCAGGGATTCTACGTTTCGTGCATTGAGGAGATTGCCTGGCGCAACGGTTGGATTGGCACGGAGCAGCTGAAAACCTTAGGGCAAAAGCTGGATAAAACGCAGTACGGGCAGTACCTGCTGGAGCTGGCCAAGTAGCTCGCAATGACGGTCGCTACCTGTACAACAAATACCTTTCCCTTTGTTGTTTGAACTTTTCCAATTCGGGCTTCCATGAGGCCCGGATTTCTTCTGCGCCCATCCCCGATTCAATCTGCTGCTGCAGCGCATCCGTCCCCGCCAGCTTTGCAAAGAAGGGAATGAAAAACTTCTCTTTTTTTGCAAAATATTGATACGCTTCAATCAAATAATCCAAGTTTAAAGCCTGTAAGTGTGCCAAACTATCTATTGAAACGTCGGCCAAACTAACTCCGTAGCACCGCTTGTTCTCGTGCGGAGGATTTTTGGCCACCCCTTTAATGGTACGTGGTGTAAAGGCAAACTTTTTCGTTACCCAATCGGGGTGCCCGTACACCTGAAATGGCCAGTCGGTACCCCGCCCAAGGCTCATAATCGTTCCCTCAAACAGGCACAGCGAGGGGTAAAGGTAAACGGCGCGCATGTTGGGCAGGTTGGGCGAGGGCCTTACCGGCAGGCTGTAGGGAGTTGCATGGGTATAATTATCGCACGGAATTACGGTCAACTTACAGCTAACGGAATCCTTTAACCAGCCTTCCCCGTTTATCATTCGCGCTAATTCGCCCAACGTCATTCCGTGCACAATAGGAATGGGATGCATGCCTACAAACGAACGAAATTGTGGCTGCAAAATCGGTCCGTCAATATAATGTCCATTAGGATTAGGGCGATCAAGCACCACAACAGGAATACCATTCTCGGCGCAGGCCTCCATTACGTAGTGCAGGGTGGAAAGGTAGGTAAAAAACCGCGCGCCCACATCCTGCATATCAAATACCATAAGCTCCACCCCACGCAGCTGCTCGCTTGAAGGCTTTTTACTCGCTCCATAAATAGAAGTTACCTCCACCCCACTCTTTTGGTCAACGTAGCCGGCAACATTTTCGCCGGCCTCCACCGTGCCGCGAAATCCATGCTCAGGGGCAAAAACGCGCAGCACATCCACCCCCCGCGAGCGCAGCGTATCCAACAAGTGTGCACCATTGACTAGCGAGGTGTGGTTGGCCACCAGGCCTATATGCTTACCCTTCAACAAGGGCAAATACTCATCCGTTCGCTCCGCGCCGACTTTAATAGGAGTAGCGGCCTGCGCGCAAGCTACAAAAATGGAGATAAAAGATATGAGAGCTATTTTTTTCATCGAATAATTATTTTAACCTGACTGCTCAACCCTCGCAAGATTTAGAACCCTGCGAGGGTTAGGCCATAAATTTTAGAATGCTGTGAGGGTTTAGCCGACATAGCTATTCAAAAAAGTTACCAGCTGCTGAACCGCTTTTCCTCGATGGCTGATTTTATTTTTCTCCTCCAAATCCATTTCGGAGAAGGTGATATCGTAGCCCTGCGGACGAAAAATCGGATCGTAACCAAAGCCTTTGCATCCGGACTTTTCGTGCATTATTTCGCCCTGCACCTCACCTTCGAACAGGTATTCTTTACCATCCAGGATTAGCGCTATCACAGTACGAAAGCGAGCCTTGCGATTATCAATGCCATCTAGCTCACGCAGTAGCTTATTCATGTTATCGTTCATGTCCTTTGCCTCGCCCGCATAGCGAGCAGAGTACACACCTGGGGCAGCATTTAGCGCCTCAACCTCCAAACCCGTATCATCAGCAAAACAGCTGCAACCGGTGCGCTCATATATGTAGCGCGCCTTCTGCAGCGCATTGCCCTCGAGCGTATCCTGCTCCTCGGGTATATCCTCCGTAATGCCCTGCTGACGGGGAGTTGACAACGTCATGTTTTTATTCAGCATTGCGCTTACCTCCTCCAGCTTGTGAAGGTTATTGGTCGCAAAAATTAAGTTCATTTTTATTTTGATGAAAATTACTACAAGCCTGTAACAGGTACATTAGACATTATATGCAACAAATTCATAGGTAATTAATATTCAGCGCTATTGATATTCTGAAATTGTGTAGCCCACAAGCGATAAGCATGACCAAATCGTCAAACCCAAACTTGTGGCACCTGAAGCGCTCTTTGACA
>JAVBPG010000011.1:0-13099 GCA_031549685.1 Bacteroidales bacterium | reverse complement strand
AAAATGGAAACGCATAGAAGATGTTTCTCTTTCGAAAGCGGATATGAAAGAGAAATAAGCACCGGAAGTATTTTCTACAGGTGTTTAGAATTACCAAATTTGATAAGTTTTTCGTCATTGCGAGCAAAGCGAAGCAATCTCCAACATAAAGCAAAAACATCCTAACTTGAGATTGCTTCGCTTTGCTCGCAATGGCGATTTGATTTGCACCTTTACTTTAATTGAAACTTGAATATATTTTGTAAATAATAAGTTATAACGATATGCGCCAGCGCTCAAAAACCAGCATCAACTTCAAGGATATCGATAAGTTTTCGATTTGGTATTGGATGATCAAGTACCCCCTGAGCTTTATTTACCGCCGCATTTACTACCGTGAGTTCCGCGTGGTGGGCAGGAGCAACATACCCAAGTGCAACGTGCCTACGCTGGTGGTGTGCAACCACCAAAACGGCCTCAACGATGCGCTCAACATCCTGTTCATGTTCGGCGACTTCCGCCAGCCCACGTTCATTGCCCGCGCCGACATGTTTAAAAAGCCGCTGGTTATTGCCATTCTCAAGTTCCTCAAAATCATGCCGGCCTTTCGCCCGCGCGACGGCGAGGATCCCACCAAGAACGACGAGATATTCAACGTGTCGGCCGATGTGCTGAGCCACCGCCACACGCTGGTGCTATTTCCCGAAGGGTTAGCCGATAAGGGTCACTACATCAGCATGTTTCGCAAGGGTTTTGCCCGCTCGGCTTTTCGCGCCGAGGAGCGCAACGACTTTCAGCTGGGCGTAAAAATTGTGCCGGTGTGCAACCACTACTCGGGCTACTACAACTTCCGCGAAAAGGTAGCGCTGGTGGTGGGCAAGCCGGTGGAGCTGGCGGATTACCTGGAGCTGTACAAGGAAAATCCAGAGAAAGCGCAGCTGGCCCTGGCGCGCGACATGCACGACCGCGTGCAGGAAATGATGCTCGACATCCGGCCGCAGGAGGACTACGAAAAGCTGAACCTGCTGCGCAAACTCTACACCAGGCCGTACCTCAAAAAGCACCGGCTGCGCGCGTCCTACTTCCCTAACCACCTCCGGGCCGACAAGGCCAGCGTGGCCGCGCTTGAAAAGCTGAGGGAGAGCCAACCCGAAAGGCATAAAAGCTTGCTCGACAAATCGCAGGAGATGCTGGACGGGCTGGCGCAGCTCAACCTCCGCCCCTGGCTGTTTGATAAGAAAAACGGGGGCCTTGGCCTGTTTTTTACCTCTAAGGCTTACGGCCTGCTCTCGCCCGTATTCTTGGTATGCTGGCTGCTCAACGTTATTCCCTACCGCATTTGCGCCAACTTTCTGAAGGGAGTTAAGGAAAAAGTGCTGCTCTCGTCCTTTGCCTTTGTGCTGGGCTGCTTGGTTTTATATCCTATTTACAGCACCGTTATTGGAGTGATTTTAAGCCTTGTATTTGGTTCTGTTTGGCTACTTTTTGCCACCTACGCGCTCATGCTTTTATCCACGCTTTTCTTTTGGCACTACAAAAAAGGCTTTATCAAGCTGCGCGCCCGCTGGCGCTTTCAGAAGCTGCAAAAAAGCAAAGATGAGCAATTTGTGAGGGTAGAAAGGCTACATGAAGAAATAGTTGAGGAGTTAGATAGTATTATTTTGTAAAACATACATTTAAAGTAGAACATAAAAATTCCCCAACCGTCATTGCGAGCGAAGCGCGGCAATCTTTTAGTTGCGCCAGCGGCGCAAAAACTGAGATTGCTTCGCCCCCAACGCATTGGGGCAAGCTGCTCCTCCTCGCAATGACGATTTGGGTAATCTAGCAGAATAAATAAAATGAAAATTTCCCGCTCCGATATCAACCTCATGGCGCCCGTGGGCTCGTACGAGTCGCTGGCGGCCGCCATTCAAGCCGGCGCCAACTCCGTATATTTCGGCATCGAAAAGCTGAACATGCGCGCCCGCTCGTCCGTTAACTTTACCTTAGACGACCTGCAAAAGGTGGTGGAAATTTGCAAAGAGCACAGCATCGAAACCTACCTTACGCTCAACACCGTGCTCTTCGATAGCGAGCTGGAGCTGATGCACGGCATTGTGCTCAAAGCCAAAGAGGTGGGCATTACCGCCATCATTGCCTCTGACCAGTCGGCCATCAACTTCGCCCGCGAAAACGGCGTGGAGGTTCACATCTCCACCCAGCTTAACGTGAGCAACTTCGAAACCTTAAAGTTTTACGCTAAGTACGCCGATGTAATTGTCCTGGCAAGAGAACTTAATCTTGAACAGGTAAGGCATATTCACGAGCAAATTGCAGCGCAGGATATTCGGGGGCCGCGAGGCGAATTAATCAAAATCGAAATGTTTTGCCACGGCGCCCTATGCGTGGCCACCTCGGGCAAGTGCTACATGAGCCTGCACGATAGCGGCTACTCGGCCAACCGCGGCTCGTGCCTGCAAAACTGCCGCCGCAGCTACCTGGTAACCGACAAGGAGAGCGGCAATGAGATGGAGATTGACCACGAGTACGTGATGTCGCCCAAGGATTTGTGCACCATCGGATTCCTTGATAAAATGCTGGAGGCGGGCGTTCGCGTATTCAAAATCGAAGGGCGTGCTCGTCCGGCGGAGTACGTAAAAAAGGTGTGCCAGTGCTACAATCAGGCATTTGAAGCAATACTTTCGGATAGCTATTCTAAAGAAAAGATTGACAGCTGGATGTCGGATCTGGAAACGGTGTTCAACCGGGGCTTTTGGGACGGCTACTACATGGGGCAGCGCTTAGGCGAGTGGAGCAAATCGTACGGCTCAAAAGCCACCCGCCGCAAAACGTATATGGCCAAGTGTACCAACTACTTTTCGAGCCTCGGCGTGGCGGAGTTTTTGATAGAATCGGGAGCGCTAAAGCTAGGCGACGAGGTGCTTATCACCGGCCCCACCACCGGCGTGGTAGAGTGCACCGTAAAGGAGCTGCGCATTGACGACGGCACGGTGGTAGACGAGGTACACAAAGGACAAATTTTCTCCATGCCCGTACCCGAAAAACTACGGCGCAGCGACAGGCTGTACCTGTGGGAAAAGGTCGGCTAATGATAGATAGAACCATTGACCCTAACAGGGTTTTAAGACCCTGTTAGGGTTTCGGACGCTGCGGTTGCGGGAAGAGGTCTCGCCCCCCGGCATTACACAAAACCGGCTACCCCAACAATTTGGGATAGCCGGTTTTACTTGTTGGCTTGGGTAAGGCTTCTACTTTTTGTACTGGGGCAGGAATGCGCGCCAGGTAAAGGCCGCAAGGGTGGCGCCAACCAGCGGAGCTACAATAAATACCCACAGGTTAGCCAGCGCCTCGCCGCCGGCCAGCAGGGCCGGGCCAAAGCTGCGGGCAGGGTTAACCGAGGTGCCCGTGAGCGGAATACCGAGAATGTGCACAAAAGCCAGCGTGAGGCCAATTACAATGCCGGCCACGCTACCCTTACTCTCGTCGGAGGTTACGCCCAAAATGGTAAAAACAAAAATAAAGGTAAGCACCACCTCTACCACCAGCGCACCCATAATGCCCGTGTTGGCCACGCCGTTTGAGCCCAAGGCGCCTGTTTGGTCAACGCCGGCTGCAAGGGTAAGGTACTTCAGAATAAGCGCGCCAATAAGCGCACCGGCGCACTGCGCTACGATGTAGCCAAACAGGTTAATGCGGCTGATTTTTTTGTTAATAAACATGGCCAGCGATACGGCAGGGTTGATGTGGCAACCCGAAATGCCGCCGATAACGTAGGCCATCGCCACAATGGAAAGGCCGAAGGCCAGAGCAACAGCCAGGTGGCCGCCCTCAGGGGTGCAGCCCAAAAATGCTGCGCTACCGCAGCCTACCAGCACCAGCACGGCGGTGCCAATTAATTCTGCAAAATACTTTTTCATTTTTTTCGTTTTTAAAGTTTCGGGGGACAAAGGTATAAAAATCTTTCTTTTTGCCGCTCGGATTACAACCCGTCTTTTTTCAACCCGTAAGCTATATAAAAGTCTAAAAAGTGATTATCCCGAATTTTACCCCTAATATTTTACCCATGCGGTAACCCAAAGTGCCTAACGCCGGAGGCGTGACAAACTTGTAGCCAGGGGTGTAAGCCCCTGGTGGCTTGATGAAACATGGTGTATGGCGCGCGGGGCACACTTTTCCCTTGAAAAAACACCTATGCTCCTCGCGCCATGTGCTGCCCCTTGCGGTTTTTCTATCAACATCTCAGCCCTACAGGGTAAGGAGTGATGAGTGAGGGGGCAAGCTTAGTAGAAAATGCGCCCCATAGCAACCTTAACCTTGTTCACTTATTTGTTGATTCCCAGAACAGAAATCCTTAACTTAAGAAGGGTAATGCTCCGGGATAAAACCCTCGAAGGGGTTGGAACCCTTCGAGGGTTAGCCAAGCTTTCAGCTAAGCACAGCGGGCTGCCCCATGAGCAGCTCCTTCAGCTCTTCAACGCTGCCCACGATGTGCGTTGCGCCGGCCGCCGCCAGCTCCTCGCGGCTGCCGTAGCCGTACAGCACGCCAATGGAGTCAATGCCCACGGCGCGCGCGCCGGCAATGTCGTGCTTGCGGTCGCCCACCATTACCATATCGCTTTGCGGCGTAAGGTGGCACGAATCGAGCACATACCGTATCACATCGGCCTTGGCGTTGCGCGAGCTGTCGAGCAAGGCGCCGCCCACAAAAACAAGCTCGTGCAAAATGCCAAAATGCGCTAAGATTTGCCGCGCAAAAACCTCAGGCTTTGAGGTGGCCAGGTACAACTTCAACCCGCGCCTGTTGGCCTGCCGCAGGAAATCCTTTACGCCCCCGTAGATTTTATTTTCGTACAGGCCTTTGACCGAAAAATATTCGCGGTATTTGGCCAGCGCCTCCTGCGCCTGCTCGGGTGAAAATCCGTAAAACTCCTGAAACGAATCGACCAGCGGCGGCCCGATAAAGGGATGCAGCGTGCTCAAATCCTGCACCTCAACGCCAAAGTGCCGGAGGGCGTAGGCCACCGATTTGGTAATGCCTTCGGCGGGGTCGGTAAGCGTGCCGTCGAGGTCGAGGAGAATGTGCCGGTAGGTTTTTTCCATAGAGTTTGCCTGCTTTGGTTAAAGGCGACGACAAAGGTAGCGCAATAAATTTATGCAGGGCACCGGCCTGGCTTAATTTATGGTTTATACGGATTCAAAAAAAACTTACCTTTGCTTTTCAGGCTCATTTTTTTGATGAAAACAACTATATGTAAGCATGCTGCCTAACTTTCATTGGCGGTTAACTGTTGGCTTTTTTGTCACTTTTTCTCCCGCCAAGGCGGGATAACCAAAAAATCAAGAACGGCGAATCTTCCACGCGCCGCCGTGAAGCGCTAGCTCGGACAGTAACGTCCGCTCCTTCGCAGCACTGCTACGGCTTTTGCCCCTGCTGGCTCGTCGCCGTTCCGCCCAGCGCACTGTTGCGCCGATAGCGCAAGCATGGCCAGCGCGCCACGCACCCTCTTGGCCTTGCGTGGTGGCGTGCGCCGGCCTGACCGAATAGCGGGCCGGCGCTGGAAAGAGCGTAGCAAAACTACGAGTGGCGTATGAGCCGCGAAGTGAAGTTTTGCACGCGGCGGGCAGAAGCATTATTCGGTCTTGACTTTTGGTTACTTTGGGTCAAGCCAAAGTAACACAAGAAGGATAAACATCCATTTGGAGCATCCCGAATTAAGCCCGTCGGGCTGGCATAGTTAGGCAGGTTCGGAATGACAAACAAACCCAGCCCTTCATAAATCACTAAAAATATTTTTAATAGCGCCATGCGGATAATTACAAAAACAACCATGCGAAGCCTTTTTACGGTAGCCGTGCTGTGCTGCGGACTTACCCTGCCCTCAGCCGGGCAAAGCGGGTGCAACGAGGGCGACGGGGTGCCCCGCGATACTTCGTTTACCCTGTACCAAACCTTTGTTAAAGAGCGAAAATATCGACCTTATATACAAATGGCGCAGCCCGAACTCCCCACTGGAGTTGTAGCGCATGAGTGCCTTGTTTACTCTACGCTTCAAGGCGCGGAGGGAAAAGCGCGTGCGCTGCACCTCAACCTCTACCGCCCCAAGGGCGGCAAAAAGCTGCCGGCGCTGCTCATGGTGCACGGCGGCGGCTGGAACTCGGGCAGCCTGACGCTTCAAGTTCCCATGGCACAGCAAATCGCTGCGCAGGGCTACGTTACGGTTCCCGTTGAGTACCGCCTCATCCCCGAGGCGCTGTACCCCGCGGCGGTGGACGACCTGCGCAACGCCCTGCGCTGGCTCCGCGCCAACGCCAAGCGCTACGGTATTGACCCCAACCGCATCGCCATTTCGGGGTGCTCGGCGGGCGGGCAGCTGGCCAACCTGGTTGGCATGGCCAACGGCCGGGGCGATGAACCCAAGGGGCTATCATCAAAAGTGCAGGCGGTTATCAACATTGATGGATTGTCGGACTTTACCAACCCCGAAAGCGTGGAGCGGGCGCGCCTGGCGCGGGAAAACAACCAAAAGCCACCCGTGGATATGATTTGGCTGGGAGGCACGTACCAGGAGCGGAAGGCCGTGTGGGAGGAGGCCTCGCCCGTTTACCAGGTAAGCAAAAGCTCTGCGCCGGTGTGCTTTATCAACAGCGCCATTCCACGCTTCCACGCCGGCCGCGATGCGCAGGTGGCCCTCCTCGACAGCCTCGACATTTACTCCGAGGTGCACACGCTCAACGATACGCCGCACCCCTTTTGGCTGTTTCATCCGTGGTTTACCCCCACCACCGACATCATGGTAAAATACTTGGATAAGGTGTTTTTGCGCAAGCGGTAGCAGGTTTTTTAAGAAAAACAAGCTTTGCAGCGGATTTTTGCCGGACAAGAGTGCAATATTTGCCGTATTTTCGTAAAACAAAAATCATGCACAGCTATGAAAACCATGTTACACGCGCTGATCTGCATTTTGCTAATCTCCTTGTTTTCATGCGCATCGTTTACCAAAGCACAGCAGGTCGAGCGGCAGCTCAAGGTACAACAGGCGGTAGAGGCTAAAAATTTCCGCATCGCCGTCAGCTACGCCAACCCTGTAAAAATGACACCGCGCGCGCTCAGCGGAGGTTACGATTTTGCGGTTCGCGCCGATTCAGCCTTTGCCTTTTTGCCCTACTTTGGCGAAGCCTACAGCGCCACCGCCTACGGCAATACCGAGGGCGGCATTAAGTTTGCCGAGCCCCTGCGCGATTATAAAATAACCGGCAACGCGCAAAACGGCTACGAAATTTCGTTTGAAATAAAATCGCCCCGTGATACCTACAAGGTGTTTATAACCGTTGGCGCCACCGGCTACGCCAGCATCAACGTAACGCCGCTGCTCTCCAGCTTTATTTCGTACAGCGGCGAGCTGGCGCTGCCGGAAAAGCCACCTCAGAAGTAGAATTTTCAACTTGCCATATTGCTGTTTCGCGCTGATTTGTGCGATTTGCGGCAATCAAAAATCAGCAATCAAAAATCGACAATCACCTACAACACTTAGCCTATGCTCAAGCGCACCATTTTTTCGCTCGCCCTCCTCGCCACCTCCCTGCACCTCCCGGCCGCCTCCGATCCGCTGCTGCAAACGCTCAAGGATGAGCTCAACCGTGAGTTTGAGGCCCTGCAAAGCACCGAAAATCCGCCCTACTACCTCAGCCTGCGCGTGGAGGACGAGCACAGCTGCTACGCCTCCGCCGTATTCGGCGCGCTGCAGGGCAGCGATGTGCAGCGCTCGCGGCTGCTTACGCCAGCCGTCCGCATAGGCAGCTACGAGCGCGACAACACGCACGAGCTGCGTGGCAGCCACAGTTCTTCGTCGGTCAACAACGAGGGCGGAGGCGCCTACCGCCTGCCCTACGAGGACAACGACTTGGCCGTGCGACAAAAAATTTGGCACGCCATCGACGCCGAGTATAAGTCGGCGCAAAACCGCTACGAAAAGGTAAAGGCCAACATGGCCACCCGCGTAAAGGAAACCGACAGCTCGCCCGATTTTTCGCCCGCAGCGGTTGAAAAATACGTGGAGGAAAGGCCCGTTTTTAATGTTGATAAAAAATTGTGGGAAAGTAAGGTAAAGATATTTTCAAAAATCTTTACTTCAAATAAAGATTTGGTGTACGGAGGCGTAAGCTTTTCGCACCGCATAGAGCGCAAATACTTTGTCTCGTCGGAGGGTACCGAGGTAGTGCAAAACCAGCGCTACGCCCAGCTGAGCATATCGGCGCTGGTAAAGGCCGACAACGGCATGGAGCTGCCGCTGCAAAAAACGTTCTTCGCCTTTTCGCCCGATGATTTGCCGCATGACAGCATTATAGCTAATGCTGTATTAGATATTTCAAATAAACTATCTCTGCTAAAGGTTGCATCGGAGGTAGAGCCCTACTCCGGCCCCGCCATTCTTTCGGCATCGGCCGCCGGGGTGTTTTTTCACGAAATATTCGGGCACCGCATCGAGGGGCAAAAAATGCGCAGCGAGTCCGACGGGCAAACCTTTAAGAAAATGGTGGGCGAACCCGTGCTTCCGGCCTACCTGTCGGTAAGCATGGATCCCACCCTGAACCGCTTCAAGGGCACCGACCTCAACGGCTTTTACCGCTTCGACGAGGAAGGCGTCAAGGCGCAAAAGGTGGAGGTGGTGAAGGATGGCGTTTTGAAAAATTTTCTGATGTCGCGCACGCCCATTGAGGGTTTTCCGGCGAGCAACGGGCACGCCCGCGCCGAAATAGGAAAGCAGCCCACAACGCGTCAATCAAACCTTCTGGTGGAAAGCAATAACACCCTTTCCAACAGCGAATTAAAAAACAATCTGCGCGAGGAGGCGCGGCGCCAGGGCAAGGAGTACGGCTACTACTTTGCCTCGGTGGTGGGCGGCTTTACCACCACGGGGCGCTACATGCCCAACTCGTTTAACGTAACGCCCACCGAAGTGTACCGCGTGTACGTGGACGGCCGCCCCGACGAGCTGGTGCGCGGCGTGGACTTAGTGGGAACACCGCTGGCCATGTTTTCGCAAATAGAGTGTACGGGCAACGATTACGCCGTGTTTACCGGCATGTGCGGGGCCGAGAGCGGCAGCGTACCGGTAACAGCCATCGCGCCGTCGCTGCTGGTGCGCATGATTGAGGTGCAGAAAAAGTCGAAGTCGCAAACCGCGCCGCCGCTGCTGCCCAAGCCCGCGGAGTGCGAGTAAAAAGTCTCCGGCGTAACAGCCTTGGGTTAAGCCGAATGTGTAATTGACTCCTTCGAACTACGTTTCGGCTTTCTTCCTCCAAATAAAAAAAGCGGCACAACAAATGCCGCCTGACAAAGATCTTACTATTGAAGTATCGTCGTTTTCTACTTCCCGTTTTTTTCGCCGCCCTCGCTCGGCATGTTGCAGTAGCCCACAAACACGGCGCCCACCTCAATGAGGATGCGCGACATGGTGGCATCGCCCGTAATGCGCGAAGTGGCGCGCAGCGTCAGCGATTCGGTGGCTGTAACCTTACCCTCTATAACACCCAACACATCAGCATTTTTGCTTATTACATCGCCCTTGATGCGGCCGCCCTCGCCCACCACCAGCTTGCCCTTGGTGGTAAGATTTCCTTCCAGCACACCGTCAATGCGAATGTCGCCTACAGCTGTAATGTTGCCTACAAATGTTGTTCCGGCGCAAATTCGGTTAATGCCGTTCGAGGCTACTTCGGGCTCGGGAGTTTTTGCCATAACGCTTATTTTTTATGAATACGAACGCAAATGTAATGCTATTTTCTTACTTTCGTGGTAAAAATATTCTTAAAAACCCACCGTCCGCCTCATTTCATGAAATCGACTGTTAAATATGCGCTTATTTTCGCTGGGCTTGTTATCGTACTGGCCGGCACCTGCGTGGCCATGGCCGTGGCCTACCGCAACGAGATAGTTAAGGCCGTGCTATCCACCGTGGCCCAAAACAACGACATTGATTTTAACGCAAGCCGCGCCCACTGGCGGCTCTCGCGCAACCTTACCAAAACAAGCCTGCGCTTCGACAGCGTGGAGGTAAAATCAAAGGTGGAGGATGTATCGGCCAATGCGTTTTCGGCACAGGCGGCGCAGGTGGGCGTGGAGGTTGACCTTTTGTCGTTTGTGCTGCGCAAGGAGCTGAAAATCGAAAAAATAAGCATAAGCAACGGCAGCCTGCTGCTGCGCCCGGCGCGTAAAAAAGCCAAGGTTGACAAAGAGCTTGACGTTGAGCAGGCGCTCGCCGGAGTCAAGCACCTGGCCGTAGAAAATTTTACGGTGTACGTACAGGATGCCCAAAAAATTTCGAAAACCAGCCTCGAAAAAATTTCGCTACAGCTCTCGTCCAATAAGGGATTGCAGATCAAGGCAAAGGGAAGTTTAGCCTTTGAGCTGCTCGACGCCAAGGGTAAAAACACGCTGCCCCGCACCGGCATTGCGCTTGAGGCCACGGGAAAATATGCCGGGGGAACCCTTACCCTTGGCCACAGCAAGCTCAACGCGGAGGGCGTACGGCTGAGCGCCGCCGGCGAGCTGGGCCTGCAACCCTTTGGAAAGTTGGATGTAACGCTTAACACCAAGGGGTTAAACCTCGAAAAAACCTTGCCTCTGGTGCGCCGGTACGCCGCCCTAAAGGAGCTGGAGGGCGCCAGCGGAAAGTCCGACATTAGCCTGAACTTAAGCGGAAGCCTTTCGGAGAGGGGGAAAATAAAAATCAGCAGCAGCGGAAGCCTTTCGCACGGAAGCGTAAAGCTGCAGGGGGCCGAAAATATCAGCGTTGCTCACCTAAACTATTTATTGCAAAGCAATGATATAAATTGCTCTGAATGTTACAGCTGTGAATTCTTGAAGGCGAATGTGCGTTACCTCGACTTTGAGCTGGGCGGCAGCGCCGCCATAGCCAACTTCAGCGCACCGCGCTACAGCGCCGACGCCACCTTTAAGGGCGATGTAAAAACGCTGAAAATAGCCACCCTGCCTGAGGGCGAGGTGGTGGGTAACCTGCGGCTAAAGGCCGCCTCGGCCAAACTCGACGACATTGAGCAGCTGGAGGTGCTGGCCCAGGCAAGCGGGTTAAAAGCGCTTGTTTTGGAAAGCGAATACCTGGTAAACGGCGAAATTTTTGCCGGCAAGGAAAGCGCAACCGCGCGCATAAGCGTCGAGAGCCAGGTGTTTACCGGCGATTTTGAGGGAAAAATTAAGGGCTATCTGCCGCCCATGCTCGACAGCACCGCGGCGGGCACGCTCGACATCAGCGGCCGCATTAACGCCGAGGAGCTGAACCTCGATAAGCTTATGGCGCAGGAGGGCAACGACAACGGCAAGCTGAGCATCCGCGCCGTCGTTGACGCGCAGGCCAAAGAAATGCTGCTGCTGAATGAAAGCTTTCTCAACACCTCAGCCAACGTTTACTACGACAAGGCGGGCGTAACCGTCGGCAAGCTTACCACCACCGTGTACGGCAGCAAGCTGAGCGGCGAGGTAAAAATAGGCATGCCCGAGGGCGAAAATAAAAACCTTAATATGAATTTATATTTCTCTGATTTAGAAATACTTAAATTTAAATTTCTACACAAACAGTTTAAGCTAAAAGAGGGCAGTATTTTGGGCTCGGCCGAGGGCAACCTCCGGCTCCGCTCCGCCTTCGACGAAAAAGGCTTGGACACCAAAAGCATGGAGGGAACGCTCGATTTTACCATCAGCAACGGGCAGCTGGTGGAGTTTGAGCCCATACTGCCGCTGTCGAAGTACATCAAGCCCAAGCTGCTGCAGGATGTGAAGTTCTCGGCGCTGCGCAACAGCATTGGCATAGCCAACGGCGCCATTACCATTCCTAAAATGGAAATTCGCTCCACGGCGCTCAACACCTACGTTTCGGGGAGGCAGGAGTTCAGCGGCGACTTCGACTACCACCTCACGCTGTTTGTCAGCGAGCTGCTGCGCCAAAAAAGCAAGAACATCGAAAACCCCATCCGCGAGGATAAAACGAAGCTCTTCCTGCGCTTTACGAGCAAAAATGGCAAGGTAGATGTGAGCCACGACTCGGAGGAGTGGAGCAAAAATTTTGAAAAAAAGCTGCAGCGCGAGGCCGACGAAATTCGCGCCAGCTCAGGCAAGCCGCAAGGCGGCACCGCCACCACGCCCTCAGCGCCACCGCAGCCCGATAAGGTGGAGATAAGCTGGGAGGAGGAGCCCAGGGAGGAAAAAAAGCCCGAAAAGCCTCAGCCCAAGGAGGAGAAAAAGAAGTCCGCCCCGGCGGTGCAAATAGAGTGGGAGGAGTAATTTTAATTGACAAGGGGCAAGGGACAATTTTGCCACCGCGCGCCTCGCCGTCATTGCGAGCAAAGCGAAGCAATCTCATGGTAAGCGGAATTTGTAGTTCCGCTTTTTACTTTTTACAGCATTTTGCGTTTGCGAGGAGATGCCTCGCCTTTTTACTTACCCACCACAATCGCATAAATCCAAAAAAATCACATATCAGCACAAGTCAGCCTAATAGTTTTTTCTGGTAGGATTGCGCCCGGTATAAGCCTACATAGTTGGAAAAACCCGCCCGAAGCGCCAGCTCGGTATTGGAGTATTCCCGGTTGCTATCATCCGTCCGAAGACGTTCATACTCCTTCAAGCGGAACGAGTTAATGAAGCGGCAAAAATTCATGCCGTAAGTTTCATTTATAAATGTCGACAGGTAGGTTCTGCTCGTTGCCAGCGAAGCGGTCAACTCCGTAATTCGCAGGTCGGGCTTCAGATATAGCTTATTACCCTCAATATACCCCTCCAGCCTCTGCTTAAATGAATCCGGCTGTTCTGTCGGCTGTACATTATTTCCCCCCTTTTTGTCCGTAACCGATACGCAGCTATTACCGTTGGCAACAATCTCAAAGTTGCCGTTCAGTATGTTGTAGGTCATCAACGTCATTTGCCAGATGAACAGAATGATAAATATAAGCAACAAGGGGCTTGTTACTTGTCCGAGGTTTTTTCCGAAACCGGACAGGCACATTCCCATGGTAACGATAATTTGTATTCCGAAAATGAGAACAAGGATCAACAGCCAGCGGAGCGATATGCGGTATTCGTCTGAGGAGTAGTTAACAACCT
>JAVBPG010000003.1:0-49947 GCA_031549685.1 Bacteroidales bacterium | reverse complement strand
TTATTATTTACAAAATATATTCAAGTTTCAATTAAAGTAAAGGTGCAAATCAAATCGCCATTGCGAGCAAAGCGAAGCAATCTCAAGTTAGGATGTTTTTGCTTTATGTTGGAGATTGCTTCGCTTTGCTCGCAATGACGGCTAATTAGTGCTCCATCAATCTCCTCACAAAATCCTTCGGGACCGTTGTCCTTGGCACCTGTGCGGCGAACCAGCGGTGGAGCGGAAAATCGAGCCCAAGGTCGTGCATGAAGTTGTAGGTGGCCTTGCTCAGCGCCGCGCCCACCATTTCCCAATCCACCTTGCCGCCGTCGGTATATGGTAAGTCATTGTTGGCAAATGGGTTAACGCTATCATTTAAAACCGTAGCGCCGAACGCCTGCGGGTTTTTACCCAGCGGGCTGTGCGCGGTTATGGCCAGCTTGTGCCAAAAAGCCGACTGCACGAGCCCCTCGTCGAACAGCTGCCGCACCACCTCCAGCGCGTCCACCGCCTCGGCCAGCGTTTGCGTGGGAAAGCCGTACATGAGGTAGGCGTGCACCATAATGCCGGCGTTGGTAAAAGCTTGCGTGGCGCGAATGGCCTGCTGCAAATTTACGCCTTTATTTACTACCGCCAGCAGCCTGTCCGAGGCCACCTCCAGCCCGCCCGAAACGGCCACGCAGCCCGCGTCGGCCAGCAGGTTGCAGAGCTCCGGCGTAAAGTTTTTTTCGAAGCGGATGTTGCCCCAAAAGCTGAGGGCGAGCTTGCGGCGGAGAATTTCGTGCGCCATTTCCTTGAGTAGCTTCGGCGGCAGGGCCTCGTCGGTAAAGTGAAAGCCGCTGCGGCCCGTTTGCCGCATTACGGCCTCCATTTTATCCACCACCCGGGCGGCCTGTGGCGCCTCGTAGCGGCAGATGTAGTCGAGCGAAGTGTCGCAAAACGAGCACCTTGCCCAGTAGCAGCCGTGCGCCACGGTAAGCTTGTTCCACGCGCCGTCCGTCCACAGCTTGTGCATGGGGTTGGTAAGCTCCACCAGCGAAATGTAGCTATCTAAGTGCAAGTCCGAAAAGTCCGGCGCGGGCAGCTCCGTAAAGCGAATGTTTTGCTCA
This sequence comes from Bacteroidales bacterium, assembly GCA_031549685.1. Classification (GTDB taxonomy): domain Bacteria; phylum Bacteroidota; class Bacteroidia; order Bacteroidales; family UBA932; genus JAITMY01. The sequence continues at coordinate 48,856 of JAVBPG010000003.1, read as the reverse complement.
CCGTTATGGCTGTAAGCTACTTTAGATGAATAAAGGTAAAATGTTCTTACTAATGAGCTTATAGGTTCCTTTTTTTGTAAAAAAAGAGTAATTTTTTCGAGCGGCAGCTCCCCGTCATCGAGCGTAATAAAATCGACGTAGGCGAAGATGCGCGGGTCGCTCAGCCGGCGCAGCTCGGTGTTTACGTATCCGCCGCCCACCACAATCTTGATGTGCGGGTAGCGCTTTTTGAGGTGCTGCCCGCAGCGCAGGGTTGCAAAGAGGCAGCCCGGAAACGGGATGGTAAACCCAACAATATCAGGATTTTCAGCAATGATGTACGAGTCTAAGATGCGCAGCATCTGCTCGTCAACGGGCGTGGGGGATTTTTGCAGCGCACCTTCGATTTTGTCGAACGTGGGGGCGGCCGTGCTCAGGCGCTCGGCGTAGCGCACGAGGTCAAAGTTCGGGTCCACATTTTCCCGGATAAAATCGGCAATATCCTCCACGTAAAGCGTGGCGAGGTGCCGGGCGCGGTCGGCCACCCCGGCGGCGCCGAAGGCCCACTCCAAGTCGGCCGTGCTATCAAATCGTTTTCCCTCGGGCAAAAAGCCGCGGTTGGCGATGCGCGCGGCAAGCGTACCGTCCTTGCCCTGCAGGAACCGCAGGGCGCTCTCCACCGTGCTTACGTAGGCGCTTTGCTGCTCAAGCATGCGCCTGCTTTTGGCGTCGGGCCTGACCTGCGTAAACATCCGCCGGAGAAAATCGGGTGCGTAAATGCCGTTGATTAGGTCAATGCCCAAGTCGCGCTGCGCCACCTCCACGCCGCGCTGCCGCAGGTATCCCGCGAGGACGGTGGTGGCCGGGTACGGCGTGTTGAGCTGCGTGAGCGGCGGGGTTATGAGGAGAAGCTTGCTCATGTAGAGGGAAATAAACCCTAACAGGGGCTACCGGCCCTGTTAGGGTACAGGAGAAAATTACTGCGCCAGCGGTTGCGGCGGCAGGTTAGGCATGTGCGATGAGTTTTTTGAAATAGACACAATGCTATCGACCACAAAGTTGCTGTAGCCGCGCCAGGGTATGGCGCGCTTGTACTCCTTGTAGTAGAGCTCCACCACCTCGCCGCCGGCGCGCATGAGGCGCTCGGCCACCTTTTTGTCGGCCACCGAAAATTCGAACTCGTTGGAGCCCATTTTGCCCGGCGTTTCGGAGCTGAAGCCCTGCTGAATCAGCTTGCCCTCGTAGGTTTTGAAGATGTAGCCCTTGTACACCACAAAGTTCAGCTCTCCGCTTTTTACGCCCGTTCCGAACACAAAAAAGTAGCGGAAGTAAATAAAAAACACCAGCGCCAGCAGCAGCAGCGGAATGGTAACGGCAAGAAATTTTTTCATTGTATTTACGATTGATTTTTTTATTTATGTTAGCGCCCCTCCACCTTCAGGCGATAGGTAACCTTGCCGTCCGTGCTGGTTAAGGTTGATGTGCTTGTTACCACAAGGTTAAACGTTTTTCCATCGCTGCCAAGCACCGAAAGGGTGAAGCTGTACGGTACGCCCTTTACCTCTAAGGGCGGGTCGTTCCTGACCATAAACCTGGTACAGGAGTACGGTGATTCATCGGTGTAAAGCCTCATCCTGTCCACCTCCCACGTCTTTTTGTTGAAGTATTTTACCGGCAACTTCGGCACCTCAATGCGGGCTATGCCCTCAACCTTACCGCCTTCGGGGAAATATTTGCCCGCCTGCAGCACGCCGGGGCGCGCGGGCCTGAAGTCGGCCTTGAACACCCTTGTCCAGAATTTCAGCGGAGGGGCAAGCGTAATATCTTTTTCCTTGAAAACATCCACCGATTTTTGCTGCTTGTTTACCATTACGGTTTTTGTGCCGGAAATAAAGCCCTTTGTCCCGTCGGATTTTTCAACCTCAAGGTAGCGCGTTCCCGTTTTGCTGCCGCAAAGCTTAACCTGCTCGTTGGGGGCAAGGGTAATGGAATCCTCCGCCACCAGCTTTGACGAAAAGAACCCTTTTTTCTGGTAGCGGGCAAAGCCTCCCGCCGCCTCGGGCGAAACCGTGGCAACCCCCGCAAGGGCCGGAACAAAATCCTGCTTGCTTTGCTTGTGCAAAATATACGGAAAGCTGGCCACCACCACCACCACCAGGGCGATGAAGAAGGGCGTTTTGCTTTTTAGCAGCTTTCTGTCGTACAGCTCGGCTACAAGCCACGCCAGCAGAAAAGCGCCCAGCAAAACAACGGCGAATGGCCAGATGTAGGCCAGGGCGCTGACGAAGGCCACGGCGGCTGCGCTGCCTATCAGCACATACGCTGCGCACCCCGCACCGGCGCCGGCCACCTCCGTTTGAAAATTGCTGCTTGCTTTTCTTGCGGCAGCTTCACTGCTGTGGGTATTGCCCGAACTGTCTACCCACGCACCTCGGTTGTTGTCGTAGTGTGCCATAAGTATTTATTTTAAAATTAGAGAGTTTACATACTCTGCCATGCCCTCGTAATCCTGCTCCGCCATGCACCTGAAGTGCCCCTTGGGGCACTTGTTGTAGCCAATCTTGGAGCAGGGGCGGCACCTGAGATTTTTAACCTCAAACATTTTCGAGTGCTTACCCGAGTGGTAGGGGTACATGCCGAACTTGGGCACGGTGTTGCCCCATACCGAAACAATATCCTTTTTGAGTGCGGCGGCAATGTGCATCAGCCCGGTGTCGTGCGCCACCACCACCTTAGATTTTTTCAAAAAAAGCGCTGACTGGTAAATATTTAATAAACCACAAGCGTTGTACACGTTGGGGCAGCGCTGCGCCACGTACTCGCCCTGCTCGCGCTCGTCGGGACCGCCAAGCAGCACCACCTTGCCTTTTATCAGCTGGCACAGCTCGGCCACCTTTTGGATGGGCATTTTTTTGGTGGCGTGCTGGGCGCCCAGGGCCAGCGCAACAAAGCCGCCGCCGCCCACGCCCGCGGCAACCTCCTGCGGCAGCGTAGTGTTTTGGGGGATAAAAAAGTCGAGCCCCTTGTTGTCGTTCTTGATGTCTAAGCCACTCAGCACACCAACGTAGCGATCGACAATGTGGATGTCGGGCAGGATATCGATTTTGAGGTGCACCAGCAGCCACTTGGCAACGTTAAGCTTGTTGAACACGAAGGTTTTTTCGCCCAGGGCAAATTTTACGATGGACGAGCGAATGTTGCGGTGCAGGTCGAGCACAAAGTCAAAGTGCTCTCGCTTCAGCTCTTTAATGAGCTCCAGCAGGCTGCCGTCGAGCGTGTGTACCTTATGCACGTAGGGGTTGGAGGCGTAGAGGTCGGCAAACTTTTTCTTGGTAACCACATGGATTTGCGCATGTGGCCGGCGGGTTTTGAGCATGCGCACCACCGGCGTGGTAAGCACAATGTCGCCAATGGAGCTGAAGCGTATGATTAAGTATTTTATGGTCATTGTTTTTTGAGCTTACCGTGCCTCCTGTGAGGAAATCCTGCATCGGGCGCGGGACGACAGCAAAAATGTAACCTACAAATCTACTTTTTTCTTTGCATTATTGCAAGGGCAAGGCTCCTAATTTCCGATTTTTTTTCGTTGGCAACGCCCACTTCGGTAAGGCTTTGCATGGCTTCTGCAAAAAGCTTTTCCACCTCGTCGCGCACCTTTTCTTCTACCCCGGCCTTGGCGTAAAAGGCTTTTACCTGCGCTATTTTTTCGTTGCGCTCCAGCGAGGTATTTTGCATCAGCTGCAAAAAACCGGACAAGTCGTTATCCTGTAAAACCTCCGCGGTAGCCACAAACAAAAAGCTTTTCTTTTGCTCCACAATGTCGCCGCCGGTGGCCTTGCCGAACTCCTCGGCGTTGGCGTAGCAATCCAGGTAGTCATCCTGCACCTGAAAGGCCAGGCCCAGTTTGTAGGCAAAATCGTACAGGCGCTTTACATCCTCGGCGGGCGCCTCGGCGGCCAGCGCACCGATGGCGGCCGAGGCGGCCAGCAGCACGGCGGTTTTGCGCCCCACCATGGCGTAGTACTGCTGGCGGGTAATGGTGGGCAGCGCCTCAAAGTCCACATCGAGCTGCTGCCCCTCGCACACCTCAATGGCGGCCTGGTTGAAGGCCTGCAGCACCCGGCCGGCGTTGGGCGAAGCGCACATCAGGCGGTAGGCCTCAATGAGCATGCCGTCGCCCGAGAGGATGGCCACGTTGCTGTCCCACTTTTTTACCACGGTGGGTACGCCGCGGCGCAGGTCGGCGTGGTCCATTATGTCGTCGTGAATGAGGGTAAAGGTGTGAAACAGCTCAAGCCCCAACGATGTGCCAAGTAGTTGTTTGTTAATATCCTGCGAAAATAACTCGGCGCACATCAGGGTCATTACGGGGCGTATGCGCTTGCCCCCCGATTGCAAAGCGTAGCGCATGGGTGCGTACAGCAGGTCGGGTTGAGAGGGAAGGTTGAGCCCGGTCAGGGCCTGCTCAACCATTTGTGTCAGCTGGGGAAAGGTGTGCATGTGTTACAGCGTTATGGGCGTACCCCTGTAAAAGTCCAGAATTTTGACGGCAAAAACGTAGTTGTACTTGGCCTGCGCCTCCTCGGCCAGGCTGCGCGTGAGCAGGGCCTGCGCCTCGCTGAACTCGTACACGCTCGACTTGCCGGCCTTATACTTCACGTCGGCGTAGCGGAAGGATTCGCGCGCCGCCTCCACCGATTTTTGCGCCGCGCCGAAGTTCTTTTGCGCCGCCACGGCGTTGTGGTAGGCCTGCTGAATTTCCTTGTACAGCGTCTTCTTGGCGTTCTCGAGCACCAGCTCCTGGTTGTTGATGTTGAGCCTCGCCGACTTTACGCTGTTTTTTACCTGAAAGCGGTTAAAAATCGGTATTTGCAGCGACAGGCCCACGTATTCGCGCAGGTTGTTGTTCATTTGATCGGAAAAGGAGAGGTTGGGAATTATGCTTTCGGGCGTGTAGTAGTAGCCGTCGGAAATGCCCATGTTGAGGCTCAGCTGCGGCCAGTAGCCGCTGTGCGCCGACTTGAGCATGGACTTGCTCTCCTCGAGCTGCAGCTCCGCCTCGCGGATTTGCGGCTTTACGGTCAGCGCGTCCTCGTAAATTCTATCGGACGGCGCTACAGCCTCGGCGCCGAGCGTGGCGCTGTCGGCCAGCGTGGGCACCTCCACGTCGAAGGCCGACAAGTCCTGCAGCTCCAGCAGCTGCCCCAGGCTGAGCAGGCCCAGGGCCACATCGTTGCCCGAGGCGGTCAGCGTGGCCTCGTCGGTGGCCTGGCGCGATTTGATTTCGTACAGCTGCGACAGCGGCACGTGTCCGGCGTTAACCATGACCTCGGTTTTGCCCACGTTTTCGGCGGTCAGCCTCACGGTTTCCTCGCCTATTTTTTGAATTTCCTTGCGCAGCAAAACGTCCAAAAACGCGCGGGCTACGGCTACTGAAATATTCTCCTTGGCGCGCTTGAGCGACTCCTCGGCCGCCTGTACGCCGTAGCGCTTGGTGCGCGTGTCATTTTTTATTCTAAAGCCCGAAAACAGCGGCATGCTCGACGATACGGAGAACGAGGTGTTGTACGAGGCGTTTTGGTCAACAATGAGGCCGCTGGCGGTTTCGGCGCGGCCCAGGTTGACGGACTGCCCGGCGCTGGCGTTGAGGTTGGGCAGCCAGCTGTTTTTGGTGGTGTGCAGCTCCACCTCCCTGGCGTCGCGGTTGAGCTCCTGCATTTTGATGTCGAGGTTGTTGGCAAGGGCATGCTCAATGCACCTTTCCAGCGTCCACGGCTGGCCCTGGCTCGCCGCGCAGAGCGACAGGGTAAGCGCAAGGGTAAAAAATATTTTTTTCATATCGAATTTTTGAAAAATGCTATGCCTATGAACTTCTCCCTCCGATGGGGCTATTCAAAATTGCCTTTTGTTAGTGTTTGTCATTGCGGGCTTGACCCGCAATCTCCTTCTTGCGGTGCCTTTGTCGGGAGATCCCGCGTCTGACGCGGGATGACAAGCCTTTTTAAAAACTTCTGCTTGCCCCACAAACAAAATTTCTGGGCATTGTTAACAAAATAGTTTTAGACAGGATTAACAGGATTGACATGAAAAATCCTGCAAATCCTGTTAATCCTGTCTAAAATGAGTTTGTCGTAATACATTGATAATCATAATTAAAAAAGCATCAATCCTTAGATTTTTATGAATTTTAACAATCTATTCGTCGTCATTAGCCAATGCTATATTTGATTAACAATGCCAATTTTTGCCTGCAGGGGCGCCTGCAGCGGAGAGGGATTTAGGGAAAGGCTTCTTTTACCTCATCCCCATTTTCTTCTCCATCTTCTCGTTGCCACGTACCTTTTCGTCCTTGGCCAAGCCTTCTTTTACTTCCATGTTGATGCCGTCGGAGAGGCCAACCACCACGTGGCGCTTGTTGAACTTTTGCGCCGGAGCTTCGGCCTCAAGCACCTGCACAAAGGCGCTGTCGTTGCTGAACTCAATGCAGTTTTCGGGGATGCTGAGCACGCTGTCGGCGCGCGCCAGCACGATTTCGGCGTTGGCGCTGTAGCCCGCGCGCACGTTCACGCCCGTGGGAATTTTAGCGGCCGCCTTTATTTGAAACATAATGGCCCCGCTCTCCTCCACGCCCTTGGGCGAAATGTACTCGAGCCTGGCGTCGAACTTAACGTTTTCCAGCGCGCCAATGGTAAGCTTAATGTTCATGCCTTCCTTTACCTTGCCCACGTCGGTTTCGTCCACCTTGCCCTTAAAAATCATGTCGCCCATGTTGGCCACTGAGGCAATGGTGGTGCCCTCGTTCATGGTGTTGGCCATGATGACCGAGTTGCCCACCTTTACGGGAACGTCCAAAATCATGCCGCTAATGGTAGCGCGCACCTGCGTGGTGCTGTACGACGAGGATTTTTTGGAAATGCCGTCGCGGATAATGCTCAGCCTGTCCCTGGCCTGCGAGAGCGACTCCTGCTGGCGGTTGAGGTCGGTTACCGAGCTCTGGAACTCCTCCTTGGCAATGACGCCCTGCTCAAACAGCTCCTTTTGGCGGGCGTAGATTTCCTTTTGGTGGTCGAGCAGAATTTCCTGCTGGCGCACGTTCGACTCGGCGTCGCTCAGCTGCGACATCTCGGGGATAACCTTTACGAGCGCTATAACCTCGCCTGCGGTGATTTGCTGCCCCGCCTCCTTGTACAAGGCCGACACAATGCCGTTGATTTGCGGCTTGATGTTAACCTCGTCGCGCGGTTCCACGGTGCCGGTGGCCACGGTTTTGTTTTCAATGGTCTTTACGCTTGGCGAAACAATCTCATACACCTTGACCTTGGGCTTTGATTTTTTATACAAAAAGGCAAAGGTGCCGATTACCGCCAGGGCCAGCAACGCCAACAAGAAAATGCGGACTATTTTTTTCATACATAAATTGGTTTAGTGTTCAATGTTTAAGAGCTTGTTTAATGTTTCAGAAAGTCCAATTGCGACTCCCGCAGGGAGTGTATTTTATTAACCGTGGGTGCCGCGAAGCAAACCCACGGTTAATGCACCACGTACTGCCTGGCGCGCGGAGCAGGTGTTTCGCAAGAGCGAAGCTGCTGCTCCGCGCGCAACAAGCTGCTGCTTCCCTACCGTCCCGCCACGGCGGGACGGTTATTCAAATTTAGCCCTTGCAGGGCACAAAATAACAATGCGACAACAATCTGATAAAAGGCTGTTACAATAAATTTAAGCAAGCCTTTAAACCTACCCCCTCTATTCCTCCCTTATTGCGTCTATCGCCTTTATTTTCAGCGCTCTAATGGCAGGAATAATGCCAGCTAGAATGCCGCTGAAAAGCAGCACCACCGTGGCCTGTATGGCGGCCGAAAATTTTATCGACGGATCGGTAAAAAACGTATCGGGGTCGGGGTTGGCGCTGAGCACCGAGCTGGCCACATCGAGCAGCGCCACGCCCACCACCAGGCCCATAAGACCGGCAAGGGCCGTGAGCACAAGGCTTTCGGTAAGGATTTGCGTCATAATTTTAGAGGGCTTGGCGCCCAGCGCTCGGCGTACGCCAATTTCGCGCGTGCGCTCGCGCACCGTAATGAGCATAATGTTGCTCACACCCACAATGCCCGCCAGCAGCGTACCCATGCCCACAAACCACACCACAAAGTTTACGCCCCAAAACAGCATGTCGAACATGTTGAACATTTTGGCCAGGTTAAACCCTCCGGTGGCCTGCTCGTCGGTGGGGTCGATTTTATTTTGCGCCCGCAGAATGGTTTTTACCTCCTTCTCCAGCTCGTCGATGCTGTAACCTTTTTTGGTGGTTACCGCCAGGAAGTGGACAACATCGCCCTGCTTGTAGGCCTGCTGAAAGGTGGTAAACGGAATAAATACCGACTCGATGGAGCGTCCTCCTATGCTCACGTCGGACACGCCCTCGCAAACGCCAACCACCTGGTAGTAAATGCCCCTTACGCGAATGTATTGTCCCAGGGGGTTGCTTCCCTTGGGAAAGAGCTCCTCGTACACGCGCGTGCCGATGACGCAAACCTTGCGCTTTTGCAGCACGTCCACCTCGTTGATAAAACGCCCCATGCTGAAGCGCTGCGTTTCGACCTTGGCGTAGTCGGAGTAAAGGCCGCGGATGTTGTAGGCGCCCGATTTCTCGTTGTACACCACGTTGCCCTCGGAGCGTCCGCCAAAGAGTATGGGCGAAATGTATTCGGCGCTTTTCACCGTTTTGCGGATGCGCGTAACGTCGCTGTTGTGAATGTCCCAGTGGCGCCCCTTGCGAAAGCCTTTGTAGGGTTTTCCGGTCGGTTCGGTAAAGAAAAATGCGGTGTTGGTGGCAAATCCGTCGAGGTTGCGCAGTATGCCGTTTTTCAATCCCTGCCCCGAGCCCAGCATGATTACCAGCATGCAAATTCCCCAAAACACGCCGAAGCCCGTAAGCAGGCTGCGCGCCTTGTTGCGCGTAATGGTAACCCAAATTTCGTACCAGTGGTCTATGTCAAAAATGCCGAGACGCAAAAGAATGTATGATTTATGATTTGTGATTTATGATTTTCGTCAATAGTAAATCATAAATCAAAAATCCGTTTTTACTCCGTCCTCATGGCTTCTACCGCCGTTATTTGTATGGCTTTGCGCGCAGGAAAATATCCCGCCAAAACGCCCGCCAGCATCAGCACCGCCGTAGCAATAACGGCTATGCTCAGGCTTACGGTGGTGTTGCGCAGGGGCATCATATCGCCGCCGGCGGCGGCGGCCGCCTCAAGGCCTGCGTTTACCAGCTCCGAGAGGCCTATGCCGGCCACCATCCCCACGTAGCCAAATAGCCCGGTAATGAGCACTGACTCCAGCAAAATAAGCCGCAAAATGGAGGCGGGCGTGGCGCCCAGCGCCTTGCGAATGCCGAACTCCTTGGTACGCTCGCGCACCGTAATGAGCATAATGTTGCTCACGCCCACAATGCCGGCAATGAGCGTAAATATGCCGATAATACCTACGAACAGCGAAATGGCGTTGAATATGCTTATGGTCTGCAAAAAGTTTTCCATTTGGTTGTAAATGCCGATGGCGCGCGTGTCCTCGGGGCTTACGTTGTGCTGACGGGCAAACTGTTCGCGCACGGTTTTGTTGAAGGCCTCGTTTTCCTCGCGCGTATTCAAACCCTCAATGGTAAAGCTTACCGAGTTAATGCCAAAGCCGCGGTTGAACAGCTGCTGCGCCGTGGTAAACGGCACGTATATGGTGCTGCTGTTGCCCCAGCCGCCGCTGAGCTCGTACACACCCACCACCTGAAACATGTTGCCCAGCATTTTTACCCACTTGCCCAGCGGGTCTTCGCCCTTAAACAGCACGGTTTTCAGCCGCTCGTTCACCAGCGCCACCTTGCGCCGCTCCTGCATATCCACCTCGTTAATAAAGCGGCCGTCGATGACCTTGATGCCGTCAATAATGCTGGCCGTCGGGTATATTCCCCGCATATCGGTGCTCGACGATTCGCCTCCGTATGAGGCTACGCCGTAAGTTGACACGTCGGCCGAAACGTTGTCGGCGTTGGGAATTTTTTTATCCACCAGCTCGTAGTCCTTGCTGTCGAAGCGGATGCGCCGCCCCTGTGGAACGCCGTTGACGGGAATGGAAACGCGGCCGCCCCACACCTCCACGGTGTTGGTGGCGCGGTCGGCAAAGTTGCCCATGAAGCCATTCTTCAACCCGTTGCCCGCAGCCAGCAAAACAATGAGCATGAAAATTCCCCACGCCACCGAAAAGCCCGTGAGAAACGTCCGCAGCTTGTTTTTGCGAATGGTGTTAAATATTTCCTGCCAAACGTCTAAGTCAAACACCTTGAGTTAACGAATAATTAGAAATTAAGAATTAAAAATTGCTTTGAAGATGTCATTGCGGGCTTCGACCCGCAATCTCCCGATTAGGAGATCCCGTGTCGAGCACGGGATGACAGCAAGCGCGCTACTTCATCTCCGTGCCGTGCGAAATTATTCCCTTGCCCTTTTCAATGGCCTCAATTACGCCGTCCTTTATGCGGATAATTTTATCGGTGGCGTCGGCCACGCCGCGCTCGTGCGTAACCACAATCATGGTCATGCCGTCAATCTTGTTTACATCGTTGAGGATTTGCATCACCTCGCGCGAGGTTTGGCTGTCGAGCGCGCCCGTAGGCTCGTCGGCCAGTATGACCTGCGGCCGCGAGATGAGGGCGCGGGCAATGGCCACGCGCTGCTTTTGGCCGCCCGAGAGCTCGCTGGGCATGTGGTGCGCCCAGTCCTTCAGCCCCAGCTTATCGAGGTACTCCATGGCCAGCAGGTTGCGCTTTTTGCGGCCGGTGCCCTTGTAGAATAGCGGCAGCGCCACGTTCTCCATGGCGTTTTTGAAGGAAATGAGGTTGAACGACTGGAAAATAAAACCTATCATTTGGTTGCGCAGCTCGGCGGCGCGGGTTTCGCTCAGGTTTTTTATCAGCACGTTGTTAAGGTGATAGTCGCCCGTGTCGTAGGTGTCGAGTATGCCCAGAATGTTGAGCAGCGTTGACTTGCCCGAACCCGAGGCGCCCATAATGGACACAAATTCTCCTTTCTGAATGTGCAAATCAATACCCTTGAGCACGTGCAGCGGCGCGCCGTTATGGTAGGTTTTGTTAATGTTGTGGAGGCGTATCACTTGTTGATTTCAGGTTTTTGATTTCAGATTTCGGATTCGAGCTCGTTCATATTTTGTACCCCTCTTATTCTTATCTGATTGACCTTTTCAATATTTTCTTTTGTCTTGGTCAAAATTTTTACCACGTTCACATCCAGCCCCTCTTTTTCATTTTTCAGCTTATGAACGGTAATGCTTAAAATGTAATTTTTATCGAGCAGGCATTCCTCGTAATCTTCTTTTACTAAATGGTCGTCTATCATAAAAATGCTTGGCCCATCCTTGAGCTTTACAACATTTTCTTTGATAAAAGCCAGCGAAACAACGTTGGGTGTATAGTCGCTTTTGCTTTCTACTTTGATTTGCCCATCATAAACTTTTCCGTTTACCACCGTATCTTTTTTCACAACGGAAACACTTTCTATCGTTGTGACCGACATGGAGTTAAATAGCGATTGGCTTATTAGCTTTCCATTGAGAAAGTAGGCAGGATCGTTGTCGCGGGCCTTTTTGTCGGCGTAAGTAACGCGGATAAGGGTGTCGCCTTCGTATCCTTTTTCGGGGTAAACAAGCACCTTCTTTGCCTGTTTTTTTACCCTTACATCAGTCGGATTTCCGGTCAAACCCTGTCCGAAAACGCTTGCCGCAGCAAGCATTAGCGCTGCAAAAAAGATGTTTTTCATAATGCGTGCTATTTAATTTAGACGAAGTTGGGGTGCATTTAGCTGCAACAAATTTTACTTTCCCGTTTTCCTTTTGCTCTTCTTTCCCTTTTCCGCCGGTGCTTTTTCCTTTACCGCCTTTACCGGATTTTCCACCACGGGCGGCTTGGTTTTGCTGCTCTCTCGCTCCTTGTCAATGTCCACATCCTCCACTATCATGGCGGCAGGCGCAATGAGGGAGCAGGGCGCGCCGTTGAACGAAAAGTTTTCCACCATCTCCTCGTCCGAAATGCCGGCGATGCGCTTGAGCTTGCTCAGCGGCAGCGCGCCCAGCTCGGCGGCCTGCACCAGCTCCTCGACGCCGGTTTTTACGTCCACGCGGTAGAGCAAAAAGGGTCGCCCGCCGGCCGACATTTCGCGCACGATGTAGGTGTACTCAAACCCCTCGGCCTTGGCCATTTCAATCAGCTTGCGCTTGAGCGAATCGCGCGAAACTTTACCGGTGGCCTCCACCTTTACCACGCCGGGCGCCGCCAGCGCCGTGCCGCGGTAGCCCAAGCGGCTGCTGCCGGTGGAGTGCAGCGCCTGCTTGGCCGGAATGCGGTCGTTGAGTAGGGCGCGCAGCATACCGTTTTCGACCAGCAGGATGCTGTCGGGCGGAGCAACGGCTTCGGCATCTACGGCGTAGCTGCCCACCAGCTCCACCTGCTTGTACTGCCTGAGCGCCGGCATATTTTTGACCGATAGCGGCGTGGCGATAATTTTTTTGTTCATCTTATCGTCCAGCGTTTTGGGACGCGTGCCGGTAACCGGGCTGCGCAGCGCAAACAGCGCCTGTGAACCTTCAAACAGCCTTGCCATGAGTAGGTTGCTAAGCGCTTCGCCCTCAAAAATCACGGGGCCCGAGTAGGCCTCATTGTGCTTGGGCGCGCGGCTCACGGCCAGCAGGTCGTTGGCCAGCTTTTGCGCATCGGCCTTTAGCTGCGCCGCCGCGGGGAGTTTATCGGCCGCCTGTGCCACGTAGCTGCGCGAGCTGTACAGGCGCTTCCCGTCGGGCTGAATAAGCGCGATGGACATGTCGAAGGTGGCAAAGTTGAGCGGCATTTTTACGCGGGCGCCCTCGCTGCTTACCAGGTAAATGTTGCTCACGCAGGCGTCGAACGCTACCGATGAGGAGCTGATGTCGGGGTAGGTGCCGAACACGCCAGAGACCTCGCGCAGCGTGGCCTCCCAGCCGGCCTGCTCCGGCATTTTCTCTGCGTTGGGGTACTCCACGCGGGCTACCTTTTCCTGCGAAAAATCGGGAAGATTCTTTTCGTCCTCGGGCAGGTTGCGCTGCTGAATGGCCGCCTGCTTTTTGGCCAGCTGCTCGGCCGCGTACTTGTACAGCGCGTCGGTGCCCAGCCACAGGGCGCGGCGCAGCTCTGTGCAGCTGCTGTCGATGGTGGCCGAGCCCGAGTAGTCCGATGCTCCGCCCTCGTACAGCTCGTTGCTCTGGGCGTAGCTGCCGGTGAGCAGGCGCGTGGTGTACGAGCGCTGCGGTCGCGTGTGGCTGTAGGTTATGGCGCCCAGCGTGGCCTGTAGGCTCATGCGCTCGGCATCCTGCACGGTGTAGCTAATGAAGAACGGCGCGCTCATTTTGGGAATGTTGAGCGTCATGCCGCGCTGCAGCTCGCTCTGCATGGCGCGGAAAAGCAGGGAGTCGAGCCGCGCGTTTTGCGCAAGCGCGAGCGTTGACGTAAAAAGGGAAAGCAGAAGGAGCGTTTTTTTCATGAATGAATAGTTAACCACAAAGGGCGCAAAGTTTTTTCACAAAGGAGCACAAAAAATGCGCTGAGTGTACTAAAATCGGTGTTCGCCTGTAACGAAGTCCGTTTTATCTGTGTCCCATTTTGGACTTATTTTTTTCCCTTTGCCAGGTTTTCCTTTACCCTGAATTTTACCATTTTGCCAATCAAGGCGTAGGGAATGGGCTGGTTGTAGGGGAATTGTATGGCTCCCTTGGTGCTTTGGTACCCGGCTACTTCGTCGGCAAAAGCCTCAATGCCCGAGGGCGTGGGGTAAAAGCCGATGTGATGTTTGAACGCCGCGAAGTGCACCAAGTTCCCATTCAAGTAGAACGTGGGCATTTGCCAGGCAATTTTTTCGCTTGCCTTGGGCGCCGCCTTGCGGATGGTTTCCCGCACTTTTTGCAGCAGGGCTTGAATTTCTTCGGGGAATTGCGCGATGTACGCGTCAATGGTTTCGGCGGCGGGTGTTGCCATATTTCTCCAAATTTAAAGGAATCAAAATTACGAATAATTCTCGCAAAGTCGCAAAGCCACAAATATTTACTGTTAACAACCTTTAAGTTGCTGTGCCTTAATAAGAGTTTTTCTTTGTATCTTTACAAGAAAATTTGCCGCTATGATTGTCGAAAATGAAATCTCAAGAGTTGTTGTAGATACAGCGTTTCATATTCATAAGCAGCTTGGCCCTGGGCTGTTTGAGTCTGTTTATGAGGAAATTATGAGCTACGAGCTGGCCAACCACGGGCTAAAAGTGGAGAGACAAAAAGCCATTCCTGTGGAGTGGGACGATTTAAAAATGGAGCTTGGGTTTAGGGCGGATTTGATAGTGGAGGAGCGAGTAATTGTTGAGCTGAAATCCGTTAGCGAAATAATGCCCGTGCACTCAAAACAGCTGCTGACCTATCTTCGGTTAACCGACTTGAAGCTTGGGCTGCTCATCAACTTCAACGAGTCGCTTATTAAAGACGGCATAAGGCGCATAGTGAATAATCTATAGTCTTGTGCAGCGCCGCCAAGTCGCCGAGAAAGAATTTCTTTTAACCTTTGCGCCTCAGCGCCTCAGCGCGAAAAGCAATAAATTCTCACGCCAAGTCGCCAAGCCGCAGAGAAAGAAGTTGCTTTAACCTTTGCGCCTCAGCGCCTTTGCGCGAAAAGCAAAAAGTTCTCACGCCAAGTCGCCAAGCCGCAGAGAAAAGAGGTCTTTTAACCTTTGCGCCTCAGCGCCTCAGCGAGAAAAGCAATAAGTTCTCACGCAAAGTCGCCAAGCCGCAGAGAAAGGAGTTGCTTTAACCTTTGCGCCTCTGCGCCTTTGCGCGAAAAGCCTGAACCTTGAGGAGCCATTTAATTAAACTCTCATGCAGAGTCGCCAAGCCGCAGAGAAAGAATTTCTTTTAACCTTTGCGCCTCTGCGCCTTTGCGTGAAACGATTAAAGTATGAACTTCGAATTAACCTCCGAATATAAGCCCACCGGCGACCAGCCGCAGGCCATTGCCGAGCTGGTAGAGGCTGTTGGCAGCGGTACGCCCTTCAACGTGCTGCTGGGCGTTACCGGCTCGGGTAAAACCTTTACCATTGCCAACGTGGTGGCGCAGCTCAACCGTCCCACGCTGGTGCTGAGCCACAACAAAACGCTGGCGGCGCAGCTCTACGGCGAGTTCAAGGGCTTTTTCCCCCACAACGCGGTGGAGTACTTCGTGTCGTACTACGACTACTATCAGCCCGAGGCCTACCTGCCTACCACCGACACCTACATTGAAAAAGACCTGCAAATCAACGACGAAATTGAGAAGCTGCGCCTGAGCACCACCTCGTCCCTGCTGTCGGGGAGGCGCGACGTGCTGGTGGTTTCGAGCGTGTCGTGCCTGTACGGCATAGGCAACCCGCAGGATTTTCACGAGAACACCATCGTTGTAAAAGCGGGGCAAAAGCTCACGCGGCAAAAGCTGCTCTACTCGCTGGTGGACGGGCTTTACTCGCGCAACGAGGTGGAGTTTAAGCGCGGCACCTTCCGCGTAAAGGGCGATACGGTGGACGTGTACGTAGCTTACGGCGACTTTGCCTACCGCTTTGTTTTTTTCGGCAACGAAATCGAAAAAATCGAAACCTTCGAGCCCGTCAACGGCGGCGTTATTGACAGGCCGTCCACCGCCATTATTTACCCCGCTACCATGTTTGTAACCACCAAGGAGCGCCTCAACGCGGCCATTGCCGACATTCAAATCGACATGGGAAGGCAGTGCGATTTTTTTGAGGAAATAGGCAAGCCGCTTGAGGCTAAACGCCTGCGCCAGCGCGTGGAGTACGATGTGGAAATGATGAAGGAGCTGGGCTACTGCTCGGGCATTGAAAACTACTCGCGCTACTTCGACGGGCGCAAAACCGGCTCGCGCCCCTTTTGCCTCATCGATTATTTTCCAAAAGATTTGCTCCTGGTCGTGGACGAAAGCCACGTTACCATGCCGCAAATCCGCGCCATGTACGGCGGCGACCACTCGCGCAAGCAAAATCTGGTGGAGTACGGCTTCCGCCTGCCCTCGGCCATGGACAACCGCCCGCTGAAGTTCGAGGAGTTTGAGGGGCTCATTCCGCAGTCCATTTTTGTGAGCGCCACGCCCGCCGACTACGAGCTGCAAAAATCACAGGGTATTGTTGTAGAGCAGGTTATACGACCAACTGGCCTGCTCGACCCGGTGATTGAGGTGCGCCCCAGCGGCAACCAGGTTGATAATTTGATTGAAGAAATCTTGGCGCGCGCCGAAAAGGACGAGCGCGTGCTCGTTACCACGCTTACCAAGCGCATGGCCGAGGAGCTGACCAAATTTTTGGAGAAAGCGCAAATCCGCTGCCGCTACATCCACTCCGATGTGGACACGCTGGAGCGCATTCAGATTATGGAGGACCTGCGCAAGGGCCTGTTCGATGTGCTGGTGGGCGTGAACCTGCTGCGTGAGGGCCTGGATCTGCCCGAGGTGTCGCTCGTGGCCATTTTGGATGCCGACAAGGAGGGCTTCCTGCGCAACACGCGCTCGCTTACGCAAACCGCGGGGCGCGCCGCGCGCAACGTGAACGGCCTGGTAATTATGTACGCCGACAAGGTTACCCGCTCCATGCAGGAAACCATTGACGAAACCAACCGGCGCCGCGAGAAGCAGCTGGCCTACAACGAGAAGCATAACATTACCCCAACGCAGGTTATTAAGAGCAACCGCGGCATTCTTACCGGCGAAAATATTAAGCAAAAGCCCGCCGGGTACTACGTGGAGCCTACCGAGGTAAGCGTAGCCGCCGACCCCGTGCTGCAGTACATGAGCCGGCCGGAGCTCGAAAAAGCCATTGCCCGCGAAAAGGAGGCCATGGAAACCGCCGCCAAGGCCCTCGACTTTGTTGCCGCCGCCGAGCACCGGGACGAGATGTACGCGCTGCAAAAGCTGCTGGGAAGCAAAAGCTGAGGCCGCTTGCCGTGCGCGGATTATTTGTATTTTTGTTTTTGTAAAAAGAGATTTATAGCTTATGGCAAATTCCGCTTCGCTTACCCACTGGCACGGCCTGTACAAAACCTGGCTGGGCGAGGTTATTTCGTCGCCCGGCGCGGCCAACGTTGTTTACGCTGCGAGCGTGCTGCTGCTGTGCCTGGCGGTGTCGGTGCTGTTTTACAAGCTGGGCAAGTGGCTCATTTTTCACGCTACGGAGCTCCTTATCAAGAAGCGTAACAGCCGCATTGTGATGGCGCTCCAGCGCAGCCGCTTTTTTTCGTACCTGAGCTACTACCTGCCGCTGCTGGTGTTTAAGCTCAACTTCGACGCCATTTTTGTCAACCAGGGCGCGCTGGCTAACGTACTTACCAAGGTGTACGAGCTGGCCGCCATTATACTGCTGGCGCTTATCCTCAACTCGGTGCTCAACAGCATTATGCTGCTCAACAAAACCTCCGGCCACTCCAAGCCCATCCGCGGCCTGCTGCAGTTTTTGCAAATTATTATCTACTTCATTGCCGCCATTGTGTGCCTGGCGGTGGTGATGGAAAAATCGCCCACGGCGCTGGTGGCGGGCCTGGGCGCGGCCTCGGCCGTGGTGATGCTCATTTTCAAGGATAGCATTACCAGCTTAGTGGCGGGCGTGCAGCTGTCGTTCAACCACATGCTGCGCATTGGCGACTGGGTGTCGCTGCCCAAGTACGATGTCGATGGCGAAATTTACGACATTACGCTTACCTCGGTCAAGGTGCGCAACTGGGACAAGAGCGTGTCGATGGTGCCCACCTACAACCTCCTCATGAGCGACTCGGTCAAGAACTGGCGCTACATGAAGGATTTCGGCGCGCGCCGCATCTCGCGGGCGCTGATTATCGACATTCACTCCGTGCAGTTTTGTACGCCCGAAATGCTGGAGCGCTACCGCAAAATCGATGGCGTAAGCAAGGCGCTGGAGAGGGTAAAGGTGCTGGACGGCGTTTCCACCGCCACCGCTGAGGATAACGCCAAAGGACTTACCAACATTGGCGTTTTGCGCGCCTACACCCTGCACTACCTGGAGCAAAAGCCCGAAATCCGCAAGGACTTGGACCTCATGGTGCGCCAGCGCGGAAACCTGGTCAACGGCCTTCCGCTTGAAATTTACTGCTTTGCCAACACCACCAACACCGTTGCCTACGAAAATATACAGTCCGACATTTTTGACCACCTCATTGCCGTGGCGCCGCACTTTGACCTGAAGCTGTTCCAAAGCGCCGTGGCGGCGGGCTAACAATGTAAAATTCATCCTTCATCAATAGCAATTCATCCTTTGGCTCCCGAACTCCTCGCCCCCGCAAAAAACCTCGACATTGCCCTTGCCGCCGTTAACCACGGCGCCGATGCCGTGTACATGGGCGCGCCAAAGTTCGGTGCGCGCGAGGCCGCGGGCAACTCGCTCGCCGAGGTTGAAAAGGCGGTGCGGTACGCCCACCGCTACCGCGCAAAGCTTTTTCTTACGCTCAACACGCTGCTGTTTGACCACGAGCTGGACGAGGCGCGCAAAATTGCAGTGGCGGCCTACAACATGGGCTGCGACGCGCTCATTGTGCAGGATATGGCTTTTCTCCAAATGGACTTGCCGCCCATTCCGCTGCATGCCTCCACGCAAGCGCACAACGCTACGCCCCAAAAGGTAAAATTTTTGCAGGAAGTGGGCTTTCAGCGCGTGGTGCTGGCGCGCGAGCTATCGCTTAAACAAGTGGAAGAAATAAGGTCATCTACTACCGTTGAATTAGAATCGTTTATTCACGGAGCGCTCTGCGTATCGTACAGCGGGCAGTGCTACCTGAGCCACCTGCTTACCGGGCGCAGCGCCAACCGCGGAGCCTGCGCGCAGCCCTGCCGCTCGGCCTACGATTTGGTGGACGGGCAAGGGAAAACGCTTTTCAAAGGCAAGCACCTGCTCTCGCTCAAGGACCTCAACCTCACGCAGCACCTGCAGCAGCTGGCTGCCGCGGGGGTGTGCTCATTCAAAATCGAGGGGCGGTTAAAAGATGTCGACTACGTAAAAAACGTGGTGGCGCACTACCGCAAAACCCTGGACAGGGTTTTTGCCGGACAAAAAAGACCCTCGTCGGGGCGCGTGGAGCTGGGCTTTGAGCCGAACCCCGAAAAAACGTTTTCGCGCGGCTTTTGCAGCTACTTTTTAGAAAACGAAAAGGCCAAAAATATTGCCTCGCTGAACACGCCAAAATCCTTGGGCGAAAAAATAGGAAAAATCAAAGCTGTTGACCACCAAAGCATTTTCGTTGACCTACAGAGCAACGTAACGCCGCCTTGCGCTGGGGACGGCCTTTGCTTTTTTGACAGCAGCGGTACGCTGCACGGCGCCGGCGTAAACCGCGTGGAGGGCAAGCGCCTGTGGCTGCAAAACATGGAATCTCTTCTTTGTCATTGCGGACTTGATCCGCAATCCCCGAACCAAAGGATTCCGGCTCAAGGCCGCCATGACAGCAGGAATAAAAATGGGTTGGCTGGTTGCTCCGTTTTCCGCAACTTCGATTACGCCTTTCAAAAGCAGCTGGCTAATCCCAATTCCGCCAGGCGGCTTATTGATGTTGACATTACTTTTGAGGCCACCGAAAAAAACGTGCAGCTTACCGCCACCGATGAAGATGGGATTTCGGTAATGTTGACCGTTGAAAAAGAACCCGTGGAGGCCAAAAACGAGGAGAGGGCCCTGGCCACCCTACGCGAGCAGCTGGGTAAGTCGGGAGGCTTAATGTTTAACATTAAATCAATAGATTTAAGATCAAAAAAATCAAATTTTTATACCATCTCCGAGCTGAACGCCTGGCGCCGTAAGCTGCTGGAAATGCTGGAGGAAAAGCGGACTTCTTCATATGTTGCTGATAATAAAAATATTATAAAAAATAAGGTAGCCTTTCCATATTTACATAAAGACTTTAAATTAAATATTGTAAATAATTTATCTAAAGTTTTTTATGAAAATCACGGTGTAGCACAGCCGGCTTGGGGCTACGAGCTGCAAAAGCCCGCCGCCGGGGCCGCGCTGATGACCACCCGCTACTGCGTTTTGCGGGAGTTGGGCTGCTGTAAAAAAGAAAAAAACGCCAAACATCTTCGAGAACCCCTATATTTGGAAAATAATGGGCAGCGGTTGAGGCTGAGCTTCGACTGCAAGGCCTGCGAAATGAAAATTCTTGAGGACAACAACCAAGCTGCTACACCATGAACATAGGCTTTGACGCAAAGCGGGCGTTTCATAACCGCAGCGGGCTGGGCAACTACAGCCGCTTTGTTATCGAGGCGCTGTCGCAGCGCTACCCCGATAACACCTACTTTGCTTATACGCCGCCGTACACGCCGCAGGCCATGCAGGCCTTTGCCCAGGCGTCCAACGTGGTGGTGAGGCAGCCGCAGGGCCTGTGGCGCGCGCTCCCCTCGGCCTGGCGCAGCCTTGGCCTCACGGCCGACGCGCGGCGCGATAGGGTGGAGGTGTTTCACGGCCTGAGCCACGAGCTGCCCGCGGGCATCGAAAAAACCGGCATGCGCACGCTGGTTACCATGCACGACCTCATTTTTTTGCGCTATCCGCAGTACTACAAGCCCATTGACAGGGCTATTTACCGGAAAAAATTTTACTCCGTATGCCGGCGGGCCGACACCGTAATAGCCATTAGTCAACAGACCAAGGCCGATATTGTTAACTTTTTCGGCATAGCCGAGGAAAAAATAAAGCTGGTGTACCAGGGCTGCGATCCGCAGTTTTACAGCCCCGTATCGGACGAGGAGAAAATACGAGTAAGGCAAAAATACGCGCTTCCGCAAAGGTATGTGTTGAGCGTGGGTACCGTGGAGGAGCGCAAAAACCTGCTCACGCTGGTGCGCGCCCTGCCCGCCTTGCCGCCCGATGTTCACCTGGTGGTGGTGGGGCGGCAGGTGCCCGCTTACGCACAAAAGGTGCACCACGAGCTTGCGGCGCTGGGCCTGGCCGCGCGCGTAAGCTTTATTGCCAACGCTAGCTTTAAGGACTTTCCGGCTATCTACCGCAGCGCCGCGGCATTTGTGTATCCTTCTGTATTTGAGGGGTTTGGAATACCAATTCTGGAGGCGCTCAGTTGCGAGGTGCCGGTGGTTGCCGCCAACAGCTCGAGCCTGCCCGAGGTGGGCGGCAGCGCAGCGCTGTACATGGAGCCCTACGACCACGCCACGCTGGCCGATATGCTCCGGAGCGTGCTCGGCGACCCGGTGCTGGCCGCGCGCATGACCGCCGAGGGTCTGCTGCAGGCCCAGAAATTTCGCGAGGAGGAAACCGTGCCCGCGCTGTGGAAGCTGTACAGCGAAGGGTAGGAAACAATTTTTAAAGCGGATGGGAGTGTTCAAAAAAAACAGAACACAGATAAATACGGCAATGTGATATTTTGGAGTTAGTAGTAAAGTAAAATATTAGACAGGGTTTACATGTTTTTAGAAGAATTACGTGTATTCATCCTGTAAATTCTGTAAATCCTGTCTATAAGAGATGTTGACAAATTAACATAACACACTAATTTACAACGTGTAGAAAGATTGATAAGGTTGCGTTTTTTTCTAATCTGTGAATATTGGTGCCCATAGCCCGTTTTTATCTGTACCCTAAACCTTTTTGAACAGCCTCAAAAGAAACCATTTTTAAATAATTTTTATCATGAAAAAAATCCTTACCACCGTTTTCTGTTTTGCCCTTTGCGCCAACATTTTTGCGCAGGAGAACCCCAACGCCGACCTGGAGAAAAAGGCCGCCGGCTGGGTGGCGTCGCTCAGCCTCAACGATGCTGCCAAGGAGCAGCGCCTTACCAACGTTATTACCACGCACCTTGCGGCCGTGCGCGATTTTCACAACGCGCATCCCTACACCGAAGTTCCCGAGGGGATAAACCCCACTACGGGCAACAAAATGAGCAAGGTGGAGCGGTACATTATTGTTGAATCGACCCAGCCCAAGGAAACGCACGAAGCCTTGATGAGCGGCCTGCGCGCTGACCTCAGCGAGGAGCAAGTGGAGCTTGTGCTGGACAAGTACACCGTGGGCAAGGTGGCGTTTACGCTGCAGGGCTACAAGGCTATTATACCCGACCTCACGGCGGACGAGGAGGCGCAAATTCTCAAGCTGCTCAAGCAGGCGCGCGAGCAGGCGGTGGACTACAAAAACATGGAGCTGATTTCGGGCATTTTTGAAATTTATAAAACCAAGTGCGAGCTGTACCTCTACCAAAACGACCGCAACTGGAAAGCGCTTTTCAAGGCTTATGTAGATAAGCGGAACGCGGAGAAAAAGAAGAAGTAGTAAGTGTTAATCTCCACTTCATTTTACTTTTAAGTAAACAATATACTTGAGGTTAAAATTTGCTCGTTAGTTGATATTACAAATCACTATAAATAAACGCTGCCATGGCTAAAATTGGATCCCCATACACCCCCATACATCCGGGCGAGCTGCTAAAAGAAGAGTTGGGATATCGTCATATTTCGCAAAGGTCATTGGCGATGAAGTTGAGCTTACCCTACACCGCCTTGAACGAAATATTAAACGGTAAGCGCCCCGTAACTACCGATTTTGCGCTGCTTATGGAGGCTGCGCTCGGCGTAGAGCCGGGCTTGCTCCTGCGCATGCAAACAAGCTACAACCTGCAAATGGCAAAAAAGGACAAAAAACTTTCGCACCGCCTTGCCGAAGTGCGCAAAATGGTAGCGGTTTTTTGACACGTAAAAAGGGAGGGCATTATGAAAAAAGCTCTTTTGATTGCGCTTTCATTAAGTGCGGTAGCGTGCTTTGCACAGCCGTTCAATGGCGTTGAAGAGGCAAAAGAGATTCTCCGAAACGACTACTACTACCAATTTTTGAACGCGCCTACGGAGACCAATGCAGCGGTCAACAACTTTTTAGCGGAAGTGAAGCGGTACGTGCCGCTGGCGGACAATCTGCAGGAGAGTTTATTCCTCGAGTTACGCTATAGGGGAGACAGCATTGTTAAGCTTGGGCGCAAGCACGATAACCTGTTTTTAAGAAGTCAGCAGGCAAACTTTATTCCTTTTATGGGAATGGATGTCGGCCCTATAGTCCAAACATACCTATCGGAAAATGACTACGAGGCGCTCTGCACGGAATTGACTATTAATCGAATGAAATCTATTAGCGCGTACAGCTTTTTGAGCAAATCAATGAGAAGCAGTATGCTTAAGTTTTATGGAGATGATATCGTTGCAGTATTATACGATAAAGAATTTCAATATATGCTCAAGGAGGTGATTTTTAAGGAGTGAGAAAAGACAAAAACAAGGAGCCACGAATGCACGAATAACGTTTTCTTATTCGTGCATTTGTTGCTTTATGCCCTTTTTTATCAAGCCCATCATTCAACCATTTTCCTTATATTTGTTTTTGCTTTCTACATTACAATTGATGCTTGCCATTTTTAATTGTCCATTATCCATTTAGATGTCTCAGTACACCCTCATAAAAGTCAGCGGCCAGCGGCAGGCGCAGGCGTTTT
This sequence comes from Bacteroidales bacterium, assembly GCA_031549685.1. Classification (GTDB taxonomy): domain Bacteria; phylum Bacteroidota; class Bacteroidia; order Bacteroidales; family UBA932; genus JAITMY01. The sequence goes on along the minus strand of JAVBPG010000003.1, from coordinate 25,270 downwards.
TGGATTTTCCCAAGGCGCTGTACAAGGGCGATGCCAGCTACATTCACCCGCTCGATAGCGATGTGGAAAATGTTTTTTGCTACGAAAAAAACAAGCTGCTGCAGCAGGGCGGCGAGGCTGTGCGCTTTATGCTGCAGGATGAGAACGGCACAACCGTTGGTCGCGTGGCGGCGTTTGTAAACCCCAAAACCGCCACGCTCAACGAGCAGCCCACGGGCGGCATGGGCTTTTTTGAAAGTGTTAATAATCAAGATGTTGCTTTTAAATTGTTTGATGTTTGCCGCCAGTGGCTCGAGGTGCGCGGCATGCAGGCCATGGACGGACCGGTGAACCTGGGCGGGCGCGAGCGATGGTGGGGCCTGTTGGTGGACGGCTTTACCCCGCCATCGTACGGCATGAACTACAACCCGCCGTACTACAAGGATTTATTCGAGGCCTACGGCTTCAAAAACTACTTTTACCAGTACTCGTACCTGCGCCCCGTGTCGATGGACGACGTTTCAAGCGCCATTTGCGAAAAGGCGGAGCGCATTTTTTCCAATCCGTGCTACACGTTTAAGCATAGCAACAGCCGCGAGCTGGACAAATTTGCCGAGGATTTTCGCACCGTTTACAACCGAGCCTGGGTGCGCCATTCGGGCGTAGAGCCCATGACCCCGGAGCAAGCGCGCGAGGAGCTGGTCGCCATCAAGCCCATCATCGACCACAGGCTGATTTTATTTGCCTACCACAACGGCGAGCCGGTAGGTTTTTACATTCAGATTCCCGAAATCAACGAGGTAATACGACGCCTTGGCGGCGGAAAGTTGAACGCTATAAAAATGCTGCGCTTTTGGTATTTGCTGCGGGTAAAAAAAGTTTGCACGCGCGTCATGGGCTTGGTGTTCGGCATTGTGCCCGAGTTTCAGGGGCGGGGGTTGGAGGGCGCGCTGCCCATGGAGTTTGCCAAAACCGCTTTCGCCAAGAATTTTCCGTACAAAGATTTGGACCTGACCTGGGTGGGCGATTTTAACCCTGTAATGATGCGCTTTCAGCAGCAGCTCGGCGCCACCGTGTACAAAATTCACGCCACCTACCGCCTTTTGTTCGATAAGGAAAAGCAGGAGAAGGAGTTTAAGCGGTGCCCGAGGATGAGGTAGCAGTGAGCAGTGGCAGTTGGCAGTAAAAGAATAGGTAATTGACCATTTTACCATTGACAATTTAAATGCAAATCGTAAATTTGTCGAAGGTTTTTAAATAGTAAATCGTCAATCGATAAATTGTAAATAGAAAAGTGTTATTTTCCCAAGTCATAGGCCATACCGAGCTCAAGGGCAAGCTCATTCGCGCGGTGCGCGAGGGGCGGGTAAGCCACGCCCAGCTGTTTTTGGGGAAAGAGGGCAGCGGAGGCCTTGCCTTGGCGCTGGCCTACGCGCAGTACGTGATGTGCGAAAACCCCGGCGAGCACGATGCCTGCGGCAGCTGCGGCGCCTGCCATAAAATGCAGCACCTGGCGCACCCCGATTTGCACTTTGCCTACCCCGTAAACTCGAGCAAGCCCAGCGAAAAAAATCCGGTAAGCGATATGTTTATTGCCGAGTGGCGCGCCGCGCTACAGCAAAATCCGTACATTACCGAGGCCGGCTGGTACGAGGCCATTGAGCTCGACAGCAAGCTCGGTAACATCAGCAAGTTTGAGGCCGAGGCCATTATGCGCAAGCTCAACCTCAAGGCCTACGAGGGGAAGTTTAAAATTATGCTCCTGTGGCTGCCCGAGCGCATGAACGCCGTGGCGGCCAATAAGCTGCTGAAGCTGATTGAGGAGCCGCCCGCGCAAACGCTCTTTCTGCTGGTGGCGCAAAGTTCGGGGCAAATGCTCAAAACCATTCTATCGCGCACGCAGCTGGTCAGCGTTCCGCCGGTGGACGACGGCGCAATGAGCGAAATGCTGATGCGCGAGTTTGACCTCCCGCACGGGCAAGCCTGCGCCCTGGCGCACCTGTCGGAGGGGAGCGTGGTGGAGGCGCGGCACATGGCCAGCCGGGGCGACGAAAAGCGCGACTACTTTGAGCAGTTTGTGCAGCTCATGCGGCTGAGCTACGCCAGCAAGGCCGAGAATATCATGCAGCTGCTGGGCTGGGCCGAGGAAATGGCGGCGCAGGGGCGCGAGCGGCAGAAGAATTTTTTGCTGTACGCTCAGCGAATGGTGCGCGAAAATTTTATCCTCAACCAGCAGGTCAACGAAGCCGTATATTTGGCGGGCGAGGAGGCGGAGTTCAGCAAAAAGTTTTCGCCCTTCATCAACCCCGATAATATTTTCCGGCTGTACGAGGAGCTCAACCTCGCCCTGCAGCACCTCGGGCAAAACGGCAACGCCAAAATCATTTTTACCGACCTTGCGCTGAAGCTGGTGAAGCTGATAGTGCCGCTGAAGAAAGCTTAAAACATACAAGTTAAAATATAAATTCCCAACATTTCACAACATGCAAAACTTTTCCTACCTCAACCCTGTCAAAATTATTTTTGGCAAGCAAACCATTGCTCAACTCTCCGATGAAATTCCTGCCGGCGCAAAGGTTTTAATGATTTACGGCGGCGGCAGCATTAAGAAAAACGGCGTGTACGACCAGGTGCAGGCCGCGCTGGCGGGCTTTGACTGGCTTGAGTTTGGCGGCGTTGAGCCCAACCCGCACTACGAAACCTGCATGCGGGCCGTGGAGCTTATTCGTAAAGAAAAGGTCAACTTTCTGCTCGCCGTGGGCGGCGGCTCGGTGCTCGACGGCGCCAAGCTGATTGCCGCTGCGGTGGACTTTAAGGGCGACGCCTGGACCATACTCTCGGAGGGCGCGGAGGTTACCTCGGCCCTGCCCATCGGGACGGTGCTTACGCTGCCCGCCACGGGCTCCGAAATGAACGGAAACTCCGTAATAACCAAGGCGGCCACGCAGGAAAAATTTGCGTTCTCGTCGCCCCTGGTTTACCCCCGGTTCTCCATTCTCGACCCCGAAACCACCTACTCCCTGCCTCCGCGCCAGGTGGCCAACGGCATTGTGGATGCCTTTGTGCACGTGGCCGAGCAGTACATGAACCCTCCCGCAAGCGCGCCGCTGCAGGACTATTTTTCGGAAAGCATTCTGAAGGTGCTGATAGAGGAGGGGCCCAAGGCCATGAGCGCACCGCTGGACTACAACGTTCGCGCCAACGTCATGTGGGCGGCCACCATGGCGCTCAACGGGCTCATTGCCTGCGGCGTTCCGCAGGACTGGCGCACGCACAACGTTGGCCACGAAATCACCGCGCTGCACGGGCTCGACCACGCGCAGACTTTGGCCGTGGTGATGCCGGGGATATGGCGCACGCTCAAGGAGCAGAAGTTCGAAAAGCTGATTCAAATGGGCGAGCGCGTATTCGGTATTACCAAGGGAACGCCCGATGAGCGCGCCGAGGCGGCCATTGACGCTGCCGAAAGCTTTTTCCGCTCGCTGGGCGTAAAAACCCGCCTGTCGGAGTACGGCCTTGGCGCCGATATTATTGCGCCCATTGTAAAGCGCTTTGCCGACCGCGGCGACCGCTGGAATACGCCGGAGATTGTGAAGCAAGCGCTGGAGCAACGCGTATAAATTAACCACGGACAATTGATAGTGGACAATGAAGAGAGCACCAATCTTTATTGTCCATTATCCGTTGTCCATTATCCATTAAATTTTTGGTTTTAAATTACATCTGGATAGGATTTTTTCTCATCGCCTTTGCGGTGGCGTGCGTCAAGGCCTTTGCCTTTGGCGATATGGAAATATTCACCAAGGTAATGAACTCGTCCTTCGATTCGGCCAAAACCGCGTTCGAAATTTCCTTAGGGCTGACGGGCGTTTTATCGCTGTGGTTGGGCCTGATGAAAATTGGAGAAAAAGGCGGCGTGATACAATTTTTTTCGCGCCTGGTGGCTCCCGTTTTTCAAAAGCTATTCCCCGATTTACCCAAAGACCATCCCGCTGCGGGCTCCATTTTCATGAACCTTTCGGCCAACATGCTGGGGCTCGACAACGCCGCTACTCCGCTGGGGCTTAAGGCCATGAAGGAAATGCAGGAGCTTAACCCCCAAAAGGACAGGGCCAGCAATCCAATGATTATGTTCCTGGCGCTCAACACTTCGGGGCTTACGCTGATACCCATCAGCATAATGGTGTACCGCGCGCAAATGGGCGCCGGCAACCCCTCCGACGTGTTTTTGCCCATCATGATTGCCACCTACTTTGCCACGCTGGCGGCCATTATCATTACCTGCATTTACCAAAAAATAAACCTCTTCAACCGCACGCTGCTGCTGTTTTTGGGCGGGCTCACAACCTTCATCGTGCTGCTCACCCTTTTCTTTTCATCGCTATCCAAAGAAAAAATCGGGCTGTACTCCGGCTTCGGCGCCAACCTTTTGCTGCTGTGCATTATCGTTGGCTTTATTGTGGCCGGACTGCGCAAAAAAATCAACGTGTACGATGCGTTTATCGAGGGCGCCAAGGAGGGCTTTAAAACGGCCGTAACCATTATTCCCTACCTCATTGCCATGCTGGTGGCCATTGGTATGTTTCGCGCCGCGGGAGCTATGGATGCGTTGGTAAACGGGCTTTCGTACTGTTTTGCATATTTTGGCCTCAACGCCGACTGGGTGGGCGCCTTGCCCACCGCGCTGATGAAGCCGCTGAGCGGCAGCGGCGCGCGCGGCATGATGGTGGACGCTATGAGCACCTACGGCGCCGACTCGTTTGTCGGCCGCCTGTCCTGCATTTTCCAGGGCGCCACCGATACCACTTTTTACATTCTTGCCGTGTACTTCGGCAGCGTGGGCATCAAGAACATTCGCTACTCTGTAAGCGTGGGCCTGCTGGCCGACCTGGTGGGCGTGGTGGCCGCCATATTTGTGGCGTACGTGTTTTTTAGCTGATGCTAAAAAACTTTATGCATTCCCCATGCTACCTTTGTTTCGCTGTGCGTTGTTGCCCTGAGTTCCGCCTTGGCGGGAGGTTGTAGCGAGGGAAAATCCGATCTACATACTCAGCTCAGGCGGGCTTCGAAAGAGCCTGACGAAGTGCTCAGGATGACAGCCCGCGGACAAAATTCAAACACTTTAATTCCATTTGTTATGAAAAAAATTCTTACGCTTATATGCGCATGCCTGTTGGCATGCCAGTTTTCCGCTTCGGCGCAAAAGACGGCGCCGGCCGATGATTTGACCATTATCCAGGCCGCTTTCGGAATGGAAAAAATGGCGCTTATAAAGTCTTACATGGACGATTTGCCGGCCGATAAAACCGTCAAGTTTTGGGAGGTGTACGACAAGTACGAGCAAGCCCGACAAAACTTGGTGCGCAAGCACCTGGTGGAGTTCGCCAAAATTACCGTGATGGCCGAAGCCTTGGATGACAAGGCGGCCGCGGCCTACGGCAAGGAGCGCGGGCGCTACGAGGCCAAGGTTGCCCAGCTGCACAAAAAGTATTTTTGTAAAATGAACTCCGCCGTTGGAGGATTTCAGGCGCTGAAGTTTATGCAGGCCGAGCTGTACATCGAAAACGTGGTGCAGCTGGAGCTGCAGTCGCACATGCCGTTTATTGGCGAAATAGAGGTGCTGGTTCCGAAGAATTAATTTTTGTAAACACATAATTATAAATTGGTTGTCAAAATCTTTGGCAACCATTTTTCTTTTTATGACCATGCAAAAAAGTTGTTTTATATATTTGTCCCTCGCCAGTGGGGCATTGTTAATCAAATATAGCATTGGCTAATAACGACGAATAGATTATTAAGATTCATAAAAATCTCAAGACTGGTATTTTTATTCAATTCTGACTATCAACGTATTACAATAAATTCATTTTAGACATGATTGACAAGAAAAATCCTGAAAATCTTGTTAACCGTTAGCTCGGCGAAGCCAATCCTGTCTAAAACTATATTTTGTTAACAATGCCCGCCAGCGGGGGACAGCCATCGCACATCCTATTTTTTCAAATAAAATCTTTACCATGAAAAAAATCTCGCTTCTCTCCCTGCTGCTTTTTGCGGCAGCCATGCTCCATGCGCAAAGCCTCGCCTTCCCCGGTGCCGACGGCTTTGGCCGCTACACCTCGGGCGGCCGCGGCGGTAAAGTTTTATTGGTGGACAACCTCAACGATGCCGGCGATGGAAGCCTTCGCGCGGCCCTAAAAACCGAAAGCGCGCGCACCATCATTTTTCGCGTAAGCGGAACCATTTTTTTGGAATCGACGCTTGAAATTAAAAATGACAGCGTTACCATAGCGGGGCAGTCCGCGCCCGGCGACGGCATTTGCCTGGCCGGCTACCCGCTGCGCGTGGCGGCCAACAACGTCATCATTCGCTACATTCGCTGCCGCATGGGCGACCTCAAGCGCACGCAGGACGACGCCATGTCGGGCAACCGGCGCAAGAATATCATTATCGACCACTGCTCCATGAGCTGGAGCACCGATGAGTGCGCCTCGTTTTACGACAACGAAAACTTTACCATGCAGTGGTGCATGCTGTCCGAAAGCCTGCGCCGGAGCGTGCACGAAAAGGGCGCTCATGGCTACGGCGGCATTTGGGGCGGCATGAAGGCCACCTTTCACCACAACCTGCTGGCGCACCACAGCAGCCGTAACCCGCGCTTTTGCGGGGCGCGCTACCACGAGGCAACGCGCGAGACCGAGCTGGCTGATTTTCGCAATAACGTAATCTACAACTGGGGGTACAACAGCAGCTACGCCGGCGAAAACGGGCAGTACAACATGGTGGGCAACTACTACAAGCCGGGCCCTGCTACGCAGAAAAATGTGCGCGGCCGCATTCTGGAGGCGTGGCAAAGCCAGGATGGCCGCGGGTTTCATGGCTTCGGTAAGTTTTACGTTGATGGCAACGTGATGGATGGCAACGATGCTGTTACCAGCAACAACTGGGAGGGTGTGGACTACAAGCTGTACATCGAAAAGGAAAAAATAGACAAGCCGGAGCCGCACAGCGATACGCTCATGCAGCAGTGCAGGGCCTACGCGCCCTTTGATTTTCTGATAGGCGAGGCGCAATCCGCTGCCGACGCCTACCGCGATGTGCTGCAGCACGCCGGCGCCAGCCTTAGGCGCGATGCCGCCGACCGGCGCGTGGCGGACGAGGTGCGCCGCGGCGCATTTACCTTTGGCGATAAGGGAATGATAGATTCGCAGGCGCAAGTGGGCAGCTGGCCCGAGCTGCAATCGCTACCCGCCCCCACGGACTCCGACAGCGACGGCATGCCCGATGCCTGGGAGCAAAAGCACGGCCTCAACCCCCAGAAAAAAGATGACGCGCTATATACTTTGGATAAGGGCTACACCAATTTGGAGGTGTACTTGAATAGTTTGATAAAATAAGTTGTCGCATATAACACGCTGTATATTTGATGAATAACAAAGTATCGTGCGAGTGTCGTGTTTAAGTTTGGTTAATGTCGTTTGAGTATTTTTAGGTTGAGCATACTTTTGTTTCACATTTCAAAATTGAATGAAAAGTTCGGAGTTTGGGAAAAAGTTGGCTGAGGTAAGAAAGTCAAAAGGCCTCACTCAAGAAGAGGTTGCGGAAAGGTGCCATATTACAGCGCGTACCATTCAGCGCATTGAGGCAGGAGGTGTTACGCCAAGGGCATTTACCATCAAGGCTATTTCCGAAGCGCTGGGCTTTGATTTTTTTGAGGCTTCAAATACTAGTCACGAAGCCGACAAGAAAAGTCAATTTTCAACGTTGAAATGGTACGTTAAAGATTTATTCAACTTAAAAACACATGCGATGAGAAAAATTTCCATTTTGGCAACATTCTGTTTAACAGTAGGATTTGCCGTGTTTGCCTTCATGCCGAAGGTAGAGGCACAAACCAAAAAACTTCCGAACTATGTAAATAATTCGGAGCTGATTTATGTGAGGTTTACCCACGATTTCACTCTTGACAGCTTAGTTTTTATCAAAGATGATTTGGCTAAGAAAGGGGTAAAAGTTATCTATAACAACTTAGGGTTTGATAAAACAGGCCATCTATTGTCAATCTCTTACTTTGTTGATTTTGAAGATTTCGGCGATTTTATTGGCGTAGGCAAAATGCGTATCCTAGATGTGATGACGAGGGAGCATATATTAGATTCCGTTGAAAATAAAGATAAATGTTGGGGATTTTGTTGCAACTATGCTAACAAAAAGAATATTAAAGTAATAGGAGGCGGAATGGATTGTGGAAAGTGCGAGTAATGCCTTTGAGAAGACCTGTAAAGATAACAAAGGCTGAATTTTTCCAATAAATTCAGCCCTTGTTTTTATATCGCCTGTTGTTTCGCATTCTATTCATTCGCTCCCTAAAACCACCCTCATTGAGAAACTGCTCTCCTAATTGTTGAAGTTGTTTGAATATCAAATAGTCAACTTGCTTAATCAGGCAAATCGTAATGTTGGCAATAGTTTCCGGCGGACGCGTTTTGATTAACTCCTTGTAGAATGCGGTATCGTTATGCTTCTTGCCTAAATCGCGCATGGCTTTCAGCTCTACAGAATCCTTCTCCCATTGGCGGTGCTCTCTTGTTCGCAGGTAATCCTCGTAGTCAACAAGCAACTCCTGCAAACTTGATTTGGCTACGTTGATGAGCTTTATTTCCATTTCTTTGGAGGTGGCGGAAAAGGCGCAACCCTCAGTAATATTTTGCTTCCCTGAGCGTGCGGCCTGTACCATTTGGTCTATGGTGCGGTCGCTGCGCTGTAGATATTTATGGCAGAAATAGTAGGTTATGTCGTAAATAGCCTCGGCTTTTTGATAACTATAAAGTTTCTTATAGTTACCTGCAATTGGGAAAAGAGATTCGTTAGCCATGGCGTTTTTAAGGTCATTAAGGGCTTTAAAGTTTTTAAAAATTTCTGTCACGCTACAACCCCGTCAACCTCTTTATCTCACTCAGCTTATTTAGCGCCTCTATCGGAGTCAAATTATTCACATCAAGGTTTTTAATCTGATCGCGAACTTGTGATAGTACGGGGTCGTCCAGCTGGAAGAAGGAGAGCTGCACAGCCTCCTCCTTTTTGCCGAGGGCGGATGCCGTTGAGGGATTGCCGCCGTTGGCTTTGCGGATGCTTTCGAGTTGCCTTAAAATGGCCGTTGCGCGCTCGGTTACGCTCTTGGGCATGCCCGCCATTTGCGCCACGTGAATGCCGAAGCTATGCTCACTTCCGCCGCGTACTAATTTGCGCAGGAACACAATTTTGTTGCCCACCTCCTTTATGGCAATGTTGTAATTTTTGATGCGGGCGTACGAGCTCTCCAGCTCATTCAGCTCGTGGTAGTGCGTGGCAAACAGCGTTTTGGCCTTGGCCTGCGGGTGGTCGTGAATGTACTCCACCATGGCGCGGGCTATGGAAATACCGTCGTAGGTGCTGGTGCCGCGGCCAATTTCGTCGAGAATGATAAGGCTATTGTTTGAAAGGTTGTTCAGAATGCTTGCGGCTTCCTGCATCTCCACCATGAAGGTCGATTCGCCTTGCGAGAGGTTGTCCGAAGCGCCTACGCGGGTAAAAATTTTATCCACCACCCCAATGCTGGCCTTGCTTGCCGGTACGAAGCTGCCGATTTGTGCCATGAGCACAATGAGCGCGGTTTGCCGCAGCAGGGCCGACTTACCCGACATGTTGGGGCCGGTGAGAATGATAATTTGCTGCTCGGCGGAATCCAAAAAAACATCGTTGGCAACGTAGACTTCGCTGGGTGGGAGCAGCAACTCAATTACCGGATGGCGGCCGTCTTTTATTTCCAGCACCGAATCGTTTTTCAGCTCGGGGCGGCAGTATTTTCTTTCGATTGCAATGTTGGCAAAGTTGAGCAGGCAGTCGAGCTGCGCCACCAGCGTGGCGTTGTGCTGAATGGGCGCAATGTACTCCAGGAGCGACACCACCAGGTCGCCGAAAATTTGCTGCTCCAGTGCAAAAATTTTATCCTCGGCGCCGAGAATTTTTTCCTCGTACGATTTTAGCTCCTCGGTAATGTAGCGCTCGGCCGCGGCGATGGTTTGCTTGCGTATCCACTCGGGCGGCACCTTGTCCTTGTGCGTGTTGCGCACCTCGATGTAGTAGCCGAAAACGTTGTTGAAGCTGATTTTGAGCGAAGGTATGCCCGTGCGCTCCGACTCGCGCTGCTGGATTTCGAGGAGGTAATCCTTTCCGCTCCGCTGAATTTTGCGCAGCTCGTCCAGCTCGGCGCTCACGCCTCCGGCCACAATGGCGCCCTTGCCGATTTGGTTGGCGGGCTCGGGCAGAATTTTTTGCTCAACCACCTCGCACATCGTTGTGCAGGGATTCAGCTGCTCGGCCACGCGGGCAAAGTTGGGTTCTTTAGCATTGGCGCAAAGGTTTTTTATTTGCTCCACGGCGCGCAGCGCGCGCGCCAGCTGCACCACCTCGCGCGGGTTAACTCTCCCCACGGCGGCCTTGGAAATTACGCGCTCCAGGTCGCCCACCTCGTGTATGTGCGCCGCCAACTCCTCGCTCAGCAGGGGCAAATCAATAAGCTGCTGCACCATGTCGTGGCGCGCGTTGATTTGCTGTATCTCCTTTAGCGGAAGCGCAATCCAGCGCCTCAGCAGGCGCCCGCCCATGGGCGAAATGGTGTGGTCGATGCTTTTCAGTAGCGTGCTTGCACCTTCGTTGGTGGAGCTGAACAGCTCAAGGTTGCGCGCCGTAAACTTATCGAGCCACACGTAGCGGTTTTCGTCCAAGCGCGAGATGTGCGAAATGTGCTTTACCTGCGTGTGCTGCGTGAGCTCCAGGTACATGAGTATGGCTCCGGCAGCCGTTACGCCACTGGTAAAATCCTGTATGCCAAACCCCTTCAGCGAAGGCACCTGAAAGTGCGTGAGCAGCTTGTCGCGCGTGGCGTCCTCGTTGAAGGCCCACTCGTCGAGGCGGTAGCTGTAGTACTTTACGCCGAAGTGCTCGGTAAACTTTTCCTCGCAGCCTTTTTGAAAAAGAATTTCTTTGGGCGAAAAGTTGGTGAGCAACTTATCCACGTAGTCGTTGCTGCCTTCGCCCACGCAAAACTCGCCGGTGGAGAGGTCGAGAAAGGCCACGCCCGAAGAATTTTTGGCAAAGTGTACGCAGGCCAAAAAGTTGTTTTCCTTGTTTTCGAGAACGTTATCGTTGGTCGTTACGCCCGGCGTAACCAGCTCTGTAACGCCACGCTTCACAATTCCCTTGGCCATTTTCGGGTCCTCCAGCTGGTCGCACACCGCCACGCGCTGCCCCGCACGCACTAGCTTGGGGAGGTAGGTATCCAGCGCATGGTGCGGAAATCCGGCCAGCTCCACAAACGAGGCGCTGCCGTTGGCGCGGCGCGTGAGCGTAATGCCCAAAATTTCCGCCGTTTTAATGGCATCCTCGCCGAAGGTTTCGTAAAAATCGCCCACGCGAAACAGCAGCAAGGCATCGGGGTACTTGGCCTTGAAGGCGTAGTACTGCTTCATCATGGGGGTCTCCACGTATTTTTTTTCCTCTGCCATTTTTGCGTTTTTGCGTAAGCAACAAAGATAGAAAAAAGTTAGCAGTAAGTAGTGGTAGTATGCCCAATCCGCCAGCTGGCAGAGGCTATAGCTGTGGTGGACTTGTGGGTGGTGTCATTCTGAGCGAAGCGAAGAATCTCCGGCTGGAAATATGCGTCATCATTTGTGGCAACTTGAGATGCTTCGCTTCGCTCAGCATGACAAAAGTTAACCTTTGTAGTGTATTACAGTTCTGTTTTGGTGGGTTGGGGCTAAGAGATTTTTTCTATCTTTGTTTAAATGAAAATTCAACGCCATGAGAAAAATTATTTTTGCAGCAGCCCTTGTCTTTTGTGCCGTTTTTGCGCAGGCGCAAATAGGCGAAAAAAATTTCATAGACCAGCCGTACGTTGAGGTTACGGGCAAGGCCGAGCGGGAGGTTACCCCCGACAAAATTTACCTCGCGGTTACCATTAGCGAAAAGGACAGCAAGGGTAAGCAGTCGCTCGACCAGCAGGAAAAGGACATGAAATCGGCCCTGGCCAAGCTGGGAGTCGATGTTGCCAAAGACCTTACCGTAAAGGATATGAGCAGCAACTTTATGTCGTACTGGTACAAGGGCAACGAGATTTTTACAAGCCGCAACTACCGCCTGCTGGTGCGCAGCGCTTCGCTGGCCGGAAGGGCCATTCAGGAGCTGAAAAAAATCAACGTGTCGAACGTGCAGCTCGAAAAAGTGGACCACTCCGAAATGGAAAAATTCAAGCGCGAGGTAAAAGTTGAAGCCATGAAGGCGGCCAAGGAAAAAGCCACAGACCTGCTCGCCGCCATTGGGCAAAAGGCCGGTCGTGCGCTGTGGGTGCAGGAGTTCGAAACGCCCGTATACCGCCACTACGCCGCCAACGTAACCATGCACGCCAAGGTTTCATCGGACAGCTTTGCCGAGGCGGCCCAACCCGAGCTGGAGTTTGCCACCATTAAGCTGGAGAGCACGGTAAGCGCCAGGTTTGCCATAGAGTAAATAAAATTGACGATTTACATATTTACGATTGACAATTGAAATGCAGCCACGTGGGCTGTCACACTGAATTTGTCAAAGTGTTATGACGTTGGCTTGTAGAGCTCAAATTGTCAATTGTAATTTGTCCAATTGTAAATAATGATGTCCTTCCTTAGGTCATTTTTTGCGCTGATCTATCCCAACCGCTGCGAGGCCTGCGGCGCGCTGCTGGTGGCGGGAGAGCAGGTAATTTGCACCACCTGCCGCTACAAGCTTCCGCGCACCGGCTACTGGCTGCAAAAGGGAAATCCCGTGGAGCAGGTGTTTTGGGGGCGCGTGCCCGTGGAGAACGCCTGCTCGCTTTTTTTCATGGGCAAGGGCAGCAAGTACCGCAAGCTGCTGCATAAGCTCAAGTACAAAGGCCGCCCGCAGGTGGGCGTGGTGCTGGGCAACCTGCTCGGCGCCGAGCTGCTGCGCTCCGATTTTTACCAGGATGTTGACGCTATTATTCCCATTCCGCTACACCTCAAACGCCAGCGCCAGCGGGGCTACAACCAGAGCGAGCAGATAGCCAGGGGCATTTCGCAGTCGTTTGGAAAGCCAACTTTGGCAAATGTGGTTTACCGCCAGCGCTACAACGAAACGCAGACCAAAAAATCGCGCGAGGAGCGCATGAAAAATGTGGAGGATGTGTTTGCCGTGCACGCCGATAAGCTTGCACTCATTGAGGGCAAGCACCTGCTGCTGGTGGACGATGTGCTTACCACCGGCGCCACGCTGGAGTCCTGCATTGCCGCCATTCAAAAGGCGGCAAATTGTAAAATCAGCGTGGCAACGCTGGCCGCAGCAACAAAGATGTAAAGCAATAGAAAGTGTATAACTCATTTGTAAATAAAAAGTTGCGAATTTTGTTCGGTCTTTTCTTTTCGGCCGGCATCGTAATTTTTTCTTCCTGCCAAAGCAATGGTTTGCAGCAGCAAATTGAAGAAGCGGTAGCCTCAAAGCAAGCCGTAGTGGGGGTAGCCATCATTAGCGGCAGCGATACAGTGCTGGTTAACAACCACCGGCGCTACCCCATGCAAAGCGTTTATAAGCTTCACCTGGCGCTGGACGTGCTGAGCATGGTAGATAGCGGGCTGCTGTCGCTCAGCCAAAAAATTCACGTCGATAAAAAGGATTTACACCCCGATACCTACAGCCCGCTCCGCGAAAAATACCCCGATGGCAACGTGGATATTCCGCTTAGCGAAGTGCTGCAATACGCCGTTTCGCAAAGCGATAATAATGCTTGCGACATGCTGTTCCGGCTTGCGGGAGGGGCGCAAAAGGTAAACGCATACATTCGCAGCACGGGCGTTGAGGGCATAAACATTGCGTACACCGAGAGGGAAATGCACGCCGACTACGCTGCGCAGTACGGCAACTACACCACACCGCTCGCTACGGCGCTGCTGCTCGAAAAATTTTACCACGGCCAGCTGCTGTCCGAAGGTAGCCGGGCATTTTTGTGGCGCATAATGGCGGAAACTTCCACCGGAAAAAATCGCATACCGGGGTTGCTTCCTCCGGAGGCGGTGGTGGCGCACAAAACAGGAACGGGTGGGAAAAAGGACGGAGTAACAGCGGCATGCAACGATGTTGGAATTGTTCAAATAGATAATAATAAGCATGTTACAATAGTTGTTTTGGTGGCCGAATCAAGGGAAAGCGACAGCGAAAATGAGCGCATAATTGCGGAGGTGGCACGGCTTGCCTGGGATTATTTTACAAGCAAGGAGTAGATTTTTTTCAAGGTAGAAGAATGGGTAAGAACGAATCAGCGCCATTAGTTTTAGGGACAGAAAATGTAGGGAAACTGCTCATGCAGTACGCCATTCCGGCCATCATTGCCATGACGGCATCGTCGCTTTACAACATTACCGACAGCATTTTTATAGGCCACGGCGTGGGGCCCATGGCGCTCTCGGGGCTGGCCATTACCTTCCCGCTCATGAACCTCGCTGCGGCCTTTGGCGCGCTGGTGGGCATCGGCGGCTCGGCCCTGCTGTCGCTGCGCCTGGGGCAAAAGGACTACGATACGGCCAACCACATTTTGGGAAATGTGCTGGTGCTGAACCTTATCATCGGCGTGTCGTTTTCGGTGCTGATGCTTCTGCTGCTCGACCCCGTTTTGTACTTCTTTGGGGCAAGCGAGCAAACGCTGCCCTACGCCCGCGACTTTATGCAAATCATTCTTGCCGGCAACGTGGTAACGCACATGTACCTTGGGCTCAACGCGCTGCTGCGCTCGGCAGGGCATCCGCAAATGTCGATGTACGCCACCATTTACACGGTGGTGGTAAACCTGGTGCTCAACCCGCTTTTTATCTTCGGGTTCGGCTGGGGAATTCGCGGAAGCGCTGTCGCCACCATCATTTCGCAGGTGCTGGTGCTCTTGTGGCAATTCCGTTTTTTTGCCGGTAAAAGCAGCTTTATTCACTTCAAAAAGGGAATTTTCAGGCTCCGGCGCGAAATCGTGCAGGCTATTTTTGCCATAGGCATGGCGCCGTTTTTGATGAACGCCGCCGCTTGCGTTATCGTTATTCTTATCAACCAGGCGCTTATTACGCATGGCGGCGATTTGGCGGTGGGCGCCTACGGCATTATCAACCGCGTGGCGTTTTTGTTTGTCATGGTGGTCATGGGCATCAACCAGGGCATGCAGCCCATTGCCGGCTACAACTACGGCGCGGCGCTGTACCCGCGCGTAACCGAGGTGCTGCGCAAGTCCATTATGTACGCCACCGTGGTGATGGTGGTGGGCTTTGTGGTGGCCGAAGTTTTTCCGCGCGCCATTGCCTCCGTTTTCACGCGCGACGAGGAGCTCACCCGGCTTTCGGTGGAGGGCATGCGCTACGTGTTTATGACCTACCCCATTGTAGGTTTTCAGATGGTGGTCATTACCTTTTTTCAAAGCATTGGCATGGCCAAAAAATCGATTCTGCTTTCGCTTACGCGGCAAATACTTTTTCTCATTCCGCTGCTGCTCATTTTGCCTAAGCACTATGGAGTGGTCGGCGTGTGGATAAGCATGCCCATCTCCGATTTTATTTCGGCCATACTTGCCGGAGCCCTGCTGGCGGCGCAGCTGAAGCAATTTAATCAGCGGGAGCTGGCACACGGATAATGCGGACTTACATCGCACTACAATCTTTCAACTGTAAATTAATACTACATCAAAAGGGCAAAGAAGTAGCATACGTAAAATACCAAGT
The DNA here is from genome assembly GCA_031549685.1 of Bacteroidales bacterium. GTDB lineage: Bacteria > Bacteroidota > Bacteroidia > Bacteroidales > UBA932 > JAITMY01. The sequence goes on along the minus strand of JAVBPG010000003.1, from coordinate 9,512 downwards.
TAAAATTTCTGCGGGAGGCCATGTGGAATTTTTGAAAAAGGAGGTTAGCCTTTCATGTGAGCCAACTAAAAACATTTGATAATCAGCGATGTAAATCCGTGTCATCTGTGTGCCAAAAATTTAAATTTAGAGAAAAATGAACTACGTAATCAACATCGGGCGGCAGCTGGGCAGCGGCGGCCGTGCAGTAGGTCAAATACTGGCCAGGGAATTTGGCTTTGGCTACTTTGACAAGGAGCTTATTCAGCTGGCTTCGCAGCAGAGCGGCCTGAACAAGGAGTTCTTTGAGCGCGCCGACGAGAAGGCGAGGTTCAACTTTCTGGGCAACTTCTGGGCCGGATTTTCGAGCCTCATCAGCGAAAATCTATTGAACGACAACCTGCTGCAAAACGACTCGCTGTTTCAAATCCAAAGCGATGTAATTCGCAAGCTGGCCGCGGAGCAGTCGTGCGTGTTCATAGGCCGCTGCGCCGACTACGTGCTGCGCGATTACCCGCGCTGCCTCAACGTGTTCCTCACTGCCAACACGCCCGACCGCGTGCAGCGCGTGATGGACAGCGAGCAGCTTACCGCCGAAAAAGCCCGCGAGGTGGTGGAGCGCATCGACAAAAAGCGCGCGGCCTACTACAGCTACTACAGCGGTAAAACCTGGGGCGCCGCCGCCTCGTACCACCTGTGCCTCAACACCTCGGTGCTGGGCATTGAGGGTGCGGCGGAGTACATCGGGGAGTTTGCCAGGAAAAAGTTAGGGCTATAGCTTTCACACGTTACGTTCCTAAAATGTGATTTTTCCACATTTTGGGAACATAAAACGTGTTTTACGGCCAAAAATCCCTATAAAATCAAGAAATTTTTTTGGCCGACTGGAGCAAGAAGCTTTGGGAGCTGGCAAAGTAAAAAACAACCTAAGCGGAAAAATCAAATGAAAAAAGCCACCATTTTCGGGGCCAGCGGCTTTGTGGGTTCGCATCTCCTCAACGAGCTGCTTGCCAGTCCCGACTACGAGCAGGTAACAGCCGTTGTTCGCAAAGACCTGAGCATTAGCCACCCAAAGCTGAAGGTGCTTACTGGCGATTACTCAACCTTGCCCGACTTACGCGAAAGCATGGCCTGCGATGAAATTTTCATAGCGCTCGGCACCACCAAAAGGCACACACCCAACCAAAAGGACTACTACGTGGTGGACCACGACTACCCTGTGCTGGCGGCGCGGCTGGCAAAGGAGGGCGGCGCTAAAGCAGCTTTTGTGGTAAGCGCCATAGGTGCAAATCCGGCATCGGGCATATTTTACATCCGCTGCAAGGGCGAGATGGAGCGCGATGTTGCGGCGCTGGATTTTGAGCACACGCACATTTTCCGCCCCTCGATGATAATGGGTAAGCGCAAGGAAAACCGTCCGCTGGAAAAAGTGGCGATACAAATCTGGAGGGTGGTGAACCTGCTTCTGGTTGGCTCGCTGAAGCGCTATAAGGGCATGGACGGAAAAGATATTGCCAAGGCTATGGTGCTGGCTGCAAAGCGCCGGAGCGGGAAGGTAAAAATTTACCACTGGCCCGAAATGCGGGAGCTGCTATAGCTTTCCACGCCGCCGATTTTTTTGTAAATTCGTAGCCTTTTTGCTACCTCCATGTCCATTCAAGCTATTTTTAAGGAAACATTTCGATCGCTCTACCACAAGAATTTCCGCTACTTTTGGTTGGGGCAGGCCGTTTCCACCATCGGCAGCCTGATACAGGTAACGGCGCTGAGCTGGTACGTGTACAAAATCAGCGGGTCGCCGCTGCTGCTGGGGCTCATGGGCGTGTTTGAGTTTGGGCCGGTGCTCGTGCTGTCGCTCTTTGTGGGCGTGCTCATTGAGCGTTTTCCCAAAAAGAAAATCCTGCTCTTTACGCAAACGCTTTTCATGGTGCAGTCGCTGCTGCTGGCGCTGCTGGTGTGGCTGGGCTCGGCCAACTACTGGCTCTTTGCGGTGCTGGCGCTGGTGGCGGGCGTGGGCAACAGCATCGACCAGCCCACGCGCCAATCGTACTTTGTGGAGCTGGTGGGTAAAAAGGATTTGCCCAACGCCATTTCGCTCAACTCCACCACGTTTAACCTGGCCCGCATTGTTGGCCCGGCCATCGCCGGCATTATCATGAAGTACCTGGGCACCGCCGAATGCTTTCTTATCAACGGGCTCAGCTTCATTCCCGTCATTTACGGCATTTCGCTCATTAGCGTGGTGGGTAAGCCGCGCGTAAAGGATAGGCAGGGAAAGGTGCTGAAGGAAATAAAATCGGGGCTGAGGTACGCCGTAAAAAACACCACCATCCTGCCCACGTTCATCATCCTGGCCATTGTGTGCACCTTTTCGATGAACGCCAGCGTGGTGCTGCCCGTATTTGCCAAGGATGTGCTCATGGGCACCGAGGAGACGTACAGCGTCATGATGTCGGTTTTCGGGCTCGGCTCGCTGCTGGGCGCGCTGTTCATGGCGGGCCTCGGCAGCCGCCTGCGCACCAAGTACTTTTTGGTGAGCATGGCGGTGGTCATGGGTGCGGCGCAAATGCTTACTCTGGTGCCTGTTCCGGCGGCCTACCAGCTCAGCTTCCTGCTGCCGCTGCTGGTGCTCATAGGCTTTTGCAACCTGTGCTTTCTCAACCGCGCCAACACGCGCATACAGCTCAACACCGACGACGCGTACCGCGGCCGCGTAATGAGCATTTACGTGCTCATTGTTACGGGCAGCACGCCGCTGGGCAACCTCTTTACCGGGTGGGCCATCAGCCTCACAGCCGAAAAGTACGGCTTTTTTATCAACGGCGCCGTGTCCGTGGCGCTGGTGTTGGTCATCTTTTTTATGTACAAAAAGCATTTGCAGCGGGCCAGGGTGGTGAAGGAGTAGCACCACCCGGTATAATTGCGCGTTTTTGTTGCTACCTTTACTACCGTAACCGTAAAATAGCGCAGCCATGAGAGAGCATACCTACAACCTCCTTACCCTTACCTGGACGGGTAACAAGGGTACCGGCACCGCCGACTACCGCGCCTACGGGCGCAGCCACACCATTTCGTCGGCGGGCAAGCCCGACATTTTTTCCTCCTCCGACCCCGCCTTCCGCGGCGACACGAGCATGTACAACCCCGAGGAGCTGCTGGTGGCGGCGCTGTCGGGCTGCCACATGCTGTGGTTCCTGCACTTTTGCTCGGCCAACGGCGTGGTGGCCACCGCCTACGAGGATAAGCCCGTGGGCACCATGCTTACCGAGGCCAACGGCAACGGGCGATTTACGCAAATTACGCTGCACCCTGTTGTTACTGTTACCGATGAATCGATGCTGGCCAAGCTGGACGAGCTGCACCGCAAGGCGCACGAGTTTTGCTTTATTGCCAACTCGGTAAACTTTGAGGTGAAGATTGAGGGCAGGGGAAAGGTGGGTTAACCCCTGTTTTTTTAAACGATATGGAAACACAGTTTCTTCGCGATGAAAATATTTTTCCCTCAACCGAAGTTTTAAAGCAAGTTCTTGGAGCAAGTTTCTCGGCCTTTGAAATGTTTGCTAACGCCGTTGCAACCACTGCGCTACCGGTGGATTTGGAGTGGAATTACTACAAAGATGGAAAATCGTGGCTGTGCAAGGGTTCGCACAAAAAGAAAACTATTTTCTGGCTTTCGGTGTGGGATAAATTCTTTCAAATATCTTTCTTTTTTACCGAAAAAACGGGCGTAGGAATAGCAGATTTAGATATTGCCGACAGCCTGAAAAAAGATTTTGCGCAGGCAAAAAATAAAGGGAAACTTATACCGCTGATTTTGCGTGTGAGCGATAAAAAGCAGGTGGGGGATGTGCTAAAAATTGCGGAGTACAAGAAAGGGTTGAAGTAGTGGTATCGCTATAATTAACAAAGAGTTGTGTGTGATGCTAAGCCCAATCCATAGCAGCCTTTTTTATAAAGGCAAAGCAGCCTGCGGGTGCCTTCTTAAAAAGCCTCGCCAATGCGGAAGTATATGCCCCAGTCGTCTTTACCTACTGCGCCGTCAACGCCAACATTGAGGTTAAATTTGGGCAGCACCTTGTAGCGCACACCCACACCGCCGCCGGGCAGCACCGGGCTGGTGTAATCGGGGCTATTGGCCAGCGCCAGGCCAAAAAATCCCACCACTCCAAAGGCCTTGTAAACATTCCAGCGCAGCTCACTTTGTAGGGCGTACACCTGGTTGCCGCGGTACTCGCCCTTGGTGTAGCCGCGAATATCTTTGTTGCCCACGTAGCTTTGCGCAATGAAAGGAATGCTGCCGCCTACCGCCGCATCCATGGCCGCCCGCGAGGCCAGCACCATGTGCGGGTTCAGGCGGTGGTAGTAGTTTGCCGTTATGGTAAGCTTGTTGAACACGCTATCGTTAGCTAACCACGAGGGAAAATTTTTATAAATTATGCTGCCAAAAAAACCCTTTGAGGGCGCGAATTGATTATCCTTCGAGTCATACATTAGGTTCAGACCCAGCCCGTTTTGATAGCTGCTGCTGGTCGTGTTATTTATGCCCAAGTTTGATTCGTCAAAAATGAGGTGCGTACGGAAATACTGAAAGCTGACGCCGGCGTACAGCCTGCCGTAAACGCGGATTGACGGCGCGGCAAACAAAAAGGTTCCGTAGGTGTTGTAGGGCACCTCAATGTGCTCGCCACCCACCTCTACGTAGGTTTGAAAGTTGGAGTTAAGGTAGCCGCCGCCCAGGGCAATACGATAGTTGTCGTTGCGCAGAAAAAGGCGGGCAAACGCCATGGCGTACCAGTTCTTTTTGGTGGTGTACTCTCCCATAACCGATAGCTGCGAGGGTGGCGCTTGCGGGTGCTCCCTGTCCACATCAAACAGCATCATGCCCGTGGCGCCGAAGCCAAATCCCCGCGAGCGGTCGAAGGAAACTTGCGGTACCCCTGCAAAGCTCAGCTTTTTGCTGTTTTCTTTCGATGAGGCGCTGTCCTGCTGCGCGCGGAGCAGGGTGGGGACGAGAATCAGTAGAGCTATAAGTGCATGGCGGGTTTTCATAAGCGCTGTAGTTTTACAGCTCAAAGTTACGAGAAAGCAAAAACGATTATCCAAAAAAGGACTATATTAAGCTATTCTTACAATAATTTTTTGCGTTGAACAGCAACGTATCCTTCTGCGAGGATTTCCTCCGCTTTTACCCCGAGCGCTAAGGGTACGCATGCGCGATAAAAATACTACGCTGAAAATAGCCTGCAGGCTACTCCTTTTCCAGCTGCTCAATTTCGTCAAGCTCAGCGTTGAGTTTTTTAAACCATTGGGCTTGCTCTTTGATGCTGTAGAGTATGGCTCCAAATACTACCGCAATTACTGCTGCAGCCATTATTCGTGAGATGGTGGTAGATGCATTACCGTATATGTCGAATATGAGACATGCGCCAAGTAGCGCGATGGGCATTGCTGTGGCTCCTATTTTCGTCTGCTTCGTTTGAGCCCTTTCGAGCTGGTTGACAAGTCGTCTTGTAGTAGTTATAGGGTTTGTGAGGTTGATTTTGCGAAGCAGCCGAAAAATTTTTATCATCCCAAAATAGCCATACAACAATACGCCGCTAAATAGCAGTATGCCTATATACAAGGGTATGCCGCTATTGTACTTAGTGCGTGATGTCATAAAGAAAATTAGGAGAAAAAGAGGTAGCAGCAGTAATTTAGCACCGGTTTGCAGCGCTGCCCAGCTTATTTTCCTCTCCGGTTTTGCCGAGAGCATCCGTTTTAAAACCTCCTTATTGATGCGTGTATTTTCTGCAATGCGGGCATCGTACTGTTGCCACATGGCTTGTAGTTCGTTCCATTCCATGATGTTAAACGTTTTGATGTTGAATAAATTTTTTCATTTGCTCCTTAATCCGTCCGATTCGAGTGCCCACGTTGGTTTTTGAAATTCCCGTGATGAGGGCAATTTCCTCGTGCGATTTTCCGTCCAAATAAAGCAGGATAATAGCTTTGTTGATAGCGTCCAGCTCCTCAATACATCGGTAGAGAAACTCCGCTTCGGGCGTGCTGTCGCGCTCCGAAAGCCAGTGCAGGTTTTCAAGCTGTTTCAAATCGCTCCAGTGAGTAAATAATGAGTCGTGTTTTCTTTTTCGCCGATAGTTCATTGAAGTGTTCAGCGCCACCCTGTACATCCAGGTCGAGATGGCGGATTGCCCCCTGAACGTATCGAACGATCGCCACAGCTCCATTACAATGTCGTTGGTCAGGTCTTCGCGGTCGTGCGAGGTGTTGGCGTACGCCTTCGTAATTTTGATTACAATACCCACGTTGGCCTCAAAAACCTTCAGGAACTCCTCCTCCCTGCTCTTCTTATCCTGCTCCATTTTTTCAAAAAATTTTTTACGTTCAAGCAAGGCTACCCGGGAAAATTGCTTGCTCTTACATGATTAGTAACGCAAAGGTGTAAAAAATCACAGGAGGCTTTATTTATTTAGACAGGATTTGCAAGATTTACATGTTTTTAGAAGAATTGCGTGTGTTTATCCGGTTAATGCTGTAAATCCTGTCCAAGGTATTATTCGTGTAATTCGTGCGCTATCCTTATCTTTGTACTTTCTTTTGGAGATGGCGGGTCAAGCCCGCCATGACAGCAACCATATAAAAGTAGTACCTGTGAATTCGCGCGAAAAAACAATCATAAAAACCTCGTGGATAAGCACCGTTGGTAACGTTATCCTATCCGCCTCAAAAATTGTAATCGGACTGCTGTCGGGCAGCCTGGCGGTGCTGGGCGACGGTATCGACTCGGCCACCGATGTGGTTATTTCCGTGGTGATGATTTTTACGGCGCACATCATGCACCGCCCGCCCAGCCGCAAGTTTGCCTACGGCTACGAAAAGGCCGAGGGCATTGCCACCAAAATCCTGTCGCTCATTATTTTCTACGCGGGGGTGCAAATGCTCGTTTCTACGGTAAGCCACCTTTTTTCGAGCGAGCCGCGCGAGCTGCCTTCGGCCATCGCCATTTACGTTACCGTTTTTTCCATTATCGGGAAGCTGCTGCTGGCGCTCTACCAGTATAAGCAGGGCAAGCGGGTAAGCAGCTCGCTGCTCACGGCCAACGCCATCAACATGCGCAACGACGTGATTATTTCGGCCGGCGTGCTCGTGGGCCTGGCCGCCACGTTTATCCTCAGGCTCCCCATCTTGGACACCATTACCGGATTAATAATCAGCCTATTTATTATTAAGTCCTCCGTTGGCATCTTTATGGAGTCGAGCGTGGAGCTCATGGACGGCGTGAAGGACATGAGCGTATATGATAAAATTTTTGAGGCCGTAGATCGTGTACCCGGCGCCAGCAACCCGCACCGCGTGCGCTCGCGCCAAATGGGCAACGCCTACATGATTGACCTCGACGTGGAGGCCGACGGCAACCTGAGCCTGGCCGAGGCGCACGCCATTGCCGACGCGGTGGAGAAAAGCATTAAGGAGAGCGTGGAAAACGTGTACGACATTGTGGTGCACATTGAGCCCCGGGGCCGCCACCACGACGAGGAGAGGTTTGGGGTGGACAAGGAGACGGTGTAAAAGCAGGCAGCAGTGGGCAGCAGCAGCTTGCGGTAAGTAGCATATACGGGCAGCATCAGAGTCTTTCTTATCGCAAAAATCGCAATGTGTTGGGATTTTTGTATAAAAAAGATTGTTTGTATTTCTAAAACCACCACAAATCACATTTTATTGTGATTTGTGGTGGTTTTTTATAAAAATATGGCTACCTTTGCCCCGTAATCCCAATATATTGTGATTGTGAAAAATTTAGGAGAAGTCATTAAAAAGCGGCGCAAGCTGCTTTCCATCACGCAGCGCGAGCTGGCAGAGCTGGCGGAGGTGGGCATAAACACGCTGACCAAGGTTGAGCGGGGCGAAGCAAATCCCTCGTTGGCCGTGCTTAACCGCATTTTGGATACCTTGGGCTTGGAGATAGAAGTTAGGGTCAAAAATAGCCGCGCGAAATGAGAAAGGCAGCAGTTTACTTAAACGACGTATTGGCCGGCGAGCTAACGGAGCTATCGCGCAGCGAATATCTTTTTCGCTACACCGACGGCTACTTCGCCGACGCCACGCGGCCGGCCATTTGCCTTACACTGCCCAAAACGCAGCAGGAGTATCGCTCCGTCTATCTTTTCCCGTTCTTTTTCAACCTGCTATCCGAGGGAAGCAATCGCATTACCCAGGCGCGGTTGCTGCATGTTGATGAGAAAGATCATTTTGGAATTCTACTTGCTACCGCTCAATGTGATGTAGTAGGGGCTGTTACCGTAAAGCCTATTTGATATGAACAGTGTTGACCGTTGCCCATCGACCTTAGCGCAGGGGTATGATACCTATAGCCCGTTGGCGCTTAATCGCCTTTTTGATAAGCGGAAAGCATCACACATGCTTCCGTACGAATCCGTGGAGAGTAACGACGATGATGCGCAAAAGTTTATGAATAACCGCAAGCGCATTTCGCTATCGGGTGTGCAAAGTAAATATTCTGTTGTGCTGCACGAGGGCGTGCTGAGGTTAACGACGGAGGGCGAGCAGGGACGATACATTTTAAAGCCTAAACCCAGCGGTATTCGTAGCCCGCTGGAGTGTGCCGCCAATGAGAACCTTACCATGCAAATTGCCGAGCAGGTATTTGGCATAGAAACAGCGCCCAACGGGTTATGCTTTTTTCAAACAGGAGAGATGGCCTACTTAACCCGAAGGTTTGATGTGGCGCCCAACGGCAGTAAGCTTCGCGTGGAGGATTTTGCCTCCTTGGCCGGATTAACCTCCGATAATGCCGGGGTAAATTTTAAGTATGATAGCTGCAGCTACGAGGGTGTTGCCGAGCTGATAAAAACATTTATTCCGGCGTGGCGCGTGGAGCTGCTGAAGTTCTACCGGATTGTTTTATTCAACTTTTTGTTCTGTAACGGAGATGCGCACCTAAAGAATTTTTCCGTTATTGAAACACAGGATGGTGATTTTCGCCTTTCCCCCGCCTACGATTTACTCAACACTAAAATTCATGTGGACGATACGGAGTTTGCGCTTGACAAGGGCCTGTTCACAGACAAGCATGTAGAATTCATGAAGGGTGGTACGCAGGTAGTTGGTGCAACCTTTCACGCTTTTGGTATAAAAATCGGGTTGCCGGAGAGCGCGGTAAGCAAAGAGTTGGCTTTCTTTACCGCCAAGCATCCCGAAATAGAGGGCTTAGCGAGCCGCTCCTTTTTATCCGAAAAAACGAAAAGAACCTACCTTTCGCACTATCGTACGCGGAGAAATAGGCTGGAGGATACGAAGTTGTAAAAGCAAAAACCCGAGAAAGCACCTTGACTTCCTCGGGTTTTTGCCTACTGCATGTTGCAGCTGCTTACTGCAACTTTTTACGCATTTTTCGCCGCCCTTTTCCGCTCGTTTTCGTCCAGCAGAATTTTGCGCATGCGGATAGATTTTGGCGTTACCTCCACGTACTCATCCTCCTGGATGTACTCCATGGTTTCCTCGAGCGAGAA
>JAVBPG010000056.1:0-35259 GCA_031549685.1 Bacteroidales bacterium | reverse complement strand
GGTATTGTTAAGTTAATATAGATTCCATGATTTACAGCACTTGATGGTTATGTCATCCTGAGCAAGGCGAAGGATCTCAAGTTCGCACAGGGCTTCATATTCACAACATGAGATTCTTCGCCTTGCTCAGAATGACAAGGGTTCGATCCTTATTAAAATCTACACCAAATTAACAATACCAATAAAACAAACTTAAAATTAAATGATTATGAAATTCAGTAGTGTACGATTGTTAGTCAAGGACTACAAAAAGTGCTTCAGGTTTTACACCGAAAAACTGGGGCTGGAGCCGGCCTGGGGCGATGAAGAGGGCTGCTACGCCTCCTTTAAGGTGGCCGAAGGAATAGAAGGTTTTGCCATATTTGTTTCCAATTTTATGGCTCCGGCGGTTGGCAATGCCGATAAAAGCCAACCGGAGGGATGCCGTGAAAAGCTGATGGTGTCCTTTGAGGTAGAAAATGTGGACGAAGCGTACCGGGCGCTTCAAGCCAACGGCGTTAGCTTCGTCAACCAACCGGCCGATATGCCCGATTGGGGAATGCGGGTAGCCCACCTGCACGACCCGGAGGAGAATCTGGTAGAGCTTTTTACCCCATTGACGGCAGCGCAAAACAGCAGCAAGTAGCATGAGCGAGAAACCCCTGGTCAACAAAAGATATTTGCTGGAAAGATTTCCCGGCAAAGGCGGCTGGACGTACGCGATTATTCCCGAGATTTTGCCCGACAAAAAATCCCCCTTTGGCTGGGTAAAAGTGAGGGGCAGCATCGACGGCCACGCCATCAGCCACTACCACCTGCTGCCCACGGTAAAGGGTACGGGGCAGGTATTTCTGTCCGTAAAGGCTGACATCAGGAAGAAAATCAAGAAGGAGGCGGGCGACTACGTCCACATCATTTTGTACCCCGATAACGAGCCGGTGGAAATTCCCGAGGAGCTGCTGCTGTGCCTGCAGGACGACAGCGCGGCGCTGCAGTTTTTCAGCTCGCTTGGCCAAGGCGAGCAGCTCTACTACATAAAGTGGATATACGCCGCAAAAACGGAGCAAACCAGGGTGGACAGAATAGCAAAAACGCTTGTGAGGCTTTCGAAGCACCAGAAATTTTACGACCGGCAACAGGACGCAGGTTAGGCTGCTCTTTAACGGCAAGAAATTCCGCTGCTTTTTACCGATAATTACAAATCAACCGCAAAAAATGGATAATACAAGAGTTTACAAAATGATTTTTGCCGGCGTGTATCCGCTGTACGTGCAGAAGGCGGAAAGGAAGGGGCGCACCAAGGCCGAGGTAGATGCCATTATTTTGTGGTTAACGGGCTACGATGCGCAGGCGCTGCAAAAGCAAATTGACGCGAAGTGCGATTTTGAAACCTTTTTTGCCCAGGCGCCGCGAATGAACCCCAACGCGGCAAAAATTTCGGGCGTGGTGTGCGGCTGCCGCGTAGAGGAGGTGGAGGATGAGCTGATGCGAAAAATCCGCTACTTAGATAAGCTGGTGGACGAGCTGGCAAAAGGGAAAGCGATGGAAAAAATCCTGAGGAGTTGATGCCCGGCCGCGGTAAAATCCGGGCTGGCGCCTTCAGACCCTAACAGGGCTTTGGGACCCTGTTAGGGTTTAGCTCGATAGCCGTTTGGCGCTACTCAACCGCTGAACAAAAACGACCCGCCGAGGTTTTTGCCTCGGCGGGTACTGTGTTCTATTGCTAACGCTTATTTTTTGAGGGCCCCTGGTGGCGCTGCTGCTTGCTGTCAAACTCCAGGCGCTGCTCATCGTTGAGCAGGACCCGAATGTTTTGCTTACAGGCAGCCTTGACTTTCATCTTGTCGGCTTGCAGCTTGGCCATTTCATCAATGGTGGCGTTAATGGCCTTCATGTCGGGCTTGTCGGCGGTTTCGAGCGTGCGCAGCCTGGCCTGCTTTTCGGCCAACCGGTTGCTGAGCTGCAGCAGCTGCCTTTGCGCCTCGGTTTTGTAAGCCTTAATTTGATTTTGCTGCTCGTCCGTCAGGCTGTTTTCGGCATTCTTTTTCGACAAATTTTTGATGTCATTTGCGCGTACGTCGTCAACCAATACCGGACGACGGCTTTTGGGGGTGGAGATTACCTCCTGCGCATACGCCGCTCCCGATACGGAAAAAAAGAGCAGCAGGGCTAGTAGTGTGCTGTAATGTTTCATGGCTGTACTTTTTCAAATTTTGAATTTCCGGGTATAATAATTTGATTTCTCCACGCTTTTTTATCCAGCGATGAGCGTAGTGTTTGCGCCCGTATGCTTGCCGGTTTTTGCAAGTGTATTTGCTTAGCCATTGCATGCAAATTACCTCCCGTTATTGTTTGCAAAGCACCGGATAGTAAAGCCTCCTGTATATCGCCTAGCTGCTTTTTAGGCATATTCCAAGTGTCTTGCTCCAGCTCGTTGGGTACAAATCCGGCGGTAAAATCCGATTGGTTGTTGCTGTTGTAAAACTTGGCAATAATGGGCTGCATACCCCACTTGTTGCTCGTATTCCTTTCGTCGTAAATCGTGGTTGACCCAACATTTTTCCCAATGGTGGTATCGCCCACCAGGTAAACGCTCATGTACGGTTTAAGCCCATTGATTACCATTTCGCTGGCCGAGGCGGTGTGTTTTCCTGTGAGCACGTAAAGGGTTTGTACGTTGCCCAGGTTGCTGAGTGCGGCTTCGGATTTTACCTTATCGTTGTTGCCGTACACAGTTACTTTATCTACAAAGGTAGAGTTAAGGCTTTTGGCTCCATACGCTTTAATGTACTCTTGCTGCAGCTGATTATTGTACTCTACTTTTAAAAACACATCGCTTGTGTTTAGATTCTTTACAATCATGCTAGCCAGATAGATGGCCGAGAGCAGCGAGCCTCCGCTGTTGTAGCGCAGATCGAGTATGAGCTCGGTTATGCCGTTGCTTTTAAAGTCGGCAAAAACATTGTTGAGCGCCTTGTCGTAGGCGCCGGTTTCGTCGCCATCGTCGGAGGCAAAAAAGTTGTACACCAGATAACCTATTTTTTTGCCGCTTATGTTGTACACCGTGTCAAGATACACCGGATTTTCGGCGTACGTGCTCAGGAGGTTGAGCGTTATGTTTTGAGCATTATTGAAGTTAAAAATTTTGCTAATATGGTTAATTGCCGGATCGGCTATGCGCAACTTTACGCTTGATGCGTCGAAAGCCAAAAGCGCTTGGTAGTTGTACACGGTAAGCGCCACATCGTTGACGTGGGTAAAAACTTGCCCGCGCTTTAACCCCTTGGCGGCAGCATCGGTGCCGGGCTTAACGTAGGCTATTTCGCCAAAAACATCCTTGTCGGTATAGGCGTAGAGCTGGTATTCAAATCCTATTTCGTTGCTCACAACGCCGCTCAGCATGGCCTGCAGCTCAAGATAGTTATCCTGTATCCACGAAAAACGGTCGCCATCAGGTGCGGAGTACTGGTTATACTCGTATAGCAGGGAGTAAAAAAACGATTTGGGATCTTTCGAGTAGCTTACCGAGGTGGGAATTTTATCGTTCCAGTAGTAGCCGTATTTCATGTTTTGATATATCCATGAGTTTACGTACTCATCCGAGGCTATGCCATCTGTGTCGTCGTTGTTGCACGCTGCGCACAGTAGCGCTACTGCCGTAATGGTTGGTAGCCAAAAGAATTTTTTCACGTTTTTTCTTTAATAAGTAGCTACGAAGTTACCACAAAACACACTCGTTGCTACTCCAAAATTTGAGTTTAACACAGCCGAGTACAACGGGTGGCATAAAAACTGCCTGAGAGGTTGTCTAAATTTAAGAAGTTTTCTTTTTTAGGGTTGAGATTGGCTACGCCGACCTTCGTCCCGCCAAGGTGCGACGAAGCAATCTTAGATTTACTGAATTTCAAGACATTGAATAATATTTGGCAATCTCCAGCTGCATGCAATAATTTGATGGCTATCTTATCCTGAGCAAAAAAATCTCAGGTTATGAATACAAACCTCTGTGCGCACTTGAGATGCTTCGCTTCGCTCAGCATGACAACGGCATGCCGTTATTGGGAGCTATATCAAAGTGGCAATACTTTACCCCTTAACTCCCCGCTTTTTATCGCCCTTAACTCGCTTTTTTATTTCAATGTTGGAGGGTGGTTTTACATTTTCGCGGAGCAGCCACTGGCCGTTTTCGAACGCCAGGCCATCAAAAGCTTCGCCGGGCACGTAGTGCTCATAGCGGCCTCGCAGCTGGGCGTACATGGGCACCAGGTTCGAAAAAACAATCATGCCCATGCCCTCCCGGTAGCGCAGCTCCATTACGGCCTGCGCGCTGTACTCAAAAATCAGGCGGTGCGACACCTTGCCCTTCCGCACAAAAACGGGGGCGCCAAACGTGCACTCGCCGCCGGCGCTCACGTTGAGCACATCCACCACCTTTTTATTGCTTTGCCTGCCTGTGGGAGAAATTCCAAGCAGCGTGTACAACGGCGCGTTAGTGTACGGCAGTCGGCGCTCCACCAGCGATGTATATAGGGCGCCGAACCACTCGTCCGGAGCCAGCTCCTTGTTCTCCATTAGGCGCGTATCTCTGCGCTTATCGCGCAGGGCGGTTAGCCTTGCGGCGGCATCGGATTTGCTTTTGCGCGTAAGCACAAAGCCAAAGTATTTTTGCTCGCCCGGCAGCGGCACACTCCAGGTAATAAGGCGCACCAGCCCATCGGTTGAGGCCACCTTGTAGAGGTAGGGAATGGAGTCGAACGGATAAAAGAATGATGAATCCTGGCGGAGAGCTTTCTCCAGCTGGGCCGCGAAAGCGCGGTTGAGCGACATTTTTTGCGCGGTGTCGGTTGCCGCCGCCACGCGCTGCAGCTGGCTGCGCAGCAGGCTCTCCTGCTGCCTGAACTCCTGCCGCGTGAGGGCGCAGGCAGCGTGGCCCGCAAGGAAAAATGCAAGGCAAACGAAAATATATTTTAATAAAAAATGCATTGTACAAATCTTTACTCCAAGCAGCGATACAGCACCTCGCACACCTCATCGATTTGGGCCTGCGTAATGGTAAGCGGCGGCGCTATGCGAAAGGCCGTGTTGCAAAACAGGAACCAGTCTATGGCCACGCCATGCTGCAATGTTTTTTGAAAAAACCGCTGAATTTTTCCGGCATCGCCCAGCTCCACAGCCAGCAACAGGCCCTCGCCACGCACCTCCTTTACCAGCGGGTGCGCCGACATTTTTTCGCGAAAGCGCCGGCTCTTTTCCTCGACCTGCGCCACCAGGTTTTCCTCCTCAAGCACCTCCATGGCGGCTAAGCCCGCCGCGCACGAAACGGGATGCCCGCCGAAGGTGGTAATGTGCCCCAAGGCAGGATTGGCAAGGCAGCCCATGAGCTCCGGCGAGGCCACAAAGGCTGCCAGCGGCATGCCGCCGCCAAAGGCCTTGCCAAGGGTCAGCATGTCGGGAACGACGCCGTATTTTTCGAAGGCAAAGAGGCTGCCCGTGCGCCCCATGCCGGTCTGCACCTCGTCGAATATGAGGAGCGCGCCCACATCGGAGCAGCGCCTGCGCAGCTTTTGCAGGAAGCTGCCTTGCGGGGCGCGCACTCCCGCCTCGGCCTGAACGGGCTCCGCCACCACGCAGGCCGTGCGCCCGGTTATTTGCTCCAGCTGCTCCGCGGCGTTGAAGTCCAGCATCCGCACATCGGGGAGCAGCGGGCGGAATGTTTGCTTCCACGCCTCGTCGCCCATCACGCTCAGGGCGCCCTGCGTGCTACCGTGGTAGGCATTTTTGAACGACACCATTTCGGTGCGGCGGGTGTAGCGCTTGGCCAGCTTCATGGCGCCCTCGTTGGCCTCGCTGCCGGAGCCGACAAAGTAAACGCTCTGCAGGTTTTGCGGAAGCTTGCCGCACAGCTTTTGCGCCAGCAGCACCTGCGGGCTTTGAATGTACTCGCCGTAAACCATGAGGTGCATGTACTGCGCCGCCTGCCGCTGCACCGCCTGCACCACCCTGGGGTGGCAGTGCCCCACGCTGCTCACCGACACGCCCGACACCAGATCGGTAAAGCGGCGGCCATCGGCGGTGTAAAAGTATATGCCCTCGGCGCGCACAACCTCCAGAGCCATAGGCGCAGGCGATGTTTGAGCAAGGTGCTTAAAAAACAGGCTGCGAAGCGGAATTTGCGTCATTATTCGGTCTTCTTTTTTTTGAAAAACAAAGTTAGCAATTTATCCGCTTCGCTTTTACGCAGCGCCGAGGCAATGCCATGCTTTTTTCCTACTTTTACATTTTTATTACGCAAAAGAAATGTTGGAAAAGCTTTACGACCACCCTCTCAAGAACCTCAACACCTTTGGGTTTGATGTAAGCGCACGCTGCCTTGCAAGGGCGCACAGCGAGGAGGATATTTTAAGCGCGCTCAGCGACGACGAGCTGAAGGGCCTGCCCCGGCTCGTCATGGGAGGCGGCAGCAACCTGCTGTTTACGGGCAACTTTGACGGCTACATTCTACAACCCCTGATGCAAAACTTAGACGTGGTGGAGGACGGCGCGGACAGCGTGCTGCTTCGCGCAGGAGCCGGCGTGGCCTGGGACGAGCTGGTGGCGCACTGCGTGGCCAAGGGTTGGTACGGGCTGGAAAACCTATCGTACATACCCGGCGTGGTGGGCGCCAGCCCCGTGCAAAACATCGGCGCGTACGGCGTGGAGGCCAAGGACTGCATTGAAAAGGTGGAGTACATCGATACGCACGACCTGCGCCTGAAAACGCTGAGCAACGAGCAGTGCCGCTTTGGCTACCGCAGCAGCATCTTTAAGCAGGAGCTCAGGGGCAGGGTGGTAGTAGCGCAGGTTTACTTTCGCCTGCGCAAAAACGGCGAGCTCTTTCTCTCGTACGGCGACCTGCACACAACGGTAAGCGGCATGGGCGGGCCGTCGCTGCACAACGTGCGCAGCGCGGTAATCCTCATTCGCCGCAGCAAGCTGCCCGACCCGGCCGAGGTGGGCAACGCCGGCAGCTTTTTCAAAAATCCGTTGGTAGAAAAACCGCTCTTCGACGCGCTGCTCCAGCAGTACCCCGCCATGCCCGGCTACGCTGCCGGCAGCGGCGTGAAAATCCCAGCGGGGTGGCTCATTGAGCAGTGCGGGCTGAAGGGGGCGCGCCGCGGCAAGGTGGGCGTACACCCCAAGCAGGCGCTGGTGCTGGTAAACTACGGCGGCGGCACAGGCAGCGAGGTGCTGGCGCTGGCCCGAGAGGTGTGCGATGCCGTGCTTCAAAAGTTCGGCGTAGCGCTGGAGATGGAGGTGAACGTGGTGTAGCGTCAGGCAAAATTTAACGGCTGAAATAGTTTTTATAGTCAGCTACTTTCGAAAAAGGAGTGGAATTTTAACGCGCAGAGCTTGGCGGATTGCAAAATTTGCCTTTTTTTTGCCCTCGAAAAAACTATAAAAGTACGCTAATCTATGACCTATTTTTTTACTATTGTGTGCATTCTCATGGCGTTAGCCGTAATGGGGCTGGTGGTGGGAGTGAGCAACGATGCCGTTAACTTTCTTAACTCGGCCATTGGCTCCAAGGCGGCGCCGCGGCGCGTTATACTTGCGGTTGCATCGCTTGGCGTAATGCTGGGAGCCGTGTCGGCCAGCGGCATGATGGAGGTGGCGCGCAGCGGCATCTTCCGCCCCGACGCCTTTACGTTTATTGATGTGATGGTCATCTTCATGTCCGTCATGTTTACCAACGTCATTCTCCTCGACCTTTACAACACCTTCGGCCTGCCCACCTCCACCACCATTTCGCTGGTATTTGCCCTGCTGGGCTCGGCGGTAAGCGTGGCCATGATTAAGGTTTTTGAGGTAAACGATGTGGACATTACCATGCTGGGCAACTACATCAACTCGGGCAACGCGCTGGCCATTATATCGGGCATACTTGTATCGGTGGGCATTGCGTTTACGGTGGGCAGCATCGTCATGTTCATTACGCGCCTCCTTTTTTCGTTTCGCTACAAGCGCGTTTTCCGCTACTTTGGCGGCATTTGGTCGGGGGCAGCCATTACCGCCATCACGTACTTCATCCTCATCAAGGGCATTGGCGGATCAAGCCTCAAGGGATCGCCGGTGCACGTGTACATCCAGGAGCACACAGGCCTCATCCTGCTGTACAGCTTTCTGTTTTGGAGCGTAACGTTGCAGCTGGTTACCATTATTTTCAGGCAGGCTAATATTCTCAAGTTTGTGGTGCTGGTGGGCACCTTTTCGCTGGCCCTGGCTTTTGCCGGCAACGATTTGGTCAACTTCATCGGCGTGCCGCTGGCCGGGCTGTCGTCATTTCAGGCCTACCAGGCGGCAGGCGGCGTTGATGCCATTGCGCCCACCGACTTTTACATGGGCGATTTGGCCAACCCCGTATCGACCAGCGTGTGGTATTTGGTGGCTTCGGGGCTCATTATGGTGCTGGTGCTATGGTTTTCGAAAAAAACGCGTACCGTTACCGAAACCGAGGTGAGCCTTGCGCGGCAGGATAGCGGCATGGAGCGCTTTGGCTCCACCATGCTATCGCGCACCATTGTGCGTAGCGCCATCAACGCCAACAAAAAAATAACCAAGCACGTGCCCGAGCCGGTGCTGCGGTGGGTTGACAGGCGCTTTGTGGTAAAAAGAAAATCGCCGAAAAACGGTGCCTCGTTCGACCTGCTGCGCGCCTCGGTCAACCTTACCCTTTCGAGCATTCTCATTGCCTTAGGCACCTCGCTCAAGCTGCCGCTATCCACCACCTACGTTACGTTTATGGTGGCCATGGGCAGCTCGCTGGCCGACCGCGCCTGGGGCCGCGATAGCGCCGTGTACCGCATTACCGGCGTACTTACCGTTATTTCGGGCTGGTTCCTCACGGCATTCGTGGCATTTTTTGTAGCCGTTATTATGGCGGTGCTGCTGTTCTTCGGCAAAATATACGGCGTGGTGGGCGTTACCATTCTGTGCGTATTCCTCATCATTCGCTCCAACGCTTTGCACAGCAAAAAAACGCAGGAGAGCAAGCAAAAAATGGTGGAGGTAAAGGACGAAACCGTTATAGAAAAGTGCATAGGCGACGTGGCGAAATCGCTGGACGACGTCATTGTTATTTACAGCAACACCGTGGTGGGGCTTACCAAGGAGGATCGCAAGCTGCTCAAAACCGTGAAGCAGCAGGTAGAGGAGCTGGAGTTTGAGGCGCACGAGCTCAAGCAAAACATGTACTATACCCTGCGCCAGCTGCAAAAGGACGCCGTGGACACAGGCCACTTTTACGTAATGGTGGTGGACTACCTGCGCGAAATTGCGCACGCCCTGAGCTTCATTACCGAGCCCAGCTACCAGCACATTGAGAACAACCACAAGGGGCTTACCCCCATGCAGGCCAGCGAGCTGCTCAGCATCAACGGCGAGGTGTCAAAAATGTTCAGCCGCATCCGCCAAATGATAGCCGGAAGCTGCTACGGCGGCGTGCAGGACATTATTCAGCACCAGCAGCAGGTAAACGATATGATAGCCGATGCCCGCAAAGCGCAGGTAAAGCGCATTAAGGCCGAGGAAACGGGAACGCGCAACAGCGTGCTGTACTTAGGCTTTTTGAACGAAACAAAAAACCTTATGCTGCAAAGCATCAACCTGCTCAAGGCGCTGAGAGATTTTAGCGCGAATAAGGTGTAAAAAAGGGACGAATGAAAATCCTAAAATTTGCCGCCATCGACATTGGCTCCAACGCCGTGCGCCTGCTCTTTGCCAACGTGCTGGAGGAGCCCAATGGGCACATTCAAATCAAAAAGGAGTCGCTGGTGCGGGGCTCTATCCGTCTTGGCGAGGACGCTTTTCTGCATCATCATATCAGCGACGACAAAGTTGAGCGGCTGATACACCTCATGCATGCCTATAAGCACCTCATAGCGGTTGAGCAGCCCATTGCTTTTCGGGCTTGCGCCACATCGGCCATGCGCGATGCCGATAACGGAGCTGCAATAGTGGAGCGCATACGCCGCGAAACGGGTATCGACATTGAAATTATTTCGGGAAAAGAGGAGGCCGAAATGGTATACGCCAATGAGTCCGAGCAAAAAATGGCAAGCCGCAGCAGCAACTTCTTGTACATGGATATCGGCGGAGGTAGCGTAGAGCTTACCATGCTGGAGAATGGAGCAGTGCAACGCTCGCAGTCGTTTAACCTGGGCACCATCCGGCAGCTCAAAAATATTGCCTCCAAAGATGAGTTTAAGGAAATGGAAAAGTGGGTAAAGCAGTGCCGTAACGATAATCAGAAAATTGAAATCATCGGTTCGGGAGGAAGCATTAACAAGCTGTACAAAATGGTGGGCGTGAAGGATAGCGGTCTTATATCGCGTCGCTTGCTCAACAAATCTCTCAAGCTCATCTCGGGGCTTAGCTACGAGGAGCGCATAAGCCGGCTGAGCCTTAACCCCGACCGCGCCGACGTGATTGTTCCGGCGCTCGAAACCTTTCAGAAAGTAATGAAGTGGAGCAAGGCCAAAAACATTGTGGTGCCCACCATTGGCGTTTCCGACGGCATTATCCACCAGCTGTACCGACAGCACAAGGCTTAGTACACCGGAATATTCTGCTTGAACATGTCGGAGATGATGCCCTCCATGGAGTAGTAGCCCGCCGGTTTATCGCGCAGCCACTTGGCGGCAAACAGCGCGCCCTGCCCGAAGGCCGCGCGGTTTATGCTTTCGTGCACCAGCCGTATGGTTTGGTTGGGCAGCCCGAAAATAACCTCGTGCTTACCCACAATTCCCCCCACGCGAACGGAGTTTACGTGCCGCGTATTTTCGAGCCCCAGCACATTGGCAATTTTCAGCGCCGTCCCCGACACGCCCTTTTTATCGCGAAAATGCTCCTCCACAATTTCAATATCGGCCTTGGGCGCAATGCTGTGCAGCACCTGCGAGGCAACGAGCAAAAAATTTACGCCCAGCGTAATGTTGGGCGAGTACAGCACGGCTGTTTGCTCGGAGTACTTTTTTAGCGTAGCTATGGCCTGCTCGTCGAGCTTGGATATGGCCGAAATAATTTTGATGCCCAGGGATGCTGCGGCTTCGTAGTCCTTGTAGCCGGACGTGCTCGAAAAGTCAATAATAATATCAACCGGATGCTTTTTAAAAAAGGCTTCACCCATTTGATCAACCGAGAAAATGGGCGTAGAGTCGAACTCGAATCCAAGCAGGCGGCTGGCGTACTTGTGGTTGGTGCTCTTAGTCCGGCGCACAATCCAGGCAAAGTCCACCATCTTATCCTGCATGATTTCCTGCGCTACCACGCGTCCGGTTTTTCCAAAACCAAAAAGCCCGATTTTTATTTTATCCATAGAAAGTCCTCCTGAATTATTAAGTTGCACTAGTACAAAAATAGCAGGATAAATGAAAAACCTAACAAGCGCCTTAGCTTTGTTAGGTTTTTTTATGAATAAACTTGTGCCTGCGGCAGCGAACTTCCTTGCCGCGCGCCTACTTCTTCATGGTGTAGATTCTATACTCCCACGGATTTAAAATGTTGGACGGCGTTTGCCGGATTTCCACCTTTACCCCGCTAAACAGCTCGGTGTAGTTGCCGTAAAAATCGTTACCCTGGTACTCAACATTGCGCAGGGTTTCGGGCGACAGGTTGAAAACGCAAAATACTTTTGAGCGGTCGTCCTCGCGCACAAAGCTGAGCACCTTTTTTCCCTCGCTGTTTTTTACCCAAAGCATGTCGGCGCCGCGGCTGCCGTTGTACAGCGCGCTGTACTCTTTCTTCAGCCGGGTAAGGGTTTGGTAAAACGGCGTAGCATTTTCCGCATCTGTCCAGCTTATTACATCCTTTTCGAAAAACTCGAGCGAGCGCCTGAGCGCCACCTCCTGTCCACTGTAAATCAGCGGTATACCAGGTATGGTAACCGACAGCACGGCAAAGGTTCTGGCGGCATCGCCCAGGCGGGTGTACTCGCTGCCCTTCCAGGAATTTTCGTCGTGGTTAGAGGTAAAATTCATACGGTAGAATTTTTTAGGAAAATTCAGCGCGTCCTTCTCAAAGTACTTGTGGAGGTCATTTACGTTTTCCTTTCCCTGCGCAAGCTGGTGCATGATGTGGTGGCACTCCCAGGCGTAGTTGGCGTCAAAAGCCTTGTTGGCCAAAGCACGGAGACCTTCGTCCTCGGCCAACCAGAAGGACTGCTTTACGCTATCGCAGACGGCCCGGGCATACTCCCAAAACTCGACGGCCTGCTGCTCGGTAACGTACTCGCGGGCCAGCCCCGCCACGTCGCACCTGAAGCCATCGATATTGCACTCCCTAAGCCAGAACGCCATGCTCCTTGCCATCTCGGCCTGCATGTCCTTACTGGCAAAGTTGAGCTGCGCCACATCGCTCCAGTCGTAGGGGCCAATTGGTTTTCCGTCTTTTCCGGCAACGTACCAGTCGGGGTGAGCACTTACCCAGGCGTGATCGCGCGAGGTATGGTTGGCCACCCAGTCTATAATTACGCTCATGCCCAGGCGGTGCGCCTCGGTTACCATCAGCTTAAAGTCGGCAAGTGTGCCGAATTCCGGGTTGATGGCGCAGTAGTCCTTTACGGAGTAGTAGCTGCCCAGCGTGCCCTTACGCGCCTCCACCCCAATGGGATGAACGGGCATGAACCACAAAATTTTCACCCCCAACTTCTGCAGGCGCGGGAGATGCGCCTGAAAGGCTTTGAGCGTGCCCTCGGGGGTGTACTGGCGCAGGTTTACCTCGTATATGGTGGCATCCTTGTACAGCTCATCGAGGCTTAGCGCCGCGCTACTTGTAGCTTCGGGTTGCGGGGTTGGGGTACTGCAGGAGCTGAAAGCAAGCGCTGCGAACAAGCTTAGCGCCGCAGCGGCAAGGGTCATGTGACGAAAAAATTTCATACGCTATTTTTTTTGAAGTTAAACAATGGTGTTCTGATATTAATTTGGTATTGTTAATTTAGTGTAGATTTTAATAAAAATCGAACCCTTGTCATTCTGAGCGAAGCGAAGAATCTCATGTTGTGAATATGAAGCCCTGTGCGAACTTGAGATCCTTCGCTTCGCTCAGGATGACATAACCATTAAGTGCTGTAAATCATAGAATCTATATTAACTTAACAATACCATTAATTTTAATTGTTGAGTAAATCAAAGCTATTGGCGTTGAGAGTAATGCTTAGCTCATCGTTGTTTTTTGAAAAAATGCCGCCAAAGTTGCCTTGCAGCTGTACCCTATCATAGCCCTCCGGCAGCCTTACCTGCAAGGTTCTTGCCTCGCTGCCGGCGTTGAATGCCGCCACCACAATCTGGCCAAAATAGCAGCGCGCTACTACCATCGTATGGAGATCACTGTATAGCACCTTGGTGTCGCCGTAGCTGAGCGGCAGGAGCTCGTGGCGCAAGGCGGCCAGCTTCTTCACCTTCCCCAGCAGCGCCTGCTCCTCGGGCTGGTAGCTGCCAAATTGCATCTGCCGGCGGTTGTCGGGGTCGTTGGCGCCGGGCATACCAAACTCATCGCCGTAGTAAATGCAGGGCACACCCGGAATGGAGAATACAAAGGCGTGAAGCAGCGCCAGCTTGCTATATCCCACCCTGTTGCTTACCGTAATATTGCGCTTCCATCCAGCGCGCTTGCCGTCCTCGTTAAAGCGCACATCGCCGCTGGCAAATGAGATGAAGCGAACGCGGTCGTGGTTGCCCGTAATGTTGCCCATAAGGTTGTGGCTACCGTACGTGCTCAGGCTCTGCTGGAGCACGCTGCTCAGGTGCCTCAAGTCGCTTTGGGCGCTAAAGGCAGCCACGGCAGCATCGTACAGGTTAAAGTCGAACTGTGCGTTGAGCAAGCCGCTGTTCACGTAGCTGGCTATGAGCTCGGGGCTACCGTAGGTCTCGCCGATTTGGTACAGCGGCCTGTCAATTTCCGTCTTCAACTTTTGCGTAAGCATGCGCCAAAACGGCGTATCGACGTGCTTGCTGGCATCGTAGCGCAGCCCATCGAAGGCAAATTTTTTCATGATAAAAACAACGCTATCACTCACCGCCTGGGCTATTTCGGGGCGCGACAGATCGAGCGTAGGCAGGTGCTTATCGAACCAGGTGGTAAGGCGCTGGTCGTCCCAGCGCTCGAGGTTGAGCGAGCCGTCGGGGAGGTGCAGCGGCGTAATCCAATCGGGGTGCTGCGCCAGCAGAGGGCTGTTGATGTGCACGTGGTGTGCCACGTAGTCGAGTATTACGTTGAGGTTGCGCCGGTGCGCCTCGCTCAGCAGCTCGTGCAGCTCCTCCTCGGTGCCGAAGCGCGGGTCGAGCTTGGTGAGGTAGAGCGGCCAGTAACCGTGGTAGCCCGAGAACTTGGTGCTGGGGTCGACAAACTGCCCCCAGGCATCGTAGGGATTTTCGAAAATGGGCGATAGCCAAATGGTGGTTACCCCCAGGCTTTCGAAAAATCCGCTCTTTATTTTCTGCGTAACGCCGGCCAGGTCGCCGCCAAAGTAGTCGGCCTTGGGCAGCACCTCCGGGCTGTTTAGCCTGTAGTCGTTGCCCGTGTTGCCGTTGCAAAACCTATCAATCATGATGGAGTAGAGCACCTGCGCCTGCATGTCGTCGCGCTTGAGCGTGGCGGGATTGTCGAGCACCTTGCCCTCCCGTAGCGGAATGAGCAGGTCGTTGCCCACACCAAACGAGTTGTACGACCACACGCGCAGGTGCGAGCGTGCATGCGCCTGCGCGCTGCGCGGGATGGCAACCCGGATGCCGCTGAGCGATTGCGTAATCAATTCGGGAGGCAGGCGGTAGTTTTCCCAGAATACAAATACCTCGCTCGCCCCATTCTCAACGGATATTACCACGCTTTCATCGTTAAACGACTGCGTAATCATAAGGGGCGTTTTTCCGTTGGGGTCGCCAAGGCGGGCCAGCGAGTTAAATCCCCCCATGTTGTTGGATACCCTGTCGGGGTTGCCCGGGTCGAGCATCTCCTTTCCGTTAGCCACCAGACAGTACTGGTAGGTGCCGCGCGGCGCCACTATTTGGTAGCTCCATGTGCCCGCGCTAAACTTCAGGGGTGTGGCATTCCATCCGTTAAATTCGCCCTTTACCTGCAGCGTTTTGTAGCCCTTATCGGGTATGCTGATGTCGAGGGTTTGCTCATCCTTGAGCAGGCAGGGCAGGGAGTAGCACGCACCGTTGGACCACACCCTAAGCTCCTTGACAAAGCGCCTGCTGCGCGGGGCTTGCTGTATGCTCAGCGTTCTATTTACCCTGTCGAGCGTGCACTCGCCTTCCGCCAGGTCCGCGCTGTCTATCGATGCATCGGGCGCAATGTAGTCGTTCAGATACACCAGGTTGGAGCCCGAGTGCAGCATTACCGGCGAGGCAAGCCCCTTAATGCTTGATACCCGGGGCTCATTAATACCGGGAGTGGTGGAGCAGCTGCCGGCCAGCGCTGCAGCGGCCACCATGCAGCCGAGGCGTAGAAAGTGTTTCATCTGTTTATAATTTTAAATTCTTACCGGAGGTTTATACATCCTGAGTAACCATTGTGGCTGTCGGCAGGCGAAGTAGGCGCTATTGGTTGTTGGGGTTATTATCATAGTACAGCCGGTGCTTGCAAGAAGATTTAGCTTCGCTGAGCTTCGGTTCTCACTTCGTTCGAAATGACGGCAACACATGAACGAGAGAGGGGGACAGTGGAGGAATCTCCCACCTTACATCCTGTCTGAATAAACCCCAATCCACTACCGTTTTTCCTGTATAAAAATGACGCTGACCGCCGCAACGAGCATGCACGCGCCGGAAAATACGATGGCGAATATGGCCTGCCCGTTGAACAAATACTTCACCATAGGCCCGCCGAAAATGCCGTTGACAATTTGCGGAAGCGTAATAAAAAAGTTGAAAATACCCATGTAAATGCCCATCTTGTGCGCCGGCAGCGCGCCCGCCACCATTACGTAGGGCATGGATAAAATGCTGGCCCAGGCAATGCCGATACCCAGCATGGGCAGCAGCAGCGTGGTGGGGTTGCCTATTACGTAAAACGACAGCAGGCTCACACCGCCAATAGCCAGCGCCAGGCCGTGCGTGAGCTTCCGCCCGATGCGCCTGGCAATGGGCGCCAGCGCCAACGCAAATACCATGGCCACGGCGTTGTACACGCCAAACAGGATGCCCACCCAGTCGCCCGCCTCGTTGAACAAGGCCGATGAGGCGTCGCCCTGCGGCACGTGGTAAATATGCTGCGCTATGGCCGGAGTGGTGTATACCCACATGCCGAAAAGCGCTATCCACGAAAAAAACTGAACGGTACCCAGCTGCAGCATGGCTTTGGGCATGTGCACAAAATCGTACCACAGGTTGGTCGATTTTTCGGTGGGCGCGCTCGCCTTTTTCTCCTCCTCAAACGAGGCCAGCTCCTCGGGCGAATACTCCTTGGTGGTAAACACCGTCCACAAAATGCACAGGAGCATTACCGCCGCACCGATGTAGAACGACCACTTTACGTTGTCGGGCACGCCACCGCTCTCCGACACCGCCAGCACGCCCGCTTTGGCCAGCATGTAGGGCAGCCACGAGCCCACCACCGAGCCCACACCTATGAGAAAAGTTTGGGTGGTAAAGCCTATGGTGTGCTGCTCATCGGGCAGGTTGTCGGCCACCAGCGCGCGGAAGGGCTGCATGGCAATGTTGATGGAGGCGTCGGTAATCATGAGAAAGCCGCCGCCAATGAACATGGCGGGAATGACCGAGGCAAACATGGCGGCGTTGGGCAGCAGCACCAGCGCTATGGCCGTCATAATGGCACCTGCCAAAAAGAATGGCCTGCGCCGACCCAGCTTACCCCAAGTTTTGTCGGAGTAGTGGCCTATGATGGGCTGAATAATCATGCCCGTGAGCGGCGCCACCAGCCAAAACCACGAGAGGTGCTCCACATCGGCGCCAAAGGTTTGCAGTATACGGCTGGCGTTGGCATTCTGCAGGGCAAAGCCGAACTGTATGCCCAAAAAGCCGAAACTCATGTTAAATATTTGCCAGAAGCTGAGGCGGGGTTTTTTCATGATTTATGATTTATGAATGATGAATTACGAATGCTTTACGGCGGTTATTTTATGTGGTAAGTATGGACAGCTATGCTAGCAAACTTTAGTTGGTGGTGGTTGGATTAATTTATCGCAGGACGGCCGATGTTTGCGAGGAGATTCCTCACTACGTTCGGAATGACGACAACACGTGAGCGAGGGGGGTGTGGAGGGATGGCGGCTTCGCCGCCATCCCTCCACACCATCATCTTTTACTGTACATAGCGCGTCATTTCGAACGAAGCAAAGCGTAGTGAGGAATCTCCCACCTTACATTCTACCTAAATTAGTTCAGCTACTCATGCCCTCCCCCGCTACAAGCGGCGGGATTTTACCCGAAAGATTAGGATTCTTGAAGCTTAAAACAACCTCCTCATCCGGGCAAAAACTCCACCATCGGCAAAGTTTACGCCTGCAATAATACAGCATTTTCTCTTACGTTGCCCCCTTGGCGGCAGGATGTAAATTTTATTTTCAGATTTCAATCGTTTGCGCTTACAAAAAAAATTTATTTGCACGAATATTTTTTGCATCCGCTCATTTTGTGTTTATATTTGCCTGTATAATACTTTATGCTTCAATCGATTATAACACCTATCGCAAACGATTGAAATCTACATTTTACACCAAAAAGGTGTTTAAAATTTATGTCAAAAACATATAACCACGGAGACACGGAAAGCACATAGAATACCAAGAAATTACATTTGCTTATGTTTTCTCTGTACTCTTTCAAGCTGCTAAATAATATTCAGCTATAAAGAGCTCATGGAGTATTTTTTTTTGCGCTCTCCGTGTCTCCGTGGTTAAAATATAAAAATCATACGTATGGATATCATTTTTCATATAGAGTACCAAACCACATGGGGGCAGGAGCTCGTGGTAGCAGGCAGCTCGCACGCCTTGGGCGACGAACAGTGGAGCAAGGCGGTAGCCATGACGTACGGCGAAGGCGGCCTGTGGACCCTGCGCCAGCCGATGCCCGCAGGCGAAAAAGAGCTCCGCTACAAGTATGCGGTACGCGATGCCCAGGGCAACATTAGCGAGGAAAGCGGCCCGTGGCGCAGGGTAAACCTGCTGGGGTTAACGCGCAAGCAGCTCACGCTCGACGATGCCTGGCGCGCCCCACAGGACAACGATGCGCTAATATCCACGCCCTTTACCTCGGTATTTTACCCATCGCCGGTGCCACCGCAGCAGGACGAAGAGTATGAAGGGTACTCGCACCGGCTAAGCATTCGCACCACCTGCGTACCGCACGGCTGCCTGCTGTGCGTGCTGGGAAGCGATGCCGCGTTGGGCGCCTGGGACGAGCGTAAGCCGCTGCTCATGCAGACCAACGGGCAGGGCCTGTGGCAAACCAAGTTTGTACCGCACGAGGCGAAGAAAGACATTTACTACCGCTACGGGCTGTATAGCGTGGAGCAAAAAAAGCTCCTGCAAAGCGAGCAGCGCCCCGACAGGTGCATGAAGGCGCTGAGCCAACCCAACGCCGTGCTGTGGCGTTGCGATGAAAATCCGGCCCTGCCCAAAGCCAAGCCGCGCGGCGCGGGGGTGGCTATTCCCATTTTCTCGCTGCGCAGCAAAAACAGCTGCGGCGTGGGCGAATTTCTGGACATAAAGCCCATGGCTGATTGGGCTAAAGAAACGGGGCTGCGCATGCTGCAGGTGCTGCCCATTAACGACACCTCGTCCACCGGCACGTGGCAGGACTCGTACCCGTACTCCGCCATCTCGGTATTTGCGCTGCACCCCATGTACCTCAACGTTGATGCGCTTTCCGATAAATTTTCGGCTACCGAAAAAGAGCAGCTGCGCAAGGAGAGAAGTCAGCTCAACACCCTTGCCGCCGTGGACTACGAGCAGGTAATGAAGCTTAAGTGGAAATTTATCCGCCTGGCTTTTGCCAAAGAAAAAAAGGCGCTGCTGGCCTCCTCGGAGTTTCAAAAATTTTGTAGCGACAACCGCTCGTGGCTGATGCCCTACGCCGCGTTCTGCTTCCTGCGCGAGAAATTCCGCACAGCCGATTTTTCAACCTGGGGTGAGTACGCTTGCTACTCCGCCGAAAAAGTAAAGGCCTTTTTTGACCCCCACAACGCCGGATACGAGGAGGTTATCATACACTGCTTTGTGCAGTACCACCTCCACCGGCAGCTGGTTGAGGCTACGGTTTACGCGCGTGCGCAGGGCATAATTCTCAAGGGCGACATTCCCATCGGCATATCGCGCAACAGCTGCGATGCGTGGGTGGCACCCGGGCTGTACAACATGAACGCCCAGGCCGGTGCACCGCCCGATGCCTTCTCCACCACGGGGCAAAACTGGGGATTTCCCACCTACAACTGGGGCAACATGGCCGATGACGGCTACGCGTGGTGGCAGCAGCGCCTGCAAAAAATGTCGGCCTACTTCGATGCCTTTCGCATTGACCACATCCTGGGATTTTTCCGCATTTGGGAAATACCGCTGCACTCGGTGCAGGGCTTGCTGGGCTACTTTTCGCCTGCCCTGCCCTTTTCGCTCAGCGAGCTCCACCAGCGCGGCGCATGGTTCGATGCCGACAGGCTGTGCACGCCCTACATCCGCGAGCACGTGCTGCGTGAGGTTTTTGCCGGTAAGGCAGAAGAGGTAAAAAACTTTTTCATGGAGGAATATCAACCGCATTGCTACCGCCTGAAAAAGCCCTACAATACGCAGCGCAAGCTGGAAGCCTTTTTTGAAAAAAGCGGAGCGGAAAACCATTGGGCAAAAGAGGGGCTATACGATTTACTCAACGATGTGGTGCTGATAGAGGATAAGGAAAAACCCGCGCACTACCACCCGCGCATTGCCATGCACTACACCCGCTCGTTTCGCGATTTGGACGAGCAGCAAAAGCGGGCGCTCGATGCCCTGTACGTTGACTTTTTTTACCACCGGCACAACCGGTTTTGGAAAGAGCAGGCCATGAAGAAGCTGCCCGCCGTGCGCTACGCGACCAGCATGCTGGTGTGCGGCGAGGACCTGGGCATGGTGCCCTCGTGCGTACCCGATGTAATGAAGCAGCTGAGCCTGCTAAGCCTCATCATACAGCGCATGCCCAACGACAGCAGCGTGGAGTTTGCGCCGCTGGAGCACGCGCCCTACCTCTCGGTATGCAGCCCCGGCAGCCACGACACCAGCGGCCTGCGCGAGTGGTGGGAGGAGGACAGGGCTGCTACGCAGCGCTTTTACAACCATGTATTGGGGAAATCGGGTGAGGCGCCCGCCACCTGCGAACCCTGGATAGCGCAGGATATTACTGCGCAGCACCTGCACTCGCCCTCCATGTGGGCGGTATTTCCCCTGCAGGATTTGCTGGCCATGGACGAAAAATTGCGCTACAAGGACGCCCGCGCCGAGCGCATTAACGTGCCCAGCAACCCGCGCCACTACTGGCGCTACCGCATGCACCTGCCCGTAGAACAGCTGCTCCGGCAGCACGATTTTAATGCTAAAATAAAGGAAATGGTAAGCGCTGCGGGGCGGGTAATTTAGCCCTTGCGTAGCGAGCTCTCGCGGACAATTAATTTTGCCGGCAGCACGATGTGCTTTGCCGGCAATTTTTCATCGGCCTTGATTTGCAGCAGCAGCTGCTCCATGGCGCGCTGCCCCATTTCAAATCCCGACTGGTGCACGCTGCTCAGGTTGGGCTCGAGCATGAGGGTAATACTTTCGTTGGCAAAGCCCACCAGCGCCACATCCTGCGGCACCTGTAGCCTGGCCTGCTTGAGCGCGCGCATGGCGCCGGCCGCCGTAAAATCGTTGACCGCAAAAATGCCATCGAACTTTACCTTGTTCCGGAGCAAATTTTCCACGGCATCTATTCCCCTCTGCAAGCTGTCTGCCTCCACTATCAGGCGCGGGTTAACGCTCTGCCCACCATCTTCGAGGGCTTTTTTGTAGCCGTTGAGCCTGTCCCTGAAAATTTTCCGATTTTGCGGCCCCGCAAAGTGGGCTATGTGGCGGCAACCCTGCTGCACAAGGTGCGCCGTGGCATCGTAGGCGCCGGCAAAGTCGTCCACCGTAACGTGGGTGGCATCTATATGCTCGGCTATGCGGTCGAAAAATACGAGGGGAATGCTTTCGTCGATGAGCTTTTGAAAGTGCTCGTAGGTGTTGGTCTCCTTCGATACCGATGCAATAACGCCATCTACTCGCCCCTTCATTACGTTGGCCAGCGCCTGCACCTCCTTGGCCAGCTGCTCGCTGCTTTGCGCCAGCACCAGGCTGTACCCGTTGCGCTCGGCCACCTCCTCAATGCCGCTGATGACCGATGAAAAAAAGAAGTGCACCACCTCGGGAACCACAATGCCCACCATGTGGCTGCTGCGATTTTTGAGGCTTAGGGCAATGGGGTTGGGTGTGTAGCGCAGGCGCTCGGCCAGCTCGTTTACGCGCAGCTTGGTTTCAACGCTGATATCGGGGTGATTTTTGAGCGCGCGCGAAACGGTGGAGACCGAAATGCCCAGCTCGTTGGCTATATCTTTGATGGTAACTATTTGCGATTTCATAGCGTAAAAATAAGGAGTAAAGTAGCCCTAAAAACGCCCTCGACGCTCTTTATTCCGACCAAAGAAAAAAGAAAATAGCGAATACACATCGCAGTCGAGGGCGCCATGCCCCATGCAATGCACATTCGCTATTTTCTTTGGTCTGCCACAAATATACAACAAAAAGAAATATGGGGATTAGTAATTAAATATAGACTTTTACCCTCAACAAATCACGAAGATTTACAACGAGGGACAATGTAAACCTGAAAGCCTTGCAATAAATTAAAAATAAACGAGTTGCATTAATTCATCATCATCTCTTACAGGCAAGATTTACAGGATGTCTGTCATGTTAACCGAAGCTCGGCGAAGCCAAATCTTGTACCTCCTATCCATAGCTATACTTTATTACCAATTCCGTTAGGGGTAGAGTTTGGGATAATTATTAAAAAAACTACCTTAGAGTGGAAAAGGCGAACTTTGCGTATCTCACTCCCCTTTTTATTTGTTAAAAAATACAAAATAATTGGCTATATTTTTTATGCAAACGATTGCGAAAACGATTGCGAGAAATACATTCAAGTTATTGTAAAATAAAGGGTTTCAAGTGCAAATTTTGTACATAAATTAGCTGTCGGAACGGGTGTGAATTCGACCTCTTTTTAATACCAGAAAAACAACTGCTATGCAAAAAATTTTCGCAGCAATTTTAGCACTCCTACTCTTTGCAACTCCAGTTTTTTCGCAAGGAGCCTATCAGGTGCGTGGTACGATAACAGATGAAAGCGGTCAACCGCTAATAGGCGTAACCGTAATGGAAAGCGGAAGCACAAAAGGCACCGCTACCAACGAAAACGGATCGTTTACCCTGCTGGTATCATCGCAAAATGCCGAGATTTCCTTTAGCTATGTTGGCTACACAAACCTTACATTTAAGGCTAGCGATGTTCCCGCCATTGTGCAAATGGGCGAGGAGGCAACCAACTTGAACGAGGTCGTAGTAATTGGTTATGGTGCCGTACGGAAAAACGATGTAACAGGTTCGGTTACGGCTATCAGGCCTGATAAGCTGAACAAGGGTTTGGCCGTAAACCCACAGGATATGCTACAAGGAAGGATAGCCGGCGTATCCGTAACCTCGAGTAACGGAACGCCCGGCGGTGCTGCCACCATTCGTATTCGAGGTGGATCTTCGTTGAACGCCAGCAACGACCCTCTAGTTGTGATTGACGGGCTACCCGTGGACAACTCTTCTGTAAAAGGCGTGGCTAATCCACTTGCCCTGATTAACCCTAACGATATTGAGACTTTTACCGTACTAAAAGATGCTTCGGCTACAGCTATTTACGGTTCGCGTGCTTCTAACGGTGTAATTCTGATTACCACCAAGCGAGGTGTAGTTGGCTCAAAGCCCGTATTCAGTTATAGCGGCAACGCTTCCGTTTCTTTCATGGCAAAGCGTATAGAGGTAATGGATGCTGCGGAGCTGATTCAGTACTCCAAAGACTTAAAGGTGTACGATGAGAACAAGTCATACTTAGGCACCTCGAATACCGACTGGCAGGACGAAATTTATCGTAGCGCCTTTAGCACTGACCACAGTTTTTCTATCGCCGGAGGATATAAAAATATTCCCTACCGTGTGGGCTTGGGCTACACATACCAAGATGGAACTCTTAAGACCTCTAATATGCAAAGAGGTACTACCTCTGTTACCGTTAACCCTACATTTTTTGACAAGCATTTGACCTTCAACATTACCGGCAAGGCAATGTACATTACCAACCGGTGGGCAGATAATGGTGCTGTCGGCGCAGCCTTAGGTATGGATCCTACGCAGTCGGTGTACGACAACAGCGAGGCGGGGAAAAACTACGGTGGCTACTTCCAGCGTACCAACCCATTTACCATAGACCCCGCATGGCCCACAACCTTTAACACGCAAGCCATTGGAAATCCGGTGGCGACATTGGAGCTAAAGGATGACCGCTCAAAAACCTACGAATTGGTGGGTAACTTTCAAGCCGCATACAAGGTGCACGGGTTGGAAGATTTGACCTTGAACGCAAGCCTTGCCGCCGAGTACGGACATGGTACGCAGCACACAAAGATTTCGCCCTACTCATCATCCAACCATTACTATGGCTGGGACGGGACCGACACCAAGGAGCGCTACAACATTCTATTCAACGTCTTTGCGCAGTATTCCAAGGATATCAAGGACGATTTTCACCTTGATATTATGGCGGGCTACGAATATCAGCACATGCTACTGGAGCGAGGTAATATGGACGGTTGGGGAACGTTCCCCGCCACCAACCCTACAACGCCCAACGCTCGGTATAACGAAAAACACGAGCAATACGCACATCAAAAATACTTGCTCTCACTCTTCGGGCGCGCCAACTTTTCATATAAAGAGAAATATCTGCTTACGTTTACCATGCGCTCAGATGGATCCTCCAACTTCCGCAAGGAGGACAGGTTTGGCTACTTCCCTTCCGTTGCCCTTGCCTGGAGAATCAAGGAGGAGGGATTTTTAAAGGATGTGGATTTATTGTCGGATTTGAAGTTGCGATTGGGCTATGGTACCACAGGACAGCAGGATATTGGTCAAGGAGATGCGCCCTACCTGCCTATTCTTGTGGGAAACAAGGATGGCTCGCACACCTACTACCCCTTGGGCGATGTAGAAAACGGCAGCTACATATACTCTCAAACCTACAGGCCCACTGCCATTAATCGCGCGCTTACATGGGAAGGCACCACCACCTACAACGCAGGCATAGACTTGGGCTTCCTAAAGCAGCGTTTTACCGGCTCAGTTGAATTTTACTATCGTGTTACCGACAACTTGATAAGCCAGCTCGATATTCCGGCCGGCACCAACTTCAAAAACCGGGCATGGGCTAACATAGGCAGCTTAAGTAACACTGGTGTAGAGTTTACGCTCGATGGTAGAATCATACAAAACAAAGACTTTAGGTGGAACCTCAGCTTCAACACCACTTACAACGTGAATAAAATTACCAAGTTAGCCGCAAGCACTAACCCCGACTACTACGTGCCCACAGGTGGAATATCCTCCGGCACAGGCAACAACATTCAGGCACAAAAAGTAGGTTACCCTGCATGGTCGTTCTACGTGTACGAAACGGCAGTAAACGCTCAGGGCGAATATTATTTTGTAGATAGAAGCGGCCCCGACGGAACGCCAGACGGAGTGGTTGATGAAAAAGATATGTACTGTTACAAAAGCCCCATGGCGCCGCTAACTATGGGATTTTCGTCCACCTTCCATATCAAAAAATTTGATGTGAGCATTGCCATGCGCGCCAATATTGGCAACTACATGTATAACGACCAACTAGCAACGAGTTTGGATGGCTTAAAAAAGGCAAACCTAGTTTCCTCCAAAATAGGCGGCTTCCACAACGTGCCAATGCTCGCCTACAATACTTACTGGATCGATGGATTCAAATCCGATGCTGCCGGTATGAACGGGAAATGGTACCTCTCCGATTACTTGGTTCAAAACGCCTCGTTCCTGCGCATTGACAAAATAACCGTTGGCTACAGCATAAAGCGCGAAATGAGAGTGTATGCTACCGTACAAAATCCGTTTGTGATAACGGGTTACAAGGGGCTTGACCCCGAAAGGTTCAACGGCATTGATAACAACACATACCCACGCTCGCTTACCATGCTGCTTGGGCTAACGTATGACTTTTAAACCATTTGGCGTATGAAATATATTTTAAAAATAGCAGCAGTAGCAATAGTAGCAACCCTTAGTTTTTCGGGCTGCTTCAAGGATTTGGACACGCTTCCCATTGACCCTAACGTTACACAGGTTTTTCAGCAGGACGGAGTATTTGCAAAGATATACGGCACCTTGGGCCTAACGGGCATTGGCAGCGGCGATGGTGGCGAGGGCGACGGCGATGTGGACGGAATAGATGAGGGAACCTCGGCATTTTACCGTATGCAGTGGGAACTCAACGAATTTCCGGCAGATGACATTTGGTGGATTTGGGGCGATGCGGGAGTTCCAGAACTTCGCGCCATGTCGTGGGATGCCTCCAACGATTTGGTAAAGGGTTTATACGCTCGCCTGTACTTCGATGTTGCGCTCTGCAACTACTTTCTGGCCGAGACCGGCAGCATGACGGACGAGAAAACCTCCAAGCAGCGTGCCGAAGTGCGCTTTATTCGTGCCCTGAACTACTATCTGCTTCTGGATATGTACGGCGAGGGCATACCCTTTGCCGAAAAGTTGGTAGATGAACTACCCGTAGCGCAGAGCGACTTGCCAAAACCCATTACACGCAAGGACTTGTTTGCATGGATTGAGGAGGAGTTGCTGAAAATTGAGCCGCAGATGTACGCGGACGGCACAAAAACAGAGTACTATCGAGCCGACCAAGCAGCGGTATGGCTGCTCCTAGGCCGCCTGTACCTCAACGCCGAAGTGTACACCGGCACAGCCAAGTGGAATGAGGCAGCGCTGTACGCAGGTAAAGTAATGAATTCAAACTACACCTTGGCACCCGTATACCGGCACCTATTTATGGGCGACAACGACAAACTTAGCCCCTATAATCAGGCATCAAAGGAAATCATTTTGCCCATTGCGCAGGACGGCATACACACTCGCAGCTGGGGCGGCTCAACGTTTTTGGTGGCAGCTTCGCACACCAACGGCATGAGCCCTTGGGGGTCAACGGAGCAGTGGACCTGCATGAGGGCAAAAAACACGCTGGTACAAAAATTCTTCCCCAACCTAAACGTAGCCAGAAGTATTAAGGCTGACCTGAACGCCATGCCTGGTATTGCTGGAGATGACCGGTGCTTACTCGAAAGCGAAGTGGTAAGCTCCAGCGGAACTTTCTCATTTACGCTTGACGGCGGCGCTCAAAATGGCGATGGCGCCTTTAGGCAGGGATGGGGATTTGCCAAGTGGTCAAACCTGTACGCCGAGCCCAACGCACAGTCAAGCGACCCAAGGTTCCCCGACCTAGATATTCCCTACTTCCGCGCCGGTGAGGCTTACCTGACCTACGCAGAGGCCGTGCTACGCGGCGGCACCGCCACCAACGGGAGCGCGCTGAGTGCCGTAAACACGCTACGCAGCCGAGCACACACGGCCGTGGTGTGGACAGCGTCAGATCTGACCCTTGACAATCTTTTGGCCGAGTGGTCGCGGGAGTTTTACGGAGAAGGCCGTCGCCGTGTGGACCTGGTGCGCCACAACAAGTTTGCAGGAGATGTAAACTACAACTGGGAGGGTAAAGGAGGCAGTGCCACAGGGCAAAATGTGGATGCGAGGTACAACATCTATCCCATTCCGCAAACGGACTTAACCGCAAACCAAAACCTAAGCCCCTCTCCGGGATACTAATGGCACAACTAAAAACAACTTTCAAGATGATGATTTTCAATTTATTAACACAAACCAATTAATTTTTTACACAATGAAAACACTAAAGTCTTTTTTAATGATGCTCTTCGTGAGCATAGTAGCAGTAGGAATGGTTTCCTGCGGAGATGATAATGAAGGTAAGCCCGACTTCACGGCTGACTACCCTGAACTAGCTCCTGTCAACGGTAAGATTGTTATTTCCGCCTACTTTGGCGAAGCTCCCTGCAACAAAGTTGTATTTGCCGGTAGCTACAACGGTTGGAAGGGTACCAACGCCGGCGATGACGTTAATGAACTGGTAGAGTTCAAGCCTGTAGGTACAGTTGACGGCAAAGATTGGGTCGGCTGGTACAAGGTTGAAATTGACACCACTGGTGCTTCCGCCGAAAAAGAAGGGACTAAATACCTGCTAGCTGGTAAGCCCGTTCAACTTAAGGCAGACGGAAGTTTCTCATGGGACCATCAGATTGGCTACCAAAGCGCCACCAACGTTGTTGTGAAGTCTGGTGATGTTGGCGTATTTGCGGGCTACTCCAACGAGTGCGACGTGTACTACAACTCTCCGGTGGCGTCCATAACTTTCGCCCAATGGAAGAAAAATCCATGCGCAGTGGTTGTGAAGCACAACTACACCTTTAGCGTAACCGTTCCGACAGGCACCCCCGATACCGCTAAGGTTAGCATTGTAGGCGGCTTTGAGGCGGCAGGCCTTCCAAACTGGACGCCAGATGCTGCAAGCATGGTGCTTACCAAAGGCGGAGACGGCAAGTACAGCATTACCCTGAACCAGGTGCCGGAAGGTACCGAGTACAAATACGTGCTAAATGGCAGCTGGGATTATGAAGAGCTGGCAGCTTCGGACAGTACATGCGCCGTAGGCATTACCAACCGCATTACAGGCACCTCTGCTACCGTAAACGATGTGGTGGCAAATTGGAAAGGTGCTACCATAAGTAAGTGCGAATAGTCCGTAAAATTTAATGGATATCCCCCTGCAAATCATATTCTGCGGGGGGATTTTTAATCTCTAAGCATACGCTTTATTTCCCCTAAAAGTAATGAAAAAGAGCTGTAGAACATTTACCACCGCTATCGCTTTTGTGCTGCTTTTTACATCGGCAAAAGCGCTCGAAATTTCACGGGTTGAACCTGCATTTTGGTGGGTAGGCATGAAAAATACTGAACTCCAGCTGCTGGTTTACGGCAAAGATATTGCCCGTTCGGAGCTCACGCTCGAATATCCGAATGTGTGGCTCAAGCAGGCTATCCGCACCGATAGCCCCAACTACCTTTTTGTTTACTTAGAGGTGGGCAAGGAGGCAAAACCCGGCACGCTGCGCCTGACCTTTACCGAAGGGAAAAAGAAGTTGACAAAAGCCTACGAACTCAAGGCGCGCGCCACCACCGTGGGTGCACAGGGATTCGGCCCCACAGATGTGATGTATCTCATTATGCCCGACCGCTTTGCTAACGGTAATCCGGCTAACGATGCCTGGGGCGGCGATACGGCAAACCGCAGGGATCCCATTGCCCGCCACGGCGGCGATTTGGCAGGCATAGAGCAGCGCTTAGACTACATCAACGAGCTGGGGGTTACGGCAATCTGGCTCAACCCTGTGCTGGAAAATAGGATGCCCGAGGCCTCGTACCACGGCTACGCCACTACCGATTTTTACAAGGTTGATACCCGCCTTGGCAGCAACGAGGACTACTGCAGAGTGATTGAAAAAACGCACCAAAAAGGTATGAAAATCGTGATGGACATGATATTCAACCACTGCGGCAGCAGCCACTGGTGGATGAACGATTTGCCGTGTCGGGATTGGCTGAACCATCAGGATGGATTTGTGCCAACCACCCACGACCTGTACACGGTAATGGACATTCATGCCCCCGAGTCGGAAAAGATTGCTATGACCGACGGATGGTTTGTACCCGCCATGCCCGACCTGAACCAGCGCAATACGCTTCTATCCGACTATCTAATTCAGAATAGCATCTGGTGGATTGAGTACGCCCGCATTGACGGTATCCGCCACGATACGCATCCCTACGCCGACTTCGGCTTTTTGGCGCGGTGGAATAAGCGGGTGCTGGAGGAATACCCCACCTTCAACATCGTTGGAGAGTCGTGGTACATCAGCAGCACCCCGCTTTCGTGGTGGCAGTACAACTCCAAACTCAACGACAGGCAGACGAATCTAAAAACCATTATGGATTTCAACCTGATGACAGCTTGCAGCGATGCTTTTGCAGTTAACCCTACGGAGAAAAATCCGCTTAGGAAAATTTACGAAGTTATTGCGCAGGATTTTACTTACGAAGACACCAACAACATACTTATATTCCTGGATAACCACGACACCAACCGCTTCCCCAAGGTGGGCGAACCCGACCTAAGGCGCTTCAAGCAAGCCGTAACCTTGCTGCTTACCACGCGGGGTATTCCTCAGCTATACTACGGTACGGAAATACTGATGACCGGCGAAAAGAGCGAGGGTGACGGAATGCTGCGAAAGGATTTTCCGGGCGGATGGCCGGGCGACTCCGTCAACGCATTTACGGCCGAAGGGCGCACGGCGTTGCAGAACGAAGCGCACGCCTACCTGCAAAAGTTGCTGCAGTGGCGCAAAACCAGCAAGGCCGTTTGCGAAGGTAAGCTGCTGCACTACGCGCCGAATTGGCA
This sequence comes from Bacteroidales bacterium, assembly GCA_031549685.1. Classification (GTDB taxonomy): domain Bacteria; phylum Bacteroidota; class Bacteroidia; order Bacteroidales; family UBA932; genus JAITMY01. The sequence goes on along the minus strand of JAVBPG010000056.1, from coordinate 5,572 downwards.
AACGGAGTGCTACGTTTACGCCAGAGTTAAGGATAGCAGCAAGGTGTTGGTAATCCTGAACGGCTCCGATAGCGGGCAAAGTTTACCCGTGGAAAGATTTAGCGAGGTAGTGGGCAGCGCCGCCTCGGGCAAAGATATTATTTCAGGCAAGACGGTAAGCTTAGGGAAAGAAATAGCTATTCCTGCTAAAGGGATACTTGTGCTGGAGCTGTAAGGCAGGAAGAGGTGGTTCTGTAAAAAATAGATTTCAAAAAAGATAGCAAAATGAAAAAAATATTCCCTCTATTCTTCGCTTTACTGTTGGCAACTTCGGCTACCGCGCAGGTGCTAACCTCCAGCCCTGTGGTGCCCATACACAACAGGCCGGCGGTGCTGACCTTCGATGCGAGCAAGGGCAGCCAGGGGCTTAAGGGCTACACCGGCACCGTGTATGCGCACACCGGCGTAATTACCGACAAAAGCACCGGCAGCAGCGACTGGAAGTACGTGGTTGCCGCCTGGGGAACCAACCTCGCCAAGGCGCAGCTGACGGGCAAGGGCAACAACCTGTGGGAGCTGAATATCGGCCCCGATATCCGCTCGTACTACGGCGTGCCGGCCAACGAAAAAATACTCAAAATGGCCTTCGTATTCCGCAGCGGCGAGCAGGTGGGAGGCGCGTACAAGGAGGGGAAGGACGATGGCGGAAAGGATATTTTTATTGAAGTCTCGGAGGATAGCTTTAACCTGGCGTTTACCTCGCCAAGTAATAATGCGCTGTATACCAAAGGCGATAAGGTGGTTGTTTCGGCCACCTCGTCGGAGGCGGCTGCGCTAACGCTGTACAGCAACGGTGCGCAGCTAAAGCAGCTTGCCTCGGCAACCACCATTAGCGACACCCTGCAAGCGGTGGCTAAAGGCTCGTACACGCTGGTGGCCGTAGCCAACCAAAGCGGCAGCTACCGCTACGATACGGTGCGGTTTGCCGTGCGCGATACCACCGAGCTTGCCTCCCTGCCCGCAGGCATGCGCGATGGCATAAACTATGATGCTAACGATGCCACCAAAGCCACGCTGGTGCTTTTCGCCCCGCATAAAAATTACGTATTTGCCCTCGGCGACTTCAACGGCTGGCAGCTGCAAAGCGAGTACCAGATGAAGCGCGACGGCGACCGCTTTTGGCTCACACTTACCGGCCTCACGCCGGGCCAGGAGTACGCCTACCAGTACCTCGTTGACGGCGCGCTGTACGTAGCCGATCCGTACACCGAAAAAATTCTTGACCCGTGGAACGACAGCTACATTAGCGCTGCAACCTACCCCGGGCTGAAGCCCTACCCCAAGGGCAAAGCCACCGGCATAGTGAGCGTGCTGCAAACGGCACAGGCACCCTACGCCTGGTCGAACAAGGCGTACGCCAAACCCGACAAAAGCAAATTGGCGATATACGAGCTGCTGGTGCGCGATTTTGTGTCAACGCACAGCTACAAAACCATTATTGATTCGCTCCACTACTTTAAAAAGTTAGGCATCAACGCCATTGAGCTGATGCCCACCAACGAGTTTGAGGGCAACGAGAGCTGGGGCTACAACCCCTCGTTTTACTTTGCCCCCGACAAGTACTACGGCCCCAAAAACGAGCTGAAGCGCCTGGTGGATTCCTGCCACGCCAACGGTATTGCCGTTATCATCGATTTGGTGCTTAACCACTCCTTTGGCCTGTCGCCCATGGTGCAGCTGTACTGGGACGCAGCCAACAACCGGCCTGCGGCCAACAGCCCGTGGTTCAACGTAACGTCGCCTAACCAAACGTACCAGTGGGGTAGCGATTTTAACCACCAAAGCATTTATACGCAGCAATTTGTTGACAGGGTCAACCGCTTTTGGCTCAACGAGTACCGGGTCGATGGCATTCGCTTTGATTTCACCAAAGGCTTTACCAACACGCCCGGCGACGGCTGGAACTACGACGCGCAGCGCATCGGCATACTCAAGCGCATGGCCGATAGCATTTGGGCTTCGGTACCCGATGCCTACGTTATTTTTGAGCACCTTGCGGTAAATAGCGAAGAAACGGAGCTGGCCAACTATGGCATCATGCTTTGGGGCAACGTTAACCACAACTCCTGCGAGGCCATAATGGGCTACAACGAAAGCGGAAAATCCGACCTCTCGGGGGCTTCGTACAAAAGCAAAAGCTGGAGCCAACCCAACCTGGTGGCCTACATGGAGAGCCACGACGAGGAGCGCATGATGTACAAGGCCAAAACCTACGGTGCCACCAGCGGCTCATACAGCACTAAGGATGAAAATACCGCGCTGCACAGGGCAGGCCTGTGCGCCACGGTGTTCTTCTCCATTCCCGGCCCTAAAATGATTTGGCAGTTCGGCGAGTTGGGCTACGACTACTCCATCAACGCCTGCCCCAACGGCACCATAAGCGAGAGCTGCCGCACGTCCAACAAGGCTGTCCGGTGGGATTACTTTGCCAACGCCTACCGCAAAAATTTGTACCACCGCTACGCTGAAATTCTGCAGCTGCGCTCCAGGTACAACATTTTTCACACTACCGATTTCAGCACGGCGCTCGGCGGTGCGGTAAAAACGGTAACGCTACGCAGCGCCGGCATGAACGTGGTGGTGGTGGGCAACTTTGGCCTTACGCAGCAAAGCGCCACGCTCACGCTGCCCACGCAGGGCACGTGGTACGAATACTACTCGCAGACCTCGGCCCCGGCCGAAGCGGTTAACAGCATTACGCTTAACGCCGGCGAGTACAGAATTTATGCTGATAGCAAAATGGAGAAGTTGGATATACCGGTAATAACGGCCGTGCCCGTGTGGTACGAGACGCCCCGGGATATTTTCCTGCAGCTGTACCCCAACCCTGTGAAGGATGCGCTGAGCATTCGGGCATCGGGGCTCAAGGGGCAGCGCAGCGTGCGGCTGGTGGTGTACAACATGCACGGGCAGGCCGTGCTCACGCGGCACGCAGCGCCTGCCAACGGCGAGCTGACAAGCGCCCTGGAGTGCGGCATGCTGCTCAAGGGTACCTACATTTTAACCCTGCAAACCGAGCAGGGAAAAACCTTGGTAAGCCAAATTTTTGTCAAGTAAAATGGGCGGTTTTATGGTTGGGGTTTATTCAGACAGGATTTACAGCATTAACGGTATAAGACAAAAACATGTAAATCCTGTCTAAAATATTGGAACGATAAAGAGCAACTATACTTAGGCAGCACGGTTACCGATCGTCATCTGCATAAAATCTATTTTTCACGCTGGAAGCGGTAGAGGAAAGCATCCCTACCGCTTTACTTGTAAATAATGTTAAGCCAAAACTTGCAATCGTTTGCGAAATCGTTTGAAAGTTAAAGCCAGAATTCCACGAATAATTTATGTGAATTAATCCATAAAATTGCCTTTATATTTACCAGCAAAGGCAAATTCTTTCCTCCCCGAATTCGTGCTGTTGCGCCTGCTGTCATTTTTCGTTGGCTATATTCTCTATTCTCTCAAGCAATATAACTATCCCACTAAAAAATTTGACAAACATCATGAAAACAAAAATTATTCTTATTAGCAATGCTCTACTATGTTGCGCTTTCTTCTCTTCCGCGCAGGTAAAAGTAAATAGTAGTGGAAATTTTATCGTAAAAGATTATGTTACCTTAGGAATTCTTGGTTTTGGAGCAGCCAACAGTAATAGAGGACACCTCTACATAAATACCCCTAATTCATCGGGCTATCCAATGTATGGGGTATATAGTAGCATTGTTGCAGGTAGTAGTGCTCCTCAAGGGGATTGTATAGGGGTGTGTGGCTCCGCGAATAATTCGTCAAACACTTATCCCACTAGATATGTTGGTGTTTTAGGACAGTCCACCAGTAGTAATACATCCGGATTAAAGTTGAGCATTGGGGTTGCAGGTATAGCCGGAACTTATAGCAATCATATTGGTGTTTATGGAGGTTACTCATCACTCCCATCTTCACTATCGGTTGGGCTATATGCTGGTTATTTTGCCGGAGGTGTATATGTAACCGGCAATTTAACCGCCTCCACCATTACCCAATCCAGCGATGAGCGCCTTAAGCTCGGCATACTGCCGGTCAGCAGCGAAAAAGTTACCGATAAGTTGCGCCTGCTAAAGCCCGTGCACTACAACCTTAAACAAATAGAAACCGAATCGGATAGCATAAACGCCAGGGGCGAAACGGTTAAGTTTATGGTTAAGCGCTACGATGAAAAGTCGCAGGAGTTTCAAAAAAAGCACTACGGATTGCTGGCACAGGACCTACAAAAAGTGTACCCCGATTTGGTGTATGAGGGTGGCGATGGCTACCTCGAAATTAACTACATTGAGCTCATCCCACTGCTGCTGCAAGCTATACAGGAGCAACAATCTGCTATAGAAGAACTACAAAAGCAGCAACCCTCATTTGGCGTAGTAAATTCTAAAAGCAAAAATATAGTTAGCAGCAATTTGGCTGAGGCTGGAGAACAAGCGCTGCTGCTGCAAAATGCCCCTAACCCCTTTTCGGAGCGCACCGAAATAGGCTACTACCTGCCCACAAGCGTACAAAAAGCCTCGCTGTACATTTACGACATGAACGGAAGGCAAGTAAAGCAGCTCGACTTACAACAAAAAGGCAACGCCTCGGTAGTGATTGCCGGCAGCCAGCTGCAGGCCGGTATGTACCTGTACACGCTAATAGCCGATGGAAGAGAGGTGGATACAAAGAAAATGATACTAACTAAGTAAGGAGGTTGCGATGAAAACGAAATTGCTAATTCTTATTTTACTTTTTGCAGGACAATTTGCAAAAAGCCAAACCTTCAGCAAAAAAAGTAGCTGGACAGAACTTCGAACAAAGTTGTCCGATCCTACATTTTTTGAAACCACCACCTACAGAGTAGATGGCGATACCTTAATGGATGGCAAAAATTATTCGAAGCTTTTCGTAAATAACAAATTCTTCGCAGGATTAAGAGAAACAGGAGATAATAAAATTTATGTTCACTTCCCCGAATTCAATGATTTTTTTAATACCTATTTCCCTGATTCCGACAGAGAGTTACTTATCTATGATTTTGGTTGGTTCCCTGGCAAGATATTATATCATCAAACAATGTATGAAACTAAAGAAATTAATGGTACAGCCTGGCCCAGCCTCGACAGCACCGTACAGGCAGTGTTAGGAGGTAATATTGATTCCGCTCAGCTTCTGGACGGAAAATATTATCAACGTGTACAATCTATCGGGACTATTATAAGAGGGATTGGAAGTACCCTTGGATTCTTTTTTTACACTTTCGATAAGCCCACCGATGGTTCACAATTTTCGCTACTCTGTTTTCATATAGATGGCGTACTGGTTTACCGGAATCCCGGCTATACAAGCTGCGACATAAGCACCGCAAGCGCCATAACCATTCGTGATGCCGAAGTAAAGCTGTATCCCAACCCCTCCAATGATGTCATAACCGTGGAATTTCCGGACGGATTGAACGTTGATACGTTTAAAATTTTTGATGCAAAAGGAGTGCTGATTAAAGCCTATGAGCTTGGCGGCAAAAACAGGCTTGAGC
>JAVBPG010000013.1:0-24540 GCA_031549685.1 Bacteroidales bacterium | reverse complement strand
CCCTCCCAGCGCTGGCCTTGGCCTCTCTTGGCGGTTTTCACTTTTTTCGGGGGTTGTGGGGTGGGGGGCGCGCCCCCCCCCCCCCCCAACCTCCTACATCTACCAAGAGCATCGTCATTTCGACCAAACGAGCGAAGCGAGCGCGTGGAGAAATCTCCTGCCATTAGAGCAAGTTTATTTATAAAGAAATTAGATATGATTATCATGAAAAAATTTACCATTCTTTTTGCGCTGACCCTGCTATTCGGCATCGGCGCACACGCACAAGTTAACTGGCAGGCGCAGTGGATTGGCCTCGACCGCGCTTTTGCGTGGGATGTTGAGGATGCGCACTCGCGACTTTCGGCGCGGTACCTGCGCAAGGAATTTAACTTGAAAAAGGAAGTCAAAGCGGCCAAGGTTTCGCTCGTTGGCCTGGGGCTCTACGAACTGTACATTAATGGCGAAAAGATTGATAATCATGTGCTTGCTCCCACGCCAACCGACTATAACAAGAGCGTGAAGTACAACGAGTTTGATGTTACCGCGCAGCTCAAAAAGGGCAAAAATGCCGTGGGCGTAATTCTCGGCACGGGGCACTACTACAACAACAGGCAAAATACCAAGCCGCAAAAGCACAAAATTTTCGGTTACCCAAAATTGCTTTTGCAAATGGAAATCACCTTTGCCGACGGAACCACGCAAACCCTTATCAGCGACCAAACCTGGCGCGTTACTTCCGATGGGCCCATTCGCTCAACCAACGACTACGACGGCGAGATTTACGATGCTACCAAGGAGCTGACCGGCTGGGATAGGGTAGGCTTTAAGGATGGGAAGTGGCTAAAGGCCGAGCTGGTACAAGCTCCTACCGGCGAGCTCTCCTTGCAAAAAAATCCGAATATGAAAGTAATGCTAACGCTTACACCAAAGAGCGTTACGCAACTTGCGAGCGACACCTTCATTATCGACATGGGGCAAAACATGACGGGCTGGCTGCAATTTACTGCACGAGGAGGCAAGCGTGGACAGAAAATTTCGCTGCGCTTTGCAGAAATACTCGACAGCAACGGGCGCCTGAAAACCGTGAACCTGCGCAGCGCCTACCAAAACGATATTTACACCATGCGCGGCGACGCAACGGAAACCTGGGAGCCGCGCTTTGTTACGCACGGCTTTCGCTATGTCGAGGTGGTGGGATTTCCGCAAGCGCCCAAGGTCGAAGATTTCACCGGAAAGGTGGTGTACGATGAGATGGAAACCATAGGAGCTTTTGAAAGCTCCAACGCCACGCTCAACCAAATAGTGAAAAACGCGTGGTGGGGCATTTCGGGCAACTACAAGGGAATGCCGCTCGACTGTCCGCAGCGCGACGAGCGCCAGCCCTGGCTTGGCGACCATGCCGTGGGCTCATTGGGCGAAAGCTTTTTGTTCGACAATAAGCTGCTTTACGAAAAATGGCTCGACGATATTCGCGATACCCAAACGCCCGAGGGGCAGCTGTCGGACATTGCACCGGCCTACTACATGAGCTACTTCAGCGACAACATGACCTGGTCGTCGGCCTACTTTATGGTGGCCGATATGCTGTGGCGGCAGTTTGGCGACGCCGAACCCATTGCCCGGCACTACCCCCACATGAAAAAATTTCTTTCGTACATGAAAGAAAAGTACATGACCGCCGACTACATTGTTACCAAAGACAAGTACGGCGACTGGTGCGTTCCGCCCGAAAAACCGGAGCTGATTCACTCGCAGGATCCGGCGCGCAAAACCGATGGGCAGCTCCTTGCCACCGCCTACTACTACAAGCTGCTGCAAATGATGATACAGTTTGCGCCGCTGGCAAATCAGCGCGACGATGTGCGCGAATTTGCGCTGCTGGCCGAAAATATTAAGGCGGGATTCAACAAGAAATTCTACAATGAAAAGGCAGGATTTTACGGAAATAATTCGGTAACGTCGAACCTGCTGCCGCTGGCCTTTGGCATGGTGGATCGGCAAAACGAGGAGCGCGTGTTTCAAAACATGCTGGCTAAAATAGCGGAAAATAAAATGCACATTTCCACCGGCGTAATAGGTACACAGTGGCTTATGCGCGAGCTCACCAAGCGCGGCCGCACCGATGTGGCGTACACCATTGCCTCGCAAAAAACCTACCCCAGCTGGGGCTACATGGTCGAAAGCGGCGCCACCACCATTTGGGAGCTGTGGAACGGCGATACGGCCAACCCCAAAATGAACTCGCACAACCACGTGATGTTGCTGGGCGATTTGCTGGCCTGGATGTTTGAGGATTTGGCTGGCATAAAATCGCACCCCACGTACAAGGGCTTCCGCTGGCTGTGGATGGAGCCCCATCCGGCCGAAGATTTGACCTTTGTAAAGGCATCGTACAAAACACCCTACGGCTTGTCAAGCAGCGAGTGGAAGCTGGACAAGGGAATTTTTACCTGGAAAATTGCCATCCCGGCCGGTACCCGCGCCAACATTTTAGTCCCCGCAAAATCGCTGGACGATATTACGGGCAACGGAAAACCGGTAATGCAGCTGGAGGGAATCAAGTATGTTCGCGTGGAAAAAGGTCGCGTGAACTTAGAGCTGGGCCCGGGCGCATACACCATTGAGTGCCCCTACGGTGTGGCGCAAAATCGCTGGAAGCAGGGCGTGGTGGTGGATGAATTTATTTTTGAAAAAACATCATTCCCCGAAAGCCACGCATCGACCATTGCGCTCAACAAGGACGGAAACCTTATTGCAGCTTGGTTTGGCGGCACCAAGGAGCGCAACCCCGATGTGTGCATTTGGACAAGCACGCGCGTTAACGGCAGGTGGACGGCGCCGGTGAATGTGGCCAACGGCATTATCAACGACACGCTGCGCTACGCCTGCTGGAATCCTGTATTGTATCAAGTTCCCGGCGGCGAGTTGCAGCTGTACTACAAAGTTGGCCCCAATGTGGCAGGATGGAAAGGAAAAATTATTCGCTCGCAGGATGGTGGAAAAACGTGGTCGGCGCCCGAAAATTTGCCCGAAGGATTTTTGGGCCCGATAAAAAATAAGCCCGTAATGCTGACGGACGGAAGGCTTTTTGCCCCGTCGAGCACGGAGGGTGCCGAAGGCTGGCGCGTACACTTTGAGGTGAGCAAGGACAAGGGTAAAACCTGGACGAAAATAGGCCCGATAAACGACGGCAAAACCTTCAACGCCATTCAGCCGAGCATACTTACCTACCCCGACGGGCGCCTGCAGGTGCTGTGCCGCAGCAAGGAGCGCGCCCTTGCGGAGTCGTGGTCGAAGGATGGCGGAAAAACCTGGAGCCCCATGCAGGCATCGTCCCTGCCCAACACCAACTCCGGCACCGACGCGGTAACGCTGCTCGATGGCCGCCAGCTGCTGGTGTACAACCACGTGCTGCCCGATAGCGGCGCCAGGAGCGGCAAGGGCGCGCGTACGCCGCTCAACGTGGCCGTTTCGGCCGATGGTAAAACGTGGCTCGCCGCCCTGGTGCTGGAGGACTCGCCCATCAGCCAGTACTCCTATCCGTCGGTCATTCAAACGCCCGATGGCATGGTGCACATCGTATATACCTGGCGCCGCCAGCGCATCAAGTATGTGCAGGTTGACCTGAAGAAGCTGGTATTTTCGGAAATAGAAAACGGTAAATGGCCTTCGGCTACCGAAACAGAAAAGGTGCAGGTGGTGAACAACGAGCGCTACAAGGTTTCGGCCTGCGACTGGATGATGCTCAAGCGCCAGAAAATAGGCGGCATCGAGCTGGCGGCCGACCTCGGCGCAGACGGCCTGGAGATTGACATGGGAGGCCTGGGCAAGCGCGAGTCGTGGGACAATAAGTTTGTGGAAAAGGCGGCCTGCGAGCAATTCATCGGCGAGTGCAACCGCCGCGGCATTGAGTTCAGCTCCATGGCGCTGTCGGCCTTCTACGGCCAGTCGTTTGCCAAGCGCGAGAACTACGAAAGCCTGATTGATGAGGCCATCAGCTCCATGGTAAAGCTGGGCATCACGCGCGCCTTTTTACCTATGGGCAACTCCAGCGATTTAACCAAAGAGCCGGAGCTGTATCCGGTAGTGCTGGAGCGCTTAAAGGTTGTGGCTAAAAAGGCCGAGGCGGCAGGCGTGATATTTGGCATTGAAACTTCGCTCGACGCCAAGGGCGAGGCAAAGCTGATTGACCAGGTTGGCTCAAAATCCGTTCGCAGTTACGTTAACTTCTCAAGCATTCTCAAGCGCAAGGGCGATATTATTAAGGAGCTCAAAACGCTGGGCAAGGATAGAATTATGCAAATCCACGCCAGCAACACCGATGGCTTCTGGATTCAAAACGACCCGCAGCTCGATATGAAAAAAGTGAAGGAAACGCTCGATAAAATGGGCTGGAGCGGCTGGCTGGTGGTGGAGCGCTCGCGCGATACCAAGGATGTGCACAACGTGAAGAAAAACTACGGAGCGAACATTAAATATTTGCAAGAAGTTTTTCAAGGAAAATAAAAAAGTAGCAGTGGGCAGTTGCAGTTTGCAGTGGTGGCATGTGTGTGGCCTATCCCCCGCCGGCGGGGGTGCCTGAAAGGCGGGGGTGGAAGTTTTACGCGGAAGCACATCCACCCCCGGTCTTCGACCACCCCCGCCGGCGGGGGATAGTACCCGATTGAATTTTGCACAAAATTTTTTATGATGAAAAAAATATTCATTTCACTCATTTCATTGACGCTTGCGTTTACTGCATCTGCGCACGAGCCTCGCAGCTGCCAGAACTCCGACAGCCTTTACCGGCGCCCGCTGGTTGATGTTTTGCTGGATGTGCAAAAGCGCTTCGGCGTGCGCGTAAAGTACGACGCCAAAATGGTGAACGGAAAAATGCTTAGCTACGCCGATTGGCGCATACGCCCGTACAGCGTGGAGAAATCGCTCACCAACATCCTTGCACCCTTTGATATGAAGTGGGTGCTGGAGAAGGAGGGCGTTTACAAGGTAAAAGATTACGAGTACCCGCGCCGCTACGTGGAGGAAGGCAAGGAATTTCTGGACTACCTTTCAACCCTGTACCACGATAAAAAATCGTGGGAGGCCCGCCGCGACTCCCTGGTGCCCTGCTTGGTGGAGGCGCTGGATTTATCGCCCATGCCCAAAAGCCCCGGCTCCGCGCCCATACTTACCCAGCCCCGCAGGTACGATGGCTATACGGTGGAGAACTTTGCCCTTGAGGTGCTGCCCGGCGTGTACGCCACGGGCTCCATTTACAAGCCGGCAAAAGTTAGCGGCTTGGCGCCGATAATCCTTAACCCCAACGGCCACTTTGGCGATGGCCGCTACCGCCCCGACCAGCAGCTGCGGTGCGCCATGCATGCGCGCATGGGAGCCATTTCGGTTAGCTACGATTTGTTTGCCTGGGGCGAATCGCTTTTGCAGTTTGAAGGAAAAGACCATCGCAACAGCATTGCGCACACCATGCAAACGCTCAACGCTATTCGCATTCTCGACTACCTGTGCACCCTGAAAAACGCCGATAAAACCCGCGTGGGCATTACCGGCGGCTCGGGCGGCGGCTCGCAAACCATGCTTGTGGCTGCCATCGATAAGCGCGTTACGGTGAGCATTCCCACCGTGATGCTCTCGTCCCACTTCATGGGGGGCTGCCCCTGCGAAAGCGGCATGCCCATTCACCTTTGCGGGGGCATGACCAACAACGTGGAGATTGCCGCCATGTTTGCGCCGCGCCCGCAGCTGATTTTGTCCGATGGAAAAGACTGGACAAGCGATGTTCCGACGGTGGAGTTCCCTTTTTTGCAAAAGGTATATGGCTACTACGGTAAACCCGATATGGTGCAGAACGCCCACTTTGCCGATGAGGGGCACGACTACGGGCGCTCGAAGCGCGAGGCGTCGTACAGGTTTTTGGCGCAGCACCTGGGCTTAAACCTGGCGGCTGCGATGGATAAAAACGGTAAAATTGACGAGTCGAAGGTTACAATAGAGAAGCAGCCGGACATGCTGGTATTTGGCAGCAAGGGCGAGCGCTTACCACAAAATGCCATCAAGGGAATCGATAAGCTGTATGAGGCTTTTGATGCGGCGAAAAAGTAGGGTAACACCCTGCGAAAGGAATTTGTAAACAATTTTATACTGGTTATGAGAAAAATTTTGTTCATACTCTTGAGCCTTGCCGTGCTGGCCTCCTGCGGCGGCAAGAAGCAACCCATCAACATTGTAATCGGCGAAAACCCCTCGGCGCGCGCGACGTTTGGCGCGGAGAGGCTTGCCGCTGCTTTGCGGGAAAACGGCTACAGCGTGGCTATTAACGGCGCCGGAGACGCCGAAAAAAAGTCCTACCTGATTGCGGTGGGCGCGCTGTCCGATGAGTTTTTGCTGCTGCACGCCTCGTACAACGGCGTTGCCCTGGAGGGGCAGCCGGGCAAGGAGGGCTTTGCCGTTAAAAGCGGCGACAACGTCATGATCATTGGCGGAGCCGATGCCTCGGGCGCGCTGTACGGCTGCATTGAGGTGGCCAACCGCGTGAAGCGCAACGGCGCGCTGCCGGCCAACATCAACCTCGTTGACCAGCCCGAAATGGTGCTGCGCGGCGCCTGCATCGGCGTGCAAAAGCCGGTGTACCTGCCGGGCCGCACGGTGTACGAGTATCCCTACACGCCCGAAACTTTTCCCTGGTTTTACGATAAAAAGCTGTGGGTGGAGTACCTCGATATGCTGGTGGATAACCGCATGAACTCGCTCTACCTGTGGAACGGCCACCCCTTTGCATCGCTCGTAAAGCTGCCCGATTACCCCTACGCGCTGGAGGTGGACGAGGCAACGTTTAAGAAGAACGAGGAGATTTTCGGCTTCCTGACCGAGGAGGCCAACAAGCGCGGCATTTTTGTGATACAAATGTTTTACAACATTATCGTGTCAAAACCTTTTGCCGAAAAGCACGGCATCAAAACGCAGGACAGGGAGCGCCCCATTGTTCCCGTCATTGCCGACTATACGCGCAAGTCCATTGCGGCGTTTATCGAAAAATACCCCAACGTTGGCCTGCTGGTAACCCTTGGCGAGGCCATGCGCAACGAGGACGATGTGGAGTGGTTTACCAAAACCATTATTCCGGGCGTAAAGGATGGCCTGGCAGCCCTTGGCCGCACCGACGAACCGCCCATCCTGCTGCGCGCGCACGACACCGACGCCAAATCGGTGATGGCGGCCGCGCTGCCCATCTACAAAAATTTGTACACCATGAACAAGTACACGGGCGAGTCGCTTACCACCTACCAGCCGCGCGGCCCCTGGGGTGCCACGCACAAGGCCCTGAGCGAGCTCGGCTCGGTGCACATCGACAACGTACACATCCTGGCCAACCTGGAGCCCTTCCGCTACGGCTCGCCCGAGTTTATCCGCAAAACGGTGCTTGCCATGCACGAGGTGCACGGGGCCAACGGCCTGCACCTGTACCCGCAGGCCTCGTACTGGGATTGGCCCTACACGGCCGATAAAACCATGCCGCGCCTGCTCGAGATGGAGCGCGACTGGATTTGGTACGAGGCCTGGGCGCGCTACGCCTGGAACTCGCAGCTGGAGCCCCGCGCCGAGGAAAAGTTCTGGACAAAGGAGCTGGGCAACTTTTACGGATGTGGAAAATACGGCCTGCAAGTAAAAAAAGCCTACGACGAGAGCGGCGAAATTGCGCCCAAGCTGCTGCGCCGCTTCGGCATTACCGAGGGCAACCGCCAAACGCTGCTGCTGGGCATGTTCATGGCGCAGCTGGTCAACCCCTACAAGTTTAAAATCTACCCCGGATTTTACGAGTCGTGCGGCCCCGAGGGCGAGAAGCTGATTGAGTGGGCCGAGCGCGAGTGGAAAAAGGAGGCGCATGTGGGCGAAACGCCTATACAGATTATTGACGAGGTGGTAGGGCACGGCCGGCGCGCCACCGAGGCCATTGAAAAGGCGGCAAAGCACGTTACCAAAAACGAGGAGGAGTTTTCGCGCCTCAAGAACGATATGTACTGCTACCGTGCCTTTGCCAACTTTTTTGCGCAAAAGGTCAAGGCCGCCGAGCTGGTGCTGCGCTACCAGTACTCCAACAACCTGGCCGACCTGGACGCAGCCTTGCCCTACCTCGAAAAGAGCCTGGACTACTGGCGCAGCCTGGTGGAGTTTACCAACGACACCTACCTGTATGCCAATAGTATGCAAACCAAGCAGCGCCGCGTACCCATTGGCGGCGACGAGGGGAAAAATAAAACCTGGGCCGAAATGCTGCCGCACTACGAGCGCGAGCTGGACAACTTTAAAAAGAATGTGGCCGTGCTGAAAAATCCCTCCCTCATGCAGGCGCAGGATAGCGTTAGACCCTTTGACCGCGTGAGGGTTCGCCTCTCGAACCAAAGCCTTAAGGTGTACACCCTGGCCGAGGGCGAGAAGCTCTTTGCCGACCGCGACGTTACCGTAAAAAGTATGGCCGATGAGCTCAAGGGCGTTACGGCCGTTCGCCTGCCTATGGATAGGCAGAAGGAGGATAAAACCACCATTACCTTTACCTGCGACACGGCCGTAAACGTGCTGGTGGGCTACTTTGGCTCCGCCAATCGCGACTACCTGCAGGCGCCCACGCTCGAAACCAACGCCAGCGCCAACGACCGCGGGCAGGCCGAGGTGCGCATTGCCAACGCCATTGCCGCCGACAGCCTACCCCCGGTCAACGTGCACGCCTACCGCTTCGACAAGGGCGAGAACACGCTGGAACTGGGGCGTGGCGCGGTGCTGGTGCTGGGCTTTATCAAGGCTGACCAAAAAATTACGCCCCGCGACGCCGGCTACGGCAGCGGACAAAAAAAGGAAACGGTGGATTGGCTGTTTTACTAACGCTGGACAGCGTAGAGACAATATTTGCAAATACACCGACAACCACCCCGAGCAGGGGTATAAAGCGGCCGAAAAGTATAAAAAGGGGCTGTAGTTAGCCATTAGTTGATTGATAAATCTGTACCTTTAGTTCACATACGCGTGTCGGCTTACTGATTTTTACGGACAACAGAGCTGGCGAGCTCAACGGGGCTAATCATAAATCATCCATCATAAATTGACAATTCTTCATTTTATGGCCATGCTTAAAAATTTCTGCACCCTTTGCCTTTTTCTGCTGCTGAGCCTTGCCGCCTCGGCCCAGCTTATCGATGTGCCGGGCATTCGCGAGAGCGTGTCGCTCAACGAGGGCTGGAGCACCGCCATGAGCGCCTCAAAAACTACCTACGACGGCTTTGAGCGGCCGCTCTACACCGAAAAAAGCTGGACGGCTGTTGATGTGCCGCACAACTGGGAGGACTACCAGGGCTACCGCCGCATGAAGCACGGCAGCCTGCACGGCTACGCCTGGTACCGCAAAAGTTTTGAGGTGGAGAACCAGCAAAAGGGCAAGCGCTACTTCCTGTTTTTTGAGGGCGTAGGCTCCTACGCCACCGTGTGGGTCAACGGCAAGGAGGTGGGCCGGCACGCCGGAGGCCGCACCTCGTTTACCCTTGACGTTACCGGCGCGCTCAACTTCGGCGGTAAGAACCTGCTGGCCGTTCGCGCTGACCACCCCGCCGAAATCCGCGACCTGCCCTGGGTGTGCGGCGGCTGCTCGCCCGAGTGGGGCTTCTCGGAGGGCTCCCAGCCCATGGGCATTTTTCGGCCCGTAAGCTTAATCATTACCAGCGATGTGCGCGTGGAACCCTTTGGCGTGCACGTGTGGAACAACGCCTCGGCCAACGAGAAGGAGGCCACGCTGTACGTCAACACCGAGGTAAAGAACTATCGCGCCACAGCGCTTCGCGCCACGGTTACAGTAAAGTTGCTGAATCCTGATAATAAAAGGGTTGAGAGCGTAAGCAAGACGGTGCTTTTGCCCGCCGGCCAAACCGTGCTGGTAAAGCAGCAAATACCGCAGCTGCGCCACCCGCTGCTGTGGTCGCCCGAGCAGCCTAACCTCTACAAGGTGGCCACCGAAATTAGCGAGGGCAAAAAGGTGCTCGACCGCCAAACCATCGCCTACGGCATTCGCACCATCAGCTGGCCGGTGGCCCGCAACGATGGCGACGGGCGCTTTTACATCAACGGCAAACCCTTCTTTATCAACGGGGTTTGCGAGTACGAGCACAACATGGGCCGCAGCCACGCCTTTACCGAGGCCATGGTGGATGCGCGCGTGGCGCAAATGCGCGCGGCTGGCTTCAACTCCTTCCGCGATGCGCACCAGCCGCACAGCTTCCGCTACGGCTACCACTGGGATAGGCTCGGCATCCCCTGGTGGACGCAGTTCTCGGCGCACATTTGGTTCGACACGCCCGAGTTTCGCGAGAGCTTCAAGTCGCTGCTGCGCGACTGGGTCAAGGAGCGCCGCAACAGCCCCTCGGTGGTGATGTGGGGCCTGCAAAACGAGAGCACCCTGCCCGAAGACTTTGCCAAAGAGTGTGTTGAAATTATCCGTGAGCTTGACCCCACTACATCGTCGCAGCGTGTGGTAACCACCTGCAACGGGGGCGTTGGAACGGATTGGAATGTAGTGCAAAACTGGTCGGGAACATACGGCGGCAACCCCTACATTTACGATAAGGACATGGAGCGCCAGCTGCTCAACGGCGAGTACGGCGCCTGGCGCAGCATCGACTTACATACCGAGGGCGGCTTCGACCAAAAGGGGCCGCTGAGCGAGGATAGGATGACCCAGCTGATGGAGATGAAGGTGCGCCTGGCCGAGGAGGCTAAGGATAAAATTTGCGGGCAGTACCAGTGGCTGTTCAACACGCACGAAAACCCCGGCCGCACGCAGAACGGCGAGGGCCTGCGCGAGCTCGACCGCCTTGGTCCGCTCAACTACAAGGGCCTGTTTACGGCCTGGGGCGAGCCCGTCGATGCCTACTACATGTACCGCGCCAACTACGCGCCCAAGGCCAAGGAGCCCATGGTGTACATCCCCATGCACACCTGGCCCGACAGGTGGACAACGACCGGCGTAAAGGATAGCGTGGTGGTCTATTCCAACTGCGATGCGGTGGAGCTGTGGAACGATACGCTGCTGCTGGCCATGCAGCGGCGCGACGGCGGCATCGGTACGCATTTTACCTTTCGCAACGTGAACATACAGAGCAACCTGCTGCACGCCTACGGCAAGGTCGATGGTAGCGCAGGCCGGGTGGCCGGCGACATCGTGCTGCTGCACCACCTGCCCCGGGCAACCTTTGCCGACTCCCTGATACTTAAACCGCAGAATATTACGCAGCCCACACCCGGCTACAGCTACCTCTACCGCGTAAACTGCGGAGGCCCGGACTATACCGACATTAACGGCCACACCTGGATGGCCGATGTGCGCCGCACATCGGACGACACCTGGGGCTCGCGCTCGTGGACGGATGACTACCCGGGATTGCCCCCGTTTTACGGCAGCCAGCGCCGCAGCAACGAGCTGATTGATGGTACCTACGACCAGGAGCTGTTCCGTACGTTCCGCTACGGGCAGCACAAGCTGCGCTACGAGTTCCCCGTGCCCAACGGCGACTACGTGGTGGAGCTCTACTTTGCCGAGCCCTGGTACGGAAGCAACGCCGCCATGAGCTGCGCGGGCTGGCGCCAGTTCGATGTGGCCGTGAACGGCAAGGTGGCGCTCAAGGATTTTGATATTTGGAAAACCGTGGGGGCGGGCAGCTACGCCTGTAAAAAGGTGGTGAAAACCAAGGTGGTAAAGGGAGTGATAGAGGTGTCGTTCCCGAGGGTGGCCTCGGGTCAGGCCGTGATTTCGGGCATTGCCATTGCCGCCAAAAGGCGCGACATCCCGCCGGCGCAGGCATCGCCGCAGCTCATGGCCCGGCTTTCGGTAAATGGTAAAAAGCAGGAGCCCTACTGGGCTATAGGCTCGTGGATGGATACGGGCGATAAGCAGTACTCCAACGACGAAGCCTGCTTTAGCAAGCTCCCGCCGAGCCTGTACGGCGCCTCGTACCTGCGTACGCCCAGGGTGAGCAAGGACTCCGACGTGCTGGCCACCTTTACGCTTACCTCCGATGCCGATGTGCACGTGGGCATAGCCGATAGCGTGGGCAAAAAGCCTCATTGGATGGAAAAATATACCTTTAGCCAGAGCTTTGCCGAGAACGGTGCCGGACAAAAATTTGCCCTCTACAGTCGCCGCTTTGCCATGGGCGAAACGGTGGTGCTGGGCGCCAACCTGAGCGATACCGCGCCCATGTACATGGTGGCGGCCACTTACGCCACCACGCTCGAAAGCGCCTCCGACCTGCGGCCTACGCAGCGCATCGAGGCCGAGGAGGCTAAGGCCCTTGGCAGCGGAATACGGAAGGACAGCATTCGCATAAACAAGATGCTGCGCTACACGCATGCCGTAGGCGATACGGTTGAGTTTACCTTCTCCGTGGGAGTAGCCGATACCTACACCATCAGCATTCGCTATATGAACCGCATGGATCAGGAAATCCCCATGCTCATACAGATTGAGGATACCAACGGCATACTTATGCGCAACGACTACCTCACCTTTAAGCCCACGCCGCAGGATAAGTTCAAAAGCCTGGGTACCACCACCGGCACGCAAATCAACGCCGGAACCTACAAGCTGCGCCTCATCAACGCGGGCGTGGAGGGCCTGGTGCTGGACTACGTGGAGGTGCAGTAGCGGGGTGGTAGACGGAGATGAGATCATCAGCCAATGTGCTTGTGCAGGTTAAGCTTATTGCCGCATCTCAATATAGGCGCAAATTAAGCCACACTTGGGGCGCTTACCCTTATTGTACTTTCTACAAAAAGCCCTATATTTGTAAATGAACCCTCAAGGGGTTCCCGACCCTGTGAGGGTTTTGTGCGAATATCGTAAATATAAAACGGTTTTTACCCATGAAAAAATTAACCATCATTGCGCTTGCGCTGCTTACGTTTTTGGGAGCGCGCGCACAGCAGCCTACGCAAACCATTGTAAAGTACCTGTCGGGGCGGGGCTCGTCCGACACGGTAACGTGGGACTTTTTTTGCAGCGACGGGCGCAACAGCAACAAGTGGACCAAAATAAAGGTGCCCTCGTGCTGGGAGCAGGAAGGCTTTGGCGGGTACACCTACGGCGTGAACTTTTACGGGCGTAAAACCGCGCCCGGCATTACCACCGAGCAGGGCAAATATAAACTCAGCTTCGATATCCCCGCCGAGTGGGCAAGCAAGCGCGTGTTCCTGGTGTTTGACGGCGTAATGACCGATGCCGAGGTGCGCGTAAACGGCCCGCGCGTGGGCGAAAATCACCAGGGCGGGTTCTACCGCTTTAAGTACGATATTACCAACTTTATAAAAGCGGGAAAAAGCAACGAGCTGGAGGTGGCCGTGAGCAAGGAGTCCGCCAACGAGAGCGTGAACATGGCCGAGCGCCGCGCCGATTACTGGAACTTCGGCGGCATTTTCCGTCCCGTATTTTTGGAAGTAATGCCTTCAATGTTCATTGACCGCGTGGCTGTTGATGGCAAGGCCGACGGTACTTTTACAGCCGACGTATTTTTAGGCGTAGCCGGAGTAAAAAACTTTACGGTGGAAGCGCAGCTTACCGATACCGCCGGAAAGCCAATCGGAAAGCCTGTTGTAGCCAATGTCCCAGCCGGTGGCGATAAGGTTACCATTCGTACTAAGCTAGACAATCCTAAGTTGTGGACTGCCGAAACGCCCAATCTTTACAAAGTAAAATTTACGCTCAAGGAAGGCGATAAACTCTGCCACGAAGTGGGCGAGCGCTTTGGCTTTCGCACCATCGAAGTGCGCGCGGCCGATGGTATTTACATCAACGGGCAGCGTGTGCTAATGCGCGGCGTAAACCGCCACAGCTTTTGGCCCGAAACAGGCCGCACGCTCAACAAGGAGCGCAACTACGCCGATGTGAAAATCATCCGGGAAATGAACATGAACGCCGTGCGCATGTCGCACTATCCGCCCGACCCCGAATTCCTCGACGCCTGCGATGAGCTGGGCCTGTACGTGCTCAACGAGCTGGGCGGCTGGCACGGCAAGTACGACGATGGCGTGGGCGTGAAGCTGGTGGGTGAGCTGGTGCGCCGCGATGTAAACCACCCCAGCATTATTATTTGGGACAATGGCAACGAGGGCGGCTGGAACACCAACCTCGACAAGGAGTTCGACAAGTGGGATATTCAAAAGCGCGTGGTAATCCACCCGCAGCAATTCCTCAACGGCATTGAGAGCATGCACTACCGCTCCTACGGCGAAACGCAGGAGTACCTGCGCGGCGACTACATCTACATGCCCACCGAATTCTTGCACGGCCTGTACGACGGCGGGCACGGCGCGGGGCTGTACGACTACTGGGAAATGATGCGCAAACATCCGCGCTGCGGCGGTGGCTTCCTGTGGGTTTTCTCCGATGAAGGCGTGGCGCGCAGCGACCAGAACGGCCGCATTGACAACGATGGTAACCACGGCGCCGACGGCATTGTAGGCCCGCATCACGAGAAGGAGGGCAGTTTCAACACCATTCGCCAGGTGTGGTGCCCCGTGCAGGTCATGAATGAAAAGGTGGACGAAAATTTTGACGGTAAATTTTTTGTCGAAAACCGCTACGATTTTACCAACCTCAACCAGTGCAAATTTGCCTGGGAGCTGGCCAGCTTCCCCAAGCCCGACGAGGCCGGCGAGGGGCATAAAACCGTGAGCAAGGGCGAGCTCAAAGGCCCGGATGTGGTGCCGCACGCCGATGGCGAGCTGAAAATTGCGCTCCCCGCAAATTGGAAAAATGCCGATGCGCTTTACCTTACCGTAAAAAATCCGCAGGGCGAAGCGCTGTGGACCTGGTCGTACTCGTGGAAGAAAAATGCCGAATACCTTACGGCGCAAAGTAAAAAATCGGGCAAGGAAAAAGCTCCGCAGATCAGCGAAGCCAACGGCAAAACCGTGGTTACGGCGGGCGGCCTGGAGCTCACGTTTGACAAGGCTACGGGCGAGCTCGCCGGCCTGAAGCAAAATGGGAAAACGATTTCGATCAGCGGCCCGAAGTTCATCGCCGCCCGCCGCGGCAACCGCACCATCGACGGCTCGGTGGATGCCGAGGCGGCCAAGGGCACCAACCGCGTGTACAACGAGGTGAAGGTGGCCAACACGCTGCGCAAGTTCGATGCCCGCCAGGACGGTAGCGATGTGCTGGTGGAGGCCGACTACTTTGGCGCCATGAACAGCGTGCTGTGGCGCATTTCGCCCGACGGCAGCATCAGCATTGACTACCGCTACGGCTACGATGGGGTGGTGGAGCTCATGGGCGTAAAGTTCGACTACCCCGAGTCGGAAATGAAGTCGATGCGGCTGCTGGCCAAAGGCCCGTACCGCGTGTGGCAAAACCGCCTGCACGGCACCACGCTTGACGTGTGGAGGAATGACTACAACGACCCCATTCCCGGCGAAACCTTTATTTACCCCGAGTTCAAGGGCTACTACAACGACTGGCGCTGGGTAAATTTTGAAACTACCGAGGGCGTTATCATGCTGGGCAACGAGGATCAGGGCTCGTACCTTGGCGTGTTTACCCCGCGCGACGGCCGTGATGAGCAGCTGTTTAAGCTCCCCGAAACGGGCCTGGCCGTGCTGAGCGTAATTCCCGCCGTGCGCAACAAGGTCAACGCCACCGATTTGATTGGCCCCTCGTCGCAGGCGCAGCGCGTGAGCGGCGTGAGGAGCGGCAGGGTGCAGCTGAAGTTTAAAACAAAATAAGAATTAACCACAAAGAGCACAACGAAAAAAACGCAAAGTTCACAATGATATTTTCAATCCTTGTGTTCCTTTGTGAAAATACTTTGTGTTCTTTGTGGTAAAAGAATTTTTTTATGAAAACAAAACTTTTAATCGCCGCGCTTGCGCTTTCCTTTACCGCGCTTGGGCAGCATAGCGAGTTGCGCTACATCGGCAGGCAGCAGAGCAACCCCGACTACCACCACGGCCAGCTGTCGCCTGCGGTGGGCGTGCACAACATTCAGGTTATGCGCGCCAACCGGCAGTTCCCCGAGCTGTCCGACAACTTCGGCTGGACGTATAACCATGCTTCGATGATTGCCTACTGGAACGGAAAACTCTACGTGAGCTACCTCAGCAACCCCGTAAACGAGCACGGGCAGCCCGGGCAAACGCTCATGCTCAGCTCGGCCGACGGCTACGCCTGGAGCCGTCCGCAGGTAGTTTTTCCGCAGTACGAGCTGCCCGCCGGCACCACCTACAACAAGGATAAAAAAACGGAGGCTACCACCGGCGCCATTATGCACCAGCGCATGGGCTTCTACGTGAGCAAGAGCAACCGCTTGCTGGTGCTGGGTTTTTACGGCGTTTGCCCCACCCAAAAGGATAAGCCTTTTGACGAAAACGGAATTGGCCGCGTGGTGCGCGAGCAAAAAGCCGATGGCACCCTGGGCGACATCTACTTCATTCGCTACAACCAGGGCTGGGACGAAAAAAATACCCGCTACCCGCTTTACACCAGGAGCAAGGATAAGGGCTTTGTTGCGGATTGCAATGAGCTGCTGGGCAATAAGTTGGTAACGCAGCAGTGGGTTGAGGAGGCCAACGCCGATGACCCCGTTATCAGCCTCAAGGGCGCGGACAACAAGGCGTGGAGCATTTACCACCTGCCCGATGGCCGCGCGCTTGGCGTGTGCAAGCACTCGCGCTACGGCATCACACCCGATGAGGGAAAAACCTGGAGCGAGCTGAAGCTGGGCACCAACATTGTAACGTGGAACGCCAAGGTGTGGGGACAAAAAACGTCGGACGGGCGCTACGCCATGGTGTACAACCCCTCGCTGTACCGCTGGCCGCTGGCGGTAATGACGGGCGAGGACGGGCTGACCTTTGACAACCTGCTGACGGTGCACAACGAAATCTCAACGCGCCGCTACGAGGGTGCGTACAAAAGCTTCGGGCCGCAGTACATTCGTGGTATTTCCGAGGGCAACGGTACCCCGCCCGACGGCAAAATGTGGCTTACCTACAGCATGAATAAGGAGGATATTTGGGTAGCCTCGGTTCCCATGCCCGTTACCGGAAAGGTAGAGGGCGCGGTGAGCGATGTTTTTGCGCAAATGAAGGATGGCGAGGAGCTGAAGTATTGGAACATTTACAGCCCGCTGTGGTCGCCCGTGAAGGTTGAGAAAAACGCCGCGGGCGAAAAGGTGCTGGTGCTACGCGATAGGGACCGGTACGATTACGCCAAGGTGGAGCGCGTATTTCCCGCCGCAAAAAAAGTGAAGGTTAACCTTACCGTTACGCCCGCGCAAAATGCCGATGGGCTCCTGCACGTAGAGCTGCTGGATGCCAAAGGCGCCACCTGCATCCGCCTGGTATTCGATGCCGACGGTACGCTCAAGCACAAGCCTCGCGCCCGCTTCACCAACCTGCTGAAGTACGAGCCCGGCAAGGAATACGCCATCGGCATTGCCCTCGATACCGACGCGCGCCGCTTTGACCTCACCGTAAACGGCAAGGAGTGGAAGGGCCAGTGGTGCATGATGCCCGTGGAGTCCGTTGAGCGCATTATGTTCCGCACCGGCGAGCGCCGCTACCTGCCCACCATCGACACCGAGGAGGAGGACGGTAGCGGCGATATGCCGCAGGCCGGCCTGCCTGATAAGGAGGCTGCCTTTGCGATAAAGGCGCTACAGGTAGAATAAACCCACATCATTGCGAGGATGAAAACTCGCATTATGCTTGTCATTGCGGGCTTGACCCGCAATCTCCTGATTAGGAGATCCCGAATCAAGTTCGGGATGACATGTTTGGCTTGAGAGTGCTCTGAGGCAAAACTTATTGTTCTACATTTCTATTTTTCTTTATTTATATGCGCTTAATTTCCCTTCTTCAGCCCAAAAAGCTCAGCATCGGAGCCGGTGCTTTGGACTTGTTTGCCGATGATTTTCTGGCGGCAGGATACAAGAGCTTAATCGTAGCTACCGCCCCTCCCATTATTCCGCTCATTGGCGCGGCCATGGATAAGCTGAGGCAGCAGGGCGTGAAAATTACGCTTATCGATAGCATTCAGCGCGAGCCGACGGTTACCGATTTGGAAAATATTTTGGCTGTAGCCGAAAAGGCCGGCGCCGACGGAGTGGTGGGTATCGGTGGCGGCAGCGTGCTGGATTTGGCCAAGCTGGTGGCCGCTAAAATCAACAACCCGCAGCCCATAAGCGGCATGTTCGGAGCGGGATTTGTAAAGAGCCGCAACACCTACCTGGCCTGTATTCCCACCACCTCGGGTACGGGCAGCGAGGTGTCGCCCAACGCCATCTTGCTCGACGAATCCGACAATATGAAAAAGGGTATTGTAAGCCCCTTCCTGGTGCCCGATGCCGCCTACGTTGACCCCATGCTTACGCTTGGGCTTCCGCCAAAATTTACCGCCGAAACGGGGCTTGACGCCTTGTGCCACTGCATTGAGGCCTACACCAACAAGTTTGCGCACCCCGTTATCGACATGTACGCTTTGGAGGGCATTCGTTTAATCAGCAATAATTTATTAGCTGCCGTAAGGGACGGAAAAAACGTTGAGGCGCGCACCAACCTTTCGCTGGGCAGCTTGTATGGGGGCTTGTGCTTAGGCCCTGTAAACACCTCAGCGGTGCATGCGCTGTCGTATCCCCTGGGCGGCGAGTTCCATGTTGCGCACGGCTTGGCTAATGCCATTTTGCTGCCCGAGGTGCTGGCGTTTAACATGGACTCCAACGTGAAAAAGCACGCCGATATTGCCGTGGCCATGGGCGCGGAGCGTGTCGGTTCGGATTTGGAGGTTGCCAAAAAGGGAGTCGAAATTTTGCGCAAGCTGGTGCGCTACTGCGGCATTCCCGCTAAGCTTACCGACCTTGGCGTTGACCCTTCAATGCTGGATAAGCTGGCCGAAAATGCCCTAACGGTGCAGCGCCTGCTCAAGAATAATCCGAAGGATTTGACGCTGGACGATGCGAAAAATATTTACAAGAGCTTACTCTAAAATGGCTACGATGAAACAACTTTTTCTGTGCTTAGCGCTTGCGCTTGCAATTTTTACAAGCTGCACATCGGGGCAAGAAAAGCAATCGAAGCGGCTTGCGGCCAAAATTCAGGAGCAGGTTATGCAGCGCGATACGTTTCAAATGGTGGCGCTCACCGATTTTGGCTGGGATTTCATGCTGGTGGTTAGCCCTCACGCAAGTGGAGCAAAAGTAGCGGAGGAGTATGGCTTTAAGCTGGGAGAAATCTCGCCGCAGAGCATTGATTTATCCATGCGCGACAATGCCGCTATTTTACTTTTTATAAGCGGCGGAAACGCTATTGCCTACTGCGAGTATCCTATAAAATGCGGCGATTTTTCGGACCTTTCCAAGGGCGCAAACCTGTTTATTGCGCAGCACAGCTGCTTTGCCATCGATACGGCAAGTAACCAAATGCGACTCGTGCCGTGCAGGTAATACCGGACGGCGATAAAGCAAAACCCTAACAGGGTCTTAAAGCCCTGTTAGGGTCTGTAATTACTCAACTGCTCGCTATAGCTACAACAGTACCTTACTCATCAAGTCCGCGAATATCGCGGCCATGCGCTTTTGGATGTACTGGTCTTTTCCCCTGAAGGGATGGAAGCCATGCCTTACGCCCTCCATTACCTGCGTATCGTTGGCGTACAGCAGGCTGTAGGGCTTCCCCGTTACCGGGTGGTTGTGGTTTTTTGAGAAGCCAATGTACCTGTCGAATTCCACCACCGGCAATCCCCACTTTTCGCCCAGCTGCCGGATGCTTTTGTTGTAGGTTCCGCGGGCGTCGTTCCAGTGCGTGCAGAGAATAATTACAACAGGCTTTCCCGTTTTTGTGTTGTAGTATTTTGAGCCTTTGTCGAGCCTCAGCTTGTAGCAGTCGTCCATGTACCGCTTGATGACGTAATCGTAGGCGGCCGCGTAGTTCGACCGGTCAAAGGGCGTTTTGTAGTCGCCGTAATTTTGCATCAGCTGCGTGGAGTCCATTACATCCTTATCGTGCACCTGCATAATTACAAAGGCGTCCATTTCCTCCAGCTCTTCTTTCGAGTATAACTTTTCTTCCGCCATTCTGTTGGCGGCGCTGGCTATGGCTTCGCCCCCAATGGCCTTGTTGATGGGCGTGGCGTTCAGCCGTTCGCAACCCAGCTCAAACCAGCCGTTTTCGGCTACGGCAAACGAGGCGCCGGTCAGCAGAATTTTGTACTTCTTGGGAGCATCTGCGGCGAGCGAAATCGACACCAAACCAAAAGATAGCAGCAGTAACGCAACGATGTGTTTTTTCATGGGGAATAGATTTTGTATGAGCGGTTAAAATTCTACTGTTACTGTTGCTTTCCCTTTTTTCTTTGTCCATAAGGGGCCGTGCTCAAGTAGCCGTATTGCCTCCGCATCGCTGCTACGGCAAAGGCTTTCCTGCACCTTTATATTTTCTGGTTTTCCGGTTTTCCGGTTCACGGTAAACTCAAGCTTTACCAAGCCTTTTACATTCGCGCAGCTATCGGTGGGGTAGGCAATATTGCTCCTAATATACCGATTAAACTCCTCCATTCCCACCATGGGTTGGAGTGGAGTGGGGGTGCTATTTTCATCGACCTGAACACCGGCCAGCTTGCCTGTAATAGCCGAAGCAGCTCCGGTCAGCTCCTTTCGTTTCTTTGCACCATAACCAACAACCACGGCTTCTTCAGGGGGTAGCGATTTTTTCTCGGCAACAAGAATTCTGCTCGCGCCTGTGTCGAATACGCCCGCTGTGTCGCAATCCTTACCTTCGCTTTTTTGTGCTAATATTGCTGTGGTGTTTGATTTAGCAGGCGCTTCGTCATCCTCCCAGATTACTATATCTCCATCTTCGGAGGATTCCATATTTTTTTCTTCGGCAACCGCCGCTTCATCGCTTACCATAGCTTTATCGGCTGCCTCCTCCGCATCGATTTCGATGGCGACTACGGGCGGAGCAGATTTCTTTTTTTCACCTGCCGTGTTCATGGCTATTTGTTCATGCTGTGTCGCCGCTGTATCATCGTCGAACTTTGCCGTAGGCGCCATGCTGCTTAGCTCTGCCAACACAACATCGGTTTTAGCTGTGTCGCGCGTTAAAAAGTAGGTGCCCGCGGCAAGGAGCAGCAGTAGGCTTGCAGCCACGCTGTACCATAGGTAGGTCGGGCGTTTTTTCTTTTTCGAGCGCTGTAAAATTTGCTGTTGTAGCTGCTCTATGCGTTCAACATGATTCTCCTTTACCATGTCGTAACCTTCGAGCGCCTCGGACAAAAACGGGTCGCGCATGGACTCCAACTCCACGCGGCGCGCCTCTTTTCCCCTGCGCTTGCCTTGTATGTAGCTAAGCAAATCCACCGGCTATTTTTTCAATACAAATTTTCAAATTCCGCTTGCCGTTTTGAATGTAGCTTTTTACGCTTTTTAGATTATATCCCGTAGCATCGGCCACATCGGCGTACGATTTTTCTTCCATAAAAAAATGCTGAATGCTCACGCGCTGCGGCTCGGGCAGCTGCTCCATGCAGCGGTTCAGTGCCTCCGTCTTATCCTCGCCTTTCTCCGGGCGCTCCTCTAATAGATGCAGTACGATGTCCGATTCCACAAGTTGAGCGTTAAAATCTATTGCAATCTCCTTTTTATCCTTGCGCAAAATCTGTAAGCAGTGGTTTTTTGCCACGCTGTAAAGCCAGGTTCTAAACACCTTGATTTCGTAGCCCGCTATTTTTTTCGATAGGTCTTCAAACAGCTGCATTACGTTGTCCTGTGCAGTATCGGCGTCTCGAAAATATTTTAGGCAAAGTCCGTACACCAGCGGAATATAGCGGCTGTACAGCGTGCCGAAATGCTCGGTACATCCCGTGTCAACGTAGCGTTGCAGCAGTTCTTCATCGGTATCCTCCGGTATGTTTTGTTGCTTCGAGAACAAGGGTAAAGTTTTTTTACAAATGTAAATTAAAACAGTTTAGGAACAAAACACATTGTGTTTAATTAGCTGATTGTTATGTTGTTGAAATTTATTTGAAAAATAATTTACAGCTTGTTATGGAATTTACCTGGGCGTTGCATCTATATAGTTGTAAGCAAAATTTATTCACTTTTAAAACCTATTTGTCATGAAAAATTTAAAGCTAAAGATGATGCTTTTGACTACTGTAGCCATGCTGCTAAGTTCGCTAACGGTGCTGGCGCAGCAGCCATTTACGGTTACAGGCGTGGTCGTTAATGCGCAAACAAAGCATCCCGTAATCAACGTAAAGGTAGCGCTTACAGGTAGCCAGGCTGCGGCCACAACCGATGCCAAGGGTGCGTACTCAATTGCTGCGAAGAAGGGCGACAGGCTAACGTTTTCGGTGTCGGGGTATCAAACAAAAACGGTTAAGGTTACCTCAACGGTGCATAACGTGAGCCTGTCGCCAATGGTGCGGGTTACGAATGTTGAGGCTTCGGAGGATGCCGATATGCAGCTTGATGAATGCGTGGTTATTGCTTATGGTTCAAGTCCGCAAAAGGAGTTGACCGGCTCTGCTTCGGCTATTACAGGCAGGCTGGCAGGTGTTCAGGTTGGAAAAAAAATGGCGCAAAACAGGCATGTATCACATGGCACGGAGTACGATAATGCCTCGGATGAGGATTACAATCATTTAACCGAAAATCGGTTTAAGGCGGCTGCGAGCGAACCGCTGTCAACGTTTTCCATTGATGTTGATGCGGCCTCCTACAGCAATATGCGCCGTATGATAAATATGGGGCGGCTCCCGACAAAAGATGCCATTCGCACCGAGGAGCTGGTAAACTACTTTTCGTATAGTTATGAAAAGCCAACAGGAAAAGACCCCGTAAAGTTCACAGCCGAAGTTGGCGTTTGCCCTTGGAATAAGGAGCACAGGCTGGTGCGCATCGGCATAAAGGCTAAGGAAATTGCCCCGGATAATTTGCCCGCGTCCAACTTAGTTTTTCTTATCGATGTGTCGGGATCCATGTATGGCGCTACGCGGTTGGAGCTGGTAAAATCATCGCTGAAGTTGCTGGTAAATAATTTGCGTGAAAAGGATCGCGTGGCAATTGTGGTGTACGCCGGAGCGGCGGGCGAAGTGCTGCCTTCGACCTCGGGCACCGACAAGCAAAAGATTCGTGAAGCCTTGGATAACCTTACCGCAGGAGGCTCAACGGCAGGTGGCGCGGGCATTCAGCTGGCGTACAAAATTGCAAAAAAAAATTTTATCGAAAACGGGAATAACCGCGTTATTCTTTGCACCGACGGCGATTTTAACGTAGGCGTTTCGAGCAACCAAGGGCTTGAGCAGCTCATAGAGCAGGAGCGTAAGAGCGGTGTATTCCTTACCGTGCTGGGCTACGGCATGGGCAACTATAAGGATAGCAAAATGCAAACGCTGGCGCAAAAAGGTAATGGCAATCACGCTTACATCGACAATATTCAGGAGGCAAATAAAATTCTGGTGCAGGAGTTTGGCGGCACCATTTACACCGTGGCCAAAGATGTGAAGTTGCAGGTTGAGTTCAACCCCGAGAAGGTGCAAACCTACCGCCTGGTTGGTTACGAAAGCCGATTGCTCAATAAAGAAGACTTTAACGATGATACCAAGGATGCCGGCGAAATGGGCGCAGGTCATACCGTAACGGCGTTTTACGAAGTGGTTCCAGTTGGTGTAAAAGGTAATTTCCCCGGTAGCGTAGACGACTTAAAGTATCAGGACAAGCAGCTGTATTCAACGCCGAAAGCCACATCGGGCTCCAGCGAACTACTTACTGTAAAGTTGCGCTACAAGCTGCCTAATGAAGATGTGAGCAGTAAAATGGAGCTGCCGTTGGTAGATAAGGGTGGAAATAACGTGTCGGAAGATTTTCGATTTGCGGCTTCGGTGGCCATGTTCGGCCAGCTGCTGCGCGAGTCCGACTTCAAGGGCGAGGCTACCTACAACGATGTAGTATCGCTTGCCAAAACCGCGTTGGGTAGCGATGAGCAGGGCTACCGCCGAGAGTTTGTAAGGCTGGTAGAAGCTGTGAAGGGAATGGAAAAGTAAAGATTGCTGAAAAAGATGGCCACAGATGCACGAATAAAGGTTGTTTTTATTCGTGCATCTGTGGCTAGTATTTGTTACAGCTCCCTTCCGTGCAAATGAAACGCCAACCCGAACATCAGCTTGTAGCGCCACGACGAGTCGTACAACGCCAGGTTGCTGTTCTCGTAATCTACGGCAAAAATTGTTTGCAACGAAAAGTATCGATGTACCCGGGTTCTTACATCGAGGCGCGTAAGGATGTATGGATATACCTTTCCCAGCTCCGGATATTCGTCAACGACCTCCTTGCTGTACGGCGACACAAGGCTTTGCTGGTACGAGGTGCTAAGGTGTAGGTGCAGCACATCGGTGGCGCGCAGGTGTGCGTTGAGTATGAGCATGGGCCTAAACTCGCGGCTCAGCTGGTACATGTTATCCTTGAGCGGTGTGTGGCTGTTGATGAAGCTTATCATTTGCTGCATGTCGGGCGGGCAGCCTGCAATTTTATC
>JAVBPG010000036.1:0-23624 GCA_031549685.1 Bacteroidales bacterium | reverse complement strand
AAGCAGGCGGGCCAAGCAAACCCACGGTACATGTGCTAATACTGCATGGCGCGCGGAGCAGGCGTTGCACAAGCGCTAAGCTGCTGCTCCGCGCGCAACAAGCCGGTGCCGCCATGCCGTCCGTAGGTTCTGCTTCGCGACACCTACGGTTATTCAAGTTTAGCCCCTGCAGGGCTAAAGCCACACATGTAGATAATGCCGATTATTAGGCAAGCATATAAATTCAAAACAGCCTCTTAGTAAAAATATTTCTTTTTGAAATCTGAGATTCTCATATTATACTTTCTTTGCATAAGCCTTAGCAGCTTTGCGCAACCCGACAGCAGCCTCCGGATAGCGGATACGGCAGCACATGTAGGGTTGAGCAAGAAAGTCGCTACGCCAAGCAGCCTGCAGGACTTTGATGAGCTGATGATTGCTCCTCCACAAAAGCTATACCTGCCCCTTCGACCACAATCCATGCCGCTAAGCCTGTACGGCAGCTACAGCACGTACGAGCTCGGAGCAAAGGCGCCGGAGGACAACCAAAACAAAAGCCTCGACAACTTTTACCTCAACTACAACGCCTCGCGCGAGCGCATGTTTGAGCATAACAAGGCTTGGGATATCGTGGGTATAAGCGCCAGCGCCTTTGTGTGGGGCATGGTGGTAAAGCAGGCCATTGACGGCAAGCCGAACCCCAACGTGAAGCCCGCTCCGCCCAAACTGCAAGCACCTAAGCCCATCAACTGATTCTTACTCTCCATGAAAAAACACTACTCCGCCATCATTTTCGACCTCGACGGAACGCTGGTTGACACGCTGGAAGATATTGCCGACGCCATGAACAGCGTGCTGCTGCGCCGTGGCTACCCCACGCATGAGTACGGCACGTACAAAATAATGGTGGGCGAAGGGCTGAAGAATCTTACCGAGCGATGCCTGCCTGAGGCCGAGCGTAGCGAGGCCAACATTGCAAAATGCCTGGCCATGATGATGGAGGAGTATGGGAAGCACTACGTGGAAAAATCGCAGCTGTACGGCGGAATTTCGGAGTTGCTTGACACGCTTACCAAAGCCGGTTTACAAATGTCAATTCTATCAAACAAGGCTGACGAGCTGACGCAAAAAATTTGCAGCAGGCTGCTTCAGCGCTGGCATTTCAACGTTATTATGGGGCACAGCGAGCGCTTTCCGCGCAAGCCCAACCCGGCGTCGGCGCTGCACATAGCGCAATGCATGAACGTGGAGCCCGAGCACATTCTCTACTTAGGCGATACCGCCATTGATATGCAAACCGCCAACGCCGCCGGCATGTACGCCGTGGGCGCAACCTGGGGATTCAGGGGAAGGGAGGAGCTGGAGAACGGAGGGGCAAGATTGATTATTGATGCCCCGGTGGAGTTGCTTAACATCGCGCTATAGCGGAGGGCTACGATTGGCTAACGTAAAACCTGTCATTGCGGGTCAAGCCCGCAATGACAAATGAATTACAGCAAGCTACCTAACCTTTCGGCTACGATTGCAGAGATTTTTTCGCGGATTTCTTCAGAGGATATTTTTTGCACCACCTCCTCGGCAAAACCGAGGAGAAGCAGCTGCTGCGCCTCGGGCAGGCCCACCCCGCGGGAGCGAAGGTAGAACAGCGCTTCGGCATCGAGCTGGCCAACGGTGGCGCCGTGGCTGCACTTCACATCGTCGGCGTAAATTTCGAGCTGCGGTTGCGCATGGGCATGCGCGGCCTCGCTCAAGAGTAAGGTGCGACAGGTTTGCTGCGCATCGGTATGCTGGGAATCCTTGGCCACGATAACCCGTCCGCCAAAGTCAACGGAGGAGCTGCCTGCCGCAATTTGCTTAAACAGCTGCGTACTTTTGCAGCTTGCCGCCGCATGGTTAACCACAAAATCGGACTTCAACTTCTGCGCAAGCGCCGCCGCGCTAAACCCGAAGATGTTGCACTCGGCATTTTCGCCCCGAATGTCCACGCGGGTGCTCTGGCTTACCTCATCGCCGCTGAGCGTAAAGTAAAACAGGTTGAGCGTGCTGTTTTTTTGCAAGAAAATATTATGATTTACTGTGGCCGTTTTCTCGTACAGCACCACCAAATCCAATCGCGCGCCCTGCTCCACCTGTACTTCCAAAGCCTGCGGAGCAGCCTCGTCCAGCCAAAGCGATAGCGGCTGCCCGGCGAGAACCCGCAGGGTGTTGTTTTCTATGTGTTTGTTTGTATCCAAAATTTTCAAAAATAAAATAACCGAAAGGCTGTCATTGCGGGCTTGACCCGCAATCCCATCGCAAAAGTTCATGTTAGGAGATTGCGGGTCAAGCCCGCAATGACAGGTTCTACTTTAGCCAGTCGTATCCTTTTTCCTCCAGCTCCAGCGCGAGGTTTTTATCGCCCGTTTTTATGATTTTGCCTTGGTAAAGTACGTGCACAAAGTCGGGGGTAATGTAGTCGAGCAGGCGCTGGTAGTGGGTTATGAGCACCACGGCGTTATCCTTGCTTTTGAGCTTATTCACGCCGTTGGCCACAATGCGCAGCGCGTCGATGTCAAGCCCGCTGTCGGTTTCGTCGAGTATGGAGAGGCGCGGCTCGAGCATGGCCATCTGAAAAATTTCGTTGCGCTTTTTCTCGCCGCCCGAGAATCCGACGTTCACGCCGCGCGAGGCAAAGGCCGCATCCATTTCGACCAGCGCCATTTTTTCGCGCATGAATTTTAAAAATTCCGAGGGCGAAAGTTCGGGCAAGCCTTGCTGCCTACGGCGCTCGGCCAGCGCGGCCTTCATGAAGTTGGTGTTGCTCACGCCCGCTATCTCCACGGGGTACTGGAAGCTGAGGAAAAAGCCTTCGCGGGCGCGCTCCTCGGGCGCCATTTCCAGCAGGTTTTTTCCGTCGAAGGCGGCAGCGCCCTGCGTAACCTCGTAGCCGGGTTTGCCCGTCAGCACTGCGGATAGCGTGCTTTTTCCCGAGCCGTTGGGGCCCATAATGGCGTGCACCTCTCCGGCGTTGACGCTTAAATCAATTCCTTTGAGAATTTCTTTTCCGCCGATGGAGGCGTGAAGATTATTTACTTGAAGAAGCATAAAAATGGACAGCTGAAGTTTATCAATTCCGCTATATAAAAAATGTTGTGCTTTTTACACACGCTTTCATTGTGTTACGGCCTGAAAGGCCTGCTTATTTTCAGCCCAAGGCAACGCCTTGGGTATAAAGTGAAACTTTATTTGCGGCCTGTAAGGCCAACTTAATCGTTAATCTGTCCACAGGTATCGTTCATCATAATCTACCTTATACTCCTGCAAAAACTTAATCACCTCTTCCTGAAATGTCATCTTTTTATGATGTTCCTCCTGCTCTTCAATGTATCGCTTTGTTCTATCATGTAGCGATTGGCTAACCGAGAAACCTGCATACCCACCTTGCCAAGCAAATTTTTTGTAATGCTCGCCTTTGGTTTTTATCCACCGGCTGCTGTGCCGTTTTACATCCTCCAGCAATTGCGCGAGTGCAATATTTTTTGACATAACACACAAAATATGCACGTGATCGCCAACACCTCCAATGCTGATGGGCGGTGATTTGAGGTCATTGAGAATTGCGCCCATGTATGCATACAACTCTTGTCTATCTTCCTTGCGAATACACAGCAAAGGATCTTTTACATGAAAGATAATATGCATGTATATTTTCGACAAGGATTGCGACATCTTTTTGCGTTTTTTAAGCTGCCCTTTCAGGGCGCAACTGTTGTGTTTTCTCATGTTTCCCAAGGCGTTGCCTTGGGCTGAATTAACCTGCGCTTTCAGCGCTAAGAGTGCCCAATTGCTTACACAAATTCTGTTCCTGTTACGGCCTGAAAGGCCTGCTTATTTCAGCCCAAGGCAACGCCTTGGGTCAAAAAAGGGCAAAACCTCTTTGCGCCCTGTAAGGGCAATTTATCGACCGCTACCCAACGCTGCCCTCCAGCGAAATTTGCAGCAGCTTTTGCGCCTCGACGGCAAACTCCATGGGCAGCTGGTTGAGCACCTCGCGGGCGTAACCGTTTACGATTAGGCCAACGGCATCCTCGGTGGCAATGCCGCGCTGGTTGCAGTAAAAGAGCTGGTCTTCGCCTATTTTTGAGGTGGTGGCTTCGTGCTCCACCGTGGCCGTTTTGTTGTCCACATCAATGTAGGGGAAGGTGTGCGCGCCGCACTTGTCGCCCAGCAGCAGGCTGTCGCACTGCGAGAAGTTGCGGGCGTTGTCGGCGCCCTTGTTTACGCGCACCAGGCCGCGGTAGGAGTTTTGGCTGTGCCCCGCGGATATGCCCTTGCTCACAATGCGGCTGCTGGTGTTTTTGCCGATGTGAATCATCTTCGTTCCCGTGTCGGCCTGCTGGTAGTTGTTGGTTACCGCCACGGAGTAGAACTCCGATGAGGAGTTATCGCCCTTGAGAATGGTGCTGGGGTACTTCCACGTAATGGCCGAGCCCGTTTCGACCTGCGCCCACGAGAGTTTGGAGCTGTCGCCCTTGCAAATGCCGCGCTTGGTAACAAAGTTGAATATGCCGCCGCGCCCCTGCTTATCGCCCGGGTACCAGTTTTGCACGGTGGAATATTTTACCTCGGCATCCTTCATTACCACAATCTCCACCACGGCGGCGTGCAGCTGGTTTTCGTCGCGCTGCGGCGCGGTGCAGCCCTCAAGGTAGGACACGTAGCTGCCCTCCTCGGCCACTATGAGCGTGCGCTCAAACTGTCCCGTGCCCTTGGCGTTTATGCGGAAGTAGCTCGACAGCTCCATGGGGCAGCGTACACCCGCGGGGATGTAGCAAAACGAGCCATCGCTGAACACGGCGGAGTTGAGCGCCGAGAAGTAGTTGTCGCCCGCGGGCACCACCGACGCCAAATATTGTTGCACCAAATCGGGGTGCTCCTGCACGGCCTCGCTGAACGAGCAAAATATAACGCCTTTTTCGGCCAGGGCGGCGCGAAAGGTTGTCTTGACCGACACGCTATCCATCACCGCATCCACCGCCACGCCGGCCAGCACCTTTTGCTCCTCGAGCGGAATGCCCAGCTTGTCGAAGGTGGCGCGCAGCTCGGGGTCAACCTCGTCCATCGATTTTTTTTCCACCACCGGCTTGGGCGCCGCGTAGTAAATAATATCCTGGTAATCGATTGGGGGAATTTGCAGCTGCGCCCAGGTGGGCATTTTCATTTCCAGCCAACGGCGGTAGGCCTTGAGGCGAAAATCGAGCAGCCACTGCGGCTCATTTTTTTTGGAAGAAATAAGCCGAATAACATCCTCGTTCAAGCCCTTGGGTATGGTCTCGTTTTCGATGTCGGTGGTAAAACCGTACTTGTAATCGCTCGAGGTAATATCGTATATGATGTCGTCTGCCGCCATATTTGTAGATTCGGACTACGAAGATACGAAAAAAGCACCCGATTTGGGTGCTTTTTTTGCCCTGTTCCTATTTCTGTTTAGTACAGGCTAATGGAGACGGTTTGCAAATCCTGACTCTTGGAGCTGCCGCCCACCAGCACTTCAAAATTGCCGGCGTAAACCTCCATGGCCTGCGAGGCCTCGCTCCACCACTCGAGCTGCTTGCCGGTCAGCTCCACTTTTACCACAACCGTTTGGCCGGCGGGGACGAATACGCGCTTAAACGCCCGCAGCGTTTTTTGCGGGCCCTGCTTATCGCCCGGTTTTTTGAGGTAAACCTGCACCACCTCGTCGCCACCGAGCTTGCCGGTGTTGCTAACGGGAATGGTGAGCGTAGCGGCTTCGCCAAGCTTAAGCCTACTCTTGTCCAGCCGCGCTTTTCCGTACTTAAAGGCGGTGTAGCTGAGGCCGTAGCCGAATGGGAACAGCGGCTCCGCGGCCATGTAGCGGTAGGTGCGGCCTGCCATATCGTAGTTTTCGAAGTCGGGCAGCTGCGTTGTGTCGCGGTAAAAAGTTACGGGCAGCCGTCCGGCGGGATTGTAGTCGCCGAAGAGCACGTCGGCTACCGCCTGCCCTCCCGCTTGGCCGGGGTACCAGGCCTGCAAGATGGCTTCGCAGCGCTGCACCTCGGGGCCCAAGGCTATGGGCGAGCCGGAGCAATTAACCATAATGATTTTTTTACCTGCTTTATGCAAGGCCTGAATCAGCTCGCGCTGAACGGCGGGCAGCTCAATATCCGTGCGGTCGCCACGCCTGAAGCCGGGCAGGTTCACCCCCATTTCCTCGCCCTCAAGCGCCGGAGAAATTCCGCCAGCAAACACCACCACATCGGCATCCTTTACCTTGGCCACGGCGCCCGGAATGTCAACATCCACCTTAAATCCCAAGTCAAAGTTCAGCAAGGCATCGCTGCTGAAGTACTCAAAGTCAATGTCAACCCTGTACGCTTTTCCGGCCTCCACCTTCATCTCGTGCAGGGTGCGGCGGGCGCCATGCTTGTTGACAAGCTTCCTTTTTTCCTCCCCGTTTACGGATAGGCGAACGGCCCCGTTGGCGTAAAAGTCAAACACCACAGCGCCCGACTGCCTGGGCGTAAATACGCTGCTGTAGGTGGCCGAGAAATCGGTAAGGTTTACGCCCGGCGCAAACACCGTAGCGCCCGAGGTGCAAAAGCGAAAGGGAGTGCCCACCTGCGCCGTGGCCGCGGGCTCGCCCTTGCGCTCCATGTTGTTCCAGTAGCGCGCGCTGAAGCCCGTTCCGGCCTGGGAGGCGCACTGGTCAAATACGCTCCTGAGCAGCGTTCGCTCCACCAGGCCGCAGCCCTGCTCGTACATCAGCTTATCGTTGGCGCCCAGCGCCGAGCGTATGCCCTCAAGCACCGTGACGGTGCGGTGCGGCATACCGTTGTAGTTGCCCCACTGCATTACCGAGTCGTTGGCGTTGGGGCCCATTACGGCAACCGTAAGTCCACCGCGCTTTAGCGGCAGCATCCCGTTTTTGTTGAGGAGCAGGGTCATTGATTTGCGGGCCACCTCCAGGGCCAGCTCGTTGTGCTCCGCTGAGCCCACCACCGAGTAGGGAATTTTTGTCCACGGCACCTCGCTCGCGTCATCCATTTCGCCCAAGGCAAATCGCGCCTTGAGCAAACGTTTTACCGACACATCAATATCCTTCTCGCTGATGTAGCCTTTTTGTACGCTTTCCACCAGCGCGCGGTAGCTGGAGCCGCAGTCCAAATCGGTACCGCTATGCACCGCCGAAGCCGAAGCCGAGGCCGCGTCGGGGTGCGTTTTGTGCGCATTTTCCTTGTAAAAATCGGCGATGGCGCCGCAGTCGGCCACCACAATTCCTTCGTACTTCCACCTGTCGCGCAGGATTTGCACCAGCAGGCGGTTGCTGCCGCAGCAGGGGTCGCCCTCAAAGCGGTTGTAGGCGCACATCAGCTCCTGCACCTTGGCCTCCTTTACCAGCGCCTCAAAGGCGGGGAGGTAGGTTTCGTGCAGGTCGCGCGGCTTGATATTTTTGGCATCGAACGAGTGCCTGTTCCACTCGGGGCCCGAGTGCACGGCAAAGTGCTTGGCGCAGGCGTGCAGCTTGTCGTACTTTCCGGTGTCGGGGCCCTGCAGGCCCTTTACCACGGCCACCCCCATGCGGGCCGTCAGGTAGGGGTCTTCGCCGTAGGTTTCGATGCCCCGCCCCCAGCGCGGGTCGCGAAAAATGTTGATGGTGGGCGTCCACATGGTCAGCCCCTGGTAGCGCTGGTAGCTGCGCTGAGAGGCGTAGTAGGCGTTCTTGGCGCGCCCCTCATCGGATACGGCGCAGAACACGCTGTAAATAGCCTGATCGTCGAAGGTGGCGGCCATGCCGATGGGCTGCGGAAAAACCGTGGCCAGGCCCGCGCGGGCCACGCCATGCAGCGCCTCGTTCCACCAGTTGTAGGTTTTAATGCCCAAGCGCGGCACGGCTTTGGAGGCATCCTGCATCAGCGCTACTTTTTCCTCGAGCGTGAGGCGGCTCAGCAAATCATCGGCACGGCGCTCGAAGGAGAGCGCTGTGTTTTTGTAGTCCTCCACCTGCGCCCAGCCCGGCAGGGTGAAAAAGGTAAACGCTACGGCGGCTATAATTTTCAGCTTCTGCATAATTTTACTTTCTAAAAAAGGTGCAACCTACCTCAGATTTTTGACAAGCGGCTTTACCCCGAACTCGCGCAGACCTTCGGCAAACATGGCTGCAACCTTAGTTGCGCCCAGCTCGTTGAAGTGCGTATTGTCCACCTTACCCGTTGGAAAATTTTTATTTACGCCGGGCGGCACGTGTAAGAAATACTGCTTTGACTTTTCATCGCCCTCCCTTATCAGCCAGTCCTTTGTTTTTTGATACATGTCGATAAAAAGCACGTTGTGCTCCCGGGCCACCTGCTTTACCAAGCCCACGTACTCGCCATGCGAATCCTGAAACTCGCCCCTGCTGAAGCGGCGGCGAACCACGGGCGTGCAAAGAATGGGCGTTGCGCCTTTTTCGCGCACCTCCTCCACAAACTGCGTCAGGTATTTCACGTAGTCCCCGGGCGGGGTATAGCGGTCGGGCCTATCGGAGGCGGCATCGTTGTGCCCGAACTGAATGACTACGTAGTCGCCCTGGTGCAAGCTGGTTACAATAAACGTCCACCAGCCCTGCTCCTTGAAGGTGCGGCTGCTGCGGCCGTTTTGCGCGTAGTCGGCTACCGCTACCTTGCCGTTGAAAAAATCGGGAAGCATTTGCCCCCAACCCCGCTCGGGAAAAGGCTCCTGAAGCTTTTCCCCCGTAGCGGAGTCGAGCACGGTTTTGGCCAGCGGCTTCAGCGCCATGGTCGAGTCGCCCGCCATGAAAATGTGCGTGGGGCGTGGCTTGGCGGCCATAGCCATAGCTACTACTACCAAATAAAGTAGTGAAATTTTAATTCTGCTCATCTGCTATCGTAAAATACTTTCAGCCCTGTTTATCAGCTGGCTTGGGTGCCAACTATCAATGGTTTGAGCGGTGTTTGTAAGTTACATAAAACACAACGAAAGATACTACTTTTGCTGATCCTGAGTTATACGCAGTACCAAGCTGTTTAGGTAAACCTCAACGTTGGTGTAAAAACTACTTAGGTTTTTTGCATTACCATCCGCAAGGTTTTTATTTAAACCATTAGCCACCTCCCACGCATCGGGCATGCCATCATTGTCGGTATCAGCAGGGGCCGTGACGCTGTTTAACGTAGGATAGCCACCCACATCGCCTGGCCTATCCACCATACTCCCCGTGCCGGCCTCTACGCTATTAGCCACATGGGTATCGGCGGCATCGCGATAAAGGCTGGCTCCCGCATACAGCAACACCTTTGCGTAAACATTTTCAGCGGCATGCGTAGTAACCCAGCCCCCCGTTGTATCATGCGGTACGGCTCGCTTCATGGCTGCGATTTGGTCTGCCGTGGCGCTAACTGCGCTAATGGCTGTGGCGCTACTTCTTTTATAGCTGCCGCCCGCCCCGTCTTTGGGTGTGGCAAAACCCAACCAGTTATCAGCTGTTACACTTGCGCTCCCCTCCACATAGTTTCCGCTTGCGTAAAATACACCCAAGGGAGATGCCGGATAGTTAAGCGTGGTTGAGTTTATTTTATACGCATCTTCCGATGTCCAGTAGGGTTCAAATATTTGATGCCTGCGCGAGGCGCCGGTGTTAGGCCCCGACTTGTAGTAGTTATTTATAAAGTTAGCCTTGCGCCCCTCTCCCCCATAGCCGCTGTTGCCTCCCCAATTATAAAATACATTATTACGAACATCAATAACGCCCGGGGTAAACGAGGTGTAGTTTCGCTCTTCGATAAGGGGATGTGCTATACGCGGATTACGGCTATCGCTATGCGCCACTAGATTGTGATGAAATGAAGCCTTATTACCACCCCAAAGCCCCGTATAACCATGAGCACCCTTGCTATGACCACTATTTCTGAGGGACTCGTACAGCATGCACCACTGCAAGGTAAAGTTGGTATTGGCATACCACGAGCTGAGCTCATCAATTGACCAGCTCATGGTGCAGTGGTCAATAATGATGTTGCTTTGGTTCTGCCCTTCCGCTGCATCTGGCTCGGTCGAAGATCCAACACCTACCACATAATCTCCCGGCCGAAAACGCATGTAGCGAATAATAACATTGCTGGCCTTGACCTGCAGCGTATAATTCTTGAGGCAAATGCCATCACCAGGGGCAGTTTGTCCGGCAATGGTTACATTTCCATTCTTTATCTCCAGGTTTGACGACAAGGCAATTGTACCCGATACCTTAAACATAATGATACGCGGCCCGCTTTTGCTTACGGCGTCGCGCAGCGAGCCCGCTCCAGCATCGTTGAGGTTGGTTACATAGTAAATGGCTCCGCCCCTACCGCCGGTAGTGGTAGCGGCCGCAAAACCTTCGGCCCCGGGAA
The DNA here is from genome assembly GCA_031549685.1 of Bacteroidales bacterium. GTDB lineage: Bacteria > Bacteroidota > Bacteroidia > Bacteroidales > UBA932 > JAITMY01. Next base: position 13,260 of record JAVBPG010000036.1, on the reverse strand, counting down.
AAGCAACAGGTCTATCCTCCGTGGTGGTAACAATTTTTACCGGTAACCTTTTCTCCACAACGTTGCCCTCTTCGTCGCTGGCGCGAATCACAATTGCGGTAAGCGAAGAAGTATACACAGACGTCGTTGCCGGAATGGTACCGGAGTAGGATGTGGCGCCACTAAAACTTGTGATTACGCTTACTTGACTGCGCGTAGTGGTTTTTGCATACGCTACTACCGAATCTAAAGCAGCCTCCGATGCTACGCTATAGCTTATGGTGGGAAGAAGTGATAGATTTACTCGCAACGTATCACTCTGCTCTACAAATGTAATAGTAGGCTTAGCCACAGGGCGGTTGTAAACGCTAACGGGAATAGATTTTGAAAACACACTTCCTTTTGCATCTCTTACTTTTACCATTACGCTTTGCATATTTTGGTCTGTTATGCCCGTTACGCTGCCGCTGTACGCTTGAGGTAACCCTGCCAGCTTGGCAGCTGCCAATACACCCACGTTTGTAAGGTGCCAAACAGAATCGATTCCCTCTACCGATGCTACCGTGTACGCCAATAACGGCTTTACCCGCAAACCCACATTTACCCTAAAGGTGTCGGGAGCTCCAACAAATGCTATGGCAATAGGATGTTGCCTGTCCACCACCTTAATGTTTAATATGGTAGAGGTGGTATGTTCGTCCACATCGGTAGCTTGTAGCTTGAATCCTTTTACCGAAGCATCAATGGGCAACCGGCACGAGTAGCTATGCTCTTTGCTGTTGGCAAATTGTGTAATGGCCGGAGCAAATACGCGGGCAACCCCCGATGCGGTTACGGTAAGCTGCTTCAGCTCTTTCAGTCCGCTCTCCGATGTAATGTGCGCCGCAATATCCAACGTGTCGCCGGAGAGAGCAATGATGGTGTCGCTTACCACATGCGAGGTAAAAGCAACTACGGGTCCGGTCGGCTGGTGGGGGTCGTTTAACTCTTTACCACCGCAAGAGCATAGCAGCGCTAATAAAACACATATCGCTTGAAAAAATGAGCATTTCATATTTCACCTCTCGTAAAAAAATTATATAAAAATAATACCTCTGTCGCGCTTTGAGCACGATGCTTTGTTATTTATCCTTATTTTAACATTAATGCCAATGCTGCACTCAACAACATTGGCATTAATGATTTACAATATTGACAGCGCCTAACTATTGTGCCCAACGCGGGTCGCCCACGCAAGTGCCGCTGGCGCCACCGGTACGCAAGGGCGAGTCGGCCGAAAGCGTGAAGTCGCCGGCAGGATTACCGGCAAAAGGATCCGCCGATAGCTCCGTTTTTGCATTATCCCTGCTCATAGCGTTGGCCGTCATTCCCCAGTACGCGTTGTACGAATATGTTATTCCATCGGAGGGGACGCCATTATTGGTAGAATTTGTAATCAAACAATTGCTGACTGTACGAGCAGCTTTCGAACGAAGATAGAAAAGCGACGATGCTGCTGCCGTACCTCCATTGGATACGCTATTCAACGTACAGTGGTCAAGACTAAAGGTGCCCTTACAAGGCTCATCCACACGAGCAAAGGCCCTGCTTGTGCCAACGTTGTTAAGGGTAGAATTCTTTATACTTATTGCCTTAATGTAAATTGTTCGAAAATCTATAAAGTCGTTGCCTCCGCTGGCAAAGGGCCCTACAAGGCAGTTATCAACGGTTATAGACTCTATGGAAGCGCCGTCCAGCGCACCGGCGCCGGTTGATTTCAGGAACGATGTTTGGTAACTTTTTATCACGCAATTTTTAATGAGCACATCGCCCACCACAAATTCTCCCACCGAAGTATAAATGGGCGTTGTTCCCGTGCTTGAGCCGGCCGGAAACTCCAAGAAGGTCGCCAGGTTGCTTCCTCCGCCGCTCTGGCTTCCGTCAAACTCTATGTCCTTAATATTTATGGCGCCCCGCTTGTCGGACTCCTTAGCGTAGTAGTTGAACGTCAGCGCCACGTTGGTCGGCCTGTTGCTTGGGTCTTTTGCCTTCATTACAAATGCGTTATCCTGCAGGTAAACGGTTCCGCCATGCCCGGCGTAGCTACCCGGCAGCAGCAGTATTGACTTGCTGTTGTTAATGGCCCACTGCACGGTATCTTTAAACCTACTCGATGGGCCAAACTCCACATAGTCGGGGGTGGCCACCGCCAGCTCCGAGTAGCTCGATTGCTTGTCGCCCGACACCGCTTTTACCTTGGCCACGTAGTGCGCCATACCCACCTCCGAAAGCGTAAACGACAGCGAAAGGCCCGCCTCCGATACGCTTGTTGGGTCGGACAGCTCTTGCGTTTCCACCAATACATTTTCTCTGTAAAGTTCAAATGCGTACTTATTAGCCCCCTTTACCCTACCCCACGAAAATACGTACTCGGGCTCATTGGCGATGTCGCACTTCAGATTTTGCGGGCGCGCCAGGACGTTGGAGAGATTGCCCTCGGTATCGTACTTCCAATCGCCGGAGCAGGCAAAGCCCACAACGCATAGCGCAAGGATTGCCGTTATGTAAAAAAATTTCGCTTTCATCTTTTTCAATCTTTTATACTGTCAAACAAAAAAATTACTGCGCAATGTCCCACTTGGGAGTGGTAAATCCCAACTCCGCATACTTAGAACCCTCAGTTGGGCTACCGGGCGCAGTGTTGGCCTTTACCCTTAGCCAGCACTTGGTATTGGGGCGAAACCCGGTGGGTGTGCTTACATCAAAAGTTACAACGCTTACTGTAGCGTTATCGTCAATAAACACGAGGGCGGGGCTATAGCCGGCGGTGTCACAAATGTCAAAGGAGTAGTCAACGGCGCCCTTTACCGCCGTCCACGAAATGGTGTAGGTGGCTCCGGCGCTATCGGCGTTAAAGGCCAAATTTGCCGGACGAAATAGGCGGGATTGCGTTAAGTCATCATCGCCGTTACAGGCGTATGTACCCAGCAAGGCAACGGCCACCAGTGCAGCTAGTAAATATTGTGCTTTCATTTTCATCTATTTTTCTTGTATTAGAATCCGTAATCATTTTTCAGGCTGCCCTTTGAGTCGGTAACGGTAGCGTCCGATAGCGGCAGCAGGTGCCTGTTGGGGTGATCCGTCAATCCTTTGGCCACAATGCCCATAAAATCGTTGAACTTGGTCTTATTAGACGCACTGGTCATTGGGAACCAACTCATTTTATAGTACCCCGCGGTATTCAACGGTATGGTCTCGAGATCAAGCGCCACGCTGGCAAAATCGAGCTTTTCGGGGTTGCCGGCCTCGTACTTGTAGTATATGCTGGTGGGCACCGTTACCGATGTTCCATCGTACCTTGTGTAGGTACCGCTATTGGCTATTGAGCGGCTTTGCTCTTTGGCCAATTCAATTTTATCCAAGGCGTTCCAGCGTACGAGGTCGTACTTGCGAATGCCCTCACCTCCGAACTCCAGCGCGCGCTCATCTCTAATGGCCTCCCTAAATCCGCTTTGGCTCACGCAGCGCGCCGCCATGTAGTCATTCACGGCCTGCTCGTTGGCGCTGCCAAGCGCCCTAAGGCGCACCTGCTTAAAGGCTGCCTGAGCATCGGCCGTTGGGCCGTTGAGCTCGTTGTCGGTCTCGGCAAACATGAGCAGCACATCGGAGTAGCGCATTACCGGCCAGTTAATACCCGTAAAAATTTTAGTGGAGTTGTTGGCCTTCATCTGCAAATATTTTTCCGTCATATCGCGCTGCGACCACTTGCCTACACGGTAGTCAACGGGCGAGGGGTAAATGCTATCGCGTATGCGATTACTCAGGTTGCGAATGCCGTATATGGCGCAGGTAACCAACCTGCGGGTATCCTTAGGCTCAAACATGTACAGGTACGATGGGTAGGTAAGCACGCCGCCCGAAGTAGTACCATACTTTGCGCTGTTTTCGTGCACGCGAACACCTATGTAACCGCCCAGCTCGCTGCTCTCGTTCATGCCAAAGCCCAGCTCAAACACGCTTTCGGCGTCGGTTTGCAGCTGGCACTGCTTGTAAAAAAAGTTGGCAAACGATGGATTCAGCTGATACTTTCCCTTATCTATAACCTCCTTGCACTGCTGGCGCGCCAGCTCGTAGTAGGTTTGCCAGTCCGAGCCGCGCTGCATACGGTTGGTTTCGGCGCGCAGCGAGTATCCGCCACGGTACAGGCACATGCGAGCTATAAGCCCTTTTACAAAACCCTTGGTAATGCGGGTAGGAACGCCTACCGTCCCCTCGCCTATCCAGGGCACCAGGCCCTCAGCCACCAGCAGGTCGGCAATCAGGCGGTTGTAAATGGTGTCGCGGTTGGTTTTTCCTAAGTAAAAGTTGCTTCCGTCAGGGCTGGTTGCTTCCATTTTAAAGGGCACATCGCCCCAGTTGCGCACCAGCTCCATGTAGTACATGGCGCGCAACGTCATAGCCTCGCCGAGGTATTGCTGCATTTTCTTTTTATCGTCGGCCGTTCCCGTAGCCATTATCGGGCTTTGAGGAATGTTGGCCACAATAAGGTTGGTACGCTCAATGGCTCTGTACAGCGCGTTCCACGGGTTGGTTAGCTGCGAGTTGCCCGATGTGGCAAGGTAGTGCCCTATGCTGCGGCGCTCGTTGTCGTTGTACTGGTTGGCATCGCTGGCCACGATTTCGATATCGGAGCTCATGGTGTAGTACATATTTAGGCGAATGGAGTACATTTCGTCCATCCCCGCAAGCGCGTATGCCCCTATAAGCGCCTGCTCGGTAGCCGTGGCGGTAGAGTACAGCACCTCATCGGTGTAGGTGGACTGCGAGTCTGTTTCCAAAAAGTCCTCGCACGAAGGAAGCAGCAGAAGCAGCACCATGGGCAGCAGCAGTATTGATAAGCTATATTTTTTCATCTTTATCCAGGTTTAGAAGGTAAGGTTAATGCCTGCAATGAACGTACGGCTTCGCGGGTATGCCGAGTAGTCCACGTTGGGCGTCATGGGCGTTCCGCGGCGCGTATCTACCTCGGGGTCGTAGCCGGAGTATTTGGTAAACGTAAGCAGGTTGTATCCCGTAACGTATATTCTAAGGTTTTCGATAAATACTTTTGTTGTCCACAGCTTGGGCAGGGTATAGCCAAGCGTTACGTTGTTCAACCGCAGGAACGAGCCATCCTCGATGGCCCACGAGTGCAGCACCACGCGGCTCATCATGGGGTGCCAGATGGTAGCGTTTTTATTCACCTCCTGCAGGCGGGCAGGGTCCGTGTCTATAAAGCTGCCGCCATTGGCATGGTCAACAATGGTAAAGCGGTTGGATAGCGCCATATCGTTAATCAAGTTGCCGTACAGCTTAGAGTCGGGGTAGGAGGTAAATTCAAGCTTATTGGCGTTGTAAACGCTGTTGCCGTACACCCAGTTAAAGAAAGCCGAGAAGTCAAAGCCCTTGTACGATGCGGTAAGGCTAAATCCGCCGGTGTGCTTGGGGTTGGCGTTGCCAATAATGGTTTTATCTTGCTCAGCGGTAACCGTATAGTCATCCTCGCCGGCCATGTTGAGCTTTTTGAAGCGCAGCGTTCCCGGGCCAAAGTATTTAGCGCCTATCAGGTTGCTGTTGTCGGCCACGCCGGCCTTCAGCTCCCACTTGTTGCTGCCCGTATTCCACACAAAATCATCAAACTCGTACATGCCATCAGTTACGTAGCCGTACATCAGGCCTACGGGCTTACCCTCCTGCAAAAGGTAGTCGCCCGTGGGGCCCCAGCCTCCCGGCCAACCCGACGATACGGGCATGGAGGGAATGTTAAGCTTTTCGACCTTGTTGCGGTTAAAGGCAATGTTAAAGGAGCCGCGCAGGGTAAACCCTCCGCTTTGCACAATGGTGCCATCCAGCGTTAGCTCAACGCCCCTGTTAGAGGTTTCTCCAACGTTTTGATACTGGGTAGAGTATCCTGTGTTGGCGGGAATTGTAGCTGCAATCAGCAGATCCTTGGTGGTGTTGTAGTAAAGGTCCACCGTGGCGTTTAGTCGCGAGTTGAGGAAGCTGAGGTCAAACCCCAGGTTGCGGGTAATGGTGGTTTCCCACTTCAGGTCGGGATTTGAAAGCGCACCGCTGGGCGTGAGCATGGCATCGGCCAGGTTATCGTTGACCGAGAAGTAGGGTTCGCCGCTGCCCGATACGTAGGTAAGTCGCCACAGGTCGTCGCTAATGCGGTTGTTGCCGGCCGTACCCACGCTGGCACGTATTTTGGCTTCGTTCATTACCTCGCTGGTGGCCTGCATAAAGCCCTCGTCGGAAATACGCCAGGCCAAGGCTGCCGAAGGAAAGTAGCCCCACTGGTTGCCTTTGGCGAACTTGCTCGAGCCGTCGGCGCGCAGCGTAAAGGTGGCCAGGTATTTTCCCTTGAAGCTGTAGTTAATACGCCCAAAGTAGGAGGACATGTTATCGCCCGGCGACTCGTAGGTGGCAATGGGCTGCGGCGTTCCCAGGTTCATCATGGCCAGTATCTGGCTGGCACTCATATCCTTGTAAAATTGCCGAGCCTCCGAGCCAACCCTCTTGTAGCTGTAGGCGTTGAGCTCCTGCCCCAAAAGCACCGTGAGGTTTTGCTCCGGCAAAAAGTTTTCCTTGTCAAACGTCAAGGTGTTGGCCACGCGCCAGCGCTTCGAGTTCTGGTTATCAATGCTGCCCTGCGGCATGCCGCCATCGGAGCGCGCCTGCGAGGTGGTTGGGCCGTAAACGCGCTCGTTCCTGTCCGTGCCGATATCGGTACCCGCCTCAGTGCGAAATACGAGCGATTTTAAGATTTTAAACTTAACAGCGCCGTTTACCGTAAATATTTGCTTCAGGTTATGCCGGTAGTCATCGTTGGTTACCATTACGGGGTTGTAAAGAGTGCTGCTGTTTTCGATGTCGCTGGCAAAATCTTCGTCATCTACAAAGTCCTGCATTCCCTGCGTGGGGGCATACTTTACGGCGTGCTTCAGGCGGCTGTTGCTCGATGAGCCTCCGGTAGAAGTTCCGGCGCCATCTACAATGGTTTGCGAGTAGCGGGTATTAAAGTCAAAGCTGATTACCTTGTTTACTTCGCTATTCAGCTTAAAGTTGAGATTGTTGCGCGCGTACTCCGAGCCTATCATAATGCCCTCGTCGTCGTTGCGCGTGAGGCTAAGGTTGTACCGGGTGGCCTTGGTTCCTCCGTTAATGCTGAGGTTGTAGTACTGCGTTGTGGCAGTACGGCCAAAGAGCTCGTCCTGCCAGTCGGTTCCCTGTATAGATTTATAGATATCCATATCGTCGTACACACCGTAGTACTTAATGTAGTTGTTGGCCGGAGTACCCGATGGCCCTGCCAGCTCGTACTGCCATGCAGCGTACTCATACGGGCTGAGCACATCCAGCTCCTTGGTAATTTTTTTGAACCCCACGTATGAGTTGAAGTTAACGCTTACCTTTGCCTCCTTGCCGCTTTTGGTGGTAATAATAACTACGCCGTTGGCACCGCGCGCACCATATATGGCCGTTGAAGATGCATCCTTGAGCACGTCGAGCGATTGAATATCGCTGGGCGGAATATCGCTAATGCTGTTAACCGGAAAGCCATCGACAATGTACAGCGGCGAGTTGTCCTGCGAAATGGAGCCTCCGCCGCGTACGCGAATTTTTACTTCGGCGTCGGGCGAGCCCTCGGTGGTAGTAATTTGCACACCGGCCATGCGCCCCGTTATGGCCTGGGCCGTAGAGGTAACCGGAATCTCGGCCAACTCCTTGGCGCGCACCGACGAAACCGCTCCGGTAAGATCGCGCTTGCGCGCTACGCCGTAGCCTATCACCACCACATCATCCAGCCGTTGGGCTTCCTCCACCATGGTTATATTTACTTTTGTACTGCCATTTACCGGCTGCTCCACGGTAGCATAGCCCGTAAACGAAACGACTAACGTTGCATCGGAGGGAGCAGCAATGCTATACTTTCCTTCAAGGTCGGTGGAGGCTCCCCTGGTAGTGCCTTTTACTACCACGCCGGCCCCCACTACAGGCTCTCCTTTGTCGTCGACCACCAAGCCGCTTACGGTAATATTCTGCGCATGCAGCGCAACGCTGAAGAGCACGGCACAAAGCAGCGTAATATGCCTATACATGTTTTTCAACACCATTTGTAAATTAGTTAAAAATACGATGAGTATAATTTTGATAATTCAAAACTCAAGGCCCAAAATTTTTGGTAACGCAAAAACTTTGAACCTTGAATTTTAATCTACCGGAATCGGCCTACTGCTTTACAACTTGTAGAGCGGCGGGTTTTCCGTTTTCGGGGAAAAGCAGCAGAATGTAACTGCCCGTGGCCGCTGCGCTCAAATCAACGCCATACTCGCCGCCGCTAAAGGCTTGCGTGTACACCAGCGATCCGCTTGACAGGGCAAATACCTTTACCTGCTTCAGCGCAACCGGACTTTTTACGTATAGCATGCCGCTGGTTGGGTTCGGCTGCACGGTAATGCCGTAGCTCTCGGCTTTGGCTACGCTTGTTGTGCCGCCATCCACCACGTAAAATGTCATTTCGTCAAACACGTTGGTGCCGCCTTGAGCCGTAGCGCGAATCTTTACCGTAGCTGCACCCGAAGCCGTTTTGCCCGTTACGCTTGGCGCGGCCGCGTCAAAGGTTACGTACGAGGCTCCGCTTTGCACGCTCCACACCACACTTTTGTTGGTTGCGTTGCTTGGAGTAACGGTGGCCGAAAGATTCTTGCTTGCGTTGACCGTAAGCTCATCAAACTTGTTGTCAATGCTAACAGCGGTCGCCAATACTTCGTCGCTTGTAATGGTAAAGCTGGCCGATTGAGGAGCGCTCTTGTAGCCCCAGTCGTTCGAAACAGAATCAACCCTTACCGTGTAGGTGGTGCCGGCAGTCCAACGCCCCGTGGGGGTCAACTTAATAGTGTCGTTGCTCAACGTTGCCGTGTATGCGGTAACCGCATCGGTGCCCTTTTTGAGCGTTACGTAGCTTGCTAGATCGGCTTGTGTAAGCTTCGTGGTCTTATCGTCCTTACGATACATAGGCTTGTTGGCCGCAATGGTAATTACCTTGTTACTTGACACACCCGTAGCATTGTTGGCGGGGTCAAAGGTAAGCACGGGGGCATCGGTATCAACCGTTACTGCTTTTACTAGAATATCAAACAGACGCATTCCACTATTGTTTGAGGTTAGCCTAAAGGTTACCATATCCAAGCCGGTATATAGTACAGAATCTCTCCTATATTTCGTATTATCTCCAGTGGTTGGGAAATAGGGAGCTGCATCACCACCTCCAAACTTAACTCCATTGGCAGTCAGGTTTATACCTCTATTCCCTGTGTTACTACCCCCCGATGAGTGGTAGAAGTACAACTTACATGGACCTTGCACTGCCGGCAACTCTATGTAAGCATTGCTACCTCCCAATGACAAACAACCGTCGCTGGCATCTGCATACGCAGGGTTATCAGCTGTTAGCGTTGAGGTATTAACCTGTGTAGCCTGCAGCTTATTTGAACCGTGCCCGGCAATGGTCATGCCATCTAAGGTTGTAGGATTAGCCACGGGTTCATCGCTGCCTCCGGCATCCGGCGCCTTGGCCGCCATAGCGGTTGGCGTAGTGGAGAAGTCGGTATAGAACAGGCCTGTTACCTCTTTTTTTGTAGAAAAACGAATCGCAATCGCTTGATTATAAGCATTTCCCGATATATCCGCAATGCTACTGGCAGGAATGGTCAGCGTGTACGAAGTTAAGTAACTCAACACTGAGGGTAACGTAACAGCAATGGTCGTATCGTTGGCGTTGCTAAGCGTAACAGCAATGTTACCGGGCATTACGGCCGCCGTAAGATTCGTGTTAAGCGCTTTAACTTTTTCGTTAAAAGTAACTGTCGGTCTTATGTTAATACCCACTTTTACAGCATTATCCTCGGGTGAAGTTTTACGCAAAATAGGGGCAACTCCGTCCGTAGTAAACGACCACGAAGTATCTCTTGGCATAGTGTTAGCATTAACTGATAAATCTTTCACTGCTCCCGCTTTAATCGTTACAGTGTACCCTTCCCCTGTTGCAAGTGCTGCTCCCAAAGAAATTTTCAGGGTATCACCCACTACTATAAGGTTACCTACAGTCGGATTCCCCTGTCCAGCAACGGTTACCTTTGGATTAATAGCATCAACCAATCCTATTTCTTCATTAAATTTAGCATACAAGGCAGTAGTGGTGGCAACATTAGAACTTCCACCAGCAGGGAAAAATGCAACAACCTTAGGAGCATCGAAGTCGGGCTGTGATACTACAGCCTTTATAGCAACCTTTAGCCCAGCAGCCAAACCACCTCCGGTAACTAATAGCGTATCGGTATATGAACCTTGCGTCACCGTGGTGGGCAGCGTAACATTAACCACAAAGCCTGCCTTTGCTTGGGGAGCAGTTACTGTAGCTGTTGATACGGTAAACTTTGATGAAGCACCCGCTTTCATTGCCAAAGAAAGGCTACCTGTAATGGCTGGATTAGCCTTGATAACAACTGGCTTAGAAGCACCATCTCCCTCCGGTGAGCTCAAATCCACAAGGTTTGGAGTGGCCTGAGCAAATGGGCTTGAGGCATTGGTTTTCACCTCAATCTTCCATACAAAGAAAGTAACTGCAGTCCTCGTAATGTATAACCTGCGGAGCCCACTAATGCTATCGGGAATAACAATATACACTGTATGTCTTTTTTGTCCATTAAAAGAAGCCGTACCCAATACAACCCCTTTATCATTGCATATATTAACAACGGAAGGATCACTGCTACCTGTAGAACTATTATTATTACTTACAGTTAAAGCAACTATACCTCCTTGAACAAAAGGAATACCTGTTGCGGCAGTATCTAACAGTTGGAGATAGTGGTTAGTGGGTACACCATTAGTAATAACTGTATTAGAACCAACCCTAATGTAATAGGCAGTATCAGCTCCTTTTGTCTGTGTTTCTTCGCTTAAATTAGGCTTGTTACCTGAATCTTTATACTTAGGTCCCTTAATCTCTAACTTGCCCCCCACTATATCGTATGTTCCGGAAGCGGCATTATCTGCCGGTCCATTTGTCCAATGCTGCATATCCATCATGCTCATTACGGCTACAGGATAATCCGCAATAGCAGGAGCGCTCTTTGTGGTAAACGACCAAGCAATATCGGCGCTTAAAGCGTTGCCGGATATATCGGTTACAGCATTTTTATCAATATTAACCGCATACGTTGTGGCACCGGCTACTCCGCCTAGGTTTAGCACAGTATCTTTTTCTACTGTAGCGCTAACGGGTATTCCATTTGCAGTTATGCCTAATGCGTCTACAACCTTCACTTTTTCGTTAAAATACAAGCGAATGGGCACAATCGGTGCTCCCCATTCGCCCACCGGCTCCTTGCGGTTGCATACAGGCGCGGTGCCATCGGTGGTAAACAACCACGAGGCCGATGCGCTCATATTACCAGAAGCATCTTTTACAACAGAATCTCCCAATGTTACGGTATAGCTTGTGTTTTTAGCCAATGTCGCAACAATGTATAGCGTATCAGCGCTCGCAACAACGCTGCTAACCGCTGCGCCATTACTAATGGTAACACTGCTTGACTTGTTTACCGTAACTTCCTTGTCAAATACAGCATAAATTTTGATATTTATAGCAACATTGGTGGCGCTATTTGCAGGGAAAAATGTGCCTGCGGTAGGTTTAACCACATCGGCTGCGGTAACCGCCAGTTTCAAGGGCACTTTTACGGTAGCGGCGCCACCACCCGAGATAACCAGCGTATCGCTCAAGGTTTGCCCGGCTTGTGCAGAGTAATCTCCAAGGGTCAAGACCACATCAGTTGCATCCAGCGTACCGCTGGTTGGGGTAAGCGTTGTGCTACCCGAAATACCGAAAATACCGGCGCCTCCGGCCTGAATACGCAACGAAAGATTACCCGTAAGCGCAGAGCCCGATACTTTGATCGTTCTATCAGCAGCATCAACCGTTGCATTAACTGGGGTAGAAATAGACATGTCTGTAGGATTAGCAGTAATGGTAGGGGTTTGCGATTGAGTGGGTACCAAAAACTCTATGGCATAGAAAAAGGCATCACCGGCAGAACCATACACCGATATTACATAAGTAGAGTCAGCATCCATTGAAGTATATTGCATAAGGAAAGAGCCCGTAGTGGCCCTCTCCAACGAAACGACCGGCCTTACCGCCGAGTTTTCGGGTGAGGTTTCCGGAAAATCTACAATGTTTTTACAACTTACAGCCAAACCGCGACTGGCACTTGTTATTCGTCCGTGTACTATAAATCCATTTGATCCAGTAACCTTCATGTGTACAACCTTCTTTATACTATTGTAAACATTTCCATTGGTTGCTACTTTTAGCATAATCACATTGGCGCTTGTAGATGGAATATTATCAACAATACCTGTAGGATTACCGCTAACATCAGACGATGTATTGGTGTAGGTGGTGTTGCCAGTAGAGTCAACTGAGGCAATAACTGCCCAGCCCGTCTCAATACCTCGCGCAATATCCATAGCATACACCGTGGTTAATTGTGTGATGCTTTTGGTCCCAGTAGGTATAAAACTGGCTCCTCGCGTTTGCGCTCCCCACAGCATTAGCATGGAGAACAGCGCTAAGATTGATAAAATCTTTTTCATGTTGTTTTTGTTTTTAGTTTATAATTGTTTTTTAATTTCCATCCTTGGGGTACAAACAAAAAACTCCCCTACGCAGTTAGCGTAAAGGAGTTTTGTTGAAATAAAAAATTTGTACTACACAGCTGTGTGTGTGTGTGTGTGTGTGTGTGTGTGTGTGCAAAAATCATGCCAAAATCGGCCCGCAGAGCAGCCGATTTAGCCAAACCTATTTTTGCAGATAGCATCATACGCCTTACATCTTTATTTCGTGTCCGCACACGGAATCACAGAGGCAAAGGTATAATAATTTTGCTTTGTCAAGCTTTTTTTTGCTTAAAAACAACGTGTTAAAAACTTAACTTATTAAAAAACAGGTGGATAATAAAAATATTTAACGAAAAAATTGTAAGGTTATTTACGCAGCATTTGCTGGGAGAGCTCGAAATTAATTAACTACACAAGTAATATTATTACCGATTGTATATAAAGTCTAATAAATATTTTCAATAATTTTACAAACCGCTTTGATTTGTTCCTTTGGGGTATAACGCACCCAATCGTTAAAATCTTCTACTCTTTTATCCATAGAGCAAACCCACCTGTTGTGCGTTATCTTTTTCC
>JAVBPG010000038.1:0-33956 GCA_031549685.1 Bacteroidales bacterium | reverse complement strand
AATTTTTCGTCCTTGCGAAGCTGGGATTTGATGCTCGACAAGGAGCCTTGTACCGATAACCGTTCTTTTGACATCGCTTTTTTTTGATGCAAAGATACAATTATTATTTATATTGTAAAAATATATTAGACTTTATATAAGCCATCGAGGACTGGAGGTATGTCTTTGTGCCAGCTTAAATTATGATTTTTTCTTGAATAAATTTTCAAGCCTACCGCAACTTTCCACCGCTGCCTCCACCTCGGCCTCGTTGGTTTGGTCGCGCACCACCTCATAGAATGATTTTCCATCTTTGCCAATGTTTTTGATTTTTGCAAGGCAATCGTTTATTTGTGCGTTGAGCTGGCTATTGAGATCGGGGTGTGTACGCGCTACAAAGTTGCTGAGCGAATTTGCTTTGCGCGAGTTGTCATCCATTCCGCCCAAGTAGGCATTTTTGATGCTGCGGATGTTGTTTTGATAATCGTCCAGCGAGTGCCAGCTGTACCACGACTCCACCTCCTCCACCTTTTGGTCGTCGTACGGAGCGGCAATTTTTGTAGCGCCTACTTCGCCCGCAATGTCGGCTGCCCCGGTGGCAATTTCGGCCAGCGCAGCGTTAATTTCGCCGTTGTAAATACCGGTTGCATTTTTAAGCGTAGCGGCAAAGTTTTTGTAGTTGGGAGTTTCGTTAAGACGTGCTACCACATCGGAATTTTCGTTGAATACATCTTTTATGTCCTGCGAAACATTTTCCTCGCCGGCCCAGGCTACGTAGGCCAGCACGCAGTCCCACACCAGCGCATCGGTGGCTGCGGTAAGGTAGGTAAGTTCAGCATCGGTAAGGCTTGCACGCGGTTGCCCATCACGGAAAAGCAGGTACTCCGTTACGTGAAAACCTATCACTTCGGCATCCATATCCTTCCACACCTTTTTGCCGTCAAGGGTTGCGCCGTTTTCAATTTTGGTCAGTTCATCATCAATCAGCGCTTTTTCGAGCGGCCACGAGTCAATGTGTCCGTCAATGTCAAAAGCGTTTTCGCCCACGGGGCCAAACAGGAAGGCCTCGCTCATTTCCCACGCTATGCGCGCCTTCATCCAGGCGCTGGCGGCGGCGGTAATGGTGCTGGGCGACTGTCCGCTCTTTAGGCTTTGGTTGGCGGTGCGCATTTCAAGCGCAGCTTCGGCCATTGCTTTGTAGGTGGGTACCACTGTTTCGTCAACGTACGAGGCCAGTATTGCCTTGTATTCAGCATCGTGTGAGCCATCGGCATTTTCGTTGGTAATAAGTTGATATAAATCGGCATTAGGATTACCTTCATCGTCGTTATTGCAAGCTGAAAAACTTGTAGCGACCATCAGGCTTACAACGCCCATTCCGATTTTTTGGAAAAGATTTTTTGTTGTCATAATAATTTTATTTTTGAATGATTAAAAAGCAATTGTATGTCATCCCGAGCTTGATTCGGGATCTCCTGCCAAAAGGTTTTGCTTCCGGTTGAAGATTGACTTCGTCGAGCTTCGGTTGCGGGTCAAGCCTGCAATAACAAGTCAATTTTACCTCATAAAAAATCCCGCATACCCAACCCCCAGCGTTACTGTGGGCTCGTTGTTGTACGGCGCATTATACTTGCGCAGGGCGTACTCGGCCTTAACTACCAGCTCCCTCATGGGGAAGTAGTTTATACCTGCGCTGATGTGCGTTTTCTCCGTCCACCCTTTGGGCGAAATGCCGCCGGCGGTTTTATACATGGAGTTGCAGTAGCCGTAGTGCCCGTACAGGTACAGCTTGTCGCCCTTATACGGCCGATTTTTGAAAAACGACATCACATCGTAGCCCGCCTCCACGTAGTAGCTCAGCGCGTCCGAGGCAACGTCGGTGCGGGGCGAGGGGCTTGCCGAGGGCAGCTTTTTGTTGACGGTCGAAATTTCGTAGGAGTCGCCCAGGTGGCCGTAAATTACGTTGGCGCGCGCCAGCACGTTGTGGTCGTTGTACACGGCGTCGAGCGCGCCTACGCCTACCAGGCCTGTTGCATTTACCTTGTTGTACCTGTCCGATTTCAGGCTGTTTATGGCGCTGTTGCCCACGTATCCGCTGAGGCCTACGCGCAGCCCCGGCACCGAAAAGTTATCGATGCGAAAGGCTCCGGCGTAGGCGTTGGCAATTTTAAATTCGTAGGGCGAGGTCGACCCGCCCGAAATCCAGCCGTAGTTGCTGAACCGCTCCGCATCAAGCCCGGCAAGGAATTGCACCTCGTAGCGCCACGCGCTGGTGCGCCCCCAAAAGCTGACGCCGGTTTCGTGCCACGTGCAGGGCAACAGGCTGCTTTCCTCCTCGGGGCGGAGGGCCGTGAAAAATTCCGTTGGCATGTGGTACTGGTTGGTAAGCCCCACGGGCACTATCATGTGCCCCATGCGCAGGTTGGCGTAGCGCGAAAAACTTTTTTCGATCCAAAACTGCTCCAGCGCTACCTCGCCGCCCTTTTCAATTTCCACCTCGTACTCACCGGCCTCGGCATTTTCTATTTCGTAGGTGGCGCCGGTACCGCCGTGCTCATACTCCAGCTCGGTCGAAACTTTCCATCCGCGACCAAAATCGTAGCTCATGTACAGCACCACGTGGGGCAAGTCAACCCGGCCGTGCGTGGCGTTTTGGTAGCTTTCGGGGTAGGAGTAGCGCGACACGTTGTCGCTGTAGAACATGCGCTGCATCACGACCTCGCCGTATCCGCCGACGGTAAATCGCTGGGCGATGCTTCTTGTTATAAAAAGGCTGTCATTGGTGGAGCTCTGCGCAAAAATGGCGGTGGCTGTGAAAATGAAAAAAAGCAGCGAAAAAAACTTCCTCATTGGGTAACATCGTTTGTGTACCGCAAAAGTATTGGGTTACACAAAAGCGCACAATCGCAAGATGTAGGTAATTTTTGTGTTAAAACGGCAGCTTGCTCATAACAAGTAGGGAGAAGTTTTGTTTTTACGTAGCGCCCCATTTCGAACGTAGCGAAGCGTGGGGAGAAATCTCCACCCTGCGCTAATTAGCTGTTGTTAATGCTGATATTTCAACAAAAATCCGTACTTTAGCAAATTATATTTTTCTAAAAAATAAACATAGTATGCAGAACTACAAGAGGTTAAACCTAATTTTTGGGTGGCTTGCATTTGCCATTGCATCAACGGTGTACCTGATGACCATTGAGCCTACGTCCAGCTTTTGGGATTGCGGCGAGTTTATTGCCTGCAGCTTTAAGCTGCTGGTGGGCCACCCTCCCGGGGCACCGCTGTTCCTTACCATAGCCCGCCTGTTTACCATTGTCAACCCTTCGCATGCGGCGCTGATGGTCAACATCATGTCGGCGCTCGCCAGCGGGTTTACCATCCTGTTCCTGTTTTGGTCGCTCACGCACCTCATGGAGAAGTTGTACCGCCAAAAGGATGGCGCGCACTCCACCTTTGATATGGTGGTTATTTTCGGCTCGGCCTTTGTGGGTTCGCTGGCCTACACGTTTAGCGATACGTTCTGGTTCTCGGCGGTCGAGGGCGAAGTTTACGCCATGTCGTCGCTGTTTACGGCCGTGGTGTTCTGGGCTATTTTAAAGTGGGAAAGCGAGGCCGAGCAGAGTTTTGCCAACCGCTGGCTGGTGCTCATTGCCTACCTCATGGGCCTGAGCATCGGCGTGCACCTGCTCAACCTGCTGGCCATTCCGGCCATGGTAATGGTGTACTACTTTAAAAAGTATAAGGTAAGCACCAAGGGTATCATTTACGCTTCGCTGGCCGCGGTGGTCATACTGGCGGTATCGCTTTACGGCATCATCCCCTGGACCTGGATTGTTGGCTCGTGGTTCGAGCTCTTGTTTGTCAACGGATTCGGCGCGCCATACAACACCGGCCTCCTTGTGTACGGCGTACTGTTGTTCTCGGCGCTGGGCTACACCATTTGGTACACCTACAAAAAGGGCAAGCGCATGGTCAACATTATTGCCGTTTGCGTAACCGTAATGATGCTGGGCTACGGCTCGTACGCCATGGTGCTGGTGCGCTCGTCGGCCAACACCTCGATGGACCAAAACAACCCCGACAACGTGTTTAACCTGATGGGCTACCTCAACCGCGAACAGTACGGCGACCGGCCGCTCGTTAGCGGAGCCTACTTCAACGCCCCGCAGCCTACCGGCGAGCAGGGCGCTCCGGTGTACGCCGCACTCAACGGCCGCTACGAGGTGGTGGATCACAGAACCAAGCTGAAGTACGACGAGCGCTTTACCACGCTCTTCCCGCGCATGTTCAGCAACCAGGCCGAGCATGCCCAGTTTTACAAAACGTGGAACGGCGGATTTAAGGGCAAGCCCGTGCGCGTGCAAGCCGAGCAGGGAAAAGCCGAAACGGTGTACGTGCCCACCTTTGCCGAAAACCTCAGCTTCTTTTTTACCTACCAGGTGGGCTACATGTACCTGCGCTACTTTATGTGGAATTTTTCCGGAAGGCAAAACGACCAGCAGGGGCACGGCGACCTGACGCGCGGCAACTGGATTTCGGGCATTCCTTTTATCGACAACGCGCGCCTGGGCGACCAAAGCATGCTGCCCGACAGCATGAAAAACAACCCCGGACGCAACAAGCTGTACATGCTGCCGCTCATCCTCGGGCTGGCCGGCATGGTGTTTCAGTACAAGCGCAGCAAAAAAGATTTTACGGTGCTTATGCTGCTCTTCTTCTTTACCGGCATTGCTATTGTAATGTACCTTAACCAGAGCCCCTTGCAGCCGCGTGAGCGCGATTACGCCTACGCCGGCTCGTTCTACGCCTTTGCCTTCTGGATTGGCATTGGCGTGGCCGCCCTGGCCGAAGGCCTGCGCAAGCTGATTAAGCAGCCTGTGGTGGCCGGAGGCGTAGCCTTTGTGGCCTCCATGCTACTGGTGCCCTGCCTTATGGCCAAGGAAAATTGGGACGACCACAACCGCAGCGGACGCTACCTGGCGCGCGATTTTGCCCACAACTACCTCAGCTCGTGCAAGGAGCAGGCCGTGCTGTTTACCTACGGCGATAACGATACCTTCCCCCTGTGGTACATACAGGAGGTGGAGGGCGTGCGTACCGATGTGCGCATTATGAACCTCTCGTACATTACTGCCGACTGGTACATTGAGCAAATGCAGCAGGGCTACTACCAGTCAAAGCCGCTGCCCATGACGCTTACCCCGGAAAAGGTGGCCGGAAACCGCCGCGGCTTTGCGCTTACGCAAAACCGCATCAGCGGGCCGGTGGACCTGAAGCAGGGCATGGACTTTGTGGTAAGTGACGACCCGAGCACCAAGCTGCGCTCGAACTACTCGGGGCAGGAGCTCCTGAGCTACTTCCCCAGCAAAACTCTGCGCCTGGCTACCAACGCCGACAACGCCGTTAAGGCGGGCATTGTATCGCCAAGCGAAAAGGAAAACCTGCTGCCCTACATTGACTTCAATCCGGGGGATTACATCCAACGCAACTCATTAGCCATAATTGATTTGCTGGCCAACTTTAACTGGGAGCGTCCTATTTACTGGGGTGTAACCGTACCCCCCAGCTACAACATGGGCCTGGAAAAGTACTTCCGCAACGAGGGTCTGGCTAACCTGCTGGTGCCCGAGCGGGCGCAGCCCAACGATATTTACGGAGCCTGGACTAACGCCGACAGCGCCTACGACAAGCTCATGAACAAGTTTGTGTACCGCAACCTCAACAACCCCGAGGTGTACTACGATGAGAACTGCCTGCGCATGATTGCCACTACCCGCACTGCTTTTATGCGCGCCATATATGCCCTTATCAGCGAGGGAAAAAATGATAAGGCAAAGGATTTGCTCAACAAGTACATGGAGGTGTTCTCAAGGCCTGCGCTATCGTACTACTACTATGCCTACTCCATTGTCGAGGCGTGGTACCTGGTAGGAGAACCCGAGCGCGCCAACCAGGTGTCGGATATGATTGCCGGCGATGCCGAGCAAATGCTGCGCTACTACAAGAGCTTGAGCAGCAAGCATCGCCGTATGGTGGAGCAGGATCGCGAATTTGCACAGCACAACGTAGTTTACCTGTTGCAATCGGCACAGCGCCACGGTCAGGCCGAGCAGGAGAAGAAGCTGAACGATATGCTGTCGATGTATAGATAAGTTAATTGAGAGTTGAGAATGGAGAATTGATAGTGATGTTGTATCAGTCTTTAATTCTCCATTTTTAATTCTCCATTCTCAATTAAAAATGCGTTTCCACGCGCCGCCCATACTACGCAGAATTTACCCCACGTTCATTTGGAGTTTTCCCAATGAGCATAATGGCGTTTTTCTCACGTTCGACGACGGACCCAACCCCGAAACTACGCCGTGGGTGCTTGATACGCTCCAAAAGTACAGCGCCAAAGCCACCTTTTTTTGCTTAGGCAAAAATGTGGAGCAGCACCCCGACATGTTTCAGCTCATACTCGATGCCGGCCACGCGGTGGGCAACCACACCTACAGCCACCAAAAGGGCTGGGGCATGAAAACCGGCACCTACGTGGAGGATGTGGATTTGGGCGATACCTTTGTCCACAGCCAGCTGTTCCGCCCGCCCTACGGCCGCATTGGGCCCAACCAGGCGCGCGTGCTGAGCGAGCGCTACAAAATAATTATGTGGGATGTGCTGAGCATGGACTACAGCCGCCGCGTATCGCGTACGCGCTGCGCCAACACGGTAATCAACAACGCAAGACCTGGCTCCATCATCGTGTTTCACGACTCGAAAAAGGCCATGAAAAACCTGCGCTACGCGCTGCCCACCTCGCTCGATTTTTTTGCAAAGCAGGGTTGGGAAACAAAGATTATTGAATAACCCTTGTTGTTACCCCGAACTTGATTCGGGGTCTCCTGTCAAGAGATTGCGGGTCAAGCCCGCAATGACACGCAGAAGAGACATTGTATTTATGAAAACCATAGGAATTACTGCCGACCACGCCGGCTACGAGCTGAAAGAAAAGTTACGCGTCATGCTGCTCGAAATGGGCTATAGCGTGCGCGATTTTGGCACCAACTCCGATGCCAGCGTCGATTACCCCGACTTTGCCCATCCGCTGGCGCAAGCCCTGGAGCTAAAGCAGGTGGAGGCCGGAGTGGCGCTTTGCGGCACGGGCAACGGCATGGCCATGACGCTTAACAAGCACCAGAACATTCGTGCGGGCCTGGCGTGGAATGCGCAAATTGCAACGCTTATTCGTATGCACAACGATGCCAACGTGTGCGTGCTCCCCGCCCGCTTTCTCAGCGAGGACGAGGCCAAGGAGATAGTAAAAACTTTTCTCGACACCACTTTTGAGGGCGGAAGGCACGCCTGCCGGGTGGAAAAAATCCCGGTTGCGTAAGAACTCAATCAAGGCGTCACTGCGAGGAGAAACGACGAAGCAATCTCACATTGGCGAAGTTTGATACAACTTGAGATTGCTTCGCTATGCTCGCAATGACGCCCTTGGATTTAAAATTGTACTTTGTAAATCGTAATTTGTACTTCGTTTCATGTTCAACATTGTAAAAAAGCAACTCTTAGCCAAGGACATTTACCTCATGGAGGTGGAGGCGCCGCGCGTAGCAAAATCCGCCAAGCCAGGGCAGTTTCTCATTATTCGTATAGACGAAAAAGGCGAGCGTATTCCGCTTACCGTGTGCGACTACGATTTGGAAAAAGGGACGGTAACCATTGTTACACAAGTTGTTGGTGCGTCGAGCCGCAAGATTTGCGCGCTTAACGAGGGCGATAGCTTTGCCAGCTTCGTGGGCCCGCTGGGGCACCCAACTGAGCTCATGGATTTTTCAAAAGAAGAGCTGCAGCAAAAAAACATTCTCTTCATTGCCGGAGGCTTGGGCACAGCGCCCGTTTACCCGCAGGTAAAGTGGCTGGCCGAGCAGGGCGCAAAGGCCGATGTAATCGTCGGCGCAAAGAACAAAGACCTGCTCATTTTGCAGGAAGAAATGAAGGCTGTGGCCAAAAACCTGTACTTAGCTACCGATGACGGAAGCGCAGGGTTCAAGGGTTTGGTAACCGAGCTGTTTAAAGATTTAGCTGATAAGCAGGGCAAAAAATACGATGTTGTAGTAGCCATTGGCCCCATGATAATGATGAAATTTGTGGCGCTCACCACCAAAGCCTACAACGTACACACCATTGTGAGCCTCAACACGCTTATGGTTGACGGCACCGGCATGTGCGGCGCCTGTCGCGTTTCCGTTGGCGGAAAAACCAGGTTTACCTGCGTTGACGGCCCCGAGTTCGACGGCCATTTGGTTGACTTCGACGAGGCCCTCCGTCGCCAGGGTATGTACAAGAACATAGAGAAGGAAAGGGACTGTAAATGCTTGGAAGGACTGGATAAATAGAAATGCGACACTCGACTTGCGACCAAGTGTCGCACATCGCACATCGCATCTCGCAAGTTTTAAAATTGTAAATCGTCAAATTGTAAATAGCTCAATGGCCAATAAGATTCCCCGCACTCCTGCGCGTGAGCAAGATCCGAAGGTTCGCGCAACCAACTTTGAGGAGGTGTGCTACGGCTACAGCCCCGAGGAGGCAATGCTCGAGGCCACGCGTTGCATTCAGTGTAAAAAGCCGCGCTGCGTTGATGCTTGCCCCGTGAGCATTCAAATTCCGCAGTTCATAAAAGAAGTTCTTGACGGAAAATTTGCCGATGCTGCCCGCGTAATTGCGCAGGACAGCAGCCTGCCCTCCGTGTGCGGGCGCGTGTGCCCGCAGGAAACGCAGTGCGAAGGTTCCTGCATTTTGGGTGTCAAGGGAGAGCCCGTAAACATTGGTAAGCTCGAGCGCTTTGTGGGCGACTGGAGCGCGAGCAGCAACGTTGACCTTACCGAAAAAGCGCCGGCCAACGGCAAGCGTGTAGCGGTAGTGGGCAGCGGCCCTGCGGGCCTGGCTTGCGCCACCGACCTGGCCAAAATGGGCTACGGCGTAAAAATATTTGAAGCCCTGCACAAGCCCGGAGGCGTGCTGCAGTACGGCAGTCCCGAATTCCGCTTGCCCAAGGACCGCGTGGTTGCGCGCGAAGTTGAAAACGTGCAGAAGCTGGGCGTGGAAATAGAAACCGATGTGGTTATTGGCCGCACCGTTACCATCGACAGCCTGTTCGACGATGAAAAGTTCGATGCCGTATTTGTGGGCTCGGGTGCGGGGCTACCCAAGTTTATGGGCATTCCGGGCGAGAACCTCAACGGCGTGGTTTCGGCCAACGAATTCCTTACCCGCGCCAACCTTATGAAGGCTTACGACAAGGCCTACGACACGCCTATTTACGTTGGCAAACGTGTAGCCGTAGTCGGCGGTGGCAACGTGGCCATGGATGCTGCGCGCACCGCTCAGCGCCTCGGCGCCGAGGTAAGCATTGTATATCGCCGTAGCGAAAAGGAGCTGCCCGCTCGCGTGGAGGAGGTACACCATGCTAAGGAGGAGGGCATCAACTTTCACATGCTAACCAACCCCACCGGAATTTTGGCAACAGACAACGGCTGGGTACGCGGCCTGCGCTGCATCCGCATGGAGCTGGGCGAGCCCGATGCCAGCGGCCGCCGCAGTCCGGTTGAGGTAAAAGGCTCGGAGTTCGACATGGAAACCGATGTGGTAATTATGTCGCTCGGCACCTCGCCCAATCCGCTCATTAAAACTACTACACCCGGTTTGGAGAGCAACAAGTGGGGTTGCCTTGTGGCTACGGATCAAGGTGCCACTACCCGTCCGGGCGTATTTGCCGGCGGCGATGCTGTAACCGGCGCCGCTACCGTAATTTTGGCTATGGGCGCGGGAAGAACGGCGGCAAAGGCGATAGATGAGTATGTGAAGAGCAAAAAGTAGATTCCATTACTTTCAAAAACAAAAAATCGCCGACTCTGTAAATGAGTCGGCGATTTTCTATTCTCACGATGATTAAAGGTTGTAAACTGATAGTTTATTACCAATCATTACAAATCCTAAGTTGATGTTAGGCATTAGCTCGTAAATGATTTTGCGGTCGCTGCCTAAGTTAAACTCCCCAACCTCTTTTCCGCTACTCTTCTCCACCTTTACAAGGCTCATTTTATCACTGTCTTTCGTTTTTTCACCTTTGACAAAGTAGCCGAAATTGTTGGATGATTTAGATGCATTGCGCAGCTTAGATTCGCTGCGTAATTTTTTCAGGCCTGCTGATTGTGCGCCGTGTATCTCTCCTGCAGTGCTGGCGGTACTAGCGCTGGTAAACAATCCTGTTGTGGTTGAAGTTTTTACTCCATCTCCATCTTCAAAGCCTATGGTAACCTGAATAGATACGCCTCCTGTAGCAAGGCTTCCTGCCATAAGTGCAGCCTTAGCTAACCTATCCGTAGTGAGCTGCTTGAAATACTGATGTGCCATCACGTTACCATTCTTATCAAGGAAGATGTACTCATTAATACCCTGCAGGTAGTAGCCGTTAGCATGTGTTTCAAAGGCTATGATTTCCGCAGGTTTTTCTATGCCCACTTTCAACTTTTTGGGAGCCTTGACTAACTCATCGGGGTTAAAGAGGAAAAATTTACCACCATCAAGAATAGCAACCTTAGAGCCAGCCTCATCAATAGCTATTTTTGCCTCTTTGCCAAGGCTCATTTTCCACATCTTTTTACCTTTTTCGTAATCAAACATGCCAATATAGGTTGCCGCCCACACCAGCATACCCTTTTTGTACTCCTTCTTGTTTACATTACCCTTTTCATCTTCCGGAATGTCTAACTTCAACTCCTTTTTCCAAGCATCTTTGCCCGTTTCTTTATTTACCAACATTAGCTTATTGGCATATAGTACCTCAAAACCATCATTTTTAATTTCTATCCCCTTAAAATTTTTGGCCTTAAAATCTTTCTTCCACATGGCTGTTCCAGTCTTGTAATCATACACATTCACGCCATCCTCGTGGGCTACTACGAACTTGTCATCGCCCAAGTTTTTGTGTAGCACAAAACGCTCGTCCAGCTTTGCAGGTTCTTTCCATAAATTTTTCCCGTTGGCCAAATCAAGGGCAAACATAACACGACCAAAGGCAACAGCACCGGATAAACCGGCCAAACCACCAGCCTGCTCTACCACCACCAAGTGTGTTTGGGCGTTATTCATAAAGAAGGTTCCGGGGTTGCACTCGTTTTCCCACTTAGAGTTGCCATCCTTTGAGTTGAGCAGCATCAACTTCTTGTCGTGCTTATATACAATATCGCCGCCTTCGGTGGTTTGCGGAGCAAAAGCATTAAGGCGATTAAATCCGACGCCTGCCATCTTTGCAATTTGCTTTCCGAGGTCAGAGCCTAAATCCTTTTGCCAAATTACCTCCCTCTTTTCCAAGTCCACATAAAGTAAGGTAATTTGATTGCCCGACTTAACCTTAATAAGTAGCGCGTACACATCGGGAAGCAAGTTGTGCTCCAACACGGCGGTAACTCCACTAAAAATAATTTTGCCCGTAGCGATATCTATCAGCTCCCCATTAATAGTAGCATACGGTGTCATGGGTAGTGGGCTAAATGTTTCGGTTTCGCTGAGGCTAATGCCTGTTGCCGCACCGGCGCCCGTCATTTTTGAAATTTTTGCTGCTTGATTCAGCGCTTCTGTGGTCGCCGACTTACCGACTTGCCACAAAATCTTTTGGCTGGGATAGTCAATGCCGTAGTAGTTGGTTGACGTTTCCACCACCGGAATGCCGGTAAAGTTGTGGATAAAAATGGCCTTGGGTGTCCCCTCCAAGCTCAAGGTCCAATCCGGTGTTTTTTGCGCATAGCCAAGAGTGGCTATGGCCATGAGGCTAAGCATTAAGTTGATCTTTCTCATCTTTCAAATTTTAATTAATTAAAATAGAGTTTATTGCGATGCAAATATAGTAAGTTTTTAGCAGCGAGAGTATTAAGATTAAAAATGTTTTTTAATTAACTACAGTTCAGTGTTTTGTTTTGTTTGCTCCCACATCCTTCAAGATTTTGTATCTTTGCCTCTCTTTTCCTAATCCCTAAAAAACAATGATCAAATTTTCCAACGGCGACAGCATGCCACTTTTTGGCTTGGGCACGTGGCGCAGCACGCGCGAAGAAACCTACAGCTCCGTTTACGAAGCTATAAAATGTGGCTATAGGCACATCGATTGCGCCGCCATTTACGGCAATGAAGATATTGTGGGCGAGGCTGTTGCTGATGCCATTAAAGGCGGTTTGGTAAGGCGACACGAGCTGTTTATTACCTCCAAGCTGTGGAACGACTCGCACGAAAAGCAGCATGTGCAGGCTGCGCTGGAAAAAACGCTAAAAGACCTGCAGCTGCACTACCTCGACCTGTACCTCATTCACTGGCCGGTGGCGATCAAGCACGGCACGCAATTTCCCAAGGAGGCAAGCCAGTTTCTGAGCCTTGAGCAGGCGCCCATTGCCGAAACCTGGGCGGCCTTGGAACTTTGCCAAAGGAAAGGTTTGTGCAAGCACATCGGCGTGTCGAACTTCAACCAGCGCATGTTGACCGAGCTGATGAAAACCGCTGTGCAAGCGCCCGAAATGAACCAGGTGGAGCTGCACCCGTATTTGCAACAAAGCGCGCTGGTTGCCTTCTGCCAGAACCATAAAATCAACGTAACAGCTTACGCTCCGCTAGGCGCGGGAAAAATTGGCGAGCAAAATGCTGCCATTCCCATTTTGGAAAATCCCACCATCGGCATAATAGCGCAAAAGCACGGCTGCTCTCCGGCGCAGGTAATTTTGGCCTGGGGTATGGCGCGCAACACGGTGGTCATCCCCAAATCGGTAAGGGCGCACCGCCTCAAGGAGAATTTTGACGCGCAGAGCGTACACCTCGACAGCGATGACATGCTGCAAATGGCCACGCTCGACGCCGACGTGCGCATTACCACCGGTGCCGTATGGACCATTGAGGGCTCGGGATATACGCAGGAGTATTTGTGGAAGGAATAAAATAGACTACTCGATGTGCGAATCTCTACATGCGAAAAACCGCTGTCGGGTATCGCAGGTCGGATATCGCAAATCGAAAAAAAAAAATGAACCCATTCGACGTTTACCCCTTGTGGGACGTAGAGCCGGTTAGAGCAGAAGGTTGCTACCTGTGGGATAGCAACGGCACGCGCTACCTGGATTTTTACGGCGGGCACGCCGTAATTTCCGTTGGCCACACGCATCCGCACTACGTGAAGCGCATTGATGAGCAGCTGAACAAAATTGCCTTTTACTCCAACGCCGTGCAAAACTCGCTGCAAACGCAGCTGGCCGAGAAGCTGGGGCAGCTGTCGGGCTACGAAGGCTACGCGCTGTTTCTGTGCAACTCGGGCGCTGAGGCCAACGAGAATGCCATGAAGTTAGCCTCCTTTCATACGGGGAAAAGGAAGGTTTTATCGTTTAGCAAAGCCTTTCACGGCCGCACCTCGGGCGCTGTGGCAGCAACCGATAACCCCAAAATTATTGCGCCTTTCAACGAAACGGAAAATATTGAATTCGCTCCGCTCAACAATATTGCGGCTGTGGAGGAAAAGTTGAAAACGGGCGAATTTTGTGCTGTCATTATTGAGGGAATTCAAGGCGTGGGCGGCATTCTGATGCCCGACGATGAGTTTCTGCGCCGGCTGCGCGCGCTGTGCGACAAGTATGGCGTTGCTCTTATTTTGGATGAAATTCAAAGCGGCTACGGGCGCACGGGTAAATTTTTTGCGCATCAGTGGAGCGGCATCGAGCCCGATATGATTACCACCGCCAAGGGCATGGGCAACGGATTTCCCATTGGCGGCGTGCTTATTTCGCCCAACTTTAAGGCCGTGCACGGCATGCTGGGCACCACCTTTGGCGGCAACCAGCTAGCTTGCGCTGCGGCCTTGGCGGTGTTGGAAATTTTTGAAAAAGAAAATTTAGTGGACAAAACGCAGGAAACGGGCGAGTACCTTTTTGCTCAGCTCAAAGCCATTGCTGGAATAAAAGAGCTGCGCGGCCGCGGCCTGATGGTGGGCATTGAAATGGATAAACCCGCGGGCGATTTGCGCAACAAGCTGCTGTTCGAGCAGCACGTGTTTACGGGCGCAGCTGGCACGCACGTCATTCGCTTGCTGCCGCCGCTGTGCATAGGCCGGCAGCAGGTCGATGAGTTTATGGAGGCGTTCAAAAAAAGCCTCCCCTAAATCCTCTCCTATGGAGAGGACTTGCCAGTGCACAAGGTACGCCAACGGTTAGCTGCAAATAAAAACCAACACAATTCTTTAAGTCCTCCTTCGGGGGATTTAGGGGGCCTTTAAATGAAAAGAATGCTTTTTTACCTCTTGGCAATATTGGCTGCGCTTGTGGGAGCGTTTGCTGTTTTTTTGCTTGTTGCTACGGTAAAGGATTATCGCCCCGACCCGCAGGAACTGCTGTATAGTAAAATGCAGCCGCGGCATTGCACCTCCAATGAATTGAGTATAACAATTTGGAATATAGGATACTGCGGGATTGGGAAAGATGCTGACTTTTTTTACGATGGGGGAAAAATGGTGCGCTCCTCGCGGCCGGAGGTAGAAAATAATTTGAAAAACGTTGCGCAATTCTTGAGCAAAGTAGGCAGCGATTTTATTTTTCTGCAGGAGGTGGATGTCAGCTCCAAGCGCAGCTACCGCATCAACGAGCTGCAGCGCATAGGCGAGTCGCTGGGCGGCTACCGGCATTTTTTTGCGTACAACTACAAGGCCTGGTTTGTTCCCATTCCCGTTGCGGAGCCCATTGGGCATGTGGAGGCGGGCGTGGCCACGTTGAGCCGTTGCGCGCCCTACCACGTTGCCCGCCATGCCTATCCGGGCAGCGAGCCCTGGCCTGTCAACCTTTTTCAGCTCAAGCGCTGCTTTATGGTGAGCCGCTACACCGCCCCCAACGGCAACGACCTGCTGCTTATCAACACGCACAACTCGGCCTTCGATCACGACGGCAAGCGCCGCGAGGCGGAACTGAAGATGCTGCGCAGTTTTGTGCTGAAGGAGTACGAAAAGGGGAGTTATGTGATTGTGGGTGGCGACTGGAATCAAACTCCGCCGGGCTACTCAAAGAAGGTGGGCACCAAGGAGTACACGCCGCAGCGCATAGCGCAAGACCTTATGCCCGAAGGTTGGCAGTGGGCCTGCGACCTGCAAACCGAGAGCATGCGCTTTGCCAACCAGCCCTACGTTGAGGGAAAAACGCTTACCGCCACCGTTGATTTTTTCCTTACCTCGCCCAACGTAAAGCTGCTTGAGGTTTGCACGGAGGATTTTGGTTTTGCGCACTCCGACCACAACCCCGTAACGGCAAGGTTTGAGCTGCTGCCGGGCGAATAAATCCCGGCCCTACGGGCAGCCCGCTACCACCACCACGATTTCTCCCTTGGGTTCTTTTTGCGTAAAGTGCGCCACCAGCTCGGCCAGCGTACCGCGCGCGGTTTCCTCGTGTAGCTTGCTTATCTCGCGCGAAACCGACGCCCTTCGTTCGGTACCGAAAGCCTCGCCCAGCTGCTCCAGCAGCTTTATTAGGCGGTACGGCGATTCGTAAAAAACCATGGTGCGCTCCTCGTTTGCCAGGGCTGCAATTTTACTTTGGCGGCCTTTTTTCTGCGGCAAAAAACCCTCGAAGCAAAACCTGTCGCAGGGTAGGCCCGAGCTCACCAGCGCCGGAACAAAAGCCGTGGCGCCGGGCAGGCACTCCACCTCAACGCCCTTTTCTACGCAGGTGCGCACCAGCAAAAATCCGGGGTCGGAGATGCCGGGTGTGCCCGCATCGCTCACCAGCGCTACGCTTTTGCCCTGCGCAATGAGGTCGGCCACGTGCTCTACGGTTTGGTGCTCGTTGAACTTGTGGTGCGACTGCATGCGCGTTTCCACCCCAAGGTGCTTGAGTAAAAATCCCGTGGTGCGCGTGTCCTCGGCCAGCACAAGGTCAACCTCCTTGAGCAGGCGCGCGGCGCGCAGCGTCATATCCTCGAGGTTGCCTACGGGCGTGGGAATGATGTAAAGCTTAGACATCAGAAAAATACAAATTACAATTTACAAAGTACAAATAAGCATTCTTGCCACAAAACTATTACACAATAAACTCGGTTTCAAATAGTTATCTTTTGTTGATAAAATAAACGAAAGCCTACTAAAGTAATTATTATTTTTGAAAGTGGATAATTTGTTTTGCGTATCAGAATTTTTAATTTGTACTTCGTACTTTGTAAACAGTAATTTGCATCATGTTTTTAGAAAGCGCCAAGCAAAGCGGATACATTGAGGTGGTGGTGGGCTCCATGTTTTCGGGTAAAACCGAGGAGCTGATTCGTAGGCTCAAGCGGGCCAAAATAGCCAACCAAAAGGTGGAGATTTTTAAACCGAAAATCGATACGCGCTACTCGGACGACGAGGTGGTGTCGCACAACGCCAACTCCATCCTCTCCACTCCGGTGGATTCGTCGGGCAACATTTTGCTGCTGTGCAACGATGTGGATGTGGTGGGCATTGACGAGGCGCAATTCTTTGACAGCGGCATCGTGGATGTTTGCAGCCAGCTGGCCAACAGGGGCATCAGGGTTATCGTGGCGGGCCTGGACATGGACTACCTGGGCAAGCCTTTTGGCCCCATTCCGGCGCTGATGGCCATGGCGGAGTACGTAACCAAGGTGCACGCCATTTGCGTACGCTGCGGCAACTTAGCGCAGCACTCGCACCGCGTGAGCGGCGGCACCAAGCTGGTAGAGCTGGGCGAAAAGGACAGCTACGAGCCGCTATGCCGCAAGTGCTTTAACGAGGCGAGAAGATAGCTTCAGCTCTCCAATTCCGGATAAAAGCACGAGGGGCACACCTTCGTGCTTTTTTTATGGGGGGGAAGTTGGGCGCTGCAGAGGTTACGCCACGGATTCATCAGAATGTTTTATCAGGCTATCCCACATGTATTTATGTTTACCTTGCTGGTCAAAAATGTAAACAGGGTAGGCGTGCTCGTACAAATACGAGGAGGGATGAAAATGATTTTTCAGCGCGTGCGCCACGCCCTCCTTGGTGCAGGGTAGCGTAAAAATCTCCTTAACCCTAACCTGCTTTTCCTTTACCAGATCCAGCAGCTCGGCAAAGGTGCTCCTGATAATTTCCCGCGAAAATTCGGGCTTTTGCGCTATTACCGACGAGTAGTAGATGTAGCCTTCGTTGCCCTCGGTAAGCGGCAGCATTTCGCACTCGTTAATTTCGCCGGCCAAGCACCTCTCGTACGACAGGCGGTTGGTTATCAAGAATCCGCAGGTGGCCAGAACCTGCCGCTTATCCTCGGTGGTAATGGCGTTGTACACAAATAAATCGGAGGCTATCCAGCGCGAAAAATCGGCCAGGTTGTACTGAAAATCACCGATGTAAAATTGATTTTCGAATTCGCAAATGAGCGGTGTAATTTCCTTTGTTTGGGCGGTGTTGAGCAGCATTGTTTTCATAATTCCGGAGTCTCGTTTTTATGTAAACAAGGTAGAAAAGAATTGCCCCTTTTGTGCAGCTCGCGCCATAATTTTGGTTAAGCACATGCACCGGCCTTCAAAAATTGTGATTATCCCGAATTATACCCCTACATTTTACCCATTCGATAAGCCAAGATACCAAACGCCGGAGGCGTGACAACCTTGTAGCCAGGGGTGTAAGCCCCTGGTGGCTTGATGTAGCATAGCGCGTGGCGCGCGGAGCACGCTTTTCCCCTGAAAAAACACCTGTGCACCGCGCGCAAAATGCAACCCTTGCCATTATTTCCATGGGCTTCATCCCTGGCTACATGCAGGCAGCCCTACGGGCTGAATACTCATACCTAAGTGGCAGGGAAGGGGTATAATGCGGGAGAATCATCAGAATAATCTTTTCAAATATTGTAATTGTTTATAAATGAGTATTCTTACTCTTTTCCGGTGCAAATATAACTATCCGTTTAGTTTTAAAACGAAAACTTTAGTTTATATTTGTAAAAGCAAAAACCAAACAGGAAGGACTTTTTGTCCGCAAGTGGAGAAGGAACAACAAACATGTTACGCTATGAAAAAGATGAAAGAGCTGACTCGCGCCGAAAGCGAAATCATGCAAATACTTTGGAGAAAAGGGAAGGCATTTGTGCAGGATATTATTGACGAAATGCCCAAGCCTAAACCCGCCTACAACACGGTATCGACCTTTGTGCGCATACTGGAGCAAAAGGGGGTGGTGGGGCACGAGGCGTTTGGCCGCTCGCACCGCTACTTCCCGCTGGTGGAAAAAGAAAAATATACGCGCGGATTTATGCAAAACGTTATGGGCAGCTACTTCGAAAACTCGCTGCCAAAAATGGTTTCGTTTTTTGCCAAGCACGAAGATTTGTCGGTAAGCGAGCTGGAGGAGATTAAAAAGTTAGTGGAAATGGAGCTGAAGGGAAAGAAGAAGTGATTTTAGAAAAAAAATACGGTTCAAAATAAAAATTTTCCTTATGAACACGCTAACCTACCTTTTGCAATCGGGAGCATGTGCTGCCCTGCTGTGGATAACCTACTACGTGCTGCTGCGCGGCACATCGCGCTTTACGTTCAACCGTGCGTACCTGCTGCTGGCCATGCTATGCAGCGCTGCTATTCCGCTGCTTAACCTGCCCTTGCTTCCTGCTGAGGGTGGGAGTGTTACGGCTTTTTCCATGCCCGGCTTTAAGGCGGCAGCTGTTGGTGCAGCGGTGGCGGCGGAAGGTGTGGTAGAGGTGCCGGTAGCTGAAGTAGGCATCAGCTCGTACATTACTCCCGCGCTGCTGACGCTCTACGTGGCGGGAGCTGTGCTGTTTGCCCTGCGCTTTGCGCTGGCGTTGTACCGCATCCGCAAAACCGTAGCTGCGCCAAACGGAGGGGAGTACACCGCCTTTACCTTTTTTCGCAAAATATACGTGAAGGGCGAGGGGCTGTCGGCGGAGGAGTACCGCAAGGTAATGCTGCACGAGCAGGTGCACGCGCGCCAGCTGCACAGCATCGACCTTGTGCTGTCCGAAGTTTTTATTGCGCTGCAGTGGTTCAACCCCTTTGCCTGGCAAATAAAAAAATCGCTTGCCGAGGTGCATGAGTATTTGGCCGACGCCAACGTGATTTCGCAGGGCGTTGACCAGCAGGAGTATAAAGAGTTGTTGCTCAGGCAGGTGCTGGGTGCTTGTCCGCAGTGCGCCAGCGGGTTTAACCGCTCGCTTACCAAAAGCCGCCTGCTGATGATGGCAAGGCGGGGGCGCAGCAAGCTTATGGCGCTACGGCTGGCGTGCTGCACGCTTATGCTGGCAGCGCTGGTACTGGCGTTTGGCTGCGGCCACAAACGCAAGCAAGATGCTGCGGCTACCTACTCGGGCGGTAACAGTCTAACCAATATCTACGATTTAATGGTCATCAACCACGAAATTCCATACATAATTTACACCATGCAATCAGGGCAAAAAGGCTCCATGATGTTTACCGGAAAGGCGGATGTTGAGCACTTCAAAGAAAAGCTTGCCAAAACAGGCGAAGAGGAGATAGCGGTAATAGCGCTGCACCACAAAACCTCAACGGGCTTCAAGGTCGATCTTGCCTGCGAGGTGCTAAGGCTGGCTGCCAAAAGCGGATCGGACTCCATGGCCATAGTTGTTTTGGTAAAAGACTGGAAAAAATATGCGACTTACTTAGCCGACCTCAAGGCTAACGATGTGACCTCGTTTTTTAAAACGCGACCGTTAGTGCTAACAGAAGAGTCAATGCCCAAAGCTGAGGAGAAGCAACAACAGGGCGATAAATTTCAGCCATTTACACATGTTTTTATAATGCGGTCGGGCGAAGAAATAAAGTTAGTCGTAAACAGTAAGGAGGATTACGAAGAATACTGGAAGAAAAGCCAAGCCATTAACCGTGACAGCATAGCCAATATCTCAGTATCGTTAGGTGGAATCAAAAACGAGGAGGCGCTGAATAGAGTCGAGGAGGCGATAAGTAAGCTGGGCGAGGCTGTTCGACAGGCAATGCACAACAAACCTATCTCACAGGCTCATGAAGTAGATGCTACTGAAAAGATGCTGGCGGCGGCGGCAAAGAAAAAAGTACAGGAATAGATTCTGAGAAAAAGTTACATTTACAGCTGCGCGCTATCAATGGAGTTTGTTGTAATTTGCTCCTGCACATCGTCGCGGCGATGCTTGAACACAACGTTTACAACGTAGCTGAGGAGGAAGTGCAGCCCAAAGCAGGTGGCAATTAAAATGGGGATGAGAAAGTTGTCGGATAGCTTGCGCGAGAGCAGGTATACAAAGGCTACCAGCAGCAGGTACAGCCCGGTCATTACCAGCGCTACCTGCGGGTGCTTAAGCCCTATGCGCATGAGCAGGTGGTGAATGTGCAGCTTGTCCGGTGCAAAGGGTGAGCGCCCCTGGCTGATGCGAAGTATAAAAATGCGGCCGGTGTCAAAAAGCGGTATAATGGCAAAGGCTGCGGCCATGCTGAGCGGGGCGTTGAGCTTATACTCGCTTACAAAGCTGGGGCTACCGTTGATTTGAATAAACTTAATTACCGCAACCGAGAGCACAAAGCCCAGCATGAGCGAGCCCGTATCGCCCATAAAAATGGATGCCGGATGCCAGTTGTAGCACAGGAACGCTATCGTAGCGCCAATAAATGCGATGAGCAGCAGGGCCATGGCCCAGCTGTGATTTTGTCCGTCGCGCACCAGCAAAAACCAGCCCGCTAAAAACGTAAAGGCAGCCACGCCAATGGAGCCTGCCAGCCCGTCGAGCCCGTCGATTAGGTTAAAGGCATTCGTAATAACAATGATGACAAAGATGGTAAGCGCGTAGCTGAAGAATAGGGGGAGCTCGTGTATTCCCAGAAAGCCGTACAGCGAGCTGATGCGAATGCTCATTTCGCCGCCGCCGCCCCACGCCACCATGGTGGCCGCCAGCAGCTGCATGATGAGCTTTCCGCGCGGGCTTAGCGGCGTTAGGTCATCGCGCATGCCGGTAATAAAGAGTATGATGGCAGCCGCGCAGAAGTAGCGGTAGAATGCCAGCTCGCTGACCGGAATCCACACGATGGAGGCAAATACAAAGCCAATAAAAATGGCAATGCCACCCATGGATGGAACAAAGCCCTTGTGTATTTTACGCCGTCCGCCGATGTCGAGCAGCAGCTGCTTGGTAAGCACGTTTATGAGCACAGGCATGGCAATAAACGTAACCAAAAAAGCGGATATGGCGCAGTAAAAAAGAAAAAACATTTGCCCGAAAGATTATGAGGCAAAGATAGCTGATTTTGTGTAAAGCAAAGAAAGTAAAAGGTAGATTGTTTTTGTTATAGAGCTAAAAATGTGTTGGTTGACCAGTTAGAAGCCGGTTGGCTTTAACCTCAACCCCAAGGTTTCATCAAGTCCAAACATCAGGTTCATGTTCTGCACTGCCTGTCCCGACGCGCCTTTCATGAGGTTGTCAATGATGGAGGTAATGAGCAACTTCCTGCCGAATTTTTGCAGGTGCACAAAGCACTTGTTTGTGTTTACCACCTCTTTTAAGGACAACTCCGAGCCCGATACAAAGGTAAAGGGATGTCCCTCGTAAAACTTGCTGTACAACAGAATCGCCTCCTCCTCGCTCAACCCGCATTCGGTGTAAAGCGTGGCAAAAATACCACGGGTAAAGTTGCCGCGCACGGGAATAAACGACAGCTCAGGGGCTTCGCCGCCCTGCGCTGCACTTAGCGTTTTGCCAATCTCGGCCAGGTGCTGATGCTTAAAGGGCTTGTAAATGGCCACGTTGTTGTTGCGGTAGCTGAAGTGCCCTGTTTCGCTGAGCGAGCGGCCTGCTCCGGTGCTGCCCGTAATGGCGTTGATGTGCACCTCGCTTTGCAGCAGCTTATTTTGCGCAAGCGGAAGCAGCGCCAGCTGAATGGCGGTGGCAAAGCAGCCGGGGTTGGCCACGTTTTGCGCGGCGCAAATTTCGTCGCGAAAAATTTCGGGCAAGCCGTATACAAATGCGCGCTCGCCGCAGGTGCTGCTTACGCGGAAATCGTTGCCCAAATCAATGATTCTGGTGCTCGCCGCAATGCTGTTTTTTTGCAAAAAATCTGCCGAAAGGCCGTGACCGAGGCACAAAAAAATTACATCGACAGCGGTAATTTTATCGGTAAATGCAAGGTCGGTTTCGCCCAGCAGGTCGCTGTGCACCTGGCTTACGGGGTTGCCCGCGTTGCTGGTACTGTACACCCACCTTACCTCCGCCTGCGGATGGTTGACCAGTATGCGCAGCAGCTCGCCCGCGGTGTACCCCGCACCGCCAACGATACCAATAGTAACTTTTGAGGTCATTATTCTAAAATTTACGATTTACAATTTACGATTTACGGTTTTCCACCCACGCCCCGCAGAACCTCATAGCATTTAAATGGTCAATTGTAAATCGTCAAATTGTAAATTAATTATTCACTCCGTTCCAGATTTTCATTTGCATGCTCAGGATTTTGGTAAACCCTTTCACATCGTCGCCCGTAAAGGCCTTGTTGATTTCGCCGTACTCGCCGAATTTGCTGCTCATGAGGTCGTGCTCGCTCTTGCAGCCCACAATGCTGAAGTGGTAGGGCTGCAGCTTTACCTCAACGCTACCCGTTACATTCTCCTGCGTCGATTCCAGAAACTTTTCAATGTCGCGCATTACCGGCTCTAAGTATTGCGCTTCGTGCAGCAGCATGCCGTACCATCCGGCCAGCTGCTCTTTCCAGTACTGCTGCCACTTGGTAAGCACGTGCTTTTCGAGCAGGTGGTGCGCCTTAATCAGAATGAGCGGCGCGGCCGCTTCAAATCCTACACGTCCTTTTATGCCAATAATGGTATCGCCTACGTGCGTATCGCGGCCCACGCCGTAGGGGCCAGCCATTTTTCCCAGCTCGCGAATCAGCTCCACCGCCGGCATTTTTTTGCCGTTGAGCGCCACCGGTTCACCCTTTACAAACTCAACCTGCACCTTTTCGCTGCCGCTTTTACTTACCTGCGTAGGGTACGCTTCTTCGGGCAGCTCGCCATCGGCTTTCAGCGTTTCCACGCCGCCAACGCTGGTTCCCCACAGCCCTTGGTTAATCGAGTATTTTGCCTTTGTCCAGGGGAAATCGTAGCCGTGCTTTT
This sequence comes from Bacteroidales bacterium, assembly GCA_031549685.1. Taxonomy (GTDB): domain Bacteria; phylum Bacteroidota; class Bacteroidia; order Bacteroidales; family UBA932; genus JAITMY01. The sequence continues at coordinate 10,843 of JAVBPG010000038.1, read as the reverse complement.
TGAGAAAATCAATCTCGTCCTGGCGCTTGATGGTAAGGTCGCGAATGGGAGTGATGATGTTAATTTCGGGCGCAATGACTTGAAAAATCAAATCGAAGCGAACCTGGTCGTTGCCCGCGCCGGTGCTGCCGTGCGCAACGTGCTTGGCGCCGATTTGCTTGGCGTACTCCACAATGGCAATGGCCTGGAAGGCGCGCTCGGAGCTTACCGAAAGCGGATAGGTGCTGTTCTTAAGAATGTTGCCAAAAATCATGTAGCGGATGCACTTTTGGTAGTACTCCTCGGTAACGTCAATGTTTACGTGGCTTACGCTACCCAGCTCTTTTGCTTTTTGGGTAATAACGTTGAGCTCCTCTTGGCTGAAACCACCTGTGTTTACCAGGGCGGTGTGCACCTCCATGCCCTTTTCTTCCTTGAGGTATTTTACGCAAAACGAGGTGTCCAAACCTCCGCTGAAGGCAACTAAAACTTTTTCCATTTTCTTATAAATTTAGACTTGAGAACCTCGACACGCGACATGCGATTTTTCGCACGTCGCGTGTCGCATGTCCAATTTTTATTTTCCTAAAAATCTTTTCTGCTTCAACCTGCGGTTGCGCATCCACCAGCGGAAGCGCGTGCGCTGGGCGCGCGTGTTGTGGCGGCGGATGAAGTCAACCGCTTTTTGCCACATCGTCCTGTGCTTTCCGGGGTCGTACAGCATGCCCGTGCACAGGCACATGCGATGGTTGGTGCGCTGCAGTATGTCGTAGTTGCGGCAGCCCTTGCAGCCGTCCCAAAACTCCTGGTCGTCCGTCAGCTCGGCAAAGGTAACGGGCACGTAGCCCAGCGCCGAGTTGATTTTCATTACGGCCTGTCCGGTGGTAATGCCGAAAATGCGGGCGTTGGGATACTTTTTCCGGCTGAGGTAAAATACCTTTTTCTTGATTTTGTACGCCAGGCCCATGTAGCGGTATTCGGGGTCAACTATCAAGCCCGAGTTGGCCACAAACCGGCCGTGCCCCCACGTTTCGATGTAGCTGAAGCCAACAATGCGGTTCGCATCAACATCAATGGCCACCACAGCTTTGCCGTCGCGCATTTTTTGCGCAACGTACTCGGGCGTACGCGAGGCAATGCCGGTGCCGCGCTGCTTGGCCGACTCCAGTATCATTTCGCAAATACGCTTGGCAAACACGGCGTGCTCAGCGGTAGCAACAAAAATTTTTACGTTCAATTTCGATCGGATTAAAAAACTGGCAAACGATAAAAATTCACTCTCTTTTGCTTTTGAAGCGCAAGAAAATAGCCTGCAAAAGTACAAAAAAAAGAGTACCTTTGCAAGTCGTAAAAAGTATTGTCATCCCGCGTTTAATGTGGGATCTTCCGGTACAGCTTCTGAAGATTGTTTCGTCCCGCCCTGCGGGGCAAAGCAATCTTATCCCAATAAAAACTAAATTTTCTAAAATACATGAACCATTTTACCTGCGTAAACGATGTTGGCAACCTCAAGGCGGCTGTGGCCGAGGCTTTGGAGGTAAAGAAAAACCCCTTTAAGTGGGACGCGCTGGGCAAAAATAAAACCATGCTGCTCGTGTTCTTCGACTCGAGCCTGCGCACGCGCCTCAGCACCCAAAAGGCAGCCATGAACCTGGGCATGAACGTTATAGTGCTCGATATGAACCAGGGCGTGTGGAAGCTCGAAACCGAGCGCGGCGTGGTAATGGATGGCGATAAAACGGAGCACATTCTGGAGGCCATTCCCGTGATGGCCGGCTACTGCGATGTGATTGGCGTGCGTTCGTTTGCCCGCTTCGAGAGCAAGTCGTTTGATTACGAAGAGACCATTCTCAACCAGTTTATAAAATACTCGGGCAAGCCCGTTGTCAGCTTGGAGGCGGCTACGCGCCACCCGCTGCAAAGCTTTGCCGACCTCATTACCATTGAGGAGCACAAAAAAACCGCGCGGCCCAAGGTGGTGCTTACCTGGGCTCCGCACCCCAAGGCGCTGCCGCAGGCTGTGCCCAACTCGTTTGCCGAGTGGATGAACGCCACCGACTATGATTTTATGATTACCCACCCCGAGGGCTACGAGCTCGACCCACGGTTTGTGGGTTCGGCCAAGGTGGAATACGATCAGCGCAGAGCCTTTGAGGGTGCCGATTTTATTTACGCCAAAAACTGGGCGGCCTACGCGGATGAGAGCTACGGAAAGATTTTAAGCAAGGACAGGGCCTGGACGGTGGATACCGAAAAAATGGCGCTGACCAACAACGCCTACTTTATGCACTGCCTGCCCGTGCGCCGCAACATGATTGTAACCGATGACGTGATTGAAAGTCCGCAAAGCATCGTATTTCAGGAAGCTGCAAACAGGGTAGTGAGCGCGCAAACGGTCATCAAGCGTATTTTGGAGAGCGAGCGGCAACGAACCCTTGACGACATGCCGTGCATACTATAAGCAGGCGGCAAAAGTTGGCGGCGTGTCGGAGGATGCGCGCTAAGGCGTCAACGGTAAATCGTCAAATTGTAAATTAAAACAGGTGTTTGGTATTTTCAAAAAAAATCCGGCTTCAGCCGTTGCCGTTGGCACGCTACTGCTGCTGCTGCTGTGGGCGCGCAGCTTTTTCGGCCCGCCGGCGGTGGCGGATGATGCACCCATGATGCCGCTGGAGTGCTGGCTGATGCCGCTGGTTGAGCGCTACCCCTTGTTCTCTACCATTGCGGCCTTTTTGCTGCTGTACGTACTCGGGCTAATGCTGATTCAGCTGAACAATCGCCACTTTTTTGCCTCGGAGCAGGCCTACCTTCCGCCATTTATTTTTGCGCTAAGCTGCTCGGCTTTCCCAATCCTGCATGGGCTGAACGGCGCTTACGCCGCTGCGTTTTTCTTTGTGCTGGGGCTGTTTTTTCTGCTTAAGCTGTATAAGAACGAGCGCGTGTTTTCCTCCATTTTTTTGGCCTTTGCCTTATTCTCCGTGGCCTCGCTATTTTTTGCCCCGGCCATTTTTTTGCTGCTGCTCATACCGCCGGCCTTGCTACTGCTGCGTACACCCACCGAGTGGCGCGATTGGGCCATTGCCTTGGGTGGTGCAGCTTTGCCCTACCTTTACACCTTTGTGCTGTACCTGGTAACCGACAACGACGGCTTTACCATTTTTCACATGCTGAGCAGCGCTTTGCTATCGCCGTCGGGCGGTGCGCCCGGCGATGGCGGCGTGGTGGCCTGGGTGTACCTGTGCTACCTGCTGCTGGTGGTGCTGCTGGCGGTGCTTATGCTGGCGCGGGGGTTAATGACTTCGCGCATTAAGGTGCAAAAAATTCACGCGTTGTTTGCCTGGGCTTTTTTTATTCTACTGCTGTCCATGCTGCTGCTACCGTTAAATGCGGTAATGCTGGTGCCGCTTACGGCCTTACCGGCCAGCGTGCTTATGGCCAACTATTTTGCATTAAGCAAGTACCGGCGCATTGCGGGCTTGCTGTTCTGGGCCTTGATTTTGCTGACGTTTGCTGTGCAGTACTGGCCGCAGTAGCGCGCTGCCCCTTCAACTTATTCCCCGATCTTCGGAATCATCAGCTTCAAAATGGCCCACGCCACCAAGTACGTGGAGCCGGCAATGGCAAAAATAAGGAAGTAGCTGCCCGTGAGTTGGAGCACCCAACCTACCGCCGAGGCTGCCAGCACGCCCGCCATGGAGCCCGTAAATCCCGCCAAGCCCGTAACCGAGGCCACGGCGTTTTGCGGAAAAATATCCGATACCACGGTGTAAATATTCGAAGCCCAGGCCTGGTGCGCCGCCGCCGTAATGGAGATGAGCGCCACCGCCAGCCAAATGTTGCTGGCGCCGCTCACAAATATTAGCGAAAGCGCCATAATTCCACAAATAAGAATGGAAGTTTTGCGGGCAAAGTCAATCGATTTTCCAATCTTTACAAGGTGCGACGAAAGCCAGCCTCCGCCGATGCCGCCAAAACTGCTCACGCCGTAAATGATGATGAGCGGAACGATGCTTTGCTTCAAATCAATGCCGTGCGCCTTGTGCAAAAAATCGGGCGTCCAAAACAGCAGCATCCACCATACCCAGTCCGTTACCAGGCGCGAAAGGCAAATAGCCAGCGTGCTTTTTTGTCTGATAATTTTGCTCCACGGCAGGGCTTTTACCGCTTCATCTTTTGTTGCTTCGGGCTCGGGATTTACAAGCGGCTTGCGGTAGGTCATCAGCCAAAAAACAATCCACACAAAGCCCAGGGCTCCCGTAATGATAAAGGCCCAGCGCCAGCCCAAGGCCAGCGTTATTCCGGCCACAATAATGGGTGCAATGATGGCGCCCACGGTGGCACCGGAGTTAAAAATTCCCGTGGCCAAGGCGCGCTCTTTTTTGGGAAACCACTCCGCCACCGCTTTTATGGAGGCGGGAAAGTTGGCCGATTCGCCCACTCCCAAAAAGAATCGTGCCACGCCAAAGCCAAAGGCCGAGCGCGCCAGCGCGTGCGCCATGCCCGCCAAGCTCCATACCGCTACGGCCACGGAGTAGGTAATTTTGTTGCCAAATTTGTCGAGCAATCGTCCCGATACCAGCAAGCCTATGGCGTAGGCAAATTGAAACGCCGACACCACGTAGCCATACGCTGCCTCGCTCCAGTGCAAGTCCTCCGCAATGTAAGGCTTCAGCAGGCCTATTACCTGCCGGTCGATGTAGTTGATGGTGGCGGCAAAAAACAGCAGCGCAACTATACGCCATTTGTAGTTTTTAGGGTCAGCAGTCATAAATGTTATTTTAACGAACGCGAATGACGCGAATCAAGCAGATTTTCGCAGATAAAAATTCGCGTTCATTCGTCAAATCCGCGTCATTTGCATTCTATTACTATTTACAAATCTCATGTATCCTATCGTACGCCTCGGCCTGCTCCTCGGGCGTGGCGCAGTAGGTAACCACAATCAGCTTCATGCCCGGAGCCCACAGTTGGCGTACTTTTTCCTCAATCAAATGCACATCTCCCACCATGCGCGCGTTGAGCACAATGCCCGTGCCGGCAAAGGCTGCGGGGAATGGCTCCGTGGGATTGGGTGCGGGGTCGGTGCCGAGCGTGAAGGCGCCATCGGCCATTTTCAGCTTGGCTATGCCCGCAATGTACTGCGCCTTGTCGCTCCAATTACCGCAGGAGTGGAACACGCTGCCGCCAAAAGCATTTCCCAGCGTGGCAAACGATTTTTCCACCATTTCTTTATAGTGCTCCGTCGAAATCATTACTGCATTATCGTCGCTCATGCCAAAACCCGAAAAAGCTCGCGATGAAGCAAAGCCGTGCCCGGGCGAGGCTAGCGCGCTGCCGATGAGGTTTTTTTGCAGCGTGGTAAAGTCAATCAGCAAGTCGGCAATTTTGTCGAGCAAGGCCGAAACTATTTCGGGCGCAAGGTAAAAATCGGTGAGAAAGTTGTTGGTGTCAATGATGTTTCCCGCCACGTTCAGCGGCGACTGCACATCGCAGTACGACATGGGCAGCCTGCTCTTGGTCGATTCTAAAAAGTATTCAACCATGTTGAGCGTATGCTTACCTATGGGAGTTTCGGCAATATTTTTCACGGCATAATTTAGCGCCTGCTCGGTGGTTTCAAATTTGCCATTTACGGCAGGGGCTTGTCCCGGCTCCCAAATGTAGTCCTTGCCAAACGCCGCTGCTGCTGTGCCAATGCCGTACCAGGGTTCGAGAAAGTTGGGCACATCGGCCTTAAACAGCATGCTTTTTTCGAGTGCACCCAGCTGCCACGCCAGCGATTTTTTCATATCGGCCGAATCTTCGGCAAAAACTTCACCCACGCGCATGCGGCGGTACACCAGCACTCCGCTGTCTTTTTTCCAAAAATCGGCGCAACGCTCCTGTAGTTTTTGCTCGTAATCGGCGTACTTTTGAATGTCAAAATTCTCCGGCGCAATGGGCGTAACCGTTGTAGCCTGTGCATCTTTGAGCGTGTAGTTGAATTGTTCTTTCATAGGGGCTTATTGTACAAAGTACAAATATAGTGAAAGGCGAGTGAAGAACGTCGAGTTTGCTCGAAAGTTCTGCTGAGCCGCATCCTATATTCTCTAAATATAGGAAATTTGCTGTGGTAAGTGGTTGAGGTTTATTTTTTATCTTTGCAAGTTAAAGGTTATGATTATGGAAAATCAAGACATACGCTGGAGGCAGCGCTTTCAAAATTTTGAAAAGGCTTATTTGAGTTTGCAGGAGGCTATGCTTAGAAAAGATTTGAATGAACTCGAACGTAATGGCTTAATTCAGCGCTTTGAGTTCACAATTGATCTTGCGTGGAAGGTAACCAAAGATTTTTTGGAGGAAAAAGGCTTTTCTTTTAAGCCTTCACCCAAAGATACCTTTCGTCAAGCACAGCAAGCCGGCTATATTGATTATGCGCAGCAGCTGATAGATGGTTTGGGTATTCGCAATGAGCTGTCGCACGATTATAGTGGGGAAAAATTTGAAAAGTCAGAGCAAGAACTGCGCAATGATGTGTTTCCTGCTTTAACAAAGTTGTACCAATTTTTTCAAAATGAGCAGCAGTCAGCTTAATGCCTTTGGTCTTACCGAGCGCGATATGCAAACGCTGACGGATATTTTTAAAAAGTATCCCGAAGTAAAGGATGTATTCCTTTTTGGCAGTCGCGCCAAAGGCACATTTAAGCAAGGTAGCGATATTGATTTAGCCATAATGAATGCTGGTGTTTCCGATAAAACTATTCGCGATATTAAAGTTGATTTTGAGGAAAGCAACTTACCTTACAATGTAGATTTGGCTTACTTTGCAACGGTTAGCCATCAGGAGCTGAAGGAGCATGTTAGCAGAGTAGGGGTTCCCATTTATTCCGCAAGTTAATGTTGATAGTATGACCTCACAAACCGCCATATCCCTTTTGCAGCGCCTCATTGCAACTCCCTCCATTTCCCGCGAGGAGGGCGCTACCGCGCAAATTATTTTTGATTTTCTGCAGGAGCAAGGAGTTGAGCCCAAGCGGCATTTGAATAACGTTTTTTCGTTTTGCGAAAGCTACGATGAGAAAAAACCAACGTTGTTATTATGCTCGCACCACGATACCGTGCGCCCGGCTGCAGGCTACACGCGCGACCCGTACACGCCAAGCGTTGAGGATGGGAAATTGTATGGCTTGGGCAGCAACGATGCCGGAGCTTCGGTGGTATCGCTCATTGCCACGTACTGTAATTTTTATAAAAAACAATTACCCTACAACCTTGTGCTGGCCATTGTTGCCGAGGAGGAAGTGCAGGGGCCAAACGGCATTGAAAGCATAAAACCATTACTCGGAAAAATTGATTGTGCTATCGTGGGCGAACCTACCCAAATGCAGGCAGCTGTTGGCGAGCGCGGCCTCATGGTGCTGGACTGTACCGCGCATGGCAAGCAGGGACACGCCGCGCGCAGCGAGGGCGATAATGCTTTGTACCACGCCGTAGATGCCATTGAGTGGTTTCGCACGTTCAAATTCCCTAAAAAATCTGCGCGCATGGGCGAGGAAAAAATGACCGTAACCATGATAAATTGCGGTACGCAGCACAACGTAATTCCCGCCGAGTGCAAATTTGTGGTCGATGTGCGCCCAACCGATGCCTACGAAAATCAGGAAATTGTGGACATCATTCGCGCCAGCGTAAAGTGTGATGTGCAGCCGCGCTCCACGCGCATTCGTGCCTCCGGCATTGCCGATGAGCACCCGCTGGTGGTGGCCGCAAAACAGCTGGGACGGGAAACCTATGTTTCGCCCACCACGAGCGATATTGCGCTGCTTAAGCTGCCCTCGCTCAAAATGGGCCCGGGCGACTCCGCGCGCTCGCACTCCGCCGATGAATATATTTGCGTGAGCGAAATCGAGGAGGCCGTGGAGATTTATGGGAGGTTGCTGGAGACTTTGAGGTTTTAAAATTTTACCCACAACCCCCTAAAAGGGGCTATAACCACAGTGGGTTTCAGGGTGGCTATCCTCCGCTGGCGGAGGTGCCCGTAGGGCGGAGGTGGAAGCATTACTTCTAGCATCCACCCCTGGTCTTCGACCACCCCCGCCAGCGGGGGATAGCCCTCGCACAATGCTTTGTCGTTAACAAACGCAGTAAGTTGTGGTCACGCCTTGGCGTGATTGGGGGTAAAGTAGTAAATAGTAAATTGTCAAATTGTAAATGCTCTCCATCTCCAATCTCTCCATATCCTTCGGCGCTCGACCTGTTGTAAAAAACATCTCGCTGCACATTGCTCCCGGGCAAACGCTGGGCCTGGTGGGCGAGTCGGGCTCAGGTAAGAGCATGACTTCGCTTGCGGTGATGGGCCTGCTGCCCAAAGGCGCGGCCGCGCAGGGCGAAATTCTTTTCAACGAAAAAAATCTTCTTTCCATTTCGGAAAAAGAGCGCTGCGAGTTGCGGGGGAAAAACATCTCCATGATTTTTCAGGAGCCAATGACAGCGCTTAATCCATCGTTACGTTGCGGTAAACAGGTATGCGAAATTTTACAGCTACACAAGGGATTAAATAAGCAGCAGGCACGAGAAAAAACGCTACAGCTATTTCAGGAAGTGATGATTCCTCGCCCCGAGGAAAGCTTTAAAAAATATCCGCATCAGCTGAGCGGTGGCCAGCTGCAGCGCGTAATGATAGCCATGGCCATAGCCTGCGAACCGCAGCTGCTCATTGCCGATGAACCCACCACAGCGCTTGATGTTACCGTGCAGCGCGAAGTTTTACAGCTGCTGCAAGCCTTGCAAAAGCGCTACGGCATGGCTATGCTGTTTGTGAGCCACGACCTTGATGTGGTGTCGGCCGTTTGCGAAAATATTGCGGTAATGCAGCATGGCGTGGTGGTGGAGCAGGGGAGTGCAAAGGATATTTTAAACAATCCGCAACACTCTTATACAAAGCAACTTGTAATTGCAAGGAAAAGAGGTGTAAATGACAGTAAGTTTGAGAAAAGAGTAAAAGAGAATTTACTCTCAGTAAAAAATCTCAGCACCACTTTTATTACTAAAAAGAATTTTTTTGGTAAATCACTCCAAACATTTACGGCAGTAAATAATATTTCGCTTGATTTGTATAAAGGCGAAACGCTGGGGCTGGTGGGCGAGTCGGGTTGTGGAAAAACCACGTTGGGGCGCAGCATTATGCAGCTGGCCACAGCGCAGCAGGGCGAAATATTTTTCGAGGGCGAGCCGGTAAACCATGCGCAGGGCGAACTACTCAAGGCCTTTCGCCGTAAGGTACAGCTCGTGTTTCAGGATCCGTATTCATCGCTTAACCCGCGATTAAGAATCGGCCAGGCCATTGTGGAGCCCATGCTGGTGCACGGTATTTGCGCAAACAAAACGGAGGCAATCGACGAAACAAATAAGCTGCTGAAAAAAGTAGGCTTAGACGAAAATTATTTTTCTCGATTTCCTCACGAGTTGAGCGGAGGTCAACGTCAGCGCATTGTAATAGCGCGCGCCTTAGCCGTTCGTCCGCAGGTGCTGATTTGCGACGAGTCGGTTTCTGCGCTCGATGTTTCCATACAGGCGCAGGTTCTGCAGCTGCTATCCGATTTAAAAAAGGAGCTGGGCCTGAGCTACATTTTCATTTCGCACGACCTTGGCGTGGTGCGGCAAATCAGCGACCGTGTAATGGTTATGCGTGGAGGAAATTTGGTGGAAATGAATGATACTGAGCAGCTGTTTGAGCATCCGCAAAGCGAATACACCAAAAAATTAATAGCGGCAGCGTATTAGCCATGCGTCATTGCGAGGACGAGGACGTGGCAACCGAAACGAAGTGTAGCTCGACGAAGTCAATCTCATAACTTATTTTGCATGAAAAAATCTTTACTATTCTTTTCCCTTTTTATAAGCATGATAAGTGTTGCTGCTCAACATACCTCCTCATTTAAATCTCAACAGCAACGCTACGAGCGTGTGCGCACCGCGTATTCCGAAAAAGAAAATGCAATGCTGCAAGTGCTCAAGGATAAAAATATTGAGGTGAGTTCAATGGACATTTTGCTGCGCGCATACAAGCAAGAGAGTGAGCTGGAGCTGTGGGCAAAAAATAAAAAGGACAAACAATACACGCTGCTGAAAACCTATAAAATTTGTGCCTCATCAGGGACATTAGGGCCTAAGAGGAAGCAAGGCGATATACAGGTTCCGGAGGGCTTTTACGTAATTGATAGATTTAATCCTGTAAGCAATTTTTATCTCTCGTTAGGCGTTAGCTATCCCAACGCTTCGGATAAAATTTTAGGAGTGAAAGGCGCGCTGGGTGGTGATATTTTTATTCATGGAAATTGCGTTACCATTGGCTGTTTGCCAATATCGGATGATAAATAAAGGAGCTCTATATTTACTGTGTAGAGGCGAAAAATGGAGGTGGAAAGTTGAGTGTGGTCATTGCTCCTGCGCGACTTTCGGAGGATAGCTACGCAAAGTTACAACAGCGCTACAATGGCGGCACGGATATGCTAAACTTGTGGGCGGATTTGAAATTGGAGTACAATAATTTTGAAAAAAACAGAACGCTTTCACGTATTGGTTTTCTGCCGAATGGAAGGCATAAAGTAGAGTGAAAATTCTTTGTCATTGCGGGCTTGACCCGCAATCTTTACGCAATAGGCTCGTTACTAAAATTAGCAACGAGCCTATTTAATTTGTTTATATTTAGATAGTTGTCAATGGGTTATTCGTGCCTGTAAACTTCCCAGCCCAAGTAGTTTACCGTAGCCTCTTCAATAATATCGGCGAGGCTTCCGCGGCCCATGGCAACGTGGTGTTCAAAGCCATTTTTGCAAATAAACTTGAGCAAATTTTGCAAATTATTTACCTGCGTAACCGCAAT
>JAVBPG010000039.1:0-13482 GCA_031549685.1 Bacteroidales bacterium | reverse complement strand
AACTCGGATGAGAATTTTATTCTTGAGTAGCGCTTTCAATGAGCTTTAGCTTACCATTTTCAATCAACTTTAGTTGAGCCGTTGCGCGAATTTCATTCGCTCTTCCAACCTATGGATTTTAAATCCATAGTATTTGAGTTTCTTGATTCTATTTTACATTTTACTATTTTCGTCGCTGAGCCCTAACTTGTTTATAGCCTCCACAAATGTAAGGCTACCCTACATATTTTATTAGGGGTAGGTGTACCTCGTGGTAAGGTTTTGTTGTATCTTTTCTTATATATCCAAGTCATCAAAAGGTGATTTTATTTGTTGAATACTTTTAGTGCTTACGTGCGTATAAATTTCGGTGGTGCTGCTGTGCTTGTGTCCCAGCAGCGTTTGAATGTAGCGTAGGTTAGTGCCGGCTTCCAGCTGGTGTGTGGCGTAGCAGGGGCGCGTAGCGCTCAAGGCAAAGATATAACTTTTTCCATAGCATTCTTAAAATCAGAGCAAAGGCCTTATGATGGTGTAAAAACAAAACCGCTCCCCAATTCCTTGGAGAGCGGTTTCTCATTATTTGTACTTAGTATTTTGTACCTCGTACTTTCTTACTTGTTTTCTACATTTCCGGCCAACCTCTTGTACTGGTTGTAGCGCCACTTGGCGTTTTCCTCGGTGGCCTGGAACAACTCGGCGGCCTCCTGCGGGAACGACTTCAGCAGCGAGGTGTAGCGCACCTCGTTCTTCAGGAAGTCCTGGAACTTTGTCCAGTCGGGCTCCTTGCTGTCCAGCGTGAAGGGGTTCTTGCCTTCGGCTTCGGCAGCGGGGTTGTAGCGGTAGTTGTGCCAGTATCCGCACTCTACGGCGCCCTTCTCCTCGCGCTGCGAAACGCCCATGCCGCCCTTAATGCCGTGGTTGATGCAGGGCGAGTAGGCAATAATGAGCGAAGGCCCGTTGTAAGCCTCAGCCTCCTTCAGCGCGTTGAAGAACTGGGCGTGGCTGGCGCCCATGGCCACCTGTGCCACGTAAACGTAGCCGTAGCTCATAGCCATCATGCCCAAGTCTTTTTTGCGGATGCGCTTACCCGAGGTAGCAAACTTCGCCACCGCGCCCGCGGGCGTTGACTTCGAAGATTGACCGCCGGTGTTGGAGTACACCTCGGTATCGAGCACAATCACGTTCACGTTGTCGCCGCTGGCCAGCACGTGGTCAAGGCCGCCGTAGCCAATGTCGTAGGCCCAGCCGTCGCCGCCGATAATCCACTGAGAGCGCTTAACGATGTAAGCTTTCAGCTCGGCAATTTGCTTGCAGGTGTCGCAGCTGCACTTTTCTACCATAGGTATCAGCTTCGCTGCAATTTCCTGCGTCTTCACGCCGTTTTCGCGGTTAGCCACCCACTCGGCAAACAGCGCCTTCATTTCGTCCGAGCAGCAGTCGCAGCTTTGGCCTTGGGTCATCAGAATTTCCAGGCGGTCGCGGAGCTTCTCCACGCCCATTTGCATACCCATACCGAACTCGGCGTTGTCCTCGAACAAGGAGTTGGCCCAAGCCGGGCCGCAGCCTTGCTTGTTGGTGGTGTAGGGCGATGCGGGGTACGAGCCGCCGTAGATGGACGAGCAGCCGGTGGCGTTGGCAATCATCATGCGGTCGCCGTACAGCTGTGTAATAGCCTTAACGTAAGGAGTTTCGCCGCATCCCATGCAGGCGCCCGAGAACTCAAACAAAGGTTGTGAGAATTGGCTGGTCTTCACGCTCTGGAACTTGTCGCCAATGGTATCCTTGTAGCCAACGTTGGCGTGCAGGTAGTCAAAGTGTGCCTGCTCGGGCATTTGGCTTTCGAGCGATTTCATGGCAAGCGCCTTGCCCTGCTTGTTGCCCGGGCAAACGTCGGCGCAGTTGCCGCAGCCCGTACAGTCGAGCGGGGTAACCTGAATGCGGAAGTTGTACTCCTTAAACGTAGAGGTGCCCTTGATGGTGGTCAGACCGCCGGGAACAGCCGCCAGCTCGGCATCGCTGAGCAGGAACGGACGGATGGCAGCGTGCGGACAAACGTAGGCGCACTGGTTGCACTGAATACAGTTGGCGGGAATCCACTCGGGCGTGTGCACCGCAATGCCGCGCTTTTCGTAGGCCGCGGTCCCGCAAGGAATGGTGCCGTCCTCCTGGCCGATGAAGGCGCTTACGGGCAGGTCGTCGCCAATCTGAGCATTCACCACATCGGCAATTTTCTTTACAAAATCGGGCGCCGGACGCTTGGCGGTGTCGGCCTCGAATGCGCCGCTGAGGCTTGCCCACTCGGCGGGAATTTCAACCTTGGTAATTTCGCCGCCGCGGTCAACGGCTGCGTAGTTCTTCTTCACAATATCCTCGCCCTTCTTACCGTAGCTCTTGTCAATAGCCTTCTTCATTTGCTCCACGGCCTTTTCGTAAGGAATTACGTTGGCAATTTTGAAGAATGCCGACTGCAGAATGGTGTTGGTGCGGTTGCCCAGACCAATTTCCTCGGCAATAACGGTGGCGTTCATGATGTAGAAGTTCACCTTCTTTTCGGCCAGGGTTTTCTTAATGAAGTCCGGCAGGCGCTTTTTGGTTTCCTCTGCATCCCACAGGCTGTTGAGCAGGAAGGTGCCGCCTTGCTTAATGCCGCGCAGCATATCGTACTTTGTCAGGTACGAGGGCACGTGGCAGGCCACGAAGTCGGGCGTGTTCACTAAGTACGGAGAGTTGATGGGGCTGTCGCCGAAGCGCAGGTGCGAGCAGGTAAATCCGCCCGACTTTTTTGAGTCGTAGGCGAAGTAGGCCTGGCAGTACTTCGGCGTGGTTTCGCCGATAATCTTAATGGTGTTCTTGTTGGCGCCTACGGTTCCGTCCGAACCCAGGCCGTAGAACTTGGCCTCAAAGGTACCCACCTTACCAAGGCTGATTTCCTCCTTTTGCGGAAGCGAAAGGAAGGTAACATCGTCCACAATGCCCACGGTAAAGCGGTTCTTGGGCTCCGCCATTTCGAGGTTTTCGTACACGCCAATCATCATGGCGGGCGTGGTGTCCTTGGACGACAAACCGTAGCGGCCGCCCACAATCACAGGCGCGTTGGGTTGACCGTAGAACACATCCTTTACGTCGAGGTACAGCGGCTCGCCGTTGGCGCCGGGCTCCTTGGTACGGTCGAGCACGGCAATGCGCTTTACGCTCTTGGGCATAACGGCCATGAAGTGCTTGGCCGAGAACGGACGGTACAGGTGCACAAAAATGGCGCCGTACTTTTTGCCCTTAGCGTTCATGTAGTCAATGGTTTCCTTAATGGTGTCGCAAACCGAGCCCATGGCGATAATGATGTTCTCGGCATCGGCGGCGCCGTAGTAGTTGAAGGGCTTGTACTCGCGGCCGGTAATCTTGCTGATTTCGGCCATGTACTCGGCCACCATGTCGGGGATGGCGTCGTAGTAGCGGTTGCTCGACTCGCGCGCCTGGAAGTACACGTCGCCGTTTTGCGCGGTGCCGCGGGTTACGGGAGCGGCGGGGTTGAGCGCGCGCTGGCGGAATTCGCTCAAAGCCTTTTGGTCAATCAAGCTGCGAAGGTCTTCGCCGTCGATGGCCTCAATCTTTTGAATTTCGTGCGAGGTGCGGAAGCCGTCGAAGAAGCTGGTAAAGGGTACGCGGCCCTTGATAGCGGTAAGGTGCGCTACAGCCGCCAGATCCATTACCTCCTGTACGCTGCCCGAGGCCAGCATGGCGAAGCCCGTTTGGCGGGTTGACATAACGTCGCTATGGTCGCCGAAAATCGAAAGGGCGTTCATGGCCAGCGCGCGCGCCGATACGTGGAATACGCAGGGCAGCAGCTCGCCGGCAATCTTATACATGTTGGGAATCATAAGCAGCAGTCCCTGCGAAGCGGTGAAGGTGGTGGTAAGCGCGCCTGCCTGCAGCGAGCCGTGCACGGCACCTGCGGCGCCGGCTTCGCTCTGCATTTCGGCCACCTTTACGGTTTCGCCAAACAGGTTTTTCTTGCCGAATGCAGCCCACTCGTCCACGTACTCCGCCATGGTTGACGATGGGGTGATGGGGAAGATAGCGGCTACCTCGCTGAACATGTACGCCACGTGCGCCGCAGCGTAGTTACCATCGCAGGTAATGAACTTTTTTTCTTTCGCCATTTTCTTGTAGTTGGTTAAGGTTATTAAATATGAATTTGACTTTGTTTTTCTACTTTTTGAACCAACAAAAATAGTAAAATTTCCGGGCTTTTCCAATACGGAGCCCCGTTTTAGCAAATCATCGAATTTAAATCGTTGAAATATTGATGCTTGTGCGATGGTTTGCGCACACGGAATGCGGGCATCGGTTTTGGCCCCGCCCATGCCAAATGAGCCATGCCGTTCAGCCGTAAAAAAACCTCGCTTTTGTCCTGTTTATCAAAAAAGTACGTACCACTACTGCTACAGCTCCACCGCTATCGGGCAGTGGTCGGAGTGCATGGCCTGCGGGTAAATGGCGGCGCCCTTGAGCAGCGGCCTGAGCGACTCGGTGCAAAGGAAGTAGTCAATGCGCCAGCCTAAGTTCTTTTCGCGGGCGCGCGAGCGGAAGCTCCACCAGGTGTACTGCTCGGCCTCCTGGTTAAATACGCGGAAGGTATCCACGAAGCCCAGCGCCACAAAGCGGTCGAACCACTCGCGCTCCTCGGGCAGGAAGCCCGACATGGTTTCGTGCTTTTTTGGGAAGTTAATATCGATGGGCTTGTGGCAAATGTTGAGGTCGCCCGTGATGAGGAGGTTGGGGCGCTCCTTGCGCAGCTCGGTAATGTAGCTTGTAAAATCCTCGAGGTACCGCATCTTAAAAGCCTGCCGCTCGTCGCCGCTGGTGCCGGAGGGGAAGTAGGTGCAGATGAGCGTAAAGGCGTCGAAGTCGGCGCGGATAACGCGCCCCTCGCGGTCGTACGCCTCCATGTTCATGCCCAGCTGCACGCTGTTGGGCTTTTGCCTGCACAGCACCGCCGTGCCGCTGTAGCCCTTTTTTTCGGCCGGATACCAGTAGAGGTGCTCGTAGCCCAAGGCGCGGAAAGCGGCCTCGTCAATTTGCTCCCTGAGCGCTTTAATTTCTTGAAAACAAACTATATCGGCATTGGCCTCGCGCAGCCAGCCTGTCAAGTCCTTGTTCATGGCGGCGCGCACGCCGTTTACGTTGTACGATACGAGCTTCATTGCTTCTTGGAGTTTTGTGTGAAGGCTTGTCCCCGCTGGCGGGGGTGGTCGTAAGACCGGGGGTGGATGCCGCAAGCATAACACTTCCACCTCCGCCCTTCGGGCACCTCCGCCAGCGGAGGATAATCCACCCTTGAGCCCTCTCTTTTTTAATTTATATTTCTGCTATCTTTGTGCGAAGATACAAAATTCGATGGATAACAAAAACATAGGATTGGTAATCAAGGCTGTGGGTAGCCAGTATGCCGTGAGGGACCTGGCTACGGGCGAGCTGCACGATTGCCTGATTCGCGGTAAGTTGCGGCTCAAGGGGGTGCGCACCACCAACCCGCTTACCGTGGGCGACCGCGTGCTGTACGAGCGCGGCGAAACGCCCGTAATCACCGGCCTTGAGCCGCGCCGCAACTACATCATTCGCAAGTCCACCAACCTATCCAAGGAGGCGCACATTGTGGCCGCCAACATCGATCAGGCCTTTTTGATTTTCACGCTCGACTTTCCGCGCACCAGCCTTGAGTTTGTCGATAGGTTTCTGGTGTCGGCCGAGGCGTACAAAATTCCCGTTACCATTGTCGTGCATAAAATGGACTTGTACGACAAAACCCAGCTGGAGCAGGTACGCTACGTGGAGGAAATTTATACCAAAGTCGGCTACCGGGTTATCAAAACATCCGTTACATCTCCGGATGATATTAATTCGGTTAAATTATTATTGTTAAACAAGATAACTCTTTTTTCAGGCAACTCTGGCGTGGGTAAATCGAGCCTGATGAACGCCCTTTGCCCGGGCCTTGAAGCTCGCGTGGGCGAAATATCGGGCTACCACAACAAGGGCAAGCACACCACCACCTTTTCCGAAATGTTTGAAATCGCTCCCGGCTCCTACATTGTGGATACGCCGGGCATCAAAGGTTTTGGTTTGGTGGACATAAAGCCCGAGGAGCTGTACCACTTTTTCCCTGAAATTTTTGCGGCCTCGCACCGCTGCAAGTTTGCCAACTGTACGCACGTACACGAGCCGGGCTGCGCCGTGCAGCAGGCGGTGGATGACGGAGAAATAAGCGAGCAGCGCTACATCAGCTACCTCAAAATGCTGGAGGGCGACGAGGAGGAAAAGTACAGGAAGTAATGCATAGCGGATAACGGGCAGCTATATAAATTCTGAAAATTAACTACACAAAGGCTGTGGCTAACCCTCACAGGGTTCCAAACCCTGTGAGGGTTTTGTGTAAAAAAATACCGGATATTATATGATAATGCCGGCTACCTCTCCCCAAAAATACCGGTGCCAACCCTTACCAGCGTGGCGCCTTCGTCAACGGCAATGCGGTAGTCGTGCGACATGCCCATGGAGATTTCGGTAAACACCTCGGGCTGCGGAATGAGCTGCTTTGCCTGCTCGTGCAGTAGTTTTATTTGGCGGAATTCGCAGCGAACCTGCCCCATATCCTCGGTATTGGAGGCCATGCCCATCAGGCCGCAGAGCTCAATGCGCGGGTAATTCTTCCAAGCTGAGCGTTGCAAAAAATCAACCAGCTCATCGGGCGCAAAGCCAAACTTTGTTTCCTCCTGCGCCACGTGCACCTGAAGCAGGCAGCGGGCTGTGGCGTTCTCCTTTTCGCAAAATTTGTTTACCTCCAGCAACAGCTTTTCGCTATCCACGGAGTGGATGAGCTGCGCATGCGGCACCACCATTTTTACCTTGTTGCTTTGCAGGTGGCCTATAAAATGCCAGCGGATATCGCGCGGAAGTGCAGCGGCTTTTTGAAGCAGCTCCTGCGGCCGGCTTTCGCCGAAATCGCGCTGCCCCACGCTGTACGCCTCCCAAATATCCTCCACGCTGTGCGTTTTCGACACGGCTATGAGGCACACCTGCTGCGGCAGCTCCTGCCTGATGCGTAGTATGTTTTGGGCAATGGACACCGTTGGGATTTTCGATTTATGATTTTCGATTGATGATTGAGGCGCCGGCTTTCTAGTTACTGGTTACTATTTATACTGCACAATCTCCATCCAGGGCGTGTAGCGCAGCAAAAATACGCCGTTGTTTTCGTAGGCGCCGCCCGGCCGGATGGGCGCAAACGAGTAGTTGGACTGCAGCAGCGCCGCCTTGTGGTAGGGCAGGCAGCCCTCGAAGTTTTTGCCGTAGCGGTACATGGCCGAGGCAAAGTAGAGCATGATGTCGTAGCCCTGAAAAGCAAACTGCGACGGCTCGGTTTTGTACTGCTCGCGGTAGCTGGCCACAAACTCTTTTACCACCTCCGATTTGTAGTCCACGTAGTAGGGCGCGGCAATGTGCAGCTTGAGCTCGTAGAAGAGCGTTAGATCAAGGTTCTCGAACTTTTGCCAGCTATTTGTACCGTAAATGGTTATCCTGCATTTTTGGCGATCCGAAAAAGTCTTGAGGTTGGTTAGCAAGTCGGCCACAAAGGGCTCGTCCTGCGAGGCGACCACTATTTTATTTTCCAAGTTGGGGTTGAGTATTTTCGAGAACACCTCCATGTTTTCGCTCGGGTGCAGCCCCAGCTTGTACGATAGCATTTTTACCACGGGCTTATGCTGCTTGGCGCCCCAGCTTACGCTATCCTTGCGCACGCCGGAGGCAACATTGCTGTACACCGCGCTGTCGGTCTGCGGCAGGTAGCGGCGGTAGTAGTTGCGCAGCATGGTGCTGCCGGCCTCATCGCGCTGCGACACCAGTATCAGGTTGCTTTCCCTGGGGTCGAGCCTGTCGTGCACCAGCGCCTGCTGCACCTGCTTGTCGAAATCCACGGGCACCTGAAACACGTTGCTGTAGCCGTACAGCGAGCTGTCTATCGGCGCCAGCGGCGATATGATTTTAATGTTTCGCTGCCTTGCAAAATCGGCCACGGGCTTAAACGCATCGTGATAGACCGGGCCGATGATGAGGTCGGCCTTGGCCAGCGAGGGGTTGAGTGTGAGCGCCTGCGGCGTGGCGCTTTTGGTGTCGAGCACCGATAGCCTTACCGACAGCCCCTGCTGGCGCAGCTTGTCGAGGGCAAGCAGCGCGCCCTCGTACACCTCCAGAAAGCGGAAGGAGCGGTACAGCTGCTCGGCGTCGTCCTGCTGCTCGGCGTTGAACGGGAGCAGAATGGCCACATTAATGGACGACAGGTGCTGCCCGAGGCTATCGCACTGCGTACGGCCGGCCGTGCTTTGCGCGTCATCGCCCTTTTTTAATCCCGAAAGGGAAACGGGGATGTAAAGAATTTTTCCGACTTTTAGCTTACCCTTCTCCTCGCCGAATATTTGCGGGTTGTAGCGCTTGATGTCGTCAATGCTCACCTCGTACTTGTTGGAGAGGGAGAACAGCGTTTCCTTGCGCTGTATCACGTGCGCCTGCAGCGTGGCCTGGCCGTTGGACACCGCCGGCTCGTGGTGTGCCGTATCGCCTGCTGCGGGCGTGGCGCTCGCAGCAGCTTTTTTGGCAAGGGGAATTTGTAAAATGCGGCCAATGGTCAGCGACTTATCCGACTCGGGGTTTAATGCCACAATTTCATCCACGCTTACGCCGTACTGCTTGGCAATGGAGTAGAGCGTTTCTTTTACCTGAACAATATGCTCTGCGTGTGGCGCGGGAGTGCTGTTGGATGGTGTAACCAGAATGCGCAACACCATGTCAACCGGTAGCGTGTACCCGTCGAGCTTTGGGTTGTCGCGCCTCAGGTCGGCCTCGGTAATGCCGTAGGCGCGACAGATGGAGTACACGGTTTCGCCCTTTTTTACCTGGTGCTCGTAGTAGCGTTGGTTGCCCTCGGTAATGATTTGCGTGCTGCGCGTAACGGTAACCGCGGCGGGTTGCTGCGCCGCCAGCGTTCCGCCGGTCAGCAGGAGCACGAATATAAGAAGTCTAACTTTCATGCGGTTTTTGGTAAAAATAAACAACAAATTTACACAAAAAATGTATAAAAGTGATACTTGTAAAATGCATAATTTGTGCTACCTTTGTTAGTTTCAGGTAATGATATTTTTATTGCTGATAATCAGCGAGGTAGAACTCGTTGTCGGCGCTTTGTAACGTTAAGGTAGTATGCTGCTTTCATTTTCATCAAAAGAGCTGGAGCGCGTGGTTCCGGTGGGCGACAAGGTGCTCATCAAGCCGCGCACGGAGCACGAGCGCACCAAGTCGGGGCTGTACCTGCCGGCCGGCACCCACGAGAAGGAGCAGATACAGGCGGGCTACGTGGTAAAGGTGGGGCCGGGTTTTCCCATTCCCGCCATCAACGATGTTGACGAGCCCTGGCGCAACAAGCAGGACGAGGTAAAGTACCTGCCGCTGCAGCCCGCCATGGGCGACCTGGCGGTGTACATGCAAAGCGCCGCTTGGGAAATAGAGTTCAACGGCGAAAAATATTTGATAGTTCCGCACTCGGCCATTCTGCTGCTGGTAAGGAATGATGATTTTAGGGAGTAAAGCTTCCGCTCCTCGTCATTGCGGGGACGAGGAACGAGGACGAAGCAATCTTATATTTGCTTTGCCTGGCAAGAGATTGCTTCGTTGTCCCTCTTGAGAGGGCAGAGGCTTTAACATGTAAATTTGAAAAATCAAGCGATATGAAAGTTCTGAAGTTCGGCGGCTCGTCGGTGGCGACGCCCGAAAATATTAGGAAGGTAAAGGACATTGTAGAGCAAAGTCCCGACAATAAGTTTGTGGTGGTATCGGCCTTTGGCGGCGTTACCGACCAGCTCATCAAGGCCTGTACGCTTGCCGCGCAGGGCGATGAGGAGTATAAAAAGGAGCTGTCCGATATAGAGCAGCGCCACCTGAGCGCGGCTAAGGCCCTGGTAAAGCCGCAGCAGCAGGGCCACGTGCTGAGCGAGCTGAAGGTTATGCTCAACGAGCTCGAGGACTTTCTGCATAGCATTGCGCGGCTGCGCGAGCTCACGCCCAAGCTGCAGGATTACGTGCTGAGCTTCGGCGAGCGCATGAGCTCCTACCTGGTAAGCGAGGCCGTCGAGGGCGCGGTGCTTATCGACTCCCGCAGCATTATTAAAACCGATGGACACTTTGGTAAAGCCAAGGTCAACTTTACAAAAACCAACGAGCTGTGCAGGGAGGCCCTGTCGAAGGTTGAAAAGCGCGCGGTATTTCCCGGCTTCATTGCCTCAAGCGAAAGCGGCGACACCACTACGCTTGGGCGCGGCGGCAGCGACTACACCGCGGCCATCTTAGCGGCTGCCGCGGGCGCCTCCGTGGCCGAAATCTGGACGGATGTGGACGGCTTTATGACCGCCGACCCGCGCAAGGTGGAGAAGGCGTACCCCATTAAGCACCTCAGCTACTCCGAGGTGTTCGAGCTGTCCAACTTCGGCGCCAAGGTGGTTTACCCGCCCACGGTGCATCCCCTGCTGTCGGCCAACATCCCGATGGTAATCAAGAATACCTTTAACCCGCAGGCCGAGGGTACGCTGGTTAACGCCACAGTTGATACGCCCACCGAGCAAGCCATCAAGGGCATTTCGTCCATCGACGATATTACGCTGCTCACGCTACAGGGCGTAGGCATGACGGGGGTTTCGGGTATCTCGCGGCGCTTGTTCGGGGCGCTGGCCGATGCCGAGGTAAGCGTGATTTTGATTTCGCAGGCCTCGTCGGAGCAGTCCATCACCTTTGCCATTGTGCCCGCCGATACGCTGCAGGCCAAGCAGGCTATCGAGGGCGAGTTTGATTTTGAAATGCAGCGCGGAACCATTGGCCTGAAGATTGAGGAGGAGATGTCCGTGATTGCCATCGTAGGCGAAAATATGAAGCGCATGCCGGGCATATCGGGGAAGCTGTTTAACGCGCTTGGCAAAAACGGCGTGAACGTGGTGGCCATAGCGCAGGGATCGTCGGAGCTCAACATTTCGACGGTGGTAAGAAAGCTGAACCTGCGCAAGGCGCTCAACGTAATTCACGAAGCTTTTTTTCTTGTCGGCTATAGAGAGGTCCACCTGTATATAGCCGGAATTGGTACGGTTGGTGGTAACTTATTGCAGCAGATTGATTTGCAGCGAGAAGGTTTGATGAAAAATCATCGCCTCAAAATCAACCTGGTGGGCGTGATGAACTCCAAGAAAATGCTGTTCGACGTGCAGGGCGTTGACCTGAGCGATGTGGCGGGCGAGCTGGAGCGCAAGGGCGCAGCCCTGGATTTGGGTATGTTTGCACAGCGCGTGGCCGAGGTCAACCTGCGCAACAGCGTATTTGTCGATTGCACCGCTAACGCTGATGTGGCGGCGCTTTACGAAAAAATGCTGGGCTCGTTTGTCTCGGTGGTAACGGCCAACAAAATTGCCTGCTCCAGCGAGTATGCCCACTACAAAAAGCTGCAGGACTTATCGCGGCAGCGTGGCGTAAAATTCCTTTACGAAACCAACGTTGGCGCAGGATTGCCGGTTATCAAAACCATCAATGAACTGGTGCTGAGCGGCGACAAAGTTATTAAGCTGGAGGCGGTGCTGAGCGGTACGCTCAACTTTATTTTCAACACCATAGGCGAAGAGGTGCCGATGAGCAAGGCCATTCAGCTGGCCAAGGAGAAGGGCTACTCCGAACCCGACCCGCGCATTGACCTGAGCGGCGTTGACGTGCTGCGTAAAATTTTAATTTTGGGGCGCGAGTGCGGCTATGCCTTGGAAAAATCGGATGTGGCCATCACAACATTTTTGCCCGACAGCTGCTTCGGCACACCCACCATCGATGCGTTTTTTGACGAGGTGAAAAAGCTGGATGCCGACTTTGAGGCGCGGCGCAAGGCCTTGTACGCCGACGGCAAGCGCTGGCGCTTTGTGGCCTCGCTTGAGGGGGGCAAGGCAGGCATCGGCTTGCAGGAGGTAGATGCCACGCATCCGTTCTTCAACCTGCAAGGAAGTGATAATATAATAACCTTATACACAGAACGTTATAATGCTCAGCCGATGGTCATCAAGGGTGCGGGAGCGGGTGCGGCGGTTACGGCCGCAGGTGTGTTTGGGGATATAATTCGGGTGGCCAATATTTAAAATAGTAGGCAATTTGCAGTTGGCAATAGGCAATGTGGATTGGCGTGGCTGTCATGCAGAGCCTGTCGAAGTGGTGTGGTGGAGAAGTGGAGGTTGTCATCCTGAGCGAAGCGAAGGATCTCAAGTTGGAAGAATGATTGGTTAAAAAATGTCTTCGAAAAAAATAAAAATATTTTCCCCGGCCACGGTGGCCAATGTGGCCTGTGGGTTCGATGTGCTGGGCTTTGCGCTCAACAATCCGGGCGACGAAATCAGCATTGAGCTGAACAGCTCGGGGCAGCTGGTGCTGGCCGACGAAACGCCCTACGGCTTGCCCCTGGCGCCCGAAAAAAACGTTACGGCGGTGGCCTTGCAGTCCATGCTTGATGCGCTGCAAAGCAAGCAGGGATTCAACATCACCTTCCTATCGAAGATTATGCCGGGTAGCGGCGTGGGGTCAAGCGCGGCAAGCTCGGCGGCCGGCGTGTTTGGCGCCAATGAGCTGCTTGGCCGTCCGTTTACGCGCAAGGAGTTAGTGCAATTCGCCATGCAGGGCGAAAAAGCCGCCAGCGGTTCGGCCCATGCCGACAACGTGGCGCCGGCGCTCATGGGCGGGTTTACGCTGGTGCGCAGCTACACGCCGCTGGATGTAATTCCTATTCCAAGCCCTAAAATATACGCTACGGTAGTGCATCCTCAGATTGAGGTGCGCACGAGCGATAGCCGCAAAATTCTTCGCCAGGAGGTGGCGATAAAAAAGGCGGTGGAGCAGTGGGGCAACGTGGCCGGGCTGGTAGCTGGGCTTTTTACCAACGACTACGACCTGATTGGCCGCTCGCTGCACGATGTGATTGTGGAGCCGGTGCGCGCGCTGCTCATCCCCGAATTTTACGCCATTAAGCAGGCCGCGCTCGATGCGGGAGCGTTGGGCTGTAGCATTTCGGGCAGCGGCCCCTCGATTTTTGCCTTGAGCAAAACCGAGAAAATAGCGCAAAAGGTGGCGCAGGCCATGCAGGACGGATTTAACAGGGTGGGCATAGAAAACCACGTTTTTGTTTCACCGATAAATAAGGAAGGGGTGAGAATCAGTGAATAATGGTAAATGATAAATTATTAATGATGTAGCGCAAAGGTGTCGTCATTTACCATTAACAATTGACAATTAATAATTAATAATTAAACTCAAATACTATGGATTTAAAATCCATAGGTTGGAAGAGCGAATGAAATTCGCGCAACGGCTCAACTAAAGTTGATTGAAAATGGTAAGCTAAAGCTCATTGAAAGCGCTACTCAAGAATAAAATTCTCATCCGAGT
>JAVBPG010000001.1:0-33285 GCA_031549685.1 Bacteroidales bacterium | reverse complement strand
GAACTTGAAGAGCATGCGTGCTGTGGCTGCCATGACGAGATTCCATAACAATGTAAATTTGAGCAAAGTTACGAAATTTGTAGAAGCTAAATCCTTGCACTGAAAGTGCATAGTTTCAACTAACGAACCCGAAAAATGAAGTATTACAGCACCAACAAACAAGTTCCCCTGTCATCGCTCAAGGACGCGGTGCTAAAGGGTTTGGCGGATGATAACGGCCTGTACATGCCGGAGCAAATTCCGCAGCTGAGCAAAGATTTTTTTGCCTCGATGCCTAAAAAATCATTCCGGGAAATTGCGCTGGAGGTAGCTACGGCCTTGTTTGGCGAGGATGTGGATGCAAAGTCGCTGCACGATATGGTGTATGGTGCGCTGGATTTTGAAATTCCATTGGTAAAAGTAACCGACAGCATTTATTCGCTGGAGTTGTTTCACGGCCCCACGCTGGCGTTTAAGGATGTCGGCGCCCGCTTTCTGGCGCGCATGATGCAGCACTTTACGCAGGGCCAAAAGCGCGAAGCCAACGTGCTTGTGGCCACCTCGGGCGATACGGGCAGCGCTGTGGCCAACGGTTTCTTGGGCGTTGAAGGCATTACGGTAACCGTACTTTACCCAAAAGGCCTGGTAAGCAAAATTCAGGAATGCCAATTTACCACCTTGGGTAAAAACATTCGCGCCGTTGAGGTCGAAGGTACGTTTGACGATTGCCAGCGCTTGGTAAAGCAGGCGTTTTTGGATAGGGAGTTGAACCAAAAGTTGACCTTAACTTCGGCCAACTCCATCAACCTTGCACGCTTTATCCCGCAAGCATTCTACTACTTTTGGGGCTACGCGCAAATGCCGCAGGGCGGCGAGGTGGTGGTTTCCGTGCCGAGCGGAAACTTCGGCAACCTGATGGCCGGCCTGCTTGCCAAGCGCATGGGCTTGCCCGTAAAGCATTTTGTGGCGGCCAATAATGCCAACGATGTTTTCTTGGAGTATCTACAAACGGCCAGGTTCAACCCTCGCGCAAGCGTTGCCACCATTGCCAACGCCATGGATGTGGGTAACCCCAGCAACTTTGCCCGCATCATGGATTTGTACGGCAGCGACTACGCAAAAGTTACCGCCGATATTTCGGGCTACCGCTACGACGATGCGCAGATTGCCGACGTAATGAGGCGCATTTACAAAAACACCGGATACATGCTCGACCCGCATGGCGCCTGCGCCTACGAAGGGTTGAGCGAGTATTTGCAAGCCGATAAAGCGGCCAAAGGATTTTTTATAGAAACGGCCCATCCTGCCAAGTTCAAGGAAACGGTGGATGAAATTCTGGCGACCGATATTGAAATCCCCGCCAAGCTGCAAGCCTTTATGCAAGGCCAAAAGCAGACGGTTGGCATGAGCAGCAGGTTTGAGGATTTTAAAGAATACTTGTTGAAGCAATAGTCTGGGAGTAAAGAGCAAAGATCGAAAGAGCCAGGACGCTTTTTTAGATGCTCAGCTCTTATACGTCTTTGTTCCTTGCTCCTTACATCTTTATTCCATATTTTATTATGATTACCGAACAACTTCACTCAGCATTTGCCAAGCAATTTGGCGTAAGCGGAACGCTTTACACTTCTCCCGGACGCATTAACCTTATTGGCGAGCACGTGGACTACAACGGCGGCTACGTGCTGCCCGGCGCCATTGACAAGGCCATGTTTCTCGAAATCAGGGCAAACGGAACCGGTAAGGTTCGGGTTCTGTCGATGGACTACAACGAGGTTGCGGAGTTTGGCCTGAACGAGGCCGATAAACCGCAGCAGGGCTGGGCGCACTACGTGTTTGGCGTGGCGCGCGAGCTGATTAAAAAGGGCGGCAAGGTGCAGGGCTTCGATGCTGCCTTTGCAGGCAACGTGCCGCTTGGCGCAGGCCTTTCATCGTCGGCGGCGCTGGAGAGCGTGTTTGCTTTTGCGCTGAACGAAATTTTTGCTTGCGGATTGGAGAAAAAAGATTTGGCCATTGTGGGACAAATGACCGAGCACCACTACGCCGGCGTTAAGTGCGGCATTATGGATCAGTTCGCCTCGGTATTTGGTAGGAAGGACAACCTCATTCGCCTCAACTGCGATACGCTGGAGTACGAGCACGTGCCCTGCGTACTTGGCAGCTACAAGCTGGTGCTGGTGGATTCGTGCGTAAAGCATAAGCTGGTGGATAGCCCCTACGACCGCCGTCGCGAATCGTGCGAAAGGGTGGTGGCGGCAATTGCCAAGAAACATCCGCAGGTGAAGCTGCTGTCGCATGCCGGCTGGGAAATGCTGAAGGAGGTGGAGGGCGTGGTGAGCGTGGAGGACTACAGGCGCGCCACCTTTGTAGTTGGCGAAATTGAGCGCGTGGAGAAAGTCTGCGCTGCGCTGAAAGCCGGAAAGCTGGACGAGGTGGGCAAAAATATGTACGCCACGCACGCGGGCTTGAGCAAGGACTACGAGGTTAGCTGCGAGGAGATAGATTTCCTGAACGACTGCGCCAAAAAGTACGGCGTACTCGGCTCACGCATTATGGGCGGCGGCTTTGGCGGCTGTACCATTAACCTTGTGGCCAACGAAAATTACAGCAGCTTTGTAGAGCAAACGGCCAAAGACTACGCCGCAAAATTCGGCCTTACTCCCAAGGTGTACGATGTGAAGATTGAGGATGGAGCGAGGAGGTTGGAGTAGGGATGGGATTGGAGGTAAAGGAAATATAACAAAGAGTGAGGCTGCTCAAAAAGGTTGGTTTTTGAGATTAAAAACACACAGCCTTCTTGAGCAGCCTCGTTTTTTACATTCGAAATCTAAAACCTTCTTTTCATCTCCTCATTAGCCTTTACCACCTTCTCAGCCATATCGGCCTTGAACTTCAGCAGCTGTTTTTGCACCTCGGGTTCGCCGGTGCCAATAATTTGAGCGGCGAGTATGGCGGCATTTTTTGCGCCGTTGAGCGCTACGGTCGCCACAGGAATGCCCGCCGGCATTTGCAAAATGGAGAGAATGGAGTCCCACCCGTCGATGGAGTTGGACGACTTGACGGGCACGCCAATAACGGGTAGGGGAGTGAGCGCTGCCACCACGCCGGGCAGATGCGCCGCGCCGCCGGCCGCCGCTATAAAAACTTTAACGCCACGGGTGTGCGCATTCTTTGCCAAGTCGGCCACCAAATCGGTGGTGCGGTGCGCCGAAAGGGCGTTGATTTCAAAACCAATATTGTTTTCGTTGAGAAACGCAATAGCGTCCTCAAGTACAGGCAGGTCGGAGGTGCTACCCATAATAATGCTAACTTTAGCTGACATAGGCTGGTATTTTTGTTGAAAATGTAGTAATTTCGCAAAATTTTTTTACCGCTGCAAACTTACATAAAAAAATCAGAACCAAGATGAAAACGGTAACGCTGCTCGACAAAAACTTCAGCATCTCCATTGCCGAAGAGGAAATCAATAAGGCTGTGCAGGCGCTGGCCGATAAGATAAATGCCGACCACAAGGGAGGTAGCGAGGTGCCCTTGTTTTTGTCCGTGCTCAACGGCTCGTTTATGTTTGCCGCCAACCTGATGAAGCGTATTGACTTCCCGTGCGAAATATCGTTTGTAAAGCTGGCCTCGTACCACGGCGAGCGCAGCAGCGGCAAGGTTACCGAGCTCATCGGCATCAGCGATGCCCTGGTTGGTCGCGATATTATTGTGATAGAGGATATTGTGGATACGGGCAACACCTACGAGTCGCTCATGGCAACGCTGCAGCGCCATAGCCCTAAATCGGTAAAAATAGCGACCATGCTCCTCAAGCCCGATGTGTATAAGAAGAAGCTGCCTATTGACTACGTGGCCATGGAAATACCCAACAACTTCATAGTAGGCTACGGCCTGGACTACAACGGACAGGGGCGCAACCTGCCCGATATTTATACGGTGGTAAAGTAACCCTTTCTGTCATGGCGGGCTTGACCCGCAATCCCTTATCAGAGTTAGCGCTGAGAGATTGCGGGTCAGGCCTGCAATGACAGCGTAAAATAATTTGTAAATAGTATTTTGTTTATTTAATGTTGAATATAGTTTTATTTGGAGCGCCGGGTGCCGGCAAGGGAACGCAGGCAGAGCTGTTGTTGAAGAAGTATGACCTTGTGCACCTTTCGACCGGCGATATGCTGCGTGGCGAAATTGCCCGCGGTACCGAGCGCGGAAAGATAGCCCAGCAGCTTATCGATAAAGGACAGTTTGTGCCCGATCGCATGGTGGTTGAAATGGTTGAGGAAAAAATTTGGGCTAACAAATCCGCCAAGGGCTTTATCTTTGATGGATTTCCGCGCACCATTCCGCAGGCCGAAATGCTCGACCGCATGCTGGCCGAAAACGGCCTGCATGTTCGCCTTATGATGACGCTCGACGCCCCTGAGGATGAGCTGGTAAAGCGGCTCCTCAGCCGTGGTAAGGTGTCCGGGCGCCCCGACGATCAGGACGAAAGCATCATTCGCAACCGCATTGTGGTGTACCACGAAAAAACCGAACCTTTGATTGACTACTACAAGTCGCAGAGCAAGCATGTGCCTACGAAGGGTATCGGTAGCATCGAAGAAATTTTTAACAACCTCTGCGCCGTTATCGATAAGGTAGCGGTAAGGGAGGTGGCCTAACTAAACGCTAACGTTGTCATTGCGGGCTCGACCCGCAATCTCCTGAGCGGAGTGCTCGGGATGACTGTAAAACAATTACTTCCAGTGTCCTCATCAAACTTTGTTGATTACGTAAGAATTTTCTGCCGTTCGGGTAACGGCGGGCCGGGCGCCATGCACCTCCACCGCGAGAAGTTTGTGGACAAGGGCGGCCCCGATGGCGGCAACGGCGGTCGCGGCGGGCACGTAATCCTGCGCGGCGACAAGCAGCACTGGACGCTTCTCCACCTCAAGTACCGCAAGCACATTCACGCCGAGGATGGCGTTAAGGGCGGCTCCGCCCTCAGCACCGGCGCCGACGGTAAGGATATTATTCTAGATGTGCCCCTGGGTACTGTGGTGCGCGATGCCGAAACCGAGGAGATTTTGTTTGAGATCACCGAGCATGGCGAGGAAAAAGTGGTGGTAAAAGGTGGCCGTGGTGGTATGGGCAACGCCTTTTTTAAAAGCTCCACCAACCAAACGCCGCGCCACGCGCAGCCCGGTGAGCCATGCCAGGAAGGCTGGTTTGTGCTGGAGCTTAAAATCCTTGCCGATGTCGGCCTGGTGGGCTTTCCCAACGCCGGAAAGTCAACCCTGCTCTCGGTGGTAAGCGCCGCCAAGCCTAAAATTGCCGACTACCCCTTTACCACGCTTGAGCCCAACTTAGGGATTGTAAAATACCGCGATTACAAATCCTTTGTAATGGCCGACATTCCCGGAATTATTGAGGGGGCGAGCGAGGGGCGCGGCCTGGGCATTCGCTTCCTGCGCCACATTGAGCGCAACTCCATCCTGCTGTTCCTTATTCCCGCCGATAGCGAAGATGTAAAGAAGGAGTACAAAGTATTGCTCAACGAGCTGGAGCAGTACAACCCCGAAATGCTGGACAAGAAGCGCATCCTTGCCGTATCCAAGTGCGATATGCTGGACGAGGCGCAGACCAAGGCCATCAAAAAGAAGCTGCCGAAAGATATTCCCCATATTTTCTTTTCCTCCGTGGCGCAAACAGGCCTGACAGAGCTGAAAGATATGCTCTGGCAAATCTTAACCATTGATCAATAAGTTACGTGTTTTTTTCAAATTTGTAATTTTCTATTAATAAGATAATTGCATGCCAATTCTTGAATTTTTGCAATTCAATTGCAAAAATTCAAGAATTAAATTGCAAAAATATTGAAGTTGGAGTGCTGAAATTATAAAAATAGCATTATCTTTGTGGCGTAGAATGTAGAGCTAAAGCGCCATGTGGGTAGATAGAGACATACATCAGGTGGTAGCGGAGGTGCGGGAGCAATTCCCTGTGCTGCTGCTTACCGGGGCACGGCAGGTGGGTAAAACCTCCCTGCTGGAGCGCATGTTCCCCGATGCCCACTACGTTTCGCTGGACGACCCTTTTGAGGCCTCCCGGGCGCAGGAAAATCCGGCGGACTTTATTAATGGCCTAACGCTGCCGGTTATTATTGATGAGGCGCAGTACGCCCCCAACCTGTTTCGCTACATTAAGCTGTGGGTGGACAGGCATAAAAAGAAGGGACAGTTTTTGCTTACAGGCTCGCAGCATTTTTTGCTGATGCAAAACGTGTCGGAGAGCCTGGCGGGGCGCATCGGCATAGTGCACATGGGCACCTTCTCGGCGGCGGAGGTGGCGGCGGCAAGTAAGGGCGGCTTTAACCTGGAGCGCTATATTGTAAGCGGTGGCTATCCGGTGCTGTACGGTGGCGGCGGCACGGCCAAGTATTGGCTGCCGGGCTACGTTTCGACCTACATCCAGCGCGATGTGCGCAACATTATCAACGTAGATAACCTTGGCGATTACTCCCGCTTCCTGCGAATCATGGCGCTGCGCTCGGGGCAGCTGCTTACGCTGAGCGATGTGGCGCGCGATGTTGGCGTTGCGCCGAATACCGTAAAGGCATGGATGTCGGTGCTCGAAACCTCGGGGCTCATAGTGCTTCTCAACGCCTACTACGCCAACCTAACCACGCGCTTGATCAAGGCGCCCAAAATGTACTTTGCCGATACGGGATTGCTGTGCTACCTGCTCGGAATAGAGAGCTGGAGCCAGCTGGAGCGCTCGCAGCTGCTGGGCGCGGTGTGGGAAACCTACGCCTTTGGCCAGCTCTATAAATATTTTCTAAACCAAGGCGTAATTGCACCACCCATATACTTTTGGCGCACCGACACGAGCAAGGAGGTGGATTTTGTGGTGGAGTACGAGGGTAAGCTGGTTTTGCTCGATGCCAAAGTAAAGGAAATGCCCGGCAGGGGCGATGGCAAACCTTTTGAGGACTTTGCGAATGCCTATACGGGGAAGAAAACGCTGATACCTGGATTTTTGTGCCGTAGCAAGGGCTTTCTGGCCTCGCACGAGGGCTACATGCTGGACAACGGCCTGCATGTTGACGATATTTTTGTAACCGCTAAAGCTAAAAAATAATGAACTTTCCAACTTGGGATACCGACCTTTTCCTGTTTCTGAACGGGCTGCACTGCAGTGCTATGGATACGGTAATGTGGTATATTACCAAAATTTACGTGTTTATTCCCCTATTTGCCTACCTGCTTTACCTGTTCTACAGGCAGCTGGGGTGGCGCAACTTCCTACTTATGTTTGCGGGCATTGCCCTGTGCGTGCTGCTGGCCGATAGGATTTCGAGCGGCTTCTTCAAGCCGTTTTTTGAGCGCCTGCGCCCCACCCACGCCTTGGGTGAGGTGGTGCATACGGTGCGCGGCTACCGTGGCGGGCAGTTTGGGTTCGTGTCGTCGCATGCGGCCAACATGTTTGCCATAGCGGTGTACACGCTGCTGGTGTACCGCAAAACCTGGTACAGCGTTTTTATCCTTCTCTTTGCGCTGCTCGTTTCGTATAGCCGTATTTACATTGGCGTACACTACCCGCTGGATATTATTTGCGGCGGGTTGCTGGGAGCGGCTATCGGCGTGGTGGTTTATGGCATCTACCGGTGGGTGGGAGCTTGGGTTGCAGCCGGTCGGAAGAAAAAGTAGCGCTTGAGCAGCTGCATGCGGCAAGCAAAACAAAAGGCCTAAGTAATTATTACTTAGGCCTTTTGGCGGTGCGGACGAGACTCGAACTCGCGACCCCGTGCGTGACAGGCACGTATTCTAACCAACTGAACTACCGCACCAAATTTTGGGAGTACAAAAGTAGCGCTTTTTTTGAGATCCGCAAATTTTTATTCGGATTTTTTCTGAAAAATGGAAAAATTTACGCTGCCGTAGCTTCTGTGCTCTTTAAAGTGTTCAAAATCTGAGAAATTTTTTCCTTTGCTGTGCTCCAGAATAAGCCAGCCGTCGGGCTTGAGCAGCTGCCGTGCAAGCACCGTTTCGTGTATTTTTTCTACTCCCTCAAGGTCGTAAGGCGGGTCGGCAAAAATAATATCGTACGTGCTTTTGCAGGAAGCCAGAAAGGAAAAAGCGTTCTGCTTAAAGCAGCGCATTTGGTTGAAGCGGAGCTCCTGCGCCGTTTTTTTTATAAAAGCGTGGTGCGCGAAGCTCAGCTCAACGCTATCTACGCTGCGGCAGCCGCGCGAGGCAAACTCAAAGCTGATGCCGCCGGTGCCCGAAAACAGGTCGAGCACATCCAGCTCCTCAATATCGAAGTTGACGGCAATAATGTTGAACAGCGCCTCCTTGGCGAAATCGGTGGTGGGGCGCGCGCTGAAGTTTTTGGGCGGATTGATGGTGCGCCCCCGGTATTGTCCGCTTACTATGCGCATTCGTACAGCGAAAAAAGGTGGGTAAAGCGGTGGTCGGCTACGGCCTGCAGCTCGGGCGCAAGCGCCATTTGCCGGTACGGCTTAGCGGGCGTGAGCAGGGGGAAAAATGTTTTTACCTCCTCCGCATACGCCGCTATGCTTCCGGTGAGGAGCACTCCGGCCTTTTTCTCGTCCACCTTGTGCTGGCGCGCTATGGCGAGCATAAAATAGACCAAATCGGTGGGCGAGTGCAGCTCAAATGTGTTGTAAATTTTGAGCCCTCCGCGGGCGTACAGCGCAATGTCGGCAAAGCCGCTGTTGATGTTGACGGCAAGCAGCTCGCTGCGCCGGCTTGCACCCACCTGCTCGGGCAGCAGCGTCAGCATGGGTACGCACTGGTGGTAGAATTTTACGTTGCCGTACTTGCCTGCGAGCTTTGCCGCCAGCGGGCTTGGAATGGTAAATACGGCCTCTGCCTTAAGCGATGGTATGGCCCGGCTGTGCACCTCGTCCAGCTCGTTGATGGGCGAAGTGAACTCCAGAAAATTTTTCAGCAGGGTTTTATCGGCCAGCACGTTGGGGATAAGCGTTGCGCAGCGCGAAACGTACATGCACGATACGCTGCTGAAGCCGAGGTTGAGCAGGGGCTCGTTGGCCAAGATGCGCTCCAGCGCAATGTGCAGGTCGTTGTAGTCAACCACCGTGCTTGTAAAAGGCTGGTGCTGCAAGGCCACGTACTGCCTGCTTTGCAAATCGAGCACGCAAAAACAAAGTCCATTCAAATCGCTCTGAATGGACAGATGGTAGCTGCTGCCACCCGTATTTAGCGCGCTGCCGGCTACGGTAAACGCTTGCTGCATGAGTTTAAACTTTAGTTGCCAATGGTTTGATAATCCTAAAAATTACATCAAACAAATGTAAGGAAAAAAATTATTATTGACTACTTTTGTCCGGTCAAGTCAAAAAATCTTTTTCGTTAATGCTAAGTAAGCACATAGCGCAGCTCATAGAGCAACAAATGGGCTTTGCTCCCACCTCCGACCAGCGCGTGCTGATTGATAAGCTGGGCGCGTTTTTGGTTGACCCGAATAGCGAACCCTTGCTGGTGCTGAACGGCTACGCCGGAACGGGAAAAACGACGGTGGTGGGCGCGCTGGTGCGCGTGCTGCAAAGCTTCAAGCAGCAGGTGGTGCTGCTGGCGCCAACGGGGCGCGCGGCCAAGGTAATGTCGTCGTACGCGGGGGTGCCGGCCTACACCATTCACAAAAAAATATACCGCCAGGCTAACATGCGCGACGGCGTGGGCACGTTTTCGCTCAACATGAACCAGCACAGCAATGCGGTATTTGTGGTGGACGAGGCCTCCATGATTTCCAACAGCTCGCTGGAGCAATCGGTATTTGGCTCGGGGCGGCTGCTGGACGATTTGGTGCAGTTTGTTCGCCTGGGCAAAAATTGCCGCCTGATTCTGGTGGGCGATAGCGCGCAGCTGCCGCCCGTGGGCTTGGATGTAAGCCCCGCGCTGGATGCCGACCGCCTTTCGTTTTACGGAGAAAATAAGCAGGCGCACCTGCGGCAGGTGGTGCGGCAGGCCGAAAGCTCGGGCATACTGTACAACGCCACGCGCATTCGTGAGCATTTGGAAAATAGAGAATCGGGTTTTCCGCACCTGAAGCTGGAGGGTTTTGACGATGTGCAGCGCCTTTCGGGCGCCGACTTTGTGGATACCCTGGCAAGCGCCTACGGCAAGCAGGGCGTGGATAACGTAATGGTAATAACGCGCTCCAACAAGCAGGCCAACCGCTACAACGCGGGCATCCGCGCTCAAATTCTGGGCAAGGAGGAGGAAATTGTGCAGGGCGACCGCCTGATGGTGGTAAAGAACAGCTACAGCTGGGTGGAGCAGGACGAGGCCCTGCGCAAGGAGGTGGATTTTATTGCCAACGGCGACATTGTGGAGCTCAAGCGCATTCGAAAGTATAAGGAGATGTACGGCTTTCGCTTTGCCGATGCCACCATTGCGCTGCCCGACTACAACGATGTGGAGGTGGACTGCCGCCTGCTGCTCGACACGCTAAGCATGGAAAGTGCGGCGCTGAGCTCGGCGCAGAGCAAGGAACTGTTTGCAAAGGTGCAGGAGGACTACGCCACGGTAATGCCCGCCTCAAAGCGCTACGCCGCCATAAAGGTTGACCCCTACTTTAGCGCGCTGCAGGTAAAGCATGCCTACGCCATAACCTGCCACAAGGCGCAGGGAGGCCAGTGGAAAACCGTATTTATTGACCACGGCTACCTGACCGATGAAATGATAAATGTGGAATTCCTGCGCTGGCTTTACACCGCGCTCACCCGCGCCACCGAGCAGCTGTACCTGGTAAACTTTGATAAGCGCTTCTTTTAGCTGGCTCCAGTCCTATCGTGGTAAATGTTTTGCAGCTTCTTTTTAAAGATGCTTTTGGCGGTGTTGATATCGTTGAGCGTGAGGTCGGAGTTATCCAGCATTTTGCCGTTGAGCTGCGAGTTTACCACATTTTCTACCAGCTCCTCAATGGCCTGTGTGCTGAAGCTGCTTAGCGCCCGCGAGGCGGCTTCTACTGCGTCGGCCATCATGAGCACGCCCTGCTCCTTGGTGCTGGGGTTGGGGCCGGGGTACTGAAAGGCTGAGAAGTCGGTGGCCTCGGGGTGCTGCTCCTTGTAGGCGCGGAAGAAGTAGCGCACCAGCGATGTGCCGTGGTGCGTGCGGATGAAGCGGATAATTACCTCGGGCAGGCGGTGCTTGCGAGCCACGGCCACGCCGTCGGGGACGTGGCGAACAATGATGGCGGCGCTCTCCTCGGGCGTCAGGTGCGCGTGCGGCGAGAATCCGGCGGTTTGATTTTCCACAAAGTAAATGGGGTTATTCATTTTGCCCACATCGTGGTAGAGGGCTCCGGCGCGCACCAGCAGCGGGTTTCCGCCAATCTGGCGAATGGCGCTCTCGGCCAGGTTGGCCACCTGCAGCGAGTGCTGAAAGGTGGCGGGGGCCACCTCGGCCAGCTCGCGCAGCAGGCTTTGGTTGGTGTCCGAGATTTCCATGAGCGTGCTGTCGGAGGTAAAGCCGAATATTTTTTCGAAGATATACACCAGCTGGTACGAGGCCAGCATGAGTCCCACGTTGACGGCAAACCAGAAGTAGCTGCGCCAGACCACCAGCACGCTGCCGTCTTTTATCAGCGTAAGCGCAATGAGCATGAGGCAGTAGGTGCCGAACACCACGGCCATGGTTTGGTACAGCTTGCCGCGGCGGTAAACGTTGCGGGTGCTGAATACGGCGGCGGTTCCGGCGGCGCTGGTGAGCATGAAAAATTCGAAGCTGTTGGGCACAAGGTAGGCCGATAGCATGGCGGTGAGGTAGTGCGTAAAAAGCGCCAGCCGCGAGTCGAAAAAGGTGCTGATGAAGATGGGCAGTATGGCAAACGGAATGACGTAAATGCTGGCTATGCCGGTTTTGCTAATCCACAGCGTGAGCCCGAAAAACGAAAGAATGAGCACCATAATGAGGCTGTTCTTTTTGAAACTGACCGGATTTTTTCCCCCCATAAAAAAGATGTAGAGGTACAGCGAGCCTATGAAAAACATGGTCAGCAGCAGCTGGCCCAGCACCAGCAGCCAGGTGTTGCCGGCGTAGCCCACGCGCTGCCCATACTCCTGCCTAAATGACGAAAGTACGCGAAAGGTGTTGGAGTTAACAACCTCGCCCTGCGCCACAATTTGTTGCCCTGCGCTTACCATGCCCATGGTGGGCGAAACGCTCGACAGGCGCTGCTGACGGGCTATCTCGGTAAGTCGCCCGTCGAACAGGAGGTTGGGCTTGAAGAAGCTCTGCACATCGAGCTTGGCAAAAAAGTGCTGCTCGTT
The DNA here is from genome assembly GCA_031549685.1 of Bacteroidales bacterium. Classification (GTDB taxonomy): domain Bacteria; phylum Bacteroidota; class Bacteroidia; order Bacteroidales; family UBA932; genus JAITMY01. The sequence continues at coordinate 21,017 of JAVBPG010000001.1, read as the reverse complement.
TCCGCCCTCTATCCATAAACTTTGCAGCTGATCCATGAGGTACTGGTAGGCGCCCTGCGGCGTAAAGCATTCTTCGCTGGCCACCACCTCCGATATGCTTCCGCTCTGTACCACCAGCGTGGTGTTGCTGCCGCTCAGGTAGCCTTCGGCCACGGAGTTGGCCTCGCGAATTCCTTTGCTGTAAATAAACTCTACCACCTGCTGCAGCTTGGGCAGCACGCGGTTTGTAAGGTTGCTGTACTCCCTTTGCGAAAGGTTTGAGCGCTCCTGCTCGTATAGCTTGCTCAGCGTGCTGCGAAAGGTGCGGGTAAGTTCGGCCAGCTGCGCGCGGGGCACGTTGTTGTTGCGGTTGTAGTAGGGTGTGAGCGACTCCAGCGCCTGCTTGCGCTCCACATCCACCTCGTAGTCGGTTTTGTAAATCGGGAAGTCGAAAGGCGCGCTGAGGGTGGGGTGCTGCCACTCGCGCCCCTTTTGAAATTCGTAAGGAAATTTTCCCTCGCGCGGCATGAGGTACGTTATGAGTAGCGTGCCGACAATGAAGGGGATGAGGTTGCGGTGCTTTTTGAAAAATTCCATGCTATAATGTTTTTACCACAAAGGCTCACAAAGAGCCTTCGCAAAGGTACGCAAAGAAAATCAAAACCTGTCAATGCGGGCCCCGGGAGGTGGTGATAAGCGTTGACCCGCAATCCTCCGCTCGCGTTAGGAGCCTTACCTGTGGCAAATTTCCTTGTACGGGCAGTAGGTGCAGGTTTCCTCCTCTCCGGTTTGCGTAAAGGGGTGCGTGAGGTCGAAGAGCTCGGCGAGCTTTTCCTGCAGCAGCTCCTCAAAGCGCGGCAGGTAGGGAGTGGCATCGTCAATGGCCTCGTAGCCCTTGTCGGTTTTGATTTTAATTTGGCTGTCGAAATCGCTTTTGTACATGTTGCGCACAAAGTACAGCGAGGGCTGCACGCCGGCTGCCCCTTTTTCTTTTTGTATGAAGAGCGAGTACAGCAGCGTTTGGAACACCTCGGGGCGGCGCTCCCTGGCGCTTTCGCTAAACAGCGCCTCCACCGAGGCAAACCTTGTTTTATCGCCGGCGCTGCCCGTTTTGTAGTCCACAATGCAGGTGCCTCGCGGGCGGGTGTCCAGGCGGTCGATGCTGCCGGTAAACCTCAGCTTATGCTCCCTGCCGTTGATGCTCACCGCCACCTCGCCGTTTACCTCGCGCTCCACGCCCTCTACCGTCAGCGGAGTTTGCTGCATGTCGTAGGTGAGCGTGCTTACCACGTACTTTTGCACGGCCTCTTTTACCATGAGCAGCTTGCCGTTGCGGCGCACCTCGTCCACCTCTTTTTTGCTGCCGAAAAATTCTTCGGCGGTAAACTCCTCCACCAGCTCCGCAATTTTTTCGCGCTTGCGCAGCAGGTTTTTTATATCCTCCTCCGTTAGGTTTTGCTTGCGCAGCGGCTCGTATAGCGCCCTTACGCTTTTGTGGAATATGTTGCCCAGCATGCGCCCGTCCACCTCCTCGGCTACCTCGTCGGGCTCGTGCAGGTTGGCTATTTTTTTGAAGTAAAATTGCAGCGGGCATGCCATGTAGCTGCTGAGCGTGCTGGCCGAGAGCGCGCGCGCTCCGCCATCCAGGTAGGTGCCGAGTAGGGCCGCCACCTCGCCCGTTTTTTCTACTACAATGGGTTGAGGCTTGGTGTAGGTAACGCTGTAGGCAACGCTTTGCACGGGTACCCGGTGCGGGCTTTCGAGCATGAGCTGGCGCAGGTAGCGGCTCATTTCGCCCGTGCTGCTGTCGGTGGCCTGGCTGTTGTACACCAGCCGTACCCGCTTTGCGCGCTGCAGCAGGCGGTAAAAGTAGTAGGCGTAGATGGCCTCGTGCTGCTCCACGGTGGGTAGGCCAAAGCCCTGGCGCAGGTTGTACGGAATGAGCGATGGCGCCGAAATTCCGCGCGGAAAAATATCCTCGCCGAGCGATAGCACCACCAGGTTTTCGAAGTCGAGCGTGCGGGTTTCGAGCATGCCCATGAGCTGCAATCCGGCTATGGGCTCGCCCTCGAACGGAATGCGAAGGCCCTGCAGCGCGCTACGCAAAAGGCTCATGAACACCTGCATGCTGGGCTCGCCCGTCAAGGCGGGGCTCTCGCTCAGCGCCTCGCTCAGCTGGTTCACGGCCTTGTAGGCCTGGGCCACGTACTCGCGGCGGAGCGCGCTGTCGGCGCTGTCCTCGCGCTGCTCTGCCGTGGCAATGGCCTCCATCAGCTCTTGCAGCATGGCAACGAATGAGGAGGCCGTGCTGTACTGCTCGAAAATTTGATTTATAAAGGTCTGTGATTTTTTATCACGGCCGGCCGCAAACTCCCCGGCGCTGATGTAAATGCGGTTCTGCGCAACGATTTTTTCGCACAGCTCGCGCGCCTCCTCCCCGGCCACGGCGCGTACGTACTGGTGCTGCAGCACGGCCAGCACATCCTTGTGGTAGAATTTTGCGGGCTGGTTTTCCTGCGCGCCATCAGCCCGGCGGGCATTTTTTTGCAGGCGGATAATCAGCTCCACTAAGCTGTAAATGGGCGTGTGGCTTATGGGGTAGCCCATGGTTACGTTGAGCGTATCGGTGCTTTGCGGAAGCGAGTACAGCGTGGGGATGAGCAGCCCCTCGTCGGCCAGCACCACGGCGGTGCGGCGGTCGAACGCCTGCTCGGGGCACACCTCAGCAAGCAACTTGGGCAGCAGCTTGGCCTGCAGCGCGTCGCTTGGCGCGGCTACAATCTGAATGTCCTTTTCCGCCGCAAAGGGCGAATAATTTTCGTCGAATTCAACGGGCGGAAATTCGCGCAGGTTTTCGCGCATGAACAACCCCGCCTCCTGGTGCTTGTTGGCTAAGTAGTAGCGGTCGTAGTCCCAAAAAAACTCGGCGTTGCCCGATTTTTTGAGGTGGCGGAAAAGTATTTTTTCGCACCCGGTAAGCGCGTTGAAGCCGATGAAAATAAACTTTTCGGGGCCGAAGTCAAAGCCGCTTTCTTTCAGCATTTCCGCGCCCTGGCGGTGAATCATGCCCTGGTATCCGCAGCCCTTTTCGCGCAGCGTACTTTTAAAATCGTAGTAGGTGGGCAGCAGCGCGCTCCACAGGCTCACAAAGTTTTCGCGGATGCGGCTGGAGCCTTTTACATCAACTGTTTTCCAAAACGATTGTATGATCTCCTGCTGCTCATCGCTCAAAAAATCGAGGCCGCCGTTGACGCCCTTGAGCGCCGCTAAGTTGCGGAGCAGCGGGTCAACCTGCACCAGGTACTTGTCCAGCGTGTCAAAATCGCTGAGCATTACCTCGCCCCAAAAGTAGAAGTGGTCAAAGGTTTCGTCGGTAACCTTGTTGCGCTTGTAGGCGCTGTACAGCTCGGCAATGAGCCGGTACGGGCCGGCGGCCTTGAGCCCCGTGATGCCTGCAAATAGCTCGTCGATGCTGCCGGCCTTGGGCTGCCACAGGGGTTTGGCGATAAGGTGCGAAAGGTATTCGGAGAAGTACAGGCGCGCCCTGCGGCTGGGAAATACAAGGGTGAGCGAGCTGATGTGCTCGCCGTACCGCCGGTACAGGCTCTCGGCCGCCTGCTGCAAAAATGGGGTGCTGGGGTTTAGCATAGGTTGCAAAGGTAGGAGATTTAGCTATTCAAAGATTTAAGGATTCAAAAATTCAAAGATTTAAAGACGAGGCGCCATGGCTACTGTGGCTCTGAAACGGGAAATCTTCTACCCAAAGTGAAACATCGCTATATGCAGCCCAACAGTAAGCCGTAGCTGAAATTTAGTAGTGGTTTCGTTTTCAATCAAAAATAAGTTACTTTTATACCTTGAGAAGGTAATGATGCATCTATTTATCAATAAAATATAGAGTTGTCTCGTGCCCCGCAGGGGCTCTACTTTATTAACCGTAGGTGGCGCGAAGCAGAACCTACGGTATAAAAGCACCAGCTTGTTGCGCGCGGAGCAGCAGCTTAGCTTTTGTGAAGCGCCTGCTCCGCGCGCAAGGCAGTACATTGTGCATTAACCGTGGGTTTGCTTCGCCCGCCTGCTTCGCCCGCGGGCAAGCTACACCCACGGTTAATAGAATATACTCCCTGCGGGAGTAGAAAGTCTTTTTCTAAAATTCAAAAACAGCTTCTAAATACACACAAGCAATAATGAATACTTACTTATAAATTCTGAACAACCACTAAATAATCGTTTTTAATCTATCCTTGCTATGAAAATACGGTTTTTTATTATACCGCTTTTTTTGCTTTGCCTGTTCTCCTGCTCAAAAAAGCTGAGCGATGCGGTTATTATTTCCAGGGCGAGCAGCTTGCTGGATAGCAGCAAAACGGTAACATACGATGTTCTACTCGAATCTTTTTGGGATGGTATTGAGGATTTTAATGCGGTGCATAAAGTCCACTCCTATTTGGATTGGTCAAAAGCAGATTCTACGATAGTAGATTTGAAATACCGCTTTATTTACGACTCCCCAAAGCTGCGAGGCGAGCACCTTTACGATGAGCATAAGCAGCTGTTTGTGGATTATGATAAGAAAGTGATATACTATACCAAGCGTCCGGTAGCTTGGGGTGGAATGGCTGTTATAGGGATGAGTAAATCAATGCACGATATAAAGCTGATGCTATCGGCTGGCAAAAACGACTCTACAATTGTTTTCAGCAGGCAAAAAGATACTATTGTTGATGGTAAGAAGTGCTACCTGTTTAACATAAAAATGCCCAATCAAAGATTTGGCTATGACGGACTTGTGCCGGAAAAAAATGAAACTCCATATACCATTGCTATTGCTAAAGAGAGTTTTATACCCACCTATTTTTTTAGCGAATCCCTTGATTATCGGAGCTACTCTACTGCAGTTTATACCAACGTTCGCTTTAACGAGCAGCTGCCGAAGGAAACCTGGTCCGTTGCGCGGTTCCCAAAGGAGTACACGCGAGAGTTTCGGCAGATGCAAATAGAAAGTGCGCCAGAGATAGCGGTTGATCTTCGTAGCGAAACGGTTAGCGTTAAAGCCCCAAGCTGGAGGCTTCCCTCGCTGGCCGGAGATACGGTAGCGCTATCCGACCTCAAGGGCAAGTTGGTTTTGTTGGAATTTTGGTTTCCGTACTGCCAAGCCTGTATAGCATCGGTTCCGCACGTTAATGAAATTGCTGAACGCTACAAGGACAAGGGGCTTGTGGTGTATGGAGTGGAGTACACCAATAGGAGTGAGATGGCGCTAAGCAAGTACGTGGGCAAGTACAATATTCGAACTCCTACGCTGCATAGCGGCAAAGAAGTGGCCGAGGCGTACTTCGTAGCAGGGGCGCCCTCCTTTATTCTTATTAACCAACAAGGCGACATTGTACATGCTCAGCTGGGTTTGGATAAGCAAAAGTTGATAGAGGAGATAGAAAATAGTTTGAAGTAGAAGTTGTCTTGGATTGATTTAGAAACTGTTTAAATTTATCATAACAGGTTGATTATTGGTATTCTTGCATTTCTCATCCTGAACGAAGCGAAGGATCTCGTGTTGTGCCAAAATATCATCATAGTGAGAGCTTGAGATTCTGAGCGAAGCGAAGAATGACAACCTCACAATTTAATTTTATAGAATTTAAACAGTTTCTAAGATTTGCAGGATTTTTCTTGTCAATCATGTTAATCCTGTCTAAAATAAATTTATTATAATGTGTTGATAGTCAGAATTGAATAAAAATACCAGTCTTTATATTTTATAAATCTTAATAATCTATTCGTCGTTATTAGCCAATGCTATATTTGATTAACAATGCCCTGCGCTGGCGGGGGTGGTCGAAGACCGGGGGTGGATGCATCATGCGGGGAACTTCCACCCCCGGCCCGCCAGCGGGGGATAATCCACGCATAGGCGCTCTCCCGGGCTTGTGCATGAGCGTGCGCAGGCCTGACTGAACTGAAGCTCAGCGAAGCTAAATCTCCATTTTTAGAAGCTGTTAGAGAATTTATAAAGATTCGCCTGCGGGTTGAGATTGCTTCGTCATACTTCCTCGCAATGACGCCCTGGATTTACAATTGCTAAATCGCCCCTCACCGCCCCCCTCCAAACCCTGCTGGTTTCTGCGCCTGCGGCAAGCTGTTCAAGACTTTTTCCGATAGGTTATTGCCCATTTGCGGATTTTTTTTAACTTTGCTTTTCTGTAAAAACAAAAAACTATTTTTCACAAATAACTAAAAACTAATTATTTATGTCAGCAGCAAAGCATGTTTACTTTTTCGGCAACAAAACCGCCGAGGGTAATGGCAAAATGAAGGAGCTACTGGGTGGCAAGGGTGCCAACTTAGCCGAGATGAATCTTATTGGAATGCCCGTTCCTCCGGGCTTTACCATCACCACCGAGGTTTGCACCGCCTACTACAAGGTGGGGCAGGATGCCACGGTGCTCATGATTAAGCCGGAGGTTGAGGCTGCCATGAAGACGGTGGAGGAAGCCGTGGGCGGCCCCAAGTTCGGCGATAACGCCAACCCGCTGCTGATGTCGGTGCGCTCGGGCGCCCGCGCCTCCATGCCCGGCATGATGGACACCATCCTTAACCTCGGCTTGAACGATGAGGCCGTTGAAACCCTGGCCAAGAATAGCGGCAACCCGCGCTTTGCCTGGGATTCGTACCGCCGCTTTGTGCAAATGTATGGCGATGTGGTGCTGGGCATGAAGCCCGTAAACAAGGAGGACGAAGATCCTTTCGAGGAAATTATTGACCACATGAAGGCCGCCCGTGGCGTGAAGCTGGACACCGACCTCACCACCGACGACCTGAAGGAGCTGGTAAAAAAGTTTAAGGAGGCCGTTAAGAAAAGCACCGGAAAAGATTTTCCCACCAATCCTTGGGAGCAGCTTTGGGGCGCGGTAATGGCCGTGTTCAACAGCTGGATGAACGAGCGCGCCATTCTGTACCGCCGCCTGAATAAGATTCCCGCAGAGTGGGGCACCGCCGTAAACGTGCAGGCCATGGTGTTCGGCAACATGGGCAGCAACTCGGCCACCGGCGTAGCCTTTACGCGCGATGCCGCTACCGGCGAAGCCATTTTCAACGGCGAATACCTGATTAACGCGCAAGGCGAAGACGTGGTAGCGGGTATTCGTACGCCGCAACAAATTACCATCGAAGGCTCGAAGCGCTGGGCCGTTTCGCAGGGCATTTCGGAGGTTGACCGCGCCGCAAAATACCCCTCGCTGCAGGAAACCATGCCCATCGTTTACAAGGAGCTGTTCAACATTCAAAAGGACCTGGAGCAGCACAGCCGCGACATGCAGGATATTGAGTTTACCATTCAGGACGGCAAGCTGTGGATGCTGCAAACCCGCAACGGTAAGCGCACCGGCGCTGCCATGATTAAAATTGCCAACGACATGCTGCGCGAAGGCATGATTAACGAGCAGGAGGCCGTGCTGCGCTGCGAGCCCGAGAAGCTGGACGAGCTGCTGCACCCCGTATTTAAGAAGGACGCGCTGGCTAAGGCCAAGGCCATAGCAAAAGGTCTGCCCGCCTCGCCCGGCGCGGCTACCGGTCAGGTGGTGTTCTTTGCCGAGGATGCCGAAAAGTGGCATGAGGCCGGCAAAAAGACCATCCTGGTGCGCATTGAAACTTCGCCCGAAGACCTCAAGGGTATGCACGTGGCCGAGGGCATTTTGACCTCGCGCGGCGGTATGACCTCGCACGCTGCCGTGGTGGCGCGCGGCATGGGCAAGTGCTGCGTGAGCGCTGCCGGCACCTTGGTTATTGACTACAAAACCCGCACCATTAAGGTGGACAACGTGCTGATAAAGGAGGGCGACTGGATTTCGCTCGACGGCTCAGTGGGCAACGTGTACGTGGGGCAAATTGAAACCACGGCGGCCGAGCTCAGCGGCGACTTTGCCTCGCTCATGGGGATGGCCGGCAAGTACGCCCGCCTGCTGGTGCGCACCAACGCCGATACGCCGAACGATGCCGCTGCCGGACGCAAGTTCGGTGCCCAGGGTATCGGCCTCTGCCGCACGGAGCACATGTTCTTCGAGGGCGACAAAATTTGGCCCATGCGCGAAATGATCTTATCGAAGGATGAGGCCGGACGCCGCGCTGCCCTGGCGAAACTGCTGCCCTTGCAGCGCAAGGACTTCGAAGGAATTTTCGAGGCTATGCACGACCTGCCCGTTACCGTGCGCCTGCTCGACCCGCCCTTGCACGAGTTCGTTCCTCACGATGTGAAAGGTCAGGAGGAAATGGCCAAGATTATGGGTATTTCGCTGGAGGAAGTTCAGCAGCGCGTGGAGTCGCTCAGCGAGGTGAACCCCATGCTGGGGCACCGCGGCTGCCGCTTAGGTAACACCTACCCCGAAATTACCGAAATGCAAACCCGCGCCATCATTGAGGCCGCTATGAACCTCAAGAAAAAAGGCGTGAACGCCGTTCCCGAAATAATGGTGCCGCTCACCTGCACGCAAAACGAAATGAAGATGCAGGCCGACATCATTCACGAGGTGGCCAACAAAATATTTACCGAGCGCAACGATAAAATAGACTACAAGGTGGGCACCATGATTGAGGTTCCGCGCGCCGCTTTGACCGCCGAAAAGGTGGCCAACTACGCCGAGTTCTTCTCGTTCGGTACCAACGACCTTACGCAAATGACCTTTGGCTTCTCGCGCGACGATGTGGGCAAATTCCTTCCCATCTACCTGGATAAGGGCCTTTTGAAGTACGACCCCTTCCAAATCCTCGACCAAACAGGCGTGGGACAGCTGGTAGGGCAGGCTACGGTAAAAGGCCGCTCGGTGCGCCCCAGCCTCAAGGTTGGTATTTGCGGCGAGCACGGCGGCGAGCCCAGCTCGGTTGAATTCTGCCACCACATTGGCCTTAACTACGTAAGCTGCTCCCCCTTCCGCGTACCCATTGCGCAGCTGGCGGCGGCGCACGCGGCGATTAAGGAAAACAAGTAGGCGATAAGCAGTAGGCAGTAAGCAATTGGCAATGTGGGTGTGCGGTGGTTATCCTCCGCTGGCGGAGGTGCCCGAAGGGCGGAGGTGGAAGATTTGACTTGCTGCGATTGTAAATAATGAGAAGCCCTCCGGGAAAATCTTTCCGGAGGGCTTTTTGCTAAATATTTACACAAAACCCTTACAGGTTTTGGAAATCCGCCTCTTTTGTGTAGCTAATTTTCAGAATCTATATAAATCGTAATATGGCAAAGAACTTTGGAAAAACATGGTGGGGAGAACAGTGGCTCAACTCTCTTTCGAATATAGATTTCAGTAACCGTCTGCCGCGTGGCAGCTCGTATGCCAACAAAGGCGCGGTAAAAAGCATTGATATTAACGGAAATAAAATTACGGCCAAGGTGCAAGGCTCGCAGCCGCGCCCATACGATGTAGCCATTACCGTTCCGTCATTTTCTGCAGCAGAAATAAAACGGTTGACCGAAACGCTCAGCGCAAAGCCGGTTATTATTTCCAAATTACTCAACCGCGAACTCGACCCCGAAGTGCTGCAAGTTGCCGCGCAGCAAGGTCTACAGGTATTCCCAAGACAGTGGAATGATTTTGCCATGAGTTGTTCCTGCCCCGACTGGGCGGTGCCCTGCAAACATCTGGCAGCGGTTATATACAAAGTCAGCGCCGAAATAGACAACAATCCGTTCCTTGTTTTTTCGCTGCATAGCGTGGATTTGGTTCAGGAGTTGAAGCAAACCGGCATCTTCATCGAACAGCAAAGCGAAAATCAAATTCCTTTTATTAAAGACATTTTGCTTACCGGAAAAAAGTCTGTCAAGGCATCCAAAACAAAAGAAACGCCAGCCCTTGTTGAGGATAATATTTTCAGGACGCTTCCTTTTGCGGCGCTTTTGCCCATTCAGGAATCGTTGATTCAGCTGCTGGAAGACCACCCCGTTTTTTACCAGCATTCGGGGAATTTCCGCGATAAATATGCCTTTGCTTTGCGCAAATCAACCCGCAACATGCAGCGGATAGCTTCGGGCAAAGCGGATATCAATGATTTCTTTCCACCATTTAAAGAAAGTAAGCAGGCGGCAAATCATCACAGCTACCTATCCGTACGGATGGATGCACAAAATAAAGCTGTTTTTTGTATTGATGGGAAGGAGTTAAATACGGATGAAGCTATTCGGCTTCTTTTGGCCATTCCAATAGAACATGCCATTGATTACCAGCCCGAAGTTGCTGCCTTACGTTACGTGCTGCTGGCCGCTTATAACCTGCTGGCAAACGGCGCTGTAATTCCGCAAATCATCCGCTTGCAGGACGAGAGGAGAGGGGGATACTACCGCCATTCGTTGGCTTCCGGCTCTACTGAGCAAAGAGGTCCGGGATATTGTGGAAAAGCTGCAAGGCGGACTTCCCTGCAACGTGCTTTACTTTTTAGAAAAAAAGGAAAAAACGGAAATCGGCGAAAATACGGCTGTGCACTTGCTTTCGGTTTTCCTTACCGAAATGGTTTCACAGCTATCGGAGTCGGTGGGTGGCGATTTGTTTATTGATTTATTTTTCCGAAAAAAAGATTATCCGTTCCACAAACCGGGCGAACAGGCGCTGCCCGGTGGTATCGAAAAGTGGTTGCAACGATACTATTTCACGCAAGGCAGATTCAAGCCGGCTATTGTAGTGGAGGAATCGGACAACGGTCGTTTCGAGCTGAATATTTACCTCAAAGAAAACGGCAAATCGTTGGCAAAACCTATTCTGCTCAAAGATATTTTCAGCTTGAAAAAATACGATGCCTTGCGCTTTGAAATCCTGCAACCGGTTACCCGCCTGTCGGTGTTCGTGCCCGGATTAGATAATCATATCAACGCAAAAGGGAAAGAGCATATTTTGCTTACGCTGAAAGAATTTACGCCCTTCCTGATGCAGGCTGTTCCGGCTATCCGCTTGCTGGACATCGATATTTTGCTGCCGAAATCGTTGCAGGAAATCCTGCGTCCGCGGGCGAGCATCCGCGTGAAGCAAAAAGCGAAAGATAGCCACGGCTTCCTGCGTTTGGACAAATTGCTTGATTTCGATTGGCAAGTAGCCGTTGGCAACGATTTGGTAAGCGAAGACGAATTTCGCCGGATGCTGCGCAATTCCGAAGGTTTGTTGAAGTACAAAACCGGCTACATTTATGTCAGCCCCGATGAGCTACAAAAATTATACAAACATTTCACATCTTCCAAAGAGCTGTCGGCCTTTGAAATTCTGCGTTCGGTGCTAAGCGGCGAATACCAGGGCGCGAAAATTGCGTTGACCGACGAAGTGCAACAGCTCATCAAGCAGCTGACGGTACAGGCGGAAATCGCTTTGCCCAAGGCTTTAAGCGCGACCATGCGGCCGTATCAAAGCCGCGGTTTTTCGTGGATGTATCGCAATACGCAAATCGGCTTCGGTAGCGTGATTGCCGACGATATGGGGTTGGGAAAAACGTTACAGGTAATTGCCACCATCTTGAAGTATAAAGAAGACGGAATGCTGGGAAAAGAAAAAGCGCTAGTGGTGGCACCTACCGGATTGATGACCAACTGGCAGGCCGAAATCGAACGCTTTGCCCCTTCTCTGAAGTGCAAAATTTATCACGGCGCTACGCGCAACATCGAAAAAGGCGAGGACTTCGATGTTCTGCTAACCACCTACGGCATTGCCCGCTCGGATGCCGATAAGCTTAAAAAGATGAAATGGCAGGCGTTGGTATTGGATGAGGCGCAAAATATCAAAAATTACGATACGGCACAAAGTAAGGCGGTGAAAAGCATTCCGGCCAATACATTTATTGCCATGAGCGGTACGCCGGTCGAAAACCGCCTGAGCGAGCTGTGGAGTATTATGGATTTCTGCAACCGCGGATTTTTGGGAAATCTCAAGGAGTTTAAAGATACTTTCGCCCTTCCGATACAAACGCAAAACGATTTGGAGGCAGCCGGAAATCTCAAAAAAGTAACAGCACCTTTCCTGATGCGGCGTCTGAAATCGGATAAAAGCATTATCAGCGACCTGCCCGAAAAAATTGAAATGGATGCTTACTGTACGCTAACCAAAGAACAAGCCGCCCTGTACGAAAAGACCTTGCAGAAAGCCATGCAGGAAATCGAAGGAATAGAGGGAACCGACCATAAATCGCTCTTTGCACGTCAGGGATTGGTGCTGCAGATGATTTTGGCGCTGAAGCAAATCTGTAATCACCCCACGCATTTTCTGAAAAATAAAGTGATGGATGCCTCTCTTTCGGGGAAAATGGATTTGTTGTTCGAGCGCCTGGAAACCATTGTCGATAATAACGAAAAAGTATTGATATTTACTCAATTTGTCGAAATGGGCGAGTTGCTGAAACACTTCATTGCCGAGCGTTTGGGCGAAACGCCGTTGTTCTATCATGGCGGATGCAGCATCAAGCAACGGAAAGAAATGGTGGACGCTTTCCAAAACAATCCGGCCGACAAAATTTTCATCCTTTCGCTCAAAGCTGCCGGAACAGGCCTGAATCTTACCGCTGCCAACCATGTTATCCACTACGATTTATGGTGGAATCCGGCCGTGGAAGCGCAGGCCACCGACCGCGCCTACCGTATCGGGCAACAAAAGAATGTGATGGTGCACCGCTTTATTACCAAAGCCAGCTTTGAGGAGCGCATCAACGAAATGATACAAAATAAAAAAGCCTTGGCCGAGATGACTGTCTCGACCGGCGAAAGCTGGATTGGCAACCTCAGTAACAAAGAATTGAAAGATGTTTTTGAGTTGCGATGAGCTATGCGAAAAGGTAGTTGCGTTCGACAAGCACATCGTCTCGGCGATACGACAATACGCGAGCGCTGCCTATTCCTATACGGAGTCTGCTAAAAAATCCAGTTAAGCCCATCCTCGGCAAAGCATGGTCAAGGCTTTTTGTAACTGCTTTGCTGCAAGCGGTGAGTGAAATTTTACGACGAAGCCTACGTTTTATTGCTATTTTTGTAAAAGGCCTGCGGCAACAGAAAAAGAGCAATCTTTTAGTGTGTAGCAGCTTATCTTTTACAAACAATTTTTTTTCCTTCAACCCAATGACGATACTTAGCAAATCAACCTTCGGCAGGCTGCTTGTTGTGGCCCTGGCCGCAGCATCGTGCTGCGCAATGATGGCGTCGTGCAAAAGCAAGTACCAACGCCTTTTACCTTTACAGGGAGCCTATAACGTTCGCGATATGGGCGGCTACAAGGCTGCCGACGGCAGGCAGGTGGCGTGGGGCAAGGTGTTCCGCTCGGGCGATTTAAACAAGCTCACCGCTGCCGACCTAAGCTACCTGTCGGGGGTGGGCATCAAAACCTACATCGACTTCAGGGACTCCGCCGAGATGGCTGCGGCTCCCGACCTCAAGGCTTCCACCGTGGTTAACGAGTACGCTCTGCCCATATCGGCGGGCAGCATCATGAGCCTGACGGATATTACCGCCGCTAATTCGCCGCAGCTGCTGGTGGAGGGCAACATTCACTTTGTGAGGAGCTGCCAGGCCCAGTACACCGAATTTTTCAGGATACTGATGGACGGCGGCAATGCTCCCCTGCTGTTTCACTGCTCTGCCGGTAAGGACAGGGCCGGTTACGCAGCGGTTCTTTTTCTGTCGTCGCTGGGCGTCGACCGGCAAACCGCCATTAGCGACTACCTGCTCTCGGCGCAGTACCTCAAGGGAAAGTACGAGAAGGAAATTCAGGCCCACCCCGAGCTGGAGCCGCTGCTTACCGTCAGGCGGGAGTACATTGAGGCCGCGCTCAATACCATTGACCGGGAGTATGGCAGCATGGAAAGCTACCTGACCCGCTACCTCCATGTGGATTTGGGAAAAATGAGGGAGCTATATACGGAGTAAATTAATCGGACTCTGGTAGAAAATGAAAAAGCGGAATTCTTAATTCCGCTTTTTTGTTTTCACTTCGCGCGCAATTCGGCTTGACGGGGAGCTTATTAACCCCAAAATTGTTTTTTGCCGGCGAAGTGCTCGATATCGCAGGGAAGTTGGGTGGCTACAACATCCACTGGGCTTTTGCCAGCGGATACATGGCAGGGAGAAGTTTCTTATAGTAGGCACAATGTAGCCAATAATAAAAACGAAAACTCCCCAAGAAAAATTTTCTCGGGGACTTTTGTTGGTAGCGTAATTACAAATTACGCTATGTTTCGAGCCGAAACGAAGTTCGACGAAGTCAATTCCAAATTTGGCTCAACGGGGGGGATTTGCGCATCACGCAAATATATATTTTTTACAAAATTACTCTTGCTCCACTATTGTAGTAAATGCATCTCTCCATGCTGTTGCGTTTTGGTAAACACTAAGGCTACCTTTGGGTACATAAAGAACATTCTCTGTTTTTCCCGCTTCATACAAGTTAAAGTTGGATGCCCCTAAGGTTGGAGGTGTGGTGGCATTTATAGTAACTTCTTTAATTGTGCCATAGTTAAGAAAGGCATACATATCAATGTTTGTTACGCTACTTGGAATAGTAACGCTTGTCAAGCCGGTTTGAGAAAAAGCGCTGTGTTCAATGGTTGTAATACTATTTGGCATAACGATACTTGTCAATTTGGAGCAATAATAAAAGGCGCTATTTCCAATCGTTATAACACCGTTAGGGATAGTGTATCCCCCTTCTTTTCCAGCAGGGTATGTGTGTAATCGGTCTTTGGCTTTATTAAACAGTACGCCATTTATAGAAGAGTAGTTTGGATTATCTGCAGCAACATCTATGCTCGTTAAGTCGCAAGCAAGAAAAGCTTGGATGCTGATATCTGTAATGGTATTTGGAATAACAATATTTGTCAGGCCGGAGGCTCCAAAAGCTCTATCGCCAAGTCTTCGTACGCTTGAAGGAATAGTAATATTTTTTAAACTTGTGCAAGCATGAAAGGCGTGAGATGGAATGATTTGTAATGAATTACCTATCGTAACGTTGTTCAATTTTGAGCAATAGTCAAAGGTGTGTTGCCCAATACTTGTTACGCTATTGGGAATAATAATGCTTGTCAACTCTTGACAGCTGTAAAATGTGCTATTCCCAATGCTTGTTAAACTATTAGGAATAACAACGCTTGTTAACTTTTTGCAGCTGAAGAATGCGCTTTCCCCAATGCTTGCTACAGTGTTACCAATGGTAACATCTGTCAAATTTGTGCAGAAGTAAAAAGCATTTGCGCCAATGCTTGTGACTCCATTTGCTATTACCACTCTCGTAAAGTGCTCGCGATATGGGGACCACGGCATGTTATTGCTTTTTGTATCGTAGTCGAAAACGTAATCCGGCATTGCTCCGTTGCCGCTAATGGTGAGCACTTTATCCTTGCTTATTTGCCATGAAAGAAGTCCGGTAGTATCACTCTTTCCCTCAAATACAGGAGGTGGTAATAGAGTTTGCAATTCTGCTACTACTGAGAGGTAGGCCTTACTTTTATCATATAGATTTTTTATGGTTGTATTATTTGTAGGTAAAGAATTTCCAAAGGTCTTCCATAAACTTTCGATAGTTTTTATAAATATCTCTGCAGAGTCAGGAAGATTATTGGGAATGCCTTTATATGAGTCTTGGGCATAATAAGTAAATACACTGTTGAAAGTGCCTGATATATTACTTTCCACCGTCTTAGCAGGCTCAATGGCCTCGTGGAGTTCACGAGCCAAGTTGGTACTATCGGTACGCAATTGCGCTATTTTTTCTTTGGTGGGATCTGTTGTAGTTGCATCTTTTGAGCAAGATGAAAAGACGGCAAGGCTAAATAGAACCAGTGATAGGATAATGCTTTTTGTTTTCATGTTTTTATGGTTTTAGTTAAACAATAAGTTCGAGTTGAATGCTACTGTTTACTAATGCCACAAAAAACAAAAGCGTGGAACATCACTTATTGAGAAAGAGGTACGACCAAGCACCAAAGCCAAAATAAGCAACGCCCACGCAAAGCGCAGGCGTTTTACTTATTGTTTGTTGGCTTAAAAATTGGTCGTTTTCTTTCTCCAAAACAATAGCAAAACGCTATTTATGTATGAAGCAAAAGTAGCAAATTCTGACAATTAGTCAAAATTTGCTACTTTATCAATTTTTTACTTATCAATTTTACCTTTTCCCCTTCCCAAAGAATCTACTCATAAACAGCATCTGGTAGGGCAGGGCGGTGTTCCAGTACTCGCCGTTGTGCTTGCCCGGGCGCGAGATGTAGTCGTGCGGAATGTTGAGCTCCAGCATTTTTTTGTGCAGATTTTCGTTTACGGTAAAGAAAAAATCGCCCGTGCCGCAGTCCATCATAATGGTGAGCGAGCCGGGGGTGTAGAGGTGCAGCTGGTTCATCACGGTATATTTGTCCCAATTTTCGGGCTGCTCGCTGTATTTGCCAAGGCGTTTGGCCATGTCCCAGTTGTTGGGGAAGGGGCGTATATCCACGCCGCCGCTCATGCTGCCCGCCGCGCCGAAAACATCTTGGTGGCGCAGGGCCAGGTACAGCGCCCCGTGCCCGCCCATGCTCAAGCCGCAAATGCCGCGGCCGGCGGGGCTTTTAACCGTTTTGTAGCGATCGTCCACCCATTTTATAAGTTCCGTTGATACGTAAGTTTCGTATTTATACGCGGGGTCAACGGGGCTGTCCCAGTACCAGCTGCTGAAGCCGCCGTCCACGCACACCACCATCATTTGGTAGGTGTCGGCCAGCTGCACGCACACCGGCTGATCCTTTACGTAGCTGCGGTAGCTGCCGCTGTAGCCGTGCAGCAGGTACAGCGTGGGGAGCTCCCCGGCCTTGTCGTAGCCGTCGGGGGTAACCACTACCGCCTTAATATTTTTGTTCATGCTTGGGCTAAAGGTGCTGACGGTATCGACCTTGGCGGCAAGCGCGCTCAGCGTGAGCAGCGAGAGGAAAAGGGTGAAAAGGTGCTTCATAAAATAAAAAGGTTACGGGTTACAGTTCAACAGTTCAACGATTCAACAGCTCCATCAGCTCCCCATACGATGCCACCACATGGTCGGCGTAGCGCAGGGCATCGGGGTTGTTGTAGCGGTTAAAGAGCACGCACTCGAACCCCGCCTCCCTGGCCGACTGTATGCCCACGGGCGAATCCTCCATAACGTAGCACTCGTGGGGAGCGTAGGGGAGTAGCGGTAGAATCTTAGCGTAGCTTTTCTTGCCCTTGTCCTCCAGCTCCTCGCGCGAAAAAACGTGCGTGAAAACCTTATCCAACCCAATGTGGCGCAGCAGAATTTCGATGTTGGAGCGGTCGTTGGCCGTGGCCATTTTCACGTCAAATTGCTTGGACAGGGCGGCGATGCTCTCCACCGCCTGCGGATACACAAGGCAGTACTTGTCGAGCTGGCGCTGGTACTCGGAGTTGCGCTCGCGGTAAATTTCGTGGCGCTGCTCCTCGCTCAGCTGCGGAAAATATTTTTTCAGCACCACCGAGGTGTGCAGGCCCACCAAATCCTCAATGCGGCAGTGGCTACCCATGTCAATGCCGTAGCGGCGCGCGAGGATGCCGGTAAGCATGGCGTAGCGTCCGGCCTCGGTGTCGGCCACCACGCCGTCAAAATCGAAGATAAGGCATTTTTTCATATCAGTTTCAGTTGGCCTTGTCATTGCGGGCTTGACCCGCAATCTCCATGCATTATGAGAGTAGCATTAGGAGATTCCGGCTCAAAGCCGGAATGACATTTTATCAAGTTATTTTTTGTTTCACAAAGTTAGCATTTTGCAGGAATTAGCAAGTTAGTCCCGCAGGGACGGAATTTGATTAACCGTAGGTAAAGCAAAGCGTAACCTACGGTACCCGGATGCTGCCGCTTATGCGCGCGAAGCACAAGCCTGGTCCCGGGGAAAAACCTGCTTCGCGCGCCAAGCTCCGTACGCTTGCCTATACCACGGGTTTCTTCGCCTTCGGCGAATTCACCCGCAGTTAATCAAATTCCGTCCCTGCGGGACTTGCTGCGGTAGCTTTTTCCAAGGCCTACTCCCTCAAAATCAATGTCGAGAATTATTTGCAATATATTCATAATTAATGATTTGTGTAACATCAAATTTGTTCATAAGTTTAGCCCTTTTGGGGGCCTTTGTAGGGGCTTTTTTGCTAACTTTGTAAGCATTTTTGATTTTTAACCAAAAAAAAATATCAGCATGACCGCAGAGGACATTAAGCAATCCGGTAACTATACGGCAGATAATATTCAGGTGCTTGAAGGATTGGAGGCGGTGCGCAAGCGCCCGTCCATGTACATTGGCGACGTGGGCTCACGGGGCCTGCACCACTTGGTTTACGAGGTGGTGGACAACTCCATCGACGAGGCTCTTGCCGGATACTGTAAGAATATCGACGTTTTTATCAACGAGGATAACTCCATCACCGTAGTGGATGACGGCCGCGGTATCCCTGTGGATTTTCACGAAAAGGAGCAAATGTCGGCGCTGGAGTTGGTGCTTACCAAGCTGCACGCCGGAGGCAAGTTCAGCAAGGATAACTACAAGGTTTCCGGAGGTTTGCACGGCGTGGGCGTGTCCTGCGTTAACGCCCTCTCAACGCTGCTGCGCGCCGAGGTGTATCGTGGCGGAACAAAATATACCATGGAGTTCAGCCGCGGCATACGCCAAACGGAGCTCATGGAGCAGCCCGACCCGAGCAACAAGCTCGGCACCACCATTACCTTTAAGCCCGACACCGAAATTTTTGTCCAAACCACCGAGTACAGCTACGATATCCTGTCGAGCCGCCTGCGCGAGCTGGCCTACCTTAACAAGGGTATCAACCTCAGCATTACCGATAAGCGCGTTACCGCCCAGGAGCTGGCCGAGGGTGAGGCGCCAAAGGTAAAGAGCGAAAAGTTTTACTCGCAGGATGGGCTCAAGGAGTTTGTTGCCTACCTCGATGCCAGCCGCGAGAAGTTGACCGAAAAGCCCATTTACCTCGAAACCGAGAAGAACGGCGTACCCGTGGAGGTGGCCCTGCAGTACAACACCGGCTACAGCGAGAACGTGCACTCCTACGTGAACAACATCAACACCATTGAGGGTGGTACGCACCTTTCGGGCTTCCGCCGCGGGCTGACCACCACGCTCAAAAATTTTGCCGAGAAAAACGGCATGCTCGCCAAGCTCAAGTTTGAGATTGACCCCGCCGACTTCCGCGAAGGCCTTACCGCCGTTATCTCGGTAAAGGTGCAGGAGCCGCAGTTTGAGGGGCAAACCAAAACCAAGTTGGGCAACAACGAGGTTACCGCGGCCGTATCGCAGGCCGTGAGCGCCGCGCTGGAGTACTACTTAGAGGAAAATCCCAAGGATGCGAAGCTGATAGTTGACAAAGTAATACTGGCCGCAACCGCCCGCCATGCCGCCCGCAAGGCGCGCGAAATGGTGCAGCGCAAGACCGTGCTTTCGGGCGCAGGCCTGCCCGGCAAGCTGTCCGATTGCTCCGACCGCAACCCCGAAAAATGCGAAATTTACCTCGTCGAAGGGGACTCGGCAGGCGGTACCGCCAAGCAGGGCCGCGACAAGGCGTTTCAGGCAATTCTGCCCCTGCGCGGTAAAATCCTGAACGTGGAAAAGGCCATGGAGCATAAAATTTTCGACAGCGAAGAAATCAAAAATATCTTCACGGCGCTGGGCGTAACCATTGGCACCGAGGAGGACAGCAAGGCGCTCAACCTCTCAAAGCTCCGCTACCACAAAATCATCATCATGACCGATGCCGACGTGGACGGAAGCCACATCGCCACGCTGATTATGACCTTCTTCTTCCGCTACATGAACGACCTGATTAAGAACGGCCACCTGTACATTGCCACGCCGCCGCTGTACCTGGTAAAAAAGGGAAAGCAGGAGCAGTACTGCTGGACCGAGGACCAGCGCCAGGCGGCTGTGGACGAGTTGGGCAAGGGCAAGGACAGCAGCGTGCATGTGCAGCGCTACAAAGGTCTCGGAGAGATGAACGCCGTGCAGCTGTGGGATACCACCATGAACCCCGAGCATCGCACCCTGCGCCAGGTAAGCATTGAAAGTGCCGCCGAGGCCGACCGCATATTCTCCATGCTCATGGGCGATGAGGTGGCGCCGCGCCGCGACTTCATTGAGGCCAACGCCCGCTACGCGCGCATTGACGCGTAGCCGCAGCTTGGCCAAAACGTGGCAGTAGCGAGGGGTAAAAGAAGTTTTTTCTTGCAATTTTACAAAATATGCCCTACTTTTGCTTCGCTACCAATTTTTTAAAACGTAAATATTTTTGCCATGAAAAGAATTTCGATTTTAATACTTAGCGTATTGGTGCTGGCCGCATCGTGCGGACGCGGAGGCAAGAATGCCGCCGTAAAGCAGGCCGAAATGGAAAGGCAGCAGCTTATTGATGATAGCATTGCGATGGTGGAAGAGGCTACCGCGCTGGAGCAGCAAATACAGGCTGCCCGTGAAGACTCAATTGCGATGGCCGCAGCCAAAAAAGGCTTTGGCGCACCGGTTTACTCGGCCTACTACGTAGTGGTAGGTAGTTTTTTGGACAAGGTTAACGCCGATGCATTCCTTGCCGACATGCAGGGCGTGTTTAGCCAAACCGAAATACTGAAGTACAACAACTGGAACATGGTGTGCGTGGGCGGTAAGCTTGCCTCGTTTGGCGCTGCCGACAGAAAGCTGGTTGAGGTAAAAAAGGCCTTGCAGGAGCGCGACAAGGCCGCTGCCGCAAAGGCACCGGAGGATGTGGAGAACGACCTGCCTTGGATATTAGGCGTAAAGTAATTTTGCCAGCTACAAAAATTAGAGCCCGAGCCAACGCTTGGGCTTTTTTGTTGTACCTTTGCGGCGGGAAAGTGAAGGGGTGCTGCTCCGATGGGCTACAAGGTTGTCACGCCTACGGCGTTAGTCATCTTGGATTATCGCTTGGGTAAACTCAAATACTATGGATTTAAAATCCATAGGTTGGAAGAGCGAATGAAATTCGCGCAACGGCTCAACTAAAGTTGATTGAAAATGGTAAGCTAAAGCTCATTGAAAGCGCTACTCAAGAATAAAATTCTCATCCGAGT
>JAVBPG010000016.1:0-67629 GCA_031549685.1 Bacteroidales bacterium | reverse complement strand
GGCTCAAGCAACCAAGGCCGATACCGTTAAAAAAGCGGAGGCTAAGCCGGTACAATCCGCCAAGGTTGATACGGCCAAAAAAACGGCATCCAAGCCTGAGAAAGTTGTTGCTCCAGCCGCTCAGCCCGAGGCAAAAAAGCCTGTAAGCGAGCAGTCTAAACCTGTAGCAACCAAGGTTGATACCCTTAAAAAAGCGGAGGCTAAAGCTGAAAAACCTGTTACCCCTGCCGCTCCAGCTAAGTCCGCCGAAAAAGTTGTAGCATCGGCTAAGCAGGAGACACCGGTACAGCAGCAACCCGAGGCTTCCTCCAAGTCGCTGGTGCTGACCAACGAGCAGGCCACGCCACAGCGGCTGGCGCAGGCTATGGCCGGCGGCGCACCGCTGCTGCAGCTCAAGGGTGTGGTGCGCTGCGCAAAAAAAAGCCAGCCCCTTTCGTCGGTCTACGTCATGGTAACCGGCATCGGGTCGGGCGAGCCGCTGCTCAAGGTGCCGGTTGACCCCCAAACCGGAGCCTACTCCATGTGGCTGACATCGGGGCGCAAGTACGGCATTGTGGTCAAGGCGGCGAACTACCTGTTTTACACTGATCACTACAACCTGCCCCTGCCGCAGGGCGATGCGCAGGCGGTGGAGACGGTAAAAAATGTACAGCTGCTTCCGGTAGAAAAGAATGTTACGCTGGAGCTGAAAAATATAACCCTCGACCCGAGAACCCGCAACCTGTCGCGCGAGTCGAAAACCGATTTGAACAGCCTGGCTGACTTCATGGCGGCGCACCCCGACCTGCGCGTTGAGCTCAACATGTACACCGAAAATGAGCGGCTGTCTAGCATTTTTGCCGTGCGCGTGGTCGATGCGCTCACGGACTTGGGTGTTAAGGCCGACCGCCTTGTGCCCATCAGCAGCGTGGCCGCCGCTACCAATAAGGTGGAGCTGACAATTTTGGATTAGGAGCTTAACTTCCGAAGTAAGCAGGAGAGCCTTTCTACGCTCAATGGCCATCAAGCCAAATCCTGACAGGGTCTTAAAATCCTGTTAGGGTCGTGCCTCTGCAATATTCTCCGCTATCTTTTCAATTAACGTTTTACGCGCCTCTACGCTGGCCCAGCCAATGTGCGGCGTCATTAGCAGCTTGTACTTGTTGTTGATTTTCAGCAGCGGGTTATCGGCGTTTATGGGCTCGTGCTCAAACACGTCGAGCGCCGCCCCGGCAATCAAATCCTCGTTCAGGGCTTGCGCCAAATCAGCTTCGTTTACAATCTTCCCGCGACCAATGTTGACAAGGTACGCCGTGCGCTTCATCAGCTGCAGCTGTGGGTAGGCAATGAGGTTGTAGGTGGCCTCGTTGAGCGGCGCGTGAATGCTCACCACATCCGATGCCTGCAGCAGCTCATTTAGCGAAAGCGAGGGGTAGGGTGCCGAGCTGTTTTTTCCGGTGGTGGAGTAAAAAACCACCCGGGCGCCGAAAGCCTCGGCTATGGCGGCAACGCGCCGGCCGATGTTGCCCATGCCGATGATGCCAAAGGTTTTTCCCCTCAGCTCGTAAAAGGTGTGGCCGTGGTGGGTAAACATTTGCGCCTGGGCGTAGCGTCCGCTTTTTACAAACGAATCTAAGTAGCAGGTGTTGTGCATGAGCGAGAGCAGCAGCGCAAAGCTGACCTGCGCCACGCTGGCGGTGGAGTAGTCGGCCACATTTTTTACCGCGATATTTTTTCTGGCGGCGTACTCCAAGTCCACGTTGTTCATGCCCGTGGCCGATATGCAAATGAGGCGCAGGCGGGGCAGCGCATCCATTACGCGGGGCGTTATTTTTACCTTGTTGCAAATGATAACATCGGCGCTTTGGCAGCGCTCAATGGCCAAGGCCTCGGTGGTGGTGTCGTCATATACGGTGAGCGTGCCCAGCGCCTCAATGGGCGCCATGCTCACGTTGCCCATGGTGGCGTGGTCAAGAAAAACGATATTCATAATACAAACGATTTTTTACCACAAAGAACACAAAGTTTTTTCACAAAGGAACACAAGGAATACAGAAAAATTGCCACGAATGCACCAATAAATATTTTTATCCGTGTTTATCTGTGACGAAGTCTCCCGCCACGGCGGGACAAGCTGTGTTATCTGTGTGCCATGTCTTACTCTTGTTTTTTTGCAGCCTCCCAAATCTCGTTCATTTCGTCCAGCGTCATCTGCGTAAGCGGACGGCCTTTTTTGATAGTTTCCTGCTCTAAGTAGCCAAAGCGCTTGATGAACTTTTTGTTGGTGCGCTCCAGCGCCGTTTCGGGGTCAATGCCGTAGAGCCGCGCCGCGTTGACCATGGAGAACAGCAGGTCGCCGAATTCGTTCTCCATGCCTTGCGTGTCCATTTTCTCCACCTCATCGCGCAGCTCGCCCAGCTCCTCCTGCACCTTGTCCCACACCTGCTCGCGCTGCTCCCAGTCAAAGCCCACGGCGCGCGCCTTTTCCTGCACGCGTTGCGCCTTGATGAGCGCCGGTAGCGATGACGGTACGCCCGATAGCACGGTTTTGTTGCCGCCCTTTTCCTTCAGCTTGAGCTGCTCCCAGTTCTTAATTACCTGTCCGGCGGTGTCGGCGGTGGCCTCGCCAAACACGTGCGGGTGGCGGTACACCAGCTTATCGCAAAGGCCGTCGATAACATCCTTCATGTCGAAGGCCTGCCGCTCCGAGGCGATTTTGGCGTAAAAAACAATGTGCAGCAGGATGTCGCCTAGCTCCTTGCGTACGTTGGGCAGGTCGCCGTCGAGTATGGCTTCGCTCAGCTCGTAGGTTTCCTCAATGGTCAGCGGACGAATGCTTTCCAAGGTTTGCTTTTTATCCCACGGGCATTTTTCGCGCAGCTCGTCCATGATATCAAGCAGGCGCTGGAAGGATTGTTGAGTTTCGTTCATGTGAAGATGGATGAAAGATAACAAAGAGCAAAGATAGAAGGATTGAGGATAAAGGGAAATAAAGGAAAATAAAGGAAAATAAAGGAAAAGAGATAAACAGATAAAGAGATAAAAATGAAGCTGCTCTAATTCCAGCCTTTCTGTTTTTGCTCCTTCCGTCTTTGTTCCTTCTGTCTTTCTGCCCTTGTTCTTTCCGTCTTTCCGTCTTTGTTCCTTCTATCCTTCTGTCTATATTCTCTACTGAAATGCCACGGTAATGGTGCAGCTTTCTACGTTGAGGCGGTAGAGGTGGCTGGCGTTGCCCTGGCACACGGCCACTTCGAGCAGCCCCAGCGAATTGAAAAACGCTACGGGGTTTCCCTCCTCCACATCGGCGTAGCCCTCAAAAATTTGCGGTACCTTGTAGCGGTTGCTGTTGATGAGCACCGTGCACGGGCGCCCGCCCGCATGCTCGTCGTACAGCGCCCGCGTGATGTTGGTTACAGCGTTGCCGTAGCTGTCAATGTGCAGTATGTGCCCCACGATGGCGGTTACCGCTTCGCTGCTGCGCCTCACAATGGGCGCTAAGGCTATGCGCTCGGGCAGCTCGGCAGGCGCTCCCAAATCCTTTACGCGCACGCCCTGCATCAGCTGGTGCACCACGTGCGGCACGGAGCCCAGCATGCCGAATCCCGCAACTTTTTTACCCGAGGCAACGCCGGCAAGGCTGCCGACCGGCAAAAACAGCAGGCTCAGGCAGCTTTTGCTCGCGCTGATGAAGTAGTGTCTGTCGGCCTCCATGACCACCAACTCGCCGTCCTTGCCCTGCTCGCTGCCGACGCCTATAATGTGAATGCTGCCTTTGGGGAAGTGGGCGTATGCGTTGCGCACCGTGAAGGCGGCCTGCGCCTCGTTGTGCTGCTCCACGCTGTGCGAGATGTCCACCAGCACGGCCTGCGGCAGGTGCGATAGGATGGCCCCCTTAAGCGCGCCAACGTAAAAATCGGAGCAGCCCCAATCCGTGGTAAACGTTACTACCGGCATAACTTTAGTAATGCTGACAAAAATTGCACAAAGATGCGGAATTTAAACGATACTTACAGCTTATTCAGCTAATAAATCTCAAGAAAATGACAAAATTTCCAGCCGCGGTCAGTGGCATAAATTTTGAAACATCAATGGTAATTTATGAGGATTGATGTTTGAGCTGACGGTGGGTTGGTAATTGTAATATTATGAGTACTATAGCGATATTTTCACATTTTACGTAATGCATCTTGAAACAAAATATAAAAACTAACGTATAAAGGGTTATCAAAATGAAAAAGAATGTAATTTTCATCGGATTATTTTCGGCAGCCATAGGAGCTGCTGCAGCTTTACTGGTTGGCAAGGCTACCTCCATTGGTGGCGGCAGCGAGCAGCATGCGCCAGCTACATTTACCTCGCTGCTTACTTCGTCCAACAACACGGTGGCGGGCGCCATTGACTTTACCGAGGCGGCCGAAAAAACGGTAAACGCCGTGGTGCACGTCAAAACCAGCTACGCGCAAATGCAGTCCATGTCGCCGTTCGACTACTTTTTTGGCTTCCGCGGATACCAGCAGCCGCAGCCCGTGCAGGGCGCCGGCTCGGGCGTAATACTGTCGGAGGACGGCTACATTGTTACCAACAACCACGTAATAGATAAGGCCGAAAAAATCAACGTAACGCTTAACGACAGGCGCACCTTTGCGGCCAAGCTGGTGGGCACTGACCCCAGCACCGACATTGCCGTGCTGAAAATCGATACGAAGGACCTGCCCTTTATTGCCATGGGCAACTCCGATGCCTTGCGTTTGGGCGAATGGGTGCTGGCGGTGGGCAACCCGCTCAACCTTACCTCGACCGTAACCGCCGGCATTGTCAGCGCCAAGGCGCGCAACATCAATATCCTGTCGGATAACTTTAAGATAGAATCGTTTATACAAACCGATGCGGCGGTAAACCCCGGCAACAGCGGCGGCGCGCTGGTCAACACGCGCGGCGAGCTGGTGGGCATCAACACCGCCATTGCATCGCAAACGGGCAGCTACAGCGGGTACTCGTTTGCCGTGCCCAGCACCATTGTCAACAAGGTGGTAACCGACATTATTGAGTTTGGCGTGGTGCAGCGCGCGGTGCTGGGGGTTACCCTGCAGGAGCTCGACTCGGAGGTGGCGCAGCAGCTGGGCATTAACCAGGTTAAAGGTGTGCTGGTGCAGGGCGTATTGGAGGGTGGAGCCGCCCAGCTGGCCAAAATGCAGAAGGGCGACGTGGTGCTCAAGGTCAACGATGCCGAGGTAAATACGGTGGCGCAGCTGCAGGAGCAAATCAGCAAGTTCCGCCCCAACGACCAGATTTCGCTTACGGTAAACAGGAATAATAAAACTATTTACATCAACGTGGTGCTGAGAAATCGCGCCGGAAGCACCGATATTGTAAAGCCAGATGACAACAGCGCCGTGGCGCTGCTGGGGGCTACGCTGGGCGAGGTGGATGCCGCCACCAAGCGCTCGCTGCGCATTAAAAGCGGCGTGCAGGTAAAAGATCTGCAAGCCGGAAAGCTGCAATCGCAGGGCGTAAAAAAGGGATACATCATTACGCGCATTAACCGCGCGCCGGTAAACAGCGTGAGCGATGTGAGCACCATACTGAGCACAGCGGGCAACGAGGCCATACTTATTGAGGGCATTTACCCCAACGGTGTGGTGGCGTACTACGCCATAGGAATGTAAATAGAAGTACAATCTACTAACTACAAAGTGCTAATTTTTGTAGCGGTAATATTTGTACTTTGTACACTGTAATTAGGACTTCAAAATTGTAAATAGTAAATTGTAAATAGAATTTTATGAGGCAACTAAAAATCACAAAGTCAATTACTAACCGCGAGAGCGCCTCGCTGGATAAGTACTTGCAGGAGATTGGCCGTGAGGAGCTGATTTCGGTTGAAGAAGAGGTGGAGCTGGCGCAGCGCATTAAAAAAGGCGACCAGGCGGCTCTCGAAAAGTTGACGCGTGCTAACCTGCGCTTTGTGGTGTCGGTAGCCAAGCAGTACCAAAACCAAGGCCTGAGCCTGCCCGACCTGATTAACGAGGGCAACCTGGGCTTGATAAAGGCCGCCGAGAAGTTCGACGAAACCCGCGGATTTAAGTTCATATCGTACGCCGTGTGGTGGATTCGCCAGTCCATTCTTCAGGCCCTGGCCGAGCAGTCGCGCATTGTGCGCCTGCCGCTCAACCAGGTGGGATCGCTCAACAAAATCAACAAGGCGCTGGCCAAGTTTGAGCAGGAGCACGAGCGCGCGCCGTCGGCCGATGAGCTGTCGGTAATACTCGACATTCCGCGCGACAAGGTGGCCGATACGCTTAAAGTCTCGGGCCGCCATGTATCGGTCGATGCGCCCTTTGTGGATGGCGAGGACAACAGCCTGCTCGACGTGCTGGTAAACAACGATTCGCCCAGCGCCGACCGCGGCCTGATCAACGAGTCGCTTTCGCGCGAAATTGACCGCGCCCTCTCCACCCTCACCGACCGCGAGCGCGATATTGTGAAGTACGTATTCGGCATTGGCCAGCAGGAAATGACGCTGGAGGAAATCGGCGAAAAGTTCGGCTTGACCCGCGAGCGCGTTCGCCAGATTAAGGAGAAGGCCATTCGCCGCCTGCGCCACAACTCCAGGAGCAAGCTGCTCAAGGCGTACTTAGGCTAACCCGCAGCTTACCGTTGCGGAACAAGTTCGCCATCGTTTAACGAGGCTGCTCAGAAACTTCTTGAGCAGCCTCGTTTTTCAAATATCTTTCCGATGCTTTTGACGAGCCGCGCACCGGGTTCGTACAAGCCTCGCCCTTGAAGAAAACCGGAAGGGAAAATTTAAAGAAGCCAAGCTATGATTGCTAAGAACACAGACCATCATAGCCCGTGAAACAATTTGAAATTATGCGATTACTGATTGTGGAACTCAACAAGGAACATTTGTTTAAATAAAGTGAATAATAAAATGCCAAATATAGCTCCCGACCATTTGCTGCACGATATACGCCAAATTATTGAGCAGGCGCGAACGCGTGTGGCTGTAGTGGCCAATAGCGAAACGACCTTGCTTTACTGGCATATTGGCGCACGTATAAACAAGGAAGTTCTTAATAATCAACGTGCTGACTATGGAAAGCAAATTATTGCGACGCTGTCGCAACAATTGCAGTCCGAATATGGCGGAAAAGGATTTGATGAGCGCAATCTGCGCCGGATGATGCAATTCGCTCAGCTTTTTCCCGATATTCAAATTGTGTCGACACTGTCGACACAATTGTCGTGGTCTCATTTTGTGGAAGTTATGCCTATGAGGGAGGAGCTGCAGCGCGAGTTCTACCTAACCATGGCCAACTTTGAGCGATGGGGTATTCGTACCCTGCGCGACAAAATAGACGGCATGCTTTACGAGCGTACGCTCGTAAGCGGCAAGCCCTATGAAATGGTAAAGCACGAGCTTTCGCAGGTACGAAACAGCAACACCATTTCGCCCGAACTAGTGTTCAAAAATCCGTACTTTCTTGAATTTACAGGGCTGAAAGGAGTATATAGCGAGAAATCGCTGGAGGATACGCTGGTGGTACAGTTGGAGCAGTTTATTTTGGAGCTGGGCGCAGGCTTTTCATTTATTGAGCGGCAAAAGCGCATGGTAATTGATGGGCAAGATTTTTATCTCGACCTCCTTTTCTACCATCGCAAACTACGGCGGCTTATTGCCATTGATTTGAAGATAGGCCGATTCAAGGCAGCCTACAAGGGACAAATGGAATTGTACCTGCGCTGGCTCGAGCGCTACGAGCTGGAGGAGGGCGAAAACCCTCCCTTAGGATTAATCCTTTGTACCGAGGGTAACCACGAGCAGATAGAGCTATTGCAGTTAGACCAGTCGGGCATAAAAGTAGCCCAGTACATGACCGAACTACCTCCAAAGGAATTGCTGCGCAAACAACTGCAAAAATCTTTGGAGCAAGCCAAAGCCCGCCTTGATAACGAATGCTTAGGCGAAGGAGGTGAAATGTAGTGTGAACCGGGTGAGATAGCAGAACCACGCAAGGGATATTCCTTACTTCCCCAGCAAGTGGCAAATGGCGGCCATGCGGGCGTACACGCCGTTGCCGGCCTGCGTAAAGTAGTAGGCTTTGGGGTTGCTGTCCACATCGGTGCTTATTTCGTTTACGCGCGGTAGCGGGTGCAGAATCTTTACGTTGGGCTTGGTGCTGGCCAGCATTTTGTTGTGCAGCACGTACACGTTCTTTACCTTTTCGTACTCCATGGGGTCAAGGAAGCGCTCGCGCTGAACCCGCGTCATGTAAATAATGTCGGCGCTGTGAATGTTGGAGGCAAGGTCGGTGTGCTCGTCGTACGGAATACTTTTCTCCTTGAGCAGCGCCTTGTACTCGTTGGGCATGGCCAGCTCCTGCGGCGCAATGAAGGTAAAGCGCGTATCGAACAGGCTCATGGCTTGCAGCAGCGAGTGCACCGTGCGGCCGTACTTCAGGTCGCCCACCATGGTTATGTTGAGCCCGTCGAGCGTGCCCTGCGTTTTTTGTATGGAGTACATGTCGAGCAGGGTTTGCGTGGGGTGCTGGTTGGCGCCGTCGCCGGCGTTGATAATGGGTACGCGCGAGATTTCGGAGGCGTAGCGCGCCGCACCCTCGAGGGGGTGGCGCATCACAATCAGGTCGGCGTAGTTGGCCACCATCATGATGGTGTCCTTCAGCGTTTCGCCCTTGCTGATGCTGGTGTTGCTCGTGTCGGAAAATCCGATAACGTTGGCACCCAAGCGGCTCACTGCCGCCTCAAAGCTGAGGCGCGTGCGCGTTGACGGCTCAAAAAACAGGGTGGCCACCACCTTATCCTTGAGCAGCGGTTGGTCGATGTTTTTCTCAAAGCTGGCGGCGCGCTCAAGCACGGTCAGTATGTCCTGCTTGCTAAAATCGGTAATGGAGACTAAAGATTTCATATTTCAAATTTCAGATGTTGTTATAGATATGCGTCAAAAATAGCCTCCTTGAGCGCTACAAACTTCAGCGCTGCCGCGCCGTTGAAGGGTGCTATGGAGTAAAGTTCGCCGTTGTGCGCAAAGTCAAAATGCCCCGGCACCTCGTGCGCAAAAACGGCCGACAAACTATTTCTCACCTCCCACTCAACCGTTTTCTTGCCATAGGTTCCGCAGTAGCAAAAGCGCTCAACGCTGATCTCGGCCCTGCCTTGCCCCACTTTCTTGTACCGGCCGTGCTTGCCTATCTTGACCAAATGGGCCGGCTCGCTGTAGCGGAATGCCGGTGCGCCCAGCTCCTGCCGGTATCGCTGCATCTGCCAGCGGCTCCACGCGGTGGGCGTGTCAAAAATGACGCTGCTCGCATCGTGGGGTTGCAGCAAGCCGTACTCGTTCATGAGCGCGGCGTTTCCGCAGCTTGCGCAGTAAATTTTGTTGCGCTTGGCGCGCATGGTAAATTCGCCGTTGCACCTGGGGCAGCAGAACAGCACCCGCTCCAAACCCTTGGCGCTATGCGGCCTTGAGGCCTTTACCAGCGCCCTGCGCTGCCACTCGTAGTCGTCAAAGTAAAGAGCGTCCTTGGTCTTTTGATAAATCTCCTGAATGCTTAGCTGCTCCAGATCCTGCGGCGTGAATAGCACGTCAACCGAAGCCTCCATGCGCGATTTGCGCAGGCCGAGGTGCCACTTGGGGCAGGCTATAAATGCTCCGTCCACATGCACCGCCACCACCGGCACGGCCAGCCTTTTGAGCAGCGGCGCTATGCTTGCGTCAATGTGCGTACCCTCTCCGCTGAGCGTGCTCTGCCCCGAGGGGTAAACCGCCACCACATCGCCGCGCCTGATGACGCTGAAAATATTTTTTACTGCCTGCGCATCGGGCTGAAATTGCTCCTTCGAAAAGCAGCCCATAAACCGTAGCAACCCGCCCAGAAACCGCACCCGGAAGTAAAACGCCGCCACCACAAAGTTCAGGCGGGTAGGCCAGGCAGCGTTGGCCACTACCGTAAAATCAATGTTGCTAATGTGGTTGGCAATGACTACGTACGGCGGCCTAAGCGCTGCCGCCCCGGCGCTTTTGCGTATGCTGAGCGCATATTTCTTGCGAAGTAAAAATGATGAAGCGGCAATCGCCAGGCGATAGAGCAAGTCGTTGGGATGCCGCACCTGTTTAGCCATTTTTGCCATCGCTGAAGTTCAACATTTTTTTTACTTTTTCCAACTTGCTTTCCCTTATGCTGAGCGTAATACGGCAGGTGGCGTTGTCAAAATCCTGGGAGAGAATTTGCAAGTCCTCATCCTTTACCACCTTCATCACGCTGTTCATATTTTCGTAGGCAAACGCTATGCTCAGCTCTTCGTTCCATGTCCGCTCCTCGATGTGCGCGTTGGCAATGGCATCGGCGGTGGCGCCCTTGTACGCCGCTATCAGTCCCGAGGTGCCCAGCAGCGTTCCGCCGAAGTAGCGCACCACCACCACCAGTACGTTGCTCAGGTCGGCCGACAGCAGCTGCCCCAGAATCGGTTTTCCGGCGGTGCCGCTTGGCTCCCCGTCGTCGTTGGCGCGAAAGTGCTCGCCGCTTCTGCCCATGCGGTAGGCGTAGCAGTGGTGGCGCGCATCGTAAAACTCTTTTTTGGCCCAGGCCACGCGCTGCTTCACCTCCTCCTCGCTTTCTATGGCAAAGGCGTAGGCGGTAAATTTACTGCCTTTTTCCTTGTAAACTCCCTCGGCGGGTGCGGCTATGGTGCGGTACGTGTCGCTCATTGCTTGGCGTAGGCCAAAAAAAATGCCGGAGCATCCGGCATTCTACGTATATGGTTGGAGTAGGCGCATTTTGTTACAATTGGCAGAGCAAATTTAGGAAAAAGATTTCAAACTTAAAACAGCTTTTTAGTTGACAGGGTTAACAAGGCTGACGGGCTAGGAGCATGCTCTTCAAAAATCTTCTAAATCCTGTCCGAAATACCTACCTTTGCTGCCATGATTGATTTAACCTCTACCATAGCCGCCGTTTCCACGCCTGCAGGTGTGGGCGGCATTGCCGTTGTGCGCGTTAGCGGAGCGCAGGCGCTTCCCGTTTGCGACCGGCTTTTCGTTTCTCCTTCCGGAAAAAAGCTGGCCGAACAAAAAGCCAACACCGCCCATTTTGGAAAAATAGCTTTTGAGGACGCCGTGCTTGACGAGGTGGTGGTTACCGTTTTTCGCGCGCCGCGCTCGTTTACGGGCGAGGATACGGTCGAAATCTCGTGCCACGGCTCCACCTACATACAGCAGCAAATTTTGCAGGCGCTCATAAGTAGTGGCGCGCACATGGCGCAGCCCGGCGAGTTTACCCTGCGCGCCTTTTTGAACGGCAAAATGGACCTGGCGCAGGCCGAAGCCGTGGCCGACCTCATCGCCTCAAGCACCCGCGCCATGCACCGCGTGGCCCTACAGCAAATGCGCGGCGGCTACTCCGACGAAATCCGCGCGCTGCGCGATAAGCTGCTGCACTTTGCCAGCCTGCTGGAGCTGGAGCTCGACTTTTCGGACGAGGATGTGGAGTTTGCCAACCGCGACCAGCTGAAGAATTTGCTCCACGAAATTCTGCGCGTAATAGAAAAGTTGACCGCCTCGTTCAGCGTTGGCAACGCCATAAAAAAGGGCGTGCCCGTGGCCATTGTGGGCAGCCCCAACGTGGGGAAAAGCACCCTGCTCAACGCCCTGCTCAACGACGAGAAGGCCCTGGTGTCGGACGTTGCCGGCACCACCCGCGACGCCATTGAGGACACCATTACGCTGGGCGGCGTGCTCTTCCGCTTCATCGATACGGCGGGCGTTCGCCACAGCACGGACTTCGTGGAGAATTTGGGCATTGAGCGCACGTACGACAAGATGGGCAAGGCCTCCATTGTCATCCTGCTGCTCGACGCCACCCGCCCCGAGACGCTGGAGAGCGTGGAAAGAATACAGCCGCGGCTCAGCCCTGAGCAAAAGCTGATTGTGGCCGTGAACAAGGTTGACAGCCCTTCAATTCAACAATTCAACAATTCAACGATTCAACAGCTCAGCTACCTTTCGCTGTCAGCCAAAAACAAAACCGGCTTGCACGAGCTGGAGCAAAGGCTGCTGGAGTTGGCCGCCATTCCCTCCAACCCGGTTAGCGACAGCATAGTGAGCAACGTCCGCCACTACGAGGCCTTTACGCATGCGCAGCGCGCGCTCAGCCAAGCGCTCAACGGCCTCAGCATCGGCCTGACGGAGGAGCTTATTGCCTTCGAAATCCGCGAGGCAATCCAGCACCTCAGCAGCATCATCGGCGACATTTCGGACAACGATATTTTGGGGAATATCTTTGAGAAGTTCTGCATCGGAAAGTGAGCGCGAATTGTTAATAATTAGCATGTATTTGATTGACAGGTAGTTAATTATTTTCCCTTCATTCCGAAAGTCGGAAGGCTTCTTGATTTTTGCCATTCTGCACTCTAATAGTGCAAAAAATACGAAAAAATGCACTATTAGAGTGCAAAATGGCTATCTTTGCAGAAAACGTACCGTTATGGATAAGCTAATCGAATATTCCAATAAGCTGATAAAGGAAGCTGATACAGCCTTCTTCCGATATATCTATGGGGAGATTAATTGGAAAAGCCGGATGATAGGGCTTATCGGCCCGAGAGGGGTCGGGAAAACGACTTTGGTTCTCCAATATATCAAGCAAAATCTGAATCCTGCTGAAACGCTCTACGTAACAGCGGAGGATTTCTACTTCGTGAACAATAGCTTTGCCGATTTAGCTGATACTTTTGTGAAGCGAGGTGGTAAATATCTGTTTATAGACGAAATCCATAAATATAAGGACTGGGCAAAAGAGCTAAAGCTAATCTATGATTACCATAAAGACCTAAATGTTGTTTTTACCGGTTCTTCGGTGCTTGACATTAAGAAAGGAGCCTCCGATCTAAGCCGTAGAGCCGTAATCTACAATATGCAGGGCTTGTCTTTCCGGGAGTATTTGCGGTTGTTCCACAATATATCGGCAGAAACCTATTCATTGGAAGATATATTGCAGCATAAAGTCGAATTACCCGATTTGAAGCATCCGTTGCCTCTTTTCTCTGAGTATTTGACAAAGGGGTATTATCCGTTCGCATTGGAGGAAGATTTTGAATTGCGGTTGGGGCAGATCATAAACCAAACGTTGGAGAACGACATTCCGATGTACGCCGATATGAATGTGGCGACGGGACGAAAGTTAAAGCAGCTACTTGCGATTGTCGCTAAAAGCGCACCATTCAAGCCCAACATGAGCAAAATAGCCGATATGCTCTCAGCCAGCCGTAACAATATTTCGGACTACTGCCTGTACATTGAAGAAGCGGGCATGATAGCCCAGCTACGAGATCGTACAGGCGGTATTCGTGGGTTAGGTAAGGTTGATAAAATATATTTGGATAACACCAACCTTATCTATAACCTTGCTGAGGAGACCTCCAATATCGGAAATATCCGCGAGACATTCTTCTTAAACCAGCTGCGGGTAAAGTATGATGTATGCGCATCTCCTGTTGCCGATTTTTTAGTTGATGATAAAATATTTGAGGTCGGAGGCAGAAACAAGGGACGGAAGCAGCTTAAAGAGATTGAGGACGGCTTTGTAGTAAAGGATGATATCGAAAATGGGTATCTGAATGTTATTCCGCTGTGGCAGCTGGGAATGACGTATTAAAATAAGGAATTGGCAAGAAAATATAGACGGTGTAAAATGAGGCAAACCTATGCATTGTTATCAGCTCCTTACTTATCAATGCCATTCTTTAACTTGCTGTAAATAATGTAGAGTGCTTGTAATCAATGTAAAATCCTTTATTTTTGCTTTTATTTTATAATTTTGTAGATTTTCTACTTAAAAATATTTTGTTTATTCAAATTTTATTTATATCTTTGTAGAAATATTACGAAATTGAATATCGGATGCAAAGAAGGATACAAGATGTAGCAGCTATTCGTTCCGGCGCTTACGTAAAAGAGGTGCCGGAGGGAGCGGTTTGCTACTTGCAGGTAAGCGACTTTAGTGGAGTTGAGGGCGAATTTCTGCTCCCTAAGCCCACGCTGGAAGTCAATAGTAAAATAGAGAGCCATTTGTTATTGGAGGGTGATTTGATATTTGCCGCTAAAGGAACATCTAACTTCTGCGCTGTATTTGCAGAAAGAATGGGTAAAGTGGTCGCGTCTTCCTCCTTTTTGGTTATCAGAATCATAGATCGCGCCATAATTACACCTGATTATTTGTGTTGGATTTTAAACAGAGCAGATTCTCTTACATTCTTCAAAATAAATGCTACTGGGACTTCCATCCCTTCGATTGGGAAAACATTGGTTGAAGAATTTGGAATCGACATTCCAACCGTGCAAGTGCAGCAAAGGATAGTCGAGATTGACCGACTGCAACGACGGGAGCAGAGGCTTTATCGGCAGATCTCGGATATGCGTAGTAAGTTGACTCAACAGCAGCTGATTGAAATAACAAAATAACATCATAATTTTATGGAGAATAAAATAGCACAGCAGGACATCAACCGTATAGTTTGGAAGGCCTGCGATACCTTCCGGGGAGTAATAGATCCCAGCCAATACAAAGACTACATTTTAACCATGCTTTTTCTCAAGTATGTGAGCGATGTCTATGATGCTAAATATAAGGAGTATCTGGAGCGTTACAACAAAGACGAAGAGCGTGCCCGGAGAGCCATGAAGCGCGAACGATTTGATGTTCCCGAAGAAAGTTCGTTCAGCTACCTGTACGAACACCGGAATGAAAACAATATCGGCGAGTTGATTAACATCGCGTTAGCCAACTTGGAAGAGGCCAACCGTGAAAAGATGAGCAGCGAAGATGGTAGCGGTATTTTTAGAAATATTGATTTCAATAGCAGTAATTTAGGGGATGCCAAAGATAAAAATACCCGGTTGAAGAATTTATTAATCGACTTTTCGGACGGCAAGCTTAAATTTGATGACTCTCATTTGGCAGGGAATGATGTTATTGGCGATGCGTACGAATTTCTGATTGCCAATTTTGCCGACAACTCGGGTAAAAAGGCAGGGGAATTCTACACCCCGTCGGGCGTTTCAACTTTGCTGGCCAAGTTAACCAAAAGCAATCCCGGCGCGCGGATATGCGACCCGACCTGTGGCTCAGGCTCGCTACTGATTAAAGCCGGGAAAGAAATCGGCAATGATAATTTTTCACTCTATGGACAGGAGCTCAACGGCAGCACATGGGCATTAGCCATGATGAATATGTTCCTGCACGGATTCGATAACGCGACTATCCGCTGGGGCGACACCTTGCGGTCCCCTAAATTGTTGGAAGGGGATAAGCTGATGAAGTTCGATACGGTAGTGGCCAATCCACCATTTTCATTGGATAAGTGGGGCGCCGACGAAGCTGAGCACGATCAATACAACCGTTTCTGGCGGGGTGTTCCGCCCAAAAGCAAAGGAGATTGGGCTTTTATCAGCCACATGATAGAGGTGGCTTATGAAGGCCGTGGAAAAGTTGGTGTAGTTGTTCCTCATGGCGTATTATTCCGTGGAGCCGGTGAGGGTAAAATCCGTCAAAAAACGATTGAAGAAAACCTGCTGGAAGCCGTTATCGGTTTACCGGCTAATTTATTCTTTGGCACCGGCATTCCGGCAGCGATTGTTATTTTCAACAAAGGCAAGAAAACGGATAATGTGCTATTTATTGATGCCAGCAAGGAATTTGAATCAGGGAAGAACCAAAACAAGCTGCGCCCGCAGGACATTGACCATATCGTAGCTA
Source organism: Bacteroidales bacterium (assembly GCA_031549685.1). Classification (GTDB taxonomy): domain Bacteria; phylum Bacteroidota; class Bacteroidia; order Bacteroidales; family UBA932; genus JAITMY01. The sequence goes on along the minus strand of JAVBPG010000016.1, from coordinate 51,880 downwards.
CCTATCGCAATTTTACAAAGGGTAAGCTAAGCGAAGGGGTGGCGGAGGATAAATACGCCTATGTGGCTACGCCTGCTGAAATTACCGAAAACGACTACAATCTGAACATTCCCCGCTATGTCGATACCTTTGAGGAAGAAGCTGAAATTGATATTCCGGCGGTTCAACAGGAAATCGACAAATTGGAAAAGGAGCTGGCCGAAGTTCAAGATAAAATGAAGGAGTATTTAAAAGAATTAGGATACTAAAAAGCAAAACTATGAAATCAGCAGAAATTTTAGACTTATTTAGTCGTTTTGAAGCCGCGGCTGCCGAATACGAAGGAATTGAATGTTGGAGCGCTCGCGAGTTACAATTTCTTTTGGGATATTCTAAGTGGGAAAATTTTTCCAAAGTAATTGAAAAAGCAAAAGAATCCTGCATAAATGTGGGTGGAAATATGGCTGATCATTTTCCTGACGTCAGGAAAACGATCGCTATGCCCAAAGGAGCTGAAAAAGAAATTGATGATATATTGCTTACTCGTTACGCCTGTTACCTGATTGCTCAAAACGGAGATAGTCGCAAGCCCGAAATTGCCTTTGCTCAAAACTATTTTGCCGTGCAAACCCGCAGAGCGGAGATTATTGAACAACGACTCTTGGAAGCAGAACGGGTAAAAGCGCGTGCAAAGTTACAAGAAACAGAGAATAAATTATCCGGCATTCTTTACGAAAGAGGAGTGGACGATAAAGGCTTCGGTATTATCCGATCAAAAGGCGACCAGGCATTGTTTGGACTTACTACAGCTTTATTGAAACGAAAAATGGGTGTGCCGGACGGTAGGCCGTTGGCCGATTTCCTTCCTACGGTAAGCATTAAAGCCAAGGACTTTGCAGCCGCCATGACGGCCGAAAATGTACAGATAAAAAACTTATCGGGACAATCGGCTATAGAAAGGGAGCATGTTGACAATAATCTTGGCGTGCGAAAAATCATGATTGAAAGGGGTTTGAAACCTGAAAATTTACCTGTTGCCGAAGATGTCAAAAAAGTAGAGCGGCGATTAAAAAGCGAGGAAAAGAAATTGACCGGAAGACCAAATAAGAAAAAGGAATGATGATCAACCACATCCGTTTCGAAAATATACAAGCATTGTTTTTCTCGGGCGACATCCACGGAGAGTTCGAACCAATTGTCTACAAGCTCAATCAATTAACCGATACGGTACTGATTGTTTGCGGCGATATCGGCATGGGTTTTTATAAGGATGAATATTATTTTACTTTGTTTCAGAAGTTAAGTCTTAAACTCTCAAAGAAAAACAACTATTTGCTTATGTTTCGGGGCAACCACGACGACCCGGACTTTTTCAACGGATCATTTAAAGAATATAAACACATTTATCTTCTACCGGATTACAGTGTTGTTTCGGTAGATCAAACCAATATCGTATGCATTGGAGGTGCTACTTCCATTGACCGTTCTTATCGAATCGAAGAAGAACAACGGGGTTGGAAAAAGACCTATTGGGGTGATGCGGAATTACCGTATTTTGACGAAGAAAAATTGAATGAAATAAACCGCTTATACCCAGACAATATTCAAATTGTAGCCACGCATACCTGTCCGTCTTTTGCCTACCCGACTACAAAAGGGAATATTGGGGAATGGTTGAAATTAGATGAAGAATTAAGCCGGATTGTTGACAATGAACGAACAACAATGGATAAAATCTTTGAAAAATTAAGGGGAGGACAAAAGAATTTGACAGATTGGTATTATGGCCATTTTCATGAGCATAAACTGGAACAGCACTATGGAATCAATTTCAGATTGTGCGATTGCGCCGAATTAAATGAATATGTGGCTTTTAGAAATTGTAAATGATGATGAAACAAACAAATAATATACCGCAAGGATACAAAGACAGTCCACTGGGAATTATTCCGGAGGAATGGGAGGTGAAGAAGTTTGAAGATTTTGCACCATTACAAAGAGGATTTGATTTACCAATCGAGAAAATTGTACAGGGAAATATTCCAGTAGTTTTTTCAAATGGAATATTGAAATATCACAATGAAGCAAAAGCAAAAGCACCTGGTATCGTTACGGGACGTTCTGGAACAATAGGAAAAGTTACGTATATTACAGAAGATTATTGGCCTCACAATACATCGCTTTGGGTAACTGATTTCAAATCAAATCTGCCTAAGTATATATATTATTTTATTGATTTTTATGACTTTATAAGATTTTCATCTGGCTCTGGAGTTCCTACATTGAATAGAAATGATATTCATAAGCAATTGATATGCATTCCCCCTCTCCCCGAACAACAAAAAATTGCCGAAATACTTTCTGTTTGGGACGAAGCTATTGAAAAACAAACCCAACTCATTGCCCAGCTCGAAACCCGTAAACGCGGACTGATGCAGCAATTGCTTACAGGCAAGAAGCGGTTGAAGGGGTTTGTAGGAGGATGGAAAAAAATAAAGATCAAGGAAATTGCAAAGGAATATAGCATAAAAAATAAAGGGAATAAAAACCTGACAGTACTTTCATGTACTAAATATAATGGCTTACTGCCGTCATTAGAATATTTTGGTAGAAGGGTGTTTGCTGAAGATGTTAGCACATATAAAGTAGTCCCTAATGGATATTTTGCATACGCAACAAACCATATTGAAGAAGGATCTATTGGATATCAAAATTTATTTGAAGAGGCATTAATTAGCCCAATGTACACAGTATTTAAGACCAATGATACTGTTAATGACTCATTCATATATTCAATTTTAAAATCTCACAGATTGATTTATCAATATAACGCGAGAATGGAAGGATCAATAGACCGTCGAGGAGGATTGCGATGGGAATCATTTTCATCAATCAAAGTTTCTCTACCATCCATCGAAGAACAAAACGCTATTGTTCAAATACTATCCTCAGCCGATAATGAGATTAACCTTGCCAAACAAAAGCTGGCAACGCTGAAAGAGCAGAAGAAAGGATTGATGCAGCAGTTATTAACCGGGAAAAAGAGAGTGAAAATAAAAAAATAATATGATTCTCCCGAATTATACCCCTTCCCTGCTACTTAGGTATGAGTATTCAGCCCGTAGGGCTGCCAGCATGTAGCCAGGGGTGAAGCCCCTGGAAATAATGGCAAGGGTTGCATTTTGCGCGCGGTGCACAGGTGTTTTTTCAGGGGAAAAACGTGCTCCGCGCGCCACGCGCTACGCTACATCAAGCCACCAGGGGCTTACACCCCTGGCTACAAGGTTGTCACGCCTCCGGCGTTTGGTATCTTGGCTTACCGCATGGGTAAAATGTAGGGGTATAATTCGGGATAATCACAAAAAATAACAACATGGCAAAAGCTACACAGCCAACCATTGCATTAATTTACGACTTTGACGGGACTTTAGCTTCCGGCAATATGCAGGAATTCGGATTTATTCAGGCAACCGGATTGACTGCCACAGAATTCTGGACGAAAAATTCTGAGGTCAGCAAAGAACAGGATGCCAGTGAAATCCTTTGCTACATGAAGCTAATGATTGATGAGGCAAAACATGCAAAAGTACAGTTGACAAGAAAATCGTTTCAATCTTTTGGTGCTAAGGTGGAGCTGTTCAAAGGTGTACAAGAGTGGTTCGATTTAATCAATCAATATGGAAAAGAGAAAGGTGTAAAAATAGAACACTATATCAATTCGTCGGGACTTGCCGAAATGGTTGAGGGGACTTCTATTGCCCGCAAATTTAAAAAGATATATGCTTCATCTTTCCTGTATGATGTGCATGGTGTCGCTGAATGGCCTGCTGTAGCTGTCGATTTTACGGCAAAAACACAGTTTCTGTTTATGATCAATAAAGGAATTGAAAATATAAAAGACAATAAACAGGTTAACAACTATAAACCGGAAGATGAACGTCCCATTCCATTCGATCACATGATCTATTTTGGAGATGGGGAAACCGATATTCCATGTATGAAATTGGTGAAGCAACAAGGAGGAAATTCCATTGCCGTTTATCAACCGCGAAATTCAAAGAAAAAAGCAACCGCTGAAAAATTGATCAACGAGCAGCGTGTGAATTGTGTCTGTGCAGCCGATTACTCAAAGGATAGCGAGATGTATAAAGTGGTAACTGCCATTATCGATAAAATAAAGTCGGATGATGAGCTTAACAAAATAAAGTTGTCTCATAGCACAAAAGCAATTAAATAAGTTATGGATAACATCTCTTTTAAAGAAGACCATATCAGCCAGATTCCTGCTTTGCAACTTTTGCAAAAGCTCGGATATACCTACCTTTCACCGGAGGAAGCGCTTGAACTGCGTGGGGGTAGAACCAATCAGGTAATATTGGAACCTATCCTACGCAAACAATTGGAAGCTATTAATTCCATTCAGGTATCAAGTAGTCGTATGGCTTACTTTTCTTCACAAAACATTGAGAACGGAATAGAAGCCTTGCGGAATATCCCTATGGAAGAAGGTTACATCAGTGGCAGTGAATATATTTACAATTTGCTTACGTTAGGCAAAGCGCTCGAACAAAGCATTGACGGAGATAAAAAAAGTTTTACACTGAACTATATCGACTGGAAGCATCCCGAACGGAACGTTTTTTATGTAACCGAAGAATTTTCGGTTGCCCGTATGGGCATGAACGACACGTATCGTCCCGATATTGTATTGTTCGTAAACGGCATTCCGTTAGGCATCATCGAATGTAAACGACCGGATATTAAAGATTCGTTAGAGCAGGCTATCTCTCAACATCTTCGTAACCAACAGGAAGACGGTATCCGGCAACTATATGTTTATTCGGCTTTAACGTTGGCGGTTGCCAATCAGTCTGCTTCGTATGCCACCACAGCTACGCCGGCAAAATTCTGGGCGAAATGGACAGAACAGTTTTCAACCAAAGAAGAAGAGAATGAATACAATGCAACTATTTATAGAATAGTCAATACACCGCTTACGGATATGCAGCGCGACCGGCTGTTCGCTTCGCGCTTCCGGTATGTGAGAGAACATTTTGTTCAATTGGAGCAAGAGCCGGTTTATCCAACCGAGCAAGACCGTTATTTGTGTAGCTTATGTCATCCAGAAAGATTGTTGGATTTGGTGTTCAACTTCACGGTCGATGACGACGGAATAAAGAAAATTGCCCGCTACCAACAATATTTCGCCATCAAAAAAGTGATGGGACGGATTCGTCCTTTAGAAGGCGGACGGCGAAAAGGCGGTGTGATATGGCATACGCAGGGAAGTGGCAAGTCATTGACCATGGTTATGCTGGCACAAGCCATCGTATTGGATAAAAGTATCCGTAATCCGAAAATCATATTAGTAACCGACCGTACTGACTTAGACCGGCAGATAACAGGTACTTTCAAAAAATGCGGTATTTATGTAGAAAACGCCACTACCGGAGCCCGATTAATTCAACTACTCGAAAGTAAAAGTGATGCGGTTATTACTACTGTAATTAATAAATTCGAGAAAGCGGTGAAAGGCATCAAACAAGCGTTAACCGACCCGAATATTTTTGTGTTGGTGGACGAGGGGCATCGCAGCCAGTATGGCGACATGAATATCCAGATGCAGAAAACCCTGCCGAACGCCTGCTTCATTGCCATGACCGGTACGCCGTTGATGAAAAAAGAAAAAAGTACGGCCAATAAATTCGGGGGAATTATCCTGCCCGTTTACACGGTTGATCAGGCAGTGAAAGACGGAGCGGTGGTGCCACTTTTGTACGAAGGGCGGGTGGTGCCGCAATTGGTGCACGAAAATGCCATCGACAAGTTTTTCGAACAGGTTTGCGAACCTTTGACGGAATACCAAAAGGTGGACATGAAGAAAAAGTTCAGCCGTGCCGATCAGCTCAACGAAGCGGAGCAACGTATTTATACGATCGCGTGGGATATTTCCTGTCATTTCAGGGATAGCTGGCAAGGCACGAAATTCAAGGGACAATTGGTCTGTCCTAAAAAACGGGTTGCCATCAAGTACAAGCAGTTTTTAGATGAAATCGGAATTGTTTCGTCTGAAGTATTGATAACAGGGCCCGATGACCGCGAAGGAGAAGAAACGGCTTACGGAGAGACTTCAGGCGAAGTAAAAGCTTTCTGGAAAAAGATGATGGACGAACATGGAACCCCGAAAAAATACGAGACCAATCTCATCAACCGGTATAAAAACGGCGAAAAACCCGAAATCATCATTGTTGTCGATAAGTTATTGACCGGTTTCGACGAACCACGCAACACCGTGATGTACATCGATCGATCGCTCACAGGACATACCTTACTGCAAGCCATTGCCCGTGTAAATCGTGTTTGCGAAGATAAGGAATACGGATTTGTCATTGATTATTATGGCGTATTGAAACCTTTGAACGATGCGCTGCTGCTGTATTCGGAATATGATTCGGATGATTTGGATATGGACTCCGTACTACCGGATATTTCCAACGAAGTAAAAAAACTGCCGCAGAAACATTCCGAACTTTGGGGGCTATTCCAAGATGTTCCTAATAAAAGGGATTTGGAAGCCTACAGCCAGTTGCTTCGCTATGAGGATAAACGTCAGGAGTTTTATGAAAAGTTAGCCGCTTTTGCCAAATGCTTGAAAATCGCGTTGTCTTCCATCAGCTTCCATAAAGAAACGGAGGAACAAATGATCGATCGCTACAAAGATGATCTGACGATGTTTATGAAGCTGCGTTCGGCTGTACAGGAGCGTTACTCCGACAGTATTGATTACCGGAAGTACGAAGGGCAAATTCAAAAGCTGATAGACACTCACATCGAAAGTAGCGAAGTAAAGATATTGACAGCATTAGTCGATATTTTTGATAAGGAAAAGTTTGCCGAAGAGGTAGAGAAAATTACAGGAAAGGCAGCGAAAGCTGATACCATCGCGTCCCGAACAGCCAAACATATAACGGAAAATATGGATACCGATCCGGCTTTCTACAAAAAGTTCTCGGATTTATTGAAGGAGACTATTGCTGCCTACGAACAAGGCCGGATAGACGAAGCCGAATACCTGAAACAGGTTACTGCACACATGGAGGCTGTACTTTCGCATACAGACAGCGATATTCCTGCCGCTATTTTCAATAACAATACCGCCAGAGCTTATTTCGGGTTATGTATGGAAACGTTCAAGCCGGTTTTGGAAAAAAAAGAATTTCCGGCAAAAGAAACAGCTTTGGGTACGGCGTTAGCTATTGATTCTATTATCAGCAAGTATGTACTCGATAACGGACAAGCTGTGGTTGATTGGCCTGCCAAATCCAATTTGATTGGCAAAATAAAAATTGAAATCGAAGATTATCTGATTGACGAGGTAAAGCGGAAATATGATATGCCGTTAACTTTTGACGAAATGGATCAAATTATCGACCGTTCGGTGGATGTCGCTAAATTGTGGTTCAAATGATAATAGACAGCCTTATATATGGAGCGAGCGTTGTTCATTATATTATTCAGTATGCTGATCGGAAAACATTGGGAGTAACGGTTTATCCCGATGGGTTGGTGATTGTAAAAGCGCCGATAGAGGCCTCGAGAAAGGCTATTAAGGAGAAAGTCAGTAAACGTGCCTCATGGATTCTGAAGCAACAAGCTTTCTTTAGATCATTCGGCAATAGGATGCCCGAACGCCGGTATATCAGCGGTGAATCACATTTGTATTTGGGAAAGCAATACCTGTTAAGGATTACGGAAGGAAAACCAAACAGCGTACGTTTTAAGGGACGTTGTTTTGAAATCGTATGTATGCCAAAGTCAAAAGCCGGGGCATTAATGCTGGAATGGTACAAGGAACGGGCAAAAGTTAAATTTTCCGAAATAGCGGAACCAATCATACAGCGATTCAAAAAACACGAAGTGGAACCTTCTTCTATCTATATTCAGTCGATGTCAAACCGCTGGGGAAGCTGTACACCCAAGGGAAAAATCATTCTGAACGTAGAGTTGATAAAAGCGCCCAAACCCTGCATTGAGTATGTCATAACGCATGAGTTATGTCATCTTTTACATCGTAATCATACAAAAGCGTTCTATGAGCTTTTAGCAAAAGAAATGCCGGATTGGGAACGCTGGAAAAATAAATTGGAAAAATTGCTGTACTAAAATGGTTCGAAGCCTCTTTCGATTTTTCTTTGATTACAGCTTTCAGGGTAGAAGAAAAGGTTTCAGAAAAATACTTTGAAGCAGGGTTTGGTGTTGAAAACACCCAAGAAACACCCAAGAAACGCCAAAGAAACAACAAAGAAAAAGCCAAAGAAAAGCCAAAGAACGTCCAAGAAGAGATATTGAAATTCATTAAGTCAGACCCACAAATAACAGTATTGAGATTGTCTGAGTTATTGAAGCGTAGTCAAGATAGTACAAGGTACCATTTGCGGCAATTGACAAATGAAGGCATCATAAAGCACGAAGGTTCCACTAAAGCAGGGAAGTGGGTAATATGTATCGGAAAGTAAAATATGAACAAACAAGAATTCCGCCACAAACTTGACGTCACTGTCAAAAATCCCAATATGATTCCGGGGATATACAACTACTGCGATAGGTGGTGCGAACGTTGCGTATTTACTGCGCGCTGCACCAACTATCAACTGCACTCGCCCAATGAAAAAGATGAAAGCCCCGAGGAGTTTTGGGAAAATATGGCAATGATATTTGAAGCCACAAAGGACATGCTGGGAAAGGGAGCAAAGGAACGTGGCATTAATCTTGACGAGATAGAGTTTACAAAAGAAGATAAGCAAGGCTTCGAGGAGCGCGATCAGTCCGCACGCAAAAGCGCGGGCGTATTACTCGCTCGCAAATACTTTAAGTTGGCACAGCCCTGGCTTGACCATCTGGATAAAAAAGAACCCGTAGGACTTGAGGTGCGCATGCAAAATGCGGAAGTAAAAAATTGTTTTGAAATAATTCACTGGTATCTTTTGTTCATTGAGCCAAAGTTGTTTCGAGCAAGCCTTTCTCAACAAGACGAAAACGAGGATAAATCCGAAGCCCACGACTCACTAGGTAGCGCGAAAGTGGCACTCATAGCCATTGACCGCAGCGTTGGCGCATGGAGCGTAGTACTACAAAAGTTTACAGAAGACGAAGAGGTTATTTTGCAAATCCTCATTTGCTTGCAGAAGCTCCGCAATGAGGTAGAAAAACAATTTCCCTGCGCAAGAAACTTCATCAGACCGGGATTAGACAAGTAACACTCTACTTCTTCAAAAAACAGGTTTTAAGCACAATGCTGCTTCCGTCAATTTTGCAATCCACCTCCTCGGGGCTGTCGGTCAGACGAATGCTTTTTACCTTGGTGCCGCGCTTGATAACCATTGACGAGCCTTTTACCTTGAGGTCTTTGATTACCGTAACGGCATCGCCATCGACCAGCTCGGTGCCGTTGCTATCTTTTGTCAGCTTATCCGCCGCTTGCTCCCCGGCGTTGCTTTCCTCCATCCACTCGTGGCTGCAATCGGGGCACACCCACATGGTGCCATCAAAGTAGGAATTTTTTTGTTTACACACGGGGCAAATCGGCGTTGTGCTCATTGGTTATATTTTGGTAAGTTTTGCGCGAAGGTAATAAAAAAACACTACGAGATCTCTGTTCATCTAAATCACATTGTACATTTCAATAAAAATAGAAAGAAAACGGAGGTATGGAAATTTCGTCTTTTATATATTAATCTTTGGTTGTGTCCTCTGTATCTTTATGGTTAAAATTTTACTTCTCTTTTCGGCAGAAACAACCCACTAGATGATCATTTACGTAGCCCACAGCCTGCAGGTGTGCGTAGCAAATGGTAGTACCGAAAAATTTAAATCCTCGCTTTTTCATATCCTTGCTTATAGCGTCGGAGAGCGGCGTGGAGGCTGGAATTTCCGATAAAGTTTTCCAGCGGTTAACCACTGGCTTCCCGTTGGGCAAAAAGGATTTCATGTAATTGCAAAAGCTGCCGTGCTCTTTTTGAATTTCCAGGAAAAGCCGGGCATTGGAAATCGCTGCCTCTATTTTTAATCGGTTGCGAATAATGCCTTCGTCCTGCATTAAACGTTCCACATCAGCGAAGGTAAACTTGGCCACCTTGCCGGCGTTGAAGTTGGCAAACGCCTTGCGGTAACCCCCTCGGCGCTTGAGTATGGTGTACCAGCTGAGGCCTGCCTGCGCGCTTTCGAGCACCAGAAATTCAAACATTTTATCGTCGCTTGTAACCTCCCGGCCCCACTCCTCATCGTGGTAGCGGATGTAAAGCGGGTCGGTGCCGCACCAACCGCAGCGAACTATTTCATTTTTTTGCACCATTTATTTAGGGATTAGAAGTTCGGGCTTAGCGATTGGAGGAAGTCCACGATACAATTGTTAGCCCTGGAGCTGTCAAACTTTGGTAAGCGCTGATAAAATTCAAACAAATATAAAAGATAATTAGGCAAATAGCGTATATTTGTCAAAAAATATTTGCAAGTTATGACATACTCCTACTGCGGCCGCAGCGGCCTACAGCTGCCCAAAATATCGCTGGGCTTGTGGCACAACTTCGGCGATGTCGATGACTTCGGCACCGCGCAGGAAATTGTAAAATATGCCTTCGACAGCGGCATCACGCACTTTGATTTGGCCAACAACTACGGGCCTCCCGCGGGTAGCGCCGAGCTCAACTTCGGCAAAATGCTCAAGGGAATTCTGGCTACTCACCGCGACGAAATGGTGGTCAGCACCAAGGCCGGACACCTAATGTGGCACGGCCCGTACGGCGATGGCGGGTCGCGCAAGTATTTAATCTCCAGCCTCGACCAGAGCCTAAGGCGTATGGGCTTGGAGTACGTGGATGTTTTTTACTCGCACCGCTACGACCCCAATACGCCTGTGGAGGAAACCGTGCAAACCCTGATAGATGTGGTAAGGCAGGGCAAAGCGCTGTACGCCGGCATTTCGAAGTACCCGGTGGAGGTGGCCAAAAAGGTTTACAACATGCTGGCCGAAAACGGCGTTCCCTGCCTCGTAAACCAGGACAGGTACAGCCTGCTTACCCGCGAGGTGGAGCAGGGCACCATAGCCACCGCCGCCCAGCACGGCGCGGGCTTTGTGGCCTTCTCGCCACTGGCGCAGGGCCTGCTTACCGGCAAGTACCTGCACGGCATCCCCGACGATTCGCGCGCCGCCAAGTCGCATGGCTTCCTGCAGCGCGAGCAGGTAAGCGATAGCGTGGTGGCCAAGGTAAGGCTGCTCAACGCCCTTGCCGAAAAGCGCGGGCAAACGCTGGCCGAAATGGCCGTGGCGTGGGTGCTCAAGGATAGCCGTGTTACCTCAGTAATTGTTGGCGCCAGCAGCGTGGCCCAGCTCAGGGACAACCTGAAGGCTCTGGACAACCTCCAGTTTTTGCCCGAGGAGTTGACGGCGATAGAGCAAGTTTTAAACGCTAAGTAGGATAAAAATAAATGCCCCCCCGCTCAATAACACTTTATCTTTTATCCCTTTATCTTTTCATCCCTTTGGCATTGTTAACAAAATATAGTTTTAGACAGGATTAACATGATTTGCAGGATTTTTTATGTCAATCATGTTAATCCTGTCTAAAATAATTCGACTATAATATGCTGATAATCAAAATTAAATAAAAACACCAATCCTTAGATTTTTATGAATTGGCTTAATAATCTATTCGCCATCATTAGCCAATGCTATATTTGATTAACAATGCCATCCCTTTATCTTTTTATCTTTTCATCCTTTTATCTTTTATCCCTTTATCCTTGAGCATCCCTCCCGACAACCTTCCGCTGCTTGCTACTAAATCCGAGCCTGCCTTTCGCGCTTTTTACAAAAAAAATAAAAAGCAACTGGAGAGGATGGATACCGCCGTGCAGGCCCTGCACGACGAGGCCATGAGCCGGGTCGATTGCCTTGCCTGCGCCGCCTGCTGCCGCACGCTTGGCCCGGCCATTCACAACGTGGACATTGAGCGCATGGCAAAAGCGCTCCGCATGAAACCCTCGGAAATGGTGGAAAAGTATTTGCGCGTGGACGAGGATGGAGACTACGTTTTCAGGTCAATGCCCTGCCCGTTTTTGGGTAGCGACAACTACTGCGCCATTTACGAAAATCGCCCCAAGGCTTGCCGCGAATATCCGCATACCGACCGCAAAAAGTTTGCGCAAATATTTTTACTTACCGTAAAAAATGCGCACACCTGCCCCGTGGCGTACGAGGTGCTAAAAAGGCTGACGCAAAGTGCTTCCTAAGCTTTTCTCAGCACAAAAATAACACGCTGCCCAAGCTTGCTCTATCGCAGCTCGGGCAGCGTGTTATTTTGGGCTCCGCAGCTTGTTTACTGAAGATCTTCGTCGGTGTAGTAGCCCACGTGCTGTATGTCCTTATCCTCCCTGCGGCTGTACATTTCCTCGTAATCCTCGGTGTACAGGGCGTTGGTAACTACGTTGATGTCGAAGCTGATTTCGAACTTTTCGGCGTTTACCAGGTTGGCGTACACCTCGATGTAGTGCTTCACGTGGCCAATGTTTTTCTCGCTGTTGTACTGCATCGATATGTGCCCTTTTTCGCCCGGCGGCAGCGCCTTGAAGGAGGCTTTTTCGATTACCACGCATCCGCACGAGGTCATGATGTCGGTTATGAACAGCGGGTTTTTTCCGGTGTTTTCTATTTCGTATTCGATGTCGAGCACGCGGCCGCGAATGACAGGGTAGTAGTGCCTGTCGGGGTTGATAACCATTACGGTGGTGCGCTTATCCTCAAGGCTGCACGAGGCAACGGTGAGGATGGTGGCGCTTAACCATAGTGCTATTATCACAAATCGCTTCATCTGTCTTTTTTGAGAGGGCTTTTTTAGTTGAGCTGGATTTCGTCGCAGGCCAGCGAGCTGCGGTCGTAGCGCTTGTTTTTGTACATGCGTATGGTAATGAGCTCGGCCCCCGTGAGGTCAACGTTCAACGTTTCGGTGTGTATGGTGTTGCTATTCATGTTGTGCGGTGTTACCGAGCTGTAGAGTCGCCCATCCTTGTACACCTCAATTTTTTCGGGCAGGTAAATGTGGTGGCGGCTGCTGAGCAAAAAGCGCAGCGTCATTCGCTTGGCGCTTGCTACGCTTGACGCCTTGAACTGCACGCGCAGGTCGGGCGAGCTGCTGATGATCCAGCCCTGGTGGTAGCTGCCCTCAAAGCCTAAAACTCCATCGTTGAGTATTCTGGCATCGCGGTAGTTCTCGTCGGACTTCGAAAGTATGCTTATAGGCTCGTGCATGAGCAGGTTCTCAAAGGGAGCTTCATCAAAGAGCTTGGTCCAGCTGTTGAGGTATACCTGTATGCTGCCCATATCCTCCTTGTAGTTTTGTAAATCTTTATACTGCTTGTACTCGGCCAGCTGCTTGTATATGTACTTAATTTCGGGGTTTATGGCCACGGTTTTTCCGCGCGATGTGGCGTAGCCGTACTGGCCGTTGCGCTGCAAGTAGGCTACCTGCATGCGGGTGTAGCTAAGGGCAGTATACAGCTTGTTGAGCCTTGTCTTTTCGGGCTCCTGCGCCGCACGCCTGAGCGAGTCGATGGCGTTGTAGAACTCTACAAACTCATTTTTATCCAGGTAGCTGAGCGATTCTTTAAAGCTTCCGTACATGTTGTAGGGGCTTTTGTTTTTCTCCATTTTTTTCTCAAGCCCCAGGTAGTAGTTGCTCATGGCAACGCCTGCCACGGGGTAGAATTTTACAAAAAATCTGCGGCACAGGCTATCCACCTCCAAATCGGTGTTTATCATTAGCGCTGATGCTGCGTAGGTTTTCATGTCGTCAAAGGTGGAGTAGTCGTAGCCGCTGGCGTTGAGGAATACGCCCCGCACGCCCCACGATTTGTAGAACTCCAGCTGCTTTTTCAGGCCGTAGAGCACGGGTAGGGGGGTGAGGTAGTCGTCGAAGTTGGCGGCGTAATCCCAAATGTAAATGTTGGGCGTACACTTTTTCCAGTCGTCGAGCGTGAGCAGGAATTTTTCCATTGATTGGGTATTGCGCGACAGGGCTACCCCCTTGGGAATGTCGATGGTGCTCATGAGCACGCCGGTATTTTTGGGCCACTTATCCTTGGGCGCTTGCTGGGTGCTGAGGTAGGCTGAGGTAAAGAAAATGTGCTGCGGAAAGCGCAACGCCAGGCGCTTAACGAGCGCGCTTACGGCCGGGGTTGCATTATCGGCCGTATTGCCAAGGCTGGTGCACTGTGGGCAGGTGCAAACAATCTTGTTATCGTTGGGCATTATCATAAAGTACTGTATGCCATTGCTCCCGTCGCCGTAGTTGGTGGTAATGTACGACTCAATGAGCTTGTAGGTTTCGTTGTTGGCAAAGCAAATCTGGGTACGGTTCACGCTGTTGTCGACCTTGGCAAATACGTCGGCGCGCTGGTTGCCCAGCACCTTGGCAAGGTTGTGCCCCCAAATGCCCCAGCTGCTTTCAACGGAGTTGGTGCCCAGCATGGTGGATTTCTCCTTGTCGAGGTTGGGGCCAAAGTGCGGGTCGCGGTAGCTAAAGCTGAACTCGCCAATGTACTTTGAGTTGTGCACGTGGGGCATGGTAGCCGGGGGCAGGTCGGCCACGTCGAACTGCGTGGTGTGCTCCGCCAGCTGGGCCAGTATTTGGTAGGCCATCCACTCCATGGTGGCCTCGGTTTTAGCCGCTAAGGTAGTTTGCCTTCCTCGGTTTTCGATGTAGTAGTCCGATGGCAGCTCGGGGTCAACGCTCACGTGTATGTTAATGCTTTTGTCGGTAACCTCGGCATCCTCGCTTTTCCACAGCAGCGCTCCGTCGGCCTCGGTATGGCTTGCCATGAGGTCGTACAGAAATTTGCCGCCCTTTTCACTCGCAGGGTTATTGTCCACCGTAATGTTGTAGGTAGATGACTCTCCCAGGCTAACGCCACCGCAGGAGCCGAATATGCCGATGAGCATAAGGCTGCAGAGCAACTTTACGGGCTTATCAAAAGTATACATTGAGCTGGAAATTTAGGGTGAATAAACTTTGGTATGCTTCATCATCAATGGCGTAGTGGTACCAGTTGCCCAGCAGGCCAAAGGCGCACTGCTTGGTAATGAGGTGGTAAAAACCTCCGCCTACCATGGTGTTGCGCGCCGAGAACAGGCTGTACGCTTGGTACTCTATGATTTCAACGTCGGGAGCCGAACCTGCGCTGGCCATCACGGTAACGTAGCTCTTGGGGTGGAACAGGAAGTGCTTGAGCTGCGCTGAGACGTTGTAGTGGTACTGCCAATCTATAAATACGTTGTTGAGCTTTACGTTGAGCCAAAATGCCTCCCAGGTTTTGGAGTAACCCAGCTCTACGTTGAACATGTTTACGGGGTCAAAGGTGCGGGTGTAGCCCAGCCCCAGCCCCAGCTCGTGCCCATCGCCAAAGGCCTTGTAGCCCGACAGGGTTATTTTGTACTGCGGAAAATACTTGTTGGCGATGGCGCCTGTGAGGCGCGTGTACATGGTTTCGCACCAGTCATGGTCCCACTCCAGCTCACCTTGAAAGCCTTTGCCGTCGCCGCGGCCGGTGTAGTTAACCCTTCCGCCCAGCGTGTTCCTATCCCACATGTGCAGGTACTCGGCGGTGGCCACCGAGGTAATATTTTCGCTCTCGTTGAGCCGCATGCGCAGGTAGTAAAATCCCAGCTGGTTTTTGTAGCTCGTGTTCTGCAGGTAGCGCAGCCGGTGCTCAAAGTCGCGCAGCTCCAGCGGCGAGGGTTCGTAGTTTTTTTGGTAGCTGTGCGCCGAGTCGTACTTGTGCATTTTCTCGTAGGCCACGCCCTTCCAGTACTTCAACGATTTGTTGTTGGGGTCGTACCCCAGCGCGGTATCCAGCACATTTACGCTTTCCGGGTACTCCTTTTCCTTGATAAGATCTTTGGCGTAATCTTCGGAAAACTGCGAGTGTGCCCGTATCAGCTCCTGGTTGTAGGGGTACGTTTTAATCTCGGGGCTCAGCGTTTCCACCGATTGCTTGTACTCTTTGCGGTGGTTGTAGGCCTCTGCCAGCTTAATGCGCGCGTAGGTATCGTTGGCGTTGTAGTTGAGGCTTTGGCGGCAGTAGCGCTCCACGCGGTCGTAGTCGCCCTGCTGCGCCGATAGGGCTATGGCGTAGCGCAGGCCCTGCTGGCTGCTGGGGTTGATCTCAAGCCACACCTCTACCAGCTGAAGCGCCTCTATTATTCTTTCGCCTTCTATCAGGTGCTTGGTGTAGGCGGTTCCCATTTCGTCGCAGTTGTCGAGCGCGCGGTGCAGGTCGGTAACGGGGATGAGCTGCATTACGTGGTGGTACTCGTTGAGCGATTCGCTGTACAGGTGTAGCTTGCCGTAGGTATCGGAGCGCTTTATGTACCACTCCCACTCCAGCGGGTAGGCCTGCACCAGCTGGTTCGATACGTCGAGCGCCTCCTCGTACTTGCCCAGCTGGGTGTAGCAGTTGTACAGCGCCACGAGGGCTGTACGGCGCATGTCGGGGTCGTCGGTGTGTTGTACCACAAATATCCACGGCTCCACAGCTTTGTCGTACTTCTGGTCGGCCATGTAGGCCTGCGCCTGGCGCAGCTGGTAGGTGGCGTACTGCTGCAGGTAGGCGGTATCGTTGGGCCACAGCTCGTACATCCGCTTGCCCACCTGCTCGGCCTTGGAGGCGGCGCCCATGCGCTCGTACACCAGCTGCTCCTTTAGCAGCAGGTCTTTGGTTTCGCCCTGCGCGGCCTTGGCCTTTTGCACCATGCCCAGGGCTTCTTCGAGCATGTTTTGGTTGAGCGCTGTGTTGTATATGTACACAAAGGCTTCCTCGTTTTTGGGATCCTTTTCGAATATCTGGTAGTACACGTGGTAGGGGTCGGATTGGCGAGCCTTGCGGGCGGCTTCCTCCTTAAAGTAGTCGTAGCGCCGCTGCAGGTAGGCCCTGTTGCCGCCCTCCTTTATTTTCAGCTGCAGGAAGTTGAGTATCTCATCGTACCGGTTGAGCACGCTGAGTATGTCCAGCTTTTTATCCATCAGCTTGGTGCTGCGCGGCAGGTTTTGCAGGGCTTTTTCGGTTTGGTTGAGCGCGCCCGAGTAGTTGCCGGCCTTAATGTAGGCGTTGATGAGCTCCAGCTGGGTGGCCTCGTTGAACGGGTCGGCATCCACCAGCTCGGCCGACAGCTGAATGGCCTCGTTGTACTTGCCCTCCTGCTTTTTGGCTATAATATCCTGCTCAATGTAGTAGGCGTAGGTGGATCTTAGGTCAACGTCGTCGGGGTAAATCTGGCATAGCCGCTTGAGCTGGCGGTTGGCCTCCACAATGTTGCCCTGCATGCGGTCAATTTCAATTTTCTTTTTCCACAATCCCTTCCAGTAGGGGTTTACCTCCAGCAGCTCGTTGATGTAGCAAATGGCGCTTGAGTACCGCTCAGTGGCTATTTCAACGTTAATCAGAATTTCCTTGGCGTTGATGTTTTCGCCGTTGTACTCCAGCGATTTTTTGAGCTCGTAGCGCGCGGCATCGTAGTTGCGCTTTTCGTAGTAGTACTTGCCCAGCAGCATGCGCAGGTCCGAACTTTTCGGGTACTTTTTTATACCGGCATCCACCACTCCCTTGCCGCTCTCCCAGTCGCCCTGCTGGTAGTAGCCGGTAGTGCCGTCAATGTAGCTTTGCAGGTCTTTACCAAAGTAGGCGTTTACCGAGGCTTGCGCCATGGCCTGGCCCGGGCAGGCCAGTAGCGCCAGCAGTAGGCCCAACGCCAAGAGTAGCCTTGTCCGTCCGGCTGCTTTTATATGTATTGCTCTGTTCACTCGTTTACGTTGTGGATGGTGTAAGGGTTGCGGCCGCTACGGTAACCGGTGCTCCATCGGTGCTGCCGGTGGGCTGCTGCTCGTTGGTTGGAGCGCCCTTCTGTTTTACCTGGCTAAATCCTTGCCGCTTCATGGTGCCCCACTCAAAACTTTGCTTCGACAGGAAGTCGTAGTATCCCTTTAAGCTGAAAAATACCAGCAGCGGGTGGTAGAGCAAAAACTCAACGAGCGACAGCAGCACCAACCCGAAGTACCTTCTATACTTGTCGTAGCGCTTGGCTGTTTTCAGGTCAAAGGTAATGGCCAGCGTGGTAATGGCCAGGCCGAGCAGGTAAATATACAGCAGCAGTATGTAAAACGTGTTGTAGTTAACCTGCCGCGTGATGATGAGGTAGAGCATGGATAGAATACCGGTGGCCTCGATAACGGGCGCCAGCAGCTCAAACATCATCACGTAGGGCATGAGTATTAGGCTTACCCTACCGTACTTGCGGCTAAACAAAAAGCGGCGGTGGTCGGTAAAAATTTGCAGCAGCCCGCGCCCCCAGCGCGTGCGCTGGCGGTTAAGCACCGATACGTTGGGTGGTCCTTCGGTAAAGCATACGGTGGCCGGGATTTGCACTATGCGGTACTCCTTGTTAAAGTCGCGCATGTAGCCTACCATGCGCAGCGTCATATCCATATCCTCGGCGTGCGACAGCGGGTCGTAGCCGCCGGCGGCAATGGCCACCGACTTGTCGAACAGGCCCAAGCCCCCCGATACGTTGGGCACGGCGTTAATGTAGGCCCAGCCCATTTTGCTAATAAGGTAGGAGCGCAGGTACTCCAGCTCCTGGAAGCGCGGTATGAGCTTCTTAGGCGGACGCTCCTTGACCAGCGTTCCGTTTTCGTCCAGCTCGCAGCTGTTAACCATGCGCATGGTGGCGCCCACGGCAATGACCTGCACGCTGGAGCTGAGCACCGGCTGTATGAGCTTGGTCAGCGAGTCGCGCGTGAGCACGCAGTCCACGTCGGTGCACAGGTAGTAGGGGTGCTTGGAGGCGTTGACGCCGGCGTTGGAGGCATCGGCTTTGGTACCGCCGTTCTCCTTGTCCACCACGGTCAGCTTTTCAAAGCGCGGGTCGGTAGATTTCAGCACCCGCTTAAACGGCTTGGTTTTGATTTTCTCCATGTAGGCAAAGGGCACCTCCACCAGCTTAAACTCTTCGGTAAGCAGCTCCAGCGTTTTGTCCTTGCTACCATCGTTTACAATTACCACCTCGTAGTTGGGGTAGTCCAGCGAGAGCATGGTGCGCACGTTGAGGATAATGGTTTTTTCCTCGTTGTAGGCCGGCGCCACAATGGATATGCCGGGCGCGTAGGGCGATGCCTTGAGGTTCTTGTCTTCCTTTTTGGTAAACTGCTCGCGGTACCTGCGCAGGTTGATAAACGCCATAATGGAAAGCGTGGTGGAGCCCGCTACAAAGATGCCGATGTAGGTAAAGACAAGGTACTGAAAAAATTCTATGACGTAGTTAATCCACATGTTGTTGCTTGTGTTGCCGCTTTCTTTTTTTTACGCAATGAGCGGGTTGGTTACGTGCTCAAACATTTGCCGTGTAAATCCTTCGGCCTCTTCCCGCATTTTGTGAAATAGCGCTTTGCCTATTTCTCCATAGTTGTATATGGCGTGAATAACAACCAGCTGGCTTTCGTTGTCGTGCGCGTTGTGGTACGCATCCTCCAGAAAGGATAGCGAGCATCCCGTATTGAGCTTCTCCACGGCCTTTACCACGCTGTGCTGCACCACCTGCGGCAGCAGCAGGTAGTCGTGCTTTATGAGCTCCTCGGCCTCCTTGTGCCCCATCTCGCCCAGGGCCTCAATGCAGTATTTTCGAAGCATGATGTTGGGCGAGTGCAGCAGCTCCATGAGCTGCGGAATGCATTCGCGCTGGCCGAAAAAAGTAATTTCCTGAATCAAGAAATGCTGAAACTCCAAGTTCTGAGAGTTGTGAAGCCACTGGCTAAAGTTGGGCAGCTTATCGCCGGCATCAACCCTGCGCTTGAGCATGCGGTGTACCTCTATCCTGTCCCACGCGTTGAACGTTGGGTCAAAGTCCTCGTCGAAGAATACGAACGGGTTAATTTTACTGTAAAAAAGGTAGTAGGCGCGCGCGCTTTTGCGCAGCACGGAGGTACGGCTGTAGGTCAGGATGGATATGGTGGATCCCTGAATTTCGAGCCTGAGGTCATCGAGCTTTTGCAGCGCGCGCCGCCGCGACATCACGCTGCCGCGAATGAGCTTCTTTTCCCAAAAACTTTGCAGCTTAAAAAAGGCAATGAGCTGCATGTGGTTGTTGGTGTTGACGTACTCGGCCGTATCGCCCACGCGGAGCATCATGTTGGTAATGGTGCGCAGGTCGAGCTCCTTGAGGTCCTTTACATCGCAGTCTATCTTGTCGGCCACATCGCCCAGCGTGTAGTTCTGCTTGCTGGTAAGTATCTCGGTAATTTGTTCGCCGTACTTGTCCTCCAGCTTGCGCTTAATCTTGCTTTTTTTCTTTGCTTTTGCGCGGAGGGTGTCCATAGCCGACAGGCCAAACAGGGCAAAAAAGGTAAATACGCAAATGGCTATTAACGCAAACTTGATGATGGGTGGATTTACCCAAAACGTGTAAAGGAAGTAGTATATGTAGTATTCAAAAGACATTGTTGCGAGGCGCAGCTTGGCCTTACTAGCCTACGTAAGGCCAGCGCGAAGCTAAACTCTTTCTATGTTTTTAATCCCTTAAAAAACGTTTAATAACATGATTTGTAGGGCATTGGATTGCGCAGCTACAAAGGGATGCAAAGATACGAATTATTGCGCGAAGTTGAAACAAATTAAGCGTAAAAAAATATTTTTAAATGTAAGTTGGGTAACTTTTACAAAAAATACGATGTAAGTGTGCGTATTGCGCAATTTGTGTTTAGTATAATTTATTATAATTTAGTGAATTTTATTTACGATGAGCTTGTCGGAAAATGACCAGTATCGGCTATTTCGCAGGGAGCAATTTGTGCCGTGCAATAGCTGGTGCAGTGTGCGTAAAGCTTGATGTTTCGAGGTGCAAACCCGGCAGCCGGGTGCAAGATTCATATACAACCTGTTCTGAGCTGCTTGCTTGTATTGGTCTTGTGGTAGCACCTTGATTCTTTTCCGGCTATTTTGTTAATTTAACATATTAAAGTTGTACATTACTTGCTTTTTAGCTTTTTGTTCCCTATCCGGCGGCTTGCCATCAGCACTTTTATTCTTTACCGTAAATAGTCGCAATTTATCCCTATGAGGGATTATTGTGCGCTAATATAAATAGCTTGTTGTTATATAATTACGATTAGTGAAAGGGTGGTGTAATTCAGCGTCGTATGAAACGGTGTTGTGCGTAATTCGTGTGCAACAAGCAAGTCGTTGGCAGCATTTGGACGGCTGTGCCCTCTTTATAGCTATAGCGCAGGCTTAGTATTTTAAATACAATTTAACAATAGATTGTTTAATTTTAATTAAAAAAGTTGGGGAGGAGGTTTGTTTTTGACTAAACAGAACTAACTTTGCACGTTTATGCTTAAATATTATGATAATACAGTTAGTAAACCGGGACTTTTTAAAGTTTAGATATAGTATGAAAAAAATATTTGCAGCTATAGCCGCAGCGGCGCTGTGCGCAGGCTGGGTTGCCGAGGCCAAGGCCGCCGACACCATACGCTTTACCTGGCAGGGCGCTACGACAGTCAAGAGCTTTAGCATACGCGCTACCTCCGGCAAGAGCGTGTTGGTAGATTGGGGTAACAGCGTCCAGCAGACCGTAACAGGCAATGGGCCTACCTCGGTTACCGTAAGGCAGCCCGTTGCGTATGCTAGCACGGGTAGCTACAACGTTACCATTACCGGGGCAGACAATGATGCCAAGATTACGCTTTTGAGCCTTGTGAGTAACTCCGTATCCTCGCTGGATGTAAGTAGGGCAAAGAACCTATCTACCTTATACTGCTATAGCAACCAGCTTAGCTCGCTTGATGTGAGCCACAATACCGCGTTGACCGACCTGCGCTGCTACTCCAACCCTATCGGCTTTTTGGATGTGAGCAATAATACGGCCTTAAGCATTCTGTACTGTTACGACAACAAGCTCTCTTCGCTGGATGTTACCGGCAACACGGCGCTGACCGACCTGAGCTGCTATACCAACCAGCTGGTCGATTTGGATGTGAGCCATAACACGGAGCTGACGGCCTTGCGTTGCTACACCAACCAGCTGACCTCGCTGGATGTGAGTAGTAATTTGCAGTTGACCGGCCTTTACTGCTTCGGCAATAAGCTTACAAGCTTGGATGTGGCGGCTAACGTAAACCTAACAATCTTACAATGCTATAGCAATCAGCTAACCTCGCTTGATGTAAGTAATAATCTGTTGCTGAGCACCTTGTATTGCTATAGCAATAAGCTTGCAAGTCTGGATTTGACTAATAATTCCCAGCTTAGCGTGTTGCGCTGCTATAGCAACCAGCTCCCGCTAAATGATTTGTATGAGGCCTCGTGCAAAATAGCAGCTGATGCTAACAAAAGGTTGGGTACTCAAACCATGAACGCCGAGATGGTAACCGTTGGCGAATCGGTGCTTATTACCGTTGATACGCTTTTTGGAAATCCTGAGCAGCCCACCCAGTACGTTAATATTAAAAAAAATGCAGCATTGGCGACCGCAGGAGTTGATTACGCTTTACATGAGAATAGAATTACATTTTTGAGTTCGGGTGCTTTTACCCTGGAGGCCATTAACGACTCCATTACCTCTGAGGCTGCATATCCCGCTAAGCAGCTGTTTAGCTACAGGGCTATTCCCGCGGGAGCGGGCCTCGATACCATTCGCTTTACGTGGAAGGGCGATGCCGTCAACCCCAAGTCGTTTAACATACAAGCTACCGATGGTACCGATTATACCGTAGATTGGGGCAACGGCGATGTTGAGACCCACACCGGAACTACCTCCTCCTACATTACGGTTACGCAGCCCTCCAGCTACGGTAATACCAATCTTTATACGGTAACCGTTACCACCTTGGACCCTGCCTGTCGTTTTACCTACCTGAACGTGAGCAGCAAGTCGGTATCAGCCTTGGGTGTGGGTAAAGCTCCCTTGCTGGCAACCTTGTACTGCTACAGCAACCAGCTCAGTTCGCTTGATGTGAGCAGGAACAAGGCTTTGACGTACCTCAGCTGCTACGCAAACCCGCTAACAACCATTGATGTGAGCCATAACAAGGACTTGGCCACCTTGCTTTGCTACTCGAATCAGCTCAGCTCGCTGGATGTGAGCCAGAATACTGCCTTGGTAACGCTATATTGTTACACCAATAAGCTTACCACCTTAGATGTTAGTCATAATACGGCGCTGAAAACCCTATACTGCTACACCAACCAGCTGGCCTCGCTTGACCTTAGCCAAAACACCGCCTTAACCACCCTGCACTGCTATAATAACCTCCTTAGCTCGTTAGATTTAACCCATAATACTGCGTTAACCATCCTGTACTGCTACAATAACCGGCTGCCGCTGGCCGACCTGTACGCCGCCTCGCGCAGGATAAGCACCATAGCCAATAAGCAGCTGGGAACGCAGAATCCTACCATGATTATGGCAGGCATTGGAGAGCGGCTGCTGATAACACCCGACACCTTGCTTGGCGCTCCGGCAAAAGCAACGAGGTATAGCGCTATAAAAAGAAACGGGGCAGGGGCTGTGTCCGGCACGGATTACGTGCTGACAGGCAACCGCATTACGCTGCTAAAATCGGGTACCTACTCCATGGAGGCTACCAACGACTCCATAGTGTCCGCCCCCGGCTTTCCGGCGTTATCGCTGGTTACCTTTGGCGTACAGGATGCCCACAATGACACCATTACATTTACCTGGTTGAGCGCCATGGGAGCCAAAAGTTTTGCCATACAGGCCACGGAGGGAAAAGACTTTACCGTAAGCTGGGGCGATGGAGGCAGCGCCACTTATACGGGCACATCTGCCAACCTGAATCCTACCAAAGATTACGGCGTTGACGGCAATCCCTACACGGTAACTGTTACCACCTCCGACCCTGATTGCCACTTTACATTTTTGGATGTGAGCTCGCAATCCCTTTCGGAGTTGCGTGTACGCTCGGCCAGCTTCCTGACAGGCCTGAACTGTAACGGTAACCAGCTAACCTCCTTAGACCTGAGCGCTAACTCAGCGCTAACCAGCGTAAACTGCTACAGCAACCAAATAACCTCATTGGATGTGAGCCGCAGTACCAACCTGGCCACGCTGTACTGCTACAGCAATAAGTTGACATCGTTAAACCTGGGGGCAAATATCAAGTTGGCCACCCTATACTGCTACAGTAACCAACTTGCGACGTTGGATGTTACGGCAAATACAGGTTTGAAGCTGCTGTACTGCTACAGCAATAAGCTGGTAACGCTGGATGTAAGCCATAATACGGCACTAACCTCCCTGATTTGCTACGCTAACTTGTTGACTTCTTTGGATGTAAGGGCTAATACAGCGCTAACGAGCCTGCAGTGCTACTCAAATAAGCTCAGCTCCCTGGATGTGCGAAGCAACACCAAGTTGACATCTTTAGTTTGCTATTCTAACCAGCTAACTTCCTTGGATGTTAGCCAAAATGTTGCCCTGACGAGCCTGCAGTGCCACAGCAATAAGCTTACAGCCCTTGATCTTAGCGCTAATGTCAAGCTAACCACCCTGTACTGTAATGGCAACCAGCTTCCGCTAAAGGACTTATATCTTGCTTCACAGAGGATTGCTGTTGAGGCTAATAAGCGCTTAGGGCCTCAAGCTTTTGACGCCGTTATATTGCCCAAGGATCAGCAGCTGCTCATTACCCCCGATACGCTGCTGGGAGCTCCGGAACTGGCAACCCAGTATGGTAATATAGTATGGAATGGCCTGCCGGCCGCTTTAGGTCAAGACTACAGCCTAACGGGCAGCCGCATTACCTTCTTAAAGCAGGGAACCTTTACGCTCGAAGCTACCAATAGCGCCATAACCTCAAACTCCAGCTATCCGGCCATGCAGCTGCTTACCTATAAGGTATATGCTTTTGGCCTCGACTCCATAACCTTTACATGGACAGGTAGCTCTACATTAAAAAGAGGCTTTGACATACAGGCTACACCGGGTACAAGATTTACGGTTGACTGGGGCAACGGCCTTACCACAGCCCACGATGCCACCGATGAGCAAATGACCATTGAGCAGCTGGCTCCCTACGGCACTAGCGCTGTCAGGAATGTAACCATTACCTCCGACGACCCCTCATGCCTGTTTACCTACTTGGACGTGAGCAGTAAGTATGTTTCGGCGCTGAACGTGAGCAGGGCTACGCTTTTGACCACCCTGAAGTGCGCGTCGAACACCATAAGCTCGCTTGATGTTACGCATAATACCAGCTTAACCACCCTGCTTTGCAATAGCAACCCGCTTCGATCGTTAGATGTGAGCAAGAATACCATTCTGGGAACCTTGTACTGCTACAGCAACCAGCTCAGCTCGTTGGATGTGAGCCAAAATAGGGCGCTAACCGTGCTGCAATGTCAGAGTAATACCTTAAGCGTCATTGATGTGAGCCAAAATGTCGGCCTTAAGACCTTATACTGCCAGGCCAACATGATAGATACTCTAGACCTGAACCACAATACGAGCCTGACCAGCGTGTACTGCTATAGCAACAGGCTTACGCTGGGCAACCTGTATGGAATTTCTCAAAAAATCAGCTCGTTGAGCTATAAGCGGTTGGGAACGCAGGCGCGCGATATGGTGGCTGTAAATACCGGACAACTGCTGCTGCTTACGCCTGATACCCTGCTTGGTAGCCCGGCTGTAGCTACAGCTTATACCAACATAAACAGGGATGGAGTACCCGCCGAACCTACCGATTATAGCCTCAGTGGAAATTATATAACATTCCATAGTTCAGGTGCTTATACAATTGATGCTACCAATAGCGCCATAAGCTCCTATGCCGCAAACCCCGCCATGCGCCGGCTTGCGTTTGGTGTTTTATCTTCCACGCAATCTATTGATAGCATAAGCTTCACGTGGACTGGCGCTGCCGCTGCTAAGAACTTTGCCATACAGGCTACCTCCGGAAGAACGTTTAAGGTGGACTGGGGAAATACTACAAGCGCTACTTATACCGGTGAGGGTGCGGCTATGAGCATATTCCCCTCTGTAACGTATGGCGATAACAGCAGCTATACCGTAACCATTACCACTGCCGACACGCTTTGCCGCTTTACCCTGCTTGATGTCAGCAGTAAATCAGTATCTTTACTTGATGTGCGCGAAGCGGCGTTCCTGACCAGCTTAACCTGCCATACTAACCAGCTCAACTCGTTGAATTTGAGCAATAATACAGCGTTAACCAGCCTGTATTGCTACAACAACCAGCTAACCTCGTTGAATGTGAGCAGAAACACAGCCTTGACGCTTTTGCACTGCTACGGAAATCCCCTTGGCAGCTTGGATCTTAGCAGTAATACTGCGCTAACCAGCCTGTACTGCTACAGCAACCAGCTCAGCTCATTGGATGTTAGTAACAATGTGGCGTTAACCTCCTTGCTGTGCTATACTAACCAGCTGACATCGTTGGATGTAAGCCACAATACGGCCTTGGGTACGCTGTCCTGCTACGCCAACCAGCTTACAGCCCTGGATGTAACGCAAAATACTGCGCTTACCAACCTCCGATGCTATGATAACCAGCTGACCTCGCTGGATGTTAGCCGGAATACAGCGATGAGCACTTTGTACTGCTATAACAACCAGTTGACCTCGCTGGATATTAGCCGTAATACCAACTTAGCATCATTGTTTTGCCATAACAATAAGCTAAGCCGGCTTGATATTAGCCACAACCCCAAGCTGGCATCGCTGTACTGCTACGGCAATAAGTTGCCGCTGAAGGATTTGTATGCAGTATCCCGTAAAATTGCTGCGGTAGCCAGCAAGCAGCTGGGTACACAAACGCTTGATACGGCAACTGCCTACATTAATCGCCCGCTGCTGGTTACTGCCGATACGCTTTTGGGCAACCCTGCAGCCAAAACTAAATACCTCAACGTTAAGAAGGGCGGGGTAGCCGCTCTGGCGGGTGTGGACTACCAGCTTACCGGTAATCGTATAACATTCTTAGCTTCGGGTATATACTCGCTGGAGGCAAGCAACGACTCCATTACTTCGCACACTCCGGCCAAGCTGCTGCTAACGTACAGGGTACCCTTTGCCGTGCATGCTACCGCCGGCCCTGGTGGTACCATTAGCCCGGCCGGCGATAGCACGGTGGCTGCGGGTAGCAGCGTGTCGTACACCATTCAGGAAGATACTGGATACGCTATAGATAGCGTATTTGTCAACAAGGTTTACCGCGGTAGCATCAGCGCCTATACCTTTAACAACATCATGGGCGATAGCAGCATTCATGCTAAGTTCCGCTTGCTTAGCTACACCGTTAGCGCGGCGGCAGGCGCCAACGGCCGCATTTCGCCCGAGGGCGACAGCCTGGTGGCGCATGCCGGCAGCATTCACTACGCCATTACCCCCAATACGGGCTACCATGTGGACAGCGTTTTGGTCAACGGCGTTAATCGCGGCCGCCTGACTGAGTACACGTTTAGCAACGTTTACGGCAGCGACAGCAGCATTCGCGCGGTATTTGCCATCAACAGGTACAGGGTAAGCGCTACAGCAGGTGCCAACGGAAGCATTACGCCCGGCGGCGACAGCTTGGTGGCGCATGGTGCCGGTATTACCTACCATATTGCTGCTACTACGGAGGGCTACCACGTGGACAGCGTTTTGGTCAACGGTGTAAATCGTGGCCGCTTAACAAGCTACACGTTTAACAACGTTTGCGGCGACAGCAGCATCCGCGCGGTATTTGCCATCAACAGGTACAAGGTAACCGCTGTGGCAGGTGCCAACGGCAGAATTACGCCCGCCGGCGATAGCCTGGTGGCGCATGGCGCCGGCATTAGCTACCATATTGCCGCTACCACAACGGGTTACCACGTGGATAGCGTGCTTGTTAACGGGCGCGATGTACCGTCATTGAGGGGCGGAGCCACCGCAACCTACACCTTTGGCAGCGTGAAGGGTGACAGCAGCATTCGTGTGGTATTTGCCATCAATCAGTACACCATAACGGCTATTACCGGTCCAAATGGTAAATTCTCGCCGGAAAGCAACAGCCAGGTAATGTACGGAGGCAACATTACCTACACGGCCCAACCCAACCCGGGTTACGAGGTTGATACTTTAATTGTGGGGAGAGTAAAGCTGGATAACCAAACTTCGCATACGTTTCTCAACGTCAGGGAAAATGATACGATTCGCGTAGTATTCCGCCGCATTACCTATACCATAACGGCCAGCGCGGGTAGCAACGGGCGTATTTCGCCGGAAGGTGATAGCCTTGTTCTGCACGGTAATAGCGTGCTATACACCTTTATCCCCAATTCGGGCTACGTGGTTGATAGCGTTATAGTGAATGGCTTTGCTTCCTTTGGCGGCACAAGCTACGTGTTTACCCAGGTTAGGGGCGACGCCAGCATTCGCGTATCATTTAAGCCCACGCCGCGCACGGTAATCGCTACCGCCGGGGTGGGAGGAGGCATTACGCCGGCCGGGGCAAGCTCGGTAAACTACGGGGACAGCATTGCTTACCATATTACCGCCAACTCAACCCACGAGATTGATAGCGTGATAGTGAACGGCGTGTACCGAGGCGCGCTGGCTAAGTACACGTTCTATAACGTTTGTGGCGACAGCGCTATTCGTGCGGTATTTAAGCCCCGTAACTTTACGGTTAGGGCTACGGCTGGGGCGCATGGCAGCATTTCGCCCAGCGGCGAAAGCACCGTAAAGGGTGGTACGGGTATCAGCTACAGCATTACGCCGGAGGCGGGGTACACGGTTGAGGCTATTTTGATTAATGGCGTGCCTCGAGGAGCATTTACCTCATATACATTTACGAATGTGTTGGGCGATAGCAGCATTTACGCAACCTTTACAACCGTGGATAACGACACTACCATTTACAGCATTACCATTAACGGGGTAGATGTAACCTCCGATATGCACGATGGAGTGCTTCGCATAGCAGCCGATTGCGGCATGAGCAGCATTAACATATCGGTTGACATAGCGCCCACCTCATCGCTAACCGTTAATGGCGTACCATCACAATCGGGTAGCCTCACGTACAACATCGACAAGTATGGACACAACGTTATACCCATAGAGGTTACGGCGCTTAACCGCCTGGTGGGTAAGTACACCTTGATAGTGGAGGCGCCCATGAGCACCGCCAACATTGTGTACCTATGGCCCGATATGCCTACCATTAACTGTAACCCGGCGACCAATGGTGGCTACACGTTTACCGCATTCCAGTGGTACGATGCCGGCGGCAACCTGCTGGTGGGCGAAAACAGGCCCTACCTTTCGTCGGCTACGGCAAATGTGTACTGCGCAGTAACCACCTCCGAGGGCGATGTTATTCATACCTGTCCGCTGGCTGGAGCACCTGCCTCAGCGACCAGCCTGCGCGCCTATCCTAACCCGACGGGCGGATCGCTTACCGTTGAGGGGCTTAGCAAGGCAAAATCGCAGGTGGAGGTGTACAGCTTGCAGGGCGTGCTTATGGGTACATTCCCCTCCGTAGACGGGACAACGAATATTAATTTGACGAGCCTGCCCGCCGGCTCGTACGTGGTGCGCCAAAACGCTCAAAGCGTGGTAGTTATTAAAAAGTAGCGGTAAAGAGTAAGAAGTAAAAATTGCGCAAAACAGAATAAATGATGAAAAAGATACTTTCCCTTTTTATTGCGACCAGCCTGAGCACTTCGGTATTTGCCCAGCTCGACCTGAAGCATGAGTTGTCGGCCAACGTGGGCTTTGGTATCTCATCGCTACGCTACGATATTGATCAGGGTAGCGTGAGCCAGAACACCGGCTACACCTTTGGCGTGGGTTACTACCTTAAGTGCACCGAGAACTGGTCTATTGGCTTAGGCTTGGGGGTAGACTACTACAGCTCCACCTATACGGCCGATGTGCTAAACGGATACACGCTGTCCAAAAACTTGTACAACTATCCATTCGATTTTCACTACACCTACACAGGCTACGAGGAAAAGGTTGAGGCCACCACGCTAAGCATTCCCCTTATGGCGCGCTTTGAGTACCCGTTTGGTGCGGTGGCGTTGCAGCTCGCTGCCGGGTTTAAGCTGGGCGTTCCCGTATCGTCGAGCTACAGCGCCAGCGGCTCGCTAACCACTAAGGCCTATTTTCCCGAGGTAAATGTTTGGGTGGACAATAAGCCCGATCACGGTTTTGTTACCGATGCGGCTGTGAATGCTGGTGGGGAGTTGGAGCTGAGCCCCAGCGTTGGAATATCGGTTCAGGCCGGTGTTAAGTACGCCCTTAACGATGGGCGTAGCGCGCTTGCCCTGCTGGGATACTTTGAGATGGGCTTGAACAACATGATAAACGGAAACCAGGCGCCGGTGGTATGGCGCGACAGCGATCCGCTGGAGTACTCCAGCATTGCCACCTCTACCTCCAACAACCAACTTTACCCAATGGCGGTAGGGGCTAAGGTGTGCTACCTGTTCAGCCTAAGCAAGGAGTATGGCTCCCGCTCAAAAAGGAGCTACCGCAGGTAATAGGCGCGGAGGGAAGTTAAGGAGAAAGAAAATAGCCTAAGCATCAACGTTGCTTAGGCTATTTTTACAGCAACCTGCTCAGCAGATTGTTGATATTCATTTCAATCCTTTCGTAGATGTTGTCGCCGTAGGATGCGCCGTCAAACTTTTCGCCCGTAATATTTTCAAACAACTCAATGTAGCGCTTGCTGATACCGTCCACTATGGCGTCGGTCATTTCGGGAACTTGCTGGCCCTCCTTGCCTTGAAACCCATTTTCCATAAGCCATTCGCGTACAAATTCTTTTGAAAGTTGCTTTTGTGGTTCGCCTCTGTCAAAGCGATCTTGGTAGCCCTCGGAGTAGAAGTAGCGCGACGAATCGGGCGTGTGAATTTCGTCGATGAGGTAAATCTTTCCGTCTTTTTTTCCGAATTCGTACTTGGTGTCCACCAGGATAAGCCCACGCTTTTCGGCCATTTCGGCGCCGCGCCGGAACACGCCCAGCGTATATTTTTCCAGCTGCTCGTAGTCTTCCTTGCTTACAATTCCTTTTGCCAAAATTTCTTCTTTCGAAATATCCTCATCGTGCTTCCCAATCTCTGCCTTGGTGGTTGGCGTGATAATGGGCGTGGGGAATTTTTGGTTTTCGCGCATGCCCTCGGGCAGCTGCACGCCGCAGATTTCGCGCACGCCACTTTTGTAGGCGCGCCACGCGCTGCCGCACAGGTAGGCGCGCACAATCATTTCCACAGCAAAAGGTTCACACTTGTGGCCAACGGTTACCATGGGGTCGGGCGAGGCAATTTTCCAGTTGGGGCAGATGTCGGAGGTGGCGTCCAAAAACTTGGCGGCGATTTGGTTGAGCATTTGCCCCTTGTACGGAATGCCCTTGGGCAAAACGACGTCGAAGGCCGAAATGCGGTCGGTGGCTACCATTACCAGGTACTCGTTGTTAATGGTGTACACATCGCGAACTTTGCCCTTGTAGAAGGCGGTTTGCTTGGGAAAGTGAAACTGGGTTGCGGTTAATGCGTTCATGGTATTTAGTGTGTAAAGTTTATAAAGTTTGAAAGTTGTTTTCTATTAAAGCTATCATTGCGGGCTTATAACGTATGGCTTTCCTCCTTCTCAAAGGCGTTTACAATTTTGCTTACCAGCGAGTGGCGGATAATATCCTTTTTATCGAATTGCACCATGCCTATTCCTTTTACTTTATTGAGCATCTTCATGCTGCGTTCAAGCCCCGAGTCGCTTTTGCGGGGCAGGTCGATTTGCGTGGTGTCGCCGGTTACGATAAACTTGGCGCTCTTGCCCATGCGGGTCAAAAACATTTTCATTTGCGGCAGCGTGGTGTTTTGCGCCTCGTCCAAAATCACAAAGGCGTGGTCGAGCGTGCGGCCGCGCATGTAGGCCAGCGGCGCAATCTGCACGATGCCCTCCTCCATGTAGCCCTCCAACTTTTTGGCGGGAATCATGTCGTGCAGCGCATCGTATAAAGGCTGTAAGTATGGGTCAAGTTTTTCCTTCATATCGCCGGGCAGAAAACCTAAGCGCTCACCGGCCTCAATGGCGGGGCGAGTTAGAATGATTTTCCGCACCTCCTTGTTCTTGAGCGCGCGCACCGCAAGCGCAATGGCCGTGTAGGTTTTTCCGCTTCCGGCAGGGCCCACGGCAAAGAGCAGGTCGTTGCCCTCGTACAGCGCTACCAGCTTGCGCTGGTTGGGTGTGCGTGCCTTGATAATGTTGCCGTTGTTGCCGTACACCAGCGTGTCGCTGTCAATGGGCTCGTCCTGCACCTCGGCGGCGTTTTGAACGTAAATTTGCGCAATGGCGTCTTCGGTTACGCGCCCGCGCTTGTGGTAGTGGGTAACCAGCGCGATGAGCTTGTTCTCAAAGTCGTCAATTTCGTTTTTTGTACCCCACACCTTTATTTCGCCGCCGCGCGCTACAATTTTCATTTTCGGAAAGCGCGCAACGATGGCGTTAAAGTAAACGTTGTTGACGCCGTAAAAGCTGACGGGGTCAACGTTTTCAAGTATGATAATTTTTTCGGTCATGAAGTATTGGTTGCTCTCAAGCGTTTTTGTCATTCTGAGCGAAGCGAAGAATCTCTCGCTGTTCAAAAATATTCTTGTGCAAACATTAGATTGGCTTCGCCGAGCTAACGGTTCTTCGCTTCGCTCAGAATGACAGGCGTCTGCAATAAGAGTACTTTTAATAGTTTATTGTTTGTAACGTCTTAAGCCCAAGTCGCTCTTTTACCCAAAGCGAAACGTGCTCTTTTTCTTTTGCGGTGTGGTGTTTACCATGCCACGAAATGCAGAGCGTGGGGATGGTATCGGATTTTAGGTTTTGGATATTTACAAAAACCTGCTTGGTTACGGCGAATGAGGCCACGCCGGGAAACAAAATTTTAGCCTCGCGCGCCAGCTGCTCGCTCGGAATCTTTTGCGTTTCGTGTATGAGCAGCGCGCGCTCCAGCTGCTCAATGCGCTTATCCTTTTCAACCAGCATTTTGTCTTTCCCTTGCAGCAGCTCGCTCAGCGCCGCCCCCGAAAAGGCAATTTCACCATTACCCCCGGCCAGCTTTAGCACCAATTTTGTTTGCTCCAGCTTAAACTTGTGCAGCAAGGCCTGGCACTCCGTCTCCAGCTCCTTGCTGAGCGGCTGCCCAATCAGCGTAAGGGTTATGCACGACTCCTCCTTGTCGTACCGCTTGTCAACTTCAATAATGCTGGTTTTGTCGGCCGGCAGTATTTGCTCTACGGAGGCTGCATATAAGTTGGCGCGTGAGTTAAACGACGACTCGTTGACGACCGAAACGGCGGTAATAATGCTCGGAACCATGACCAGAATGGAGAAGGCGTAGATAACCCTTTTTACTTTTTTCTCCTGCTCGGGAACCAAAAATTGTACGCACGGAAAGCGCAGGTAGCGCGCAATAATGAACGTGGCCAGCGCAATGAAAAACGAGTTGATGAAGAACAGGTAGAAGGCGCCGATAAAGAAATCGAAGTTGAGCGAGGCAATGCCGAAGCCTGCGGTGCATAGCGGAGGCATGAGCGCGGTGGCAATGGCCACCCCCGACACGGCTGTTATCATTCCCTTATCCTTGTTGGCGTTGGCCACCATGCCGGCGGCGCCGCCAAACAGGGCAATGAGCACGTCGTAAATGGTGGGGCGGGTGCGCGCCAGCAGCTCCGACTGCGCATCGCCGAGCGGGCTCAGCACAAAGTACAGCGTGGAGGTAACCAGGCTGATGAACACCATTATGCCAAGATTTTTCAGCGCGCGGTGCATCA
Source organism: Bacteroidales bacterium (assembly GCA_031549685.1). Taxonomy (GTDB): domain Bacteria; phylum Bacteroidota; class Bacteroidia; order Bacteroidales; family UBA932; genus JAITMY01. Next base: position 18,025 of record JAVBPG010000016.1, on the reverse strand, counting down.
GCTGGTTATCGTTGGTGCTTACCGCAAATCCAATGCCGATGATGGGGCCCATGAGCGGCGAAATGAGCATGGCCCCGATAATTACGGCCGTGGAGTTGACATTTAACCCCAAGGAGGCAATGGCAATGGCAAAGATGAGCACCCACAGGTTGGTGCCCTTGAACTCCACGTTTTTCTTAATGTTGTCTATGGTGCTTGGAATATCTACGTCGTCCTTCAGGCTGGCAACCTCGCGTAGCTGCGCAAACTTTGGTGCTGCCCACGCCTTCAGCTGAGTATTCCACCTTGAGAAAAGCTCCTTAAGTGTTCCCATTTATTGAAAAATGCAATGTGATATTATAATGCCTAAAGTTTACAGGAGCGGCAGGGTTTTTTGCTTCAAAAACTCCTTCTCCTCCTCGCTCAAAAGCGGGCTTAACAGCTCGTAAACTTTTGAGTGGTATTCGTTTATTTGTTCTATGTCGGTTGGGTTGAGCAGCCTGCTGTCAACGGCCTTGGTGTCGAACGGGCATAGGGTAACCGGCTCGAACTGCAGGAATTTCCCAAACTCGCTTTCGCCATCGGGGACGGTCAGCACTATGTTCTCAATGCGTATGCCGTACCTTCCGGTTTTGTACACGCCGGGTTCGCACGAGGTCAGCATGCCCGCCTCAAGCAGCGTTGGGTTTTCGTTAAGCCGTATGCTTTGCGGCCCCTCGTGTACGCCCAGAAAGTGCCCCACGCCATGTCCCGTGCCGTGCAGGTAGGTCATGTGGCGCTGCATGAGAGGCTGGCGCGCCAGCATGTCGAGCTGGGCGCCGCGCGTGCCTTGCGGGAACTTGGCTGCGCTCAGCTGCAGGTGCCCCTTCAGCACCAGCGTGTAGTCGGTTTTTTCCTCCTCGGTGGGGGTGCCCAGGTGCAGCGTTCGCGTAATGTCGGTGGTGCCGCAGCTGTACTGCGCCCCGGTGTCGATGAGGATAAAGGTTTCGCGCCCCAAAGCGATGTTGCTCTCGTGCGTGGCCGAGTAGTGCACAATGGCGCCATGCGCCTTGTAGCCTACAATGGGAGCAAAGCTGTCTTCCACAAACTCGGGATGCTGTGCGCGCAGTATGCGCAGCTTTTCGGCAGCGTTGATTTCGGTTATGCTGCCGCTGCCCACGTGCTCCTCCAGCCACTTCCAAAAGCGCACCCACGCTACGCCGTCGGCTACCATGGCGCGGCGCGTACCCTCAATTTCAACCTTGTTTTTGACGGCTTTCAGCGCTGCAATAGTCCCAAACGGGTTGCTTTCGGTAAAAATTTTATCGCTGTGCTTTTCAAGAATCTTCAGTATGTTGATGCTGGTTTTGTTGGGGTTCACTATGGCCTGGCATCCCAGCGCTATGTACTCCAACTTGCTCTCAAATTCGTGGTATTCGTGCAGCCTGATTTTTTGTTTTTCGAGCTCAGCGACTGCTTCGCTATCCAGCTTTTGCGTGTTGATAAAAAGGTGGGTTTGCTTATCGTCCATGTCAACTATGGCGTAGGCCAGGGCTACCGGCGTGTAGGCCACATCGCCGCCGCGCAGGTTGAGCAGCCACGCCACCTCGTCTAAGGCCGAAACCACGTAGATGCCTTGCGTTATGGCAGGCTTCATGGTGGCGCGTATGGCGCACAGCTTGCCCACTATGGTTTGCCCGGTTTGCTTTACATCGAGCAGAAATGCTTTTCCGTTGGGCAGCGACGGGCGGTTGCTCCAAATTTCAGCAAACGGGTCATCAACGCATTTTAGCGTAAGCGGTTCCAGCTCCTGCTTTAGCGCGTTGAATGCGGTTACGGAGTAAAGCCTTCCGTCAACGCCCACGGTGCCCTTGCCTATGGATTTTTTTATGTACTCGGCAATGCTTTCGGTTTCGGGCAATCCCTCTTTCTTCAGCTCAAACCCTGAGTTTTGCAGCTGCTGCTCGGCCTGCAAAAAGTAGCGCGAGTCGGTGTACAGCGCCGCCGAGTAGGGCGTAACTACTGCGGTTCCGGCGCTTCCGGTAAAACCGGTTAGCCACTGCCGGCACTTAAAGTGGTCGGCTACGTACTCGCTAAAGTGCGGGTCGTTGGTGGGTACAACTACAGCGTCTATACGCTGCTGGCGCATGTACTGGCGGAGTGCGGTAAGGTTCTTGCTCATAATATTTCAGATTTCAGATTTCAAATTTTAGCCGTTATTCTTCACTTTTGGTTTAATGATAATGCGTAGCGAGGCGTCGTAGGTAAAGTACTCCCACATCCAATCCCAGAATACCATGAACTTGTTTTTGACCCCGACAAGGCTCACAAGGTGCACAAGGAGCCAGGTAGCCCACGCCAAAAATCCGTTGTAGTGCAGGTGCTTCAGGTCCACCACCGCCAGGTGGCGGCCGATGGTGGCCATGCTTCCCTTGTCCTTGTAGCCGAAAGCCTGCAGCGGCTTTTGATGCAGCATCAGCTGAAAGTTGTAGGCCAAATTTCTTGCCTGCTGTATGGCCACCTGCGCTACCTGCGGATGCCCGTTAGTAAACTTCTTTTCGGTCTGAAGGCACTGGTCGCCTAAGGCAAAAATGCTGTCGAATCCCTTTACGCGGTTGAACTCATCGACCTGAATGCGCCTGCCGCGGCCTATCGCTTCGATGGGAATTCCCTCGAGGGTGTTGGCCACAATGCCGCTGCCCCAAATGAGCGTGCGGCTTTCTATCTGCGCGCCGTTGGATAGCTTTACCGATGTGCCGTCGTAGTCCTCCACGCCCACTCCCAGCATGGCTTCTACGCCCAGCTTTCGGAGCGAGCGCATCGCGTCGGCCGATGACTGCGGGCTGAGGGCTCCCAGCAGCTTGTCGGCGCGCTCAAGCAACATAATGCGCACCTTGCCGGGGTCGAGCTCTGGGTATTCGCGGTGTACGATAAATTTTTTCATTTCGCCCAGCGAGCCCGCCACCTCTACTCCCGTGGCGCCGCCACCTACCACCACAAAGTTGAGCAGCCGTTGCTTTTCCGCTTCGTCGATGCACGTGGTGGCCAGCTCAAAGCATTGCAGCACCTGGTTGCGCAGCGCCAGCGATTCGCTTACCGACTTCATGGGGTAGGCGTACTTTTCAATATTGCGCAGGCCAAAGTAGTTGGTGTCGGCGCCGGCGGCCAGCACCAGGTATTCGTAGCCAAGCTCGCCAATGCTTGTTAAAATCTTGTTTTGCGCAGCATTCACCCCCGTAACCTCGGCCATGCAAAAGTTGAAGTTTTTGACACCTTTGAACTCGGCGCGCAGCGGAAACGAGATGGCGCTCGGCTCCAAGCCTGACATGGCTACCTGGTAAAATAGCGGCGGAAACTGGTGGTAGTTATTTTTGTCCACCAGCGTAACGTGGTAGGGCGTGTTACGCAGCTTTTGCGCCAGCGTAAACCCCGCAAACCCCGCTCCGACGATGACTATTTTCTTAGGCATACTATTGTTTAATGTTTCGCGTTTAAAATTGTTTGATGCGCTTTGCGCGTTTGAGGTGGTTAAAATCCCTCACTAGAACGCTTCGGCAAGCTCAGCGTAACAACGCGCGTTAGCGTTTTAAACCATTTCAAACAACTTACAACAAATTCCCCGCCAGCTCGGCCAGCTCGCTTCGCTCGCCCTTTACCAGGTTTACGTGCGCAAAAATTTCCTCGCCAATCATCCTGTCGCTCAGATGCGTGAGGCCGTTGGAGTGCATGTCTAAGTAGGGCGAGTCGATTTGCTGGATGTCGCCCGTGAAAATCATTTTGGTGTTTTCGCCGGCGCGGGTTACAATGGTTTTTACCTCGTGCGGCGTGAGGTTCTGCGCCTCGTCCACAATAAAGAATGTGTTGCTCAGGCTGCGCCCGCGAATGTAGGCCAGTGGCGTAATCATCAGTTTGTTTTGCCGCTGCAGGTCCTCAATGTGCACCGCCTCCTTGCTGGTTGGCTTCAGCTTGCTTTTTATTACGGCCAGGTTGTCAAACAGGGGCAGCATGTAGGGTTGCAGCTTCTCGTTAATGTCGCCGGGCAGGAATCCCATGTCCTGGTTTTGCAGCGGAATAACGGGGCGCGAGAGCAGAATCTGGTCGTAGTCGTTCTCCTGCGCCAGCGCCGCTGCCAGCGCCAGCAGGGTTTTTCCGGTGCCGGCAATGCCGGTCAGCGAAACCAGCTTGATGTCGGGGTTCATCAGCGCGCTCATGGCAAAGGTTTGCTCGGCGTTGCGCGGCTCAATGCCGTAGGCGCGAACTTTGTCCACGTGCTTCAGCTTGTCGCTTGCCTTGTCGTAGCTGGCCAGCGCGTTGCTCTCGTTGCTCTTGAGCAAAAAGTTTTGGTTGGCGTGCGGCTTCAGCTTCAGCGCCGCGGCGTCAATGCCCTCGCTGCCGGCGTACAGCGTCGCAATTTGGTCTGCCGAGACCTCTACCACCTCGGTATCCTTTTTTATGTGGTCAACATCCTTTATTTGGTCCGACAGGTAGTCCTGCGCGTCGATGCCCAGCGATTTGGCCTTCATGCGCAGGTTGATGTCCTTGCTTACGAGCACGGTGGCCCTGTCGGGGCTGTTCTTTTTTTCATCGTAGGCCACGGCCAGTATGCGGTGGTCGGGCGTAACCTCGTCAAACGAGTCCATCATTTCCTGCGTAAACGGCTTGCCGGTGGCAATGCGCAGCCTGCCCAGATCCTTGCCCAGCGACACGCCGCCGTTGAACACCTGGTTGCCGGCAATATCGTCGAGGATGCGCACGAACTCGCGGGCGTTGAAGTTGATTTGCTCGTTGCCCTTTTTGAACTTGTCCAGCTCCTCCAGCACCACAATCGGGATGACAAGATTATTTTCCTGAAAGTTGTATATGCAGCGGTAGTCGTGCAGTATCACGTTGGTGTCGAGCACAAATGTTTTGGGTTGCTTGCTTGCGCTTGTTGAATTCTTTTTCATAGCTATCGTGTATTTATTTTAGCCGGTTTGAAAATTAGATAAAAGTAGCCATTTTATTTCACACCGAGCTTAAAAAACTGGTAAAATTTTTTCACCTTTGTGTTAGAAATAGGGATTAGAAATTAGGGATTGGAGCTTAGGGGAATACGGCTGGCTGGCACTCCCTACGCATTAACCACATAGGCTTTAATCTCTAATTTCTAACCCCTAATCCCTAACTTCTATGACTTACCCCGAAACCGTAGCCTACCTGTACTCGCAATCTCCCGATTTTCAAAATGTTGGAAAAAAGGCCTACAAGCCGGGCTTGGACAATACCCTGCGCTTAGACGAGCACTTCGGGCACCGGCACCGCAGCTTTAGGAGCATACACGTGGCGGGAACCAACGGCAAAGGCTCCACCTCGCACATGCTGGCCGCCGTGCTGCAAACCGCCGGATACCGCGTGGGGCTTTACACCTCGCCCCACCTGATCGACTTCAGGGAGCGCATAAAGGTGAACGGCGAGATGATTTCGGAGCAGGAGGTGGTGGACTTTGTGGCGAAAAACAGCGAGGCGGTGGAGCGCATCCGCCCCTCGTTCTTTGAGCTGACGATGATGATGGCCTTCGATTTTTTTGCACAAAAAAAGGTGGAGGTGGCGGTGGTGGAGGTGGGCCTTGGCGGTCGCCTGGACTCCACCAACGTCATTGCGCCCGTGCTCAGCATCATTACCAATATTGGCCTCGACCACACGGACTTGCTGGGCGACACGCTCGAAAAAATTGCCGCCGAAAAGGCCGGAATTATTAAACCCAACGTGCCTGTGATAGTGGGTGAGTATCAATCCGAAGTTGCGCATATTTTTGAAAGTAAAGCGACGGAGTGTAATTCGGAAATTATTTTTGCTGATTGTAATTGTCATTGCGGGACCCGCAATGACAAAAAGTATGCGCTCGACCTATATGGAGACTACCAGCAAAAAAATCTTTGCACGGTGCTGACCGCGCTGGATGTTTTGCGGCAGCGAAATGTAGTTTCTTTTTCCGAAAAAAATGTGGAGGACGGCCTGCGCCACGCTGCGGCCATTACGGGGCTGCGTGGGCGTTGGCAGATGGTGGAAAGTAACCCTGCAGTTGTACTCGATACGGGGCACAACGCGCACGGCCTGGCGCAAACCATGGCGCAGCTGGAGCGGCTTTCGCATCAGCATTTACGCATTGTTTTCGGCATGGTGGCCGATAAGGACATTGATAGCGCCATAGCGCTGCTACCCAAAAATGCCAGTTACTACTTTACGCAGGCCTCCATTCCGCGCGCCATGCCGGCCGGTGTGCTGGCCGAGAAGTGCCGAGCTATAGGCTTGCAGGGCGAGGAATTCCTTACGGTGGAGCAGGCCTTGCAGGCGGCTAAAAAAAATGCCGCCGTCAACGATTTTATTTACGTTGGCGGCAGCACCTTTGTGGTGGCCGATGCGCTGAAACTGTACGTGTAGGCAGCGGATTAGCCCTGACGGCTAATACCCCTCCAAGGGTTTCAAACCCTTGGAGGGGTAGAGCACTTACTGCTGCAACCGTTGCGCAATGGCAGCGGCAAGCATATCGCAGGCCTGCAGCTTCTCCAGGTTGGGTATGCCATGTACCTCCACCGGTTCGGCGGGCTGCTCCCAGGCCAGCTTCTCGGCCACCGACTGCAGCGTGCGCACGCCGCCACCGCTCCAGCTGAACGAACCGAAGAGCCCCAGGATTTTATTTTTTACGTTTACGTGCAGCAGCTCCTGGCACAGCTGCCCCATCATGGGGTGCATGTCGCCGTTGTAGGCGCAGCTGCCGAGGAGCACCGCCTTGTACTTCCATATTTCGCTCATCAGGTACGACACGTGCGTTTTTGAAACGTCATACACGTGCACATTCCGTACGCCGTTCTCCACCAGCTTACGCGCTATGTGGTCGGCCACCTGCTCGTTGTTGCCGTACATGGAGGCAAAGGCAATGACAACGCCCTTGTCGGCCTCGTGGCTGCTCCACCTGTGGTACAGCTCAATTACCCGTTGCGGCCGGCTGCGCCAAATGGGGCCGTGCGTGGCGCAAATGCATTTTATAGGCAGGCTGCTTAGCTTGGCCAAAGCCTTCTGTACCATGTTGCTGTACTTGCCCACAATGTTGCTGTAGTAGCGCAGCATCTCGTCGTAGTAGTCGCGCTCAAAATCTATTTCATCGTCAAAAATACCGCCGTCCAGCGTGCGGAATGCGCCGAAGGCATCGCCCGAAAACAGCACGCCGTCGGTGCTGTCAAAGGTCATCATGGTTTCGGGCCAGTGCACAAAGGGCGTGAGGTAAAAGCTGAGCTGGTGGTAGCCCAAATCGAGCTGGGCGCCATCGGTTACTTCCATCAGGTTCGGGTGCTCGCCGAAGTATGCTTTCAGAATTTTAAACGTGTGCACGTTGCCCACAATCTTCAGCTTGGGGTAGCAGGAAAGCAGGGCGCTGATGGCCCCCGAGTGGTCGGGCTCCATGTGGTTAATGATGAGGTAGTCGAGCGGGCGACCCTGCAGCACGGCCTCCAGCTTTTCGTAAAAAAGCCCTAGCATGCTTTGGTCAACGGTGTCCACCAGCGCCGTTTTTTCGTCGGCTATCAGGTAGCTGTTGTACGCCACGCCGTAGGGTAGGGGCCACATGTTCTCAAACAGCTGCTTGCGGCGGTCGTTGACGCCTATGTAGTGTATTTTTCCGGTAATGCTTGTCATGGTGTCTTGTTTTTATAGAAAAAAAATCGCTGTCAAAGATAACCTTTGGCAGCGATTTTTCCAAAATAGCGTATGGCTTACTCCCACTCCAGAATTTTCTTGAAGTCGTATTCTTCGGGGTTGGGAACATACTTCTTGGCAGCCTCATAATCGGCGGGCGTAATGAAGTGCATCATGTTGCGGATTACGCTCTGCACGTAGTGGCCGTTGATGTCCACCAGGCGGGGAGGAATTTTTCCTGTTTTGGGATCTTGCAGGTCGCGCAGGAACAGCGGCGACACATCGCCGAAGTTGTTTACGTACACCATGCAGCCCGTGTGCCCGGCCTTAAATAGGTCGTACACGCCGAAGCCCAGCAGCGAGCAGTACTGGCGGTCGTAGGCAATGGGCACGTCGCAGCGCACCTCGTAGCCGATTTCCACCGGACGGGTCTTTACCTTCAACTTAATTTCGGCGATTTTCTTTTCAATCATTTCGCAGAAAATATGCGCCTTCGAAACCTTACCCAGCTCGGGGTGGCCGTGGTCGTCGTACGAAAAGTTCACGCCCGATTTCTTAATCTCCTCGTTGCTCAGCTCGTGGAAAACGCCCTCGGAAATTACCGCTGCGCCGTAGTTTTCGCCCATAATCTTACGCTTGATGATGGACGAAATGACGAGGTTCACAATCTTATCGCAGGTAATAGTAGTCTTGTTGAACATTTCGGGGATAACCGCCATGGGGTAGTGGCAGGCCGCGCCGATACCAAAGGCAAGGTGGCCGGCCGAGCGCCCCATAGCCGCTACAATGAACCAGTTTTCGCTGGTGCGGGCATCCTCGTACACCACGGTGGCAATGTTCGAGCCCTCGGCGCGTGCGCTCTCGTAGCCGAAGGTAGGCGTACCGTTGGGCAGCGGAAGGTCGTTGTCAATGGTTTTCGGAACGTGAATGTTGGCAATGGGGTACTTCTTGTCGGCCAGGAACTTTGCCACGCGGTTGGCCGTCGAGGCGGTATCGTCGCCACCCACGGTAACCAGCAGCTTAACGTTGTTTTGCTTGAAAAAGTCGAGGTTGAAGCGCTGGTCGAAATCTTCGTGCGAGGGCTTGTAGCGGCTCATGATAATGGCCGAACCGCCGCGGTTAAAAATGTCGTCGGCGTACTGGAAGTCGATGTCCACCGTGCGGGGCGTTTTTTGGAACAAGCTGCCGTAGCCGCCGTGCATACCGATTACGCGGTAGCCGTTGTTCAAAAATACCTTAGCCACGCTGCCAACTACCGTGTTCATGCCGGGTGCAGGGCCGCCGCCTGTTAAGATTGCAATAGCGTCTTTCATGTTTTTATTTTGTTTAAGAGTGATTTTTCAAAAGCGCTACAAATATAGGTAAAAAAAGCATGAGTAACGTAGCTTGTTTTTGCTTCGTCGCCGCAAAAAAACGCTGCTGTACCTGGGCAGCCAAGGCTGTGCGCGCAAACGTTTTTTGGGAAAGGGATTGCATAGCTATTGCGGAAAGTTTGGTTTTTATACAGCATTTATAAGTGGGAGTTTTCTCTCTTCGCTTCGCTACGTTCGAAATGAGGAACCTTTAGCTCGGCGAAGCCAATCTCCTTGCAAACGCAAACCTTCATTAAAACAAAAATCCTTCCGTATTCACGTGAATGCGGAAGGATTTTTTACTTTATCCCGATAGCATCAGCGCAGTTAGCTGATTTTATCGACGTTGTTGCCGAGGTTGCGGTAGTTGATTTTTTCCTGCGGGTTGGTGCCGTTGAGGTACTCCTCCACGTTGGTGTAGCCGTCGCCGTCGGAGTCAATGGCGCCGTCGGCCGGATTTTTCGGGTCGAGCTTGTACAGCACCTCCCACGCATCGGGCATGCCGTCGCCGTCGGTGTCAACGGGGACTTGCTTCGGGTCAAAGGTCAGGTTGGGGTAGCCGCCCACCTCGGAGATATCCTTGAGGATGCCCGTTGCGGTCATCGACTTTCCGCTGCGCACCATTTCCGTTACGCGCTTATCCACCGCATCGCGCTTGGGCAGCGTGGCGCCGGCCTTGGCCAGCACGGATTCATACGCCGCGGCGGCGGTTTCAAACGGCGCCACCGGCCAACCCTCGAAGGGCGTATTCACGCGAGCCAGGTTCTCGGGGCCGCGCATGCCGGCCCAGTTGTTGTTGGTAACCTCCTGGTTGCCATCCATAATGTTGCCGGCAACGTACCATTTACCCGGACGCTTTTCGGCCTTGGGGTACCAATCTCCCTCGGCCCACGCGCTGCCGGGCGAGTACATGTTGCGCTGCTCAATGCGGGCGAATACGGCGCGCATATTTTCGTTGGTAGCAGGGCCGGGCTTGTAGTAGTTGTTGATAACGTTGATGAGCGATGTCTCGTCGCCGCCGTCCATGGTGCGGTGGCGCCAGTTGAACACCACGTTGTTGCGGTAGTCAAACGGGCCCGACATGCCGATGGATGGGTTGCGGGCGGTGTTGCAGGCAAAAAGGTTGTGGTGAAAGGTTGACGGATTTCCGCCCCAGGTGCCGCCAAAGGCGTGGCCGCGGGCGTCGAGCGCCTCGCTGGATATTGACCACTGAATGGTAATATTTTTTGCCGGATCTTTAATTTGGGTCGTTCCGTCGAGCGAGGGCCGCATGTGCCGGTAGAGCGAAATATTTTCGTCCATGCCCCAGCTGGTGGAGCAGTGGTCAATAATGATATCATGGTCGGGGTTGCCGCCGATGTTGTCATCGCCCTGCCCGCCCTCGGGTACGCCGCGGCGCACGCGCAGGTGTCGGATAATAACGTTGTACGTGTTGATGTTGAGCGTACCAGCCACGCAAATGCCGTCGCCGGGGGCGGACTGACCTGCGATGGTAATGTCGGGATTTTTGATGTTGAGGTCCTTGTTAACCTTGATGGTGCCGGCAACGCGGAAAATTACTATGCGCGGGCCCTCCGCCTCAAGCGCGGCGCGCAAGCTGCCGGGGCCGCTGTCATCTAAGTTGGTAACGGCAATTACCTTGCCGCCGCGTCCGCCGGTGGTAAACATGCCCGCGCCCCACGCGCCGGGAAATGCGGGAATAGCGCCCTCGGGCAGGCGTATTGGGTGTGGCGGAATCTGACCCGCCTCGGGTTGTTGCGCATTTGCATTTACGCCTGCGCATAGCATGGCGAGCAGCAGCAGCGTTGTTCTGGTGGTGCGAAAAAGGTTGGTAAGCATACTTACTTAATTAAAAATTAGGAATTAAAAATTGAAAATTTGAAAGTTTTGTAAATGGGTTCAGTGTAATAGACTTTCAAAGATAGAAAAGGTTTAATTATGATGCGTCAATAAGTTGTGAGTTTTGGATAAATCAAGGCTATCCGTAGCCGTATTACCAAAAATATTTCTCGTTGACTCCCGAAAGCTTGGTTTTCTTTAGACAGGATATTACTCCTACGTTTGCGAGGAGAGCGGGTCGTCTTTATATTATGGTCGCTGAGCGCGATGCTTACATGCTGCATTTTTACCTCCATAAAGTTCTCAAATTGTTTGTACCTTTGCGCCCTTAAATTGGTAAATTGGTACCTGCTACTTGCTAAATGCTAGCTGGTACCTGGTAACTGGTACTTGAAAAAATGTGGCTCTCCCTATCCCTCCTATCCGCCCTGCTGCTCGGCTGCTACGATGTGTTTAAAAAACTTTCGCTGCGGGGCAACGCCGTGCTGCCGGTGCTGTTTATGGCGGCCGTTTTCGGCGCGCTGGTGTTCATCCCTTTTCTTATAATATCGGAGGTTAAGCCCGACGCCGTTCCGCTGCTGTACATGCCGCACATGACCTGGCAGCAGCACGGGCTTACCTTCATCAAGTCCGTCATTGTATCGGCCTCGTGGATACTGTCGTACTACGCCATGCGCTACCTGCCAATAACTATTGTGTCGCCTATTCGGGCTATGTCGCCCTTACTTACGTTGCTGGGTGCGGTTACGCTTTTGGGTGAAACGCTTAATGGCATGCAGTGGCTGGGCGTAGCAGTTACGGTAATTTTCTTCTGGTTTTTTTCGCAGGCGGGCAAACTCGAAAATATCTCGTTCCTGCGCAATAAGTGGATGATTTGCCTCTACGCCGGAACCTTCTTTGCAGCCGTTAGCGGATTGTACGATAAGTATTTGCTAGGACATTTGGGCCTTCCCAAAAACACCATGCAGGCCTGGTTCAGCATATACATTCCGGTGGTGCTGCTGCCGTTTTTGCTGGTTAAGTGGTGGCCCGCACGGCGCGAAAACAGGTTTGTTTTCCGCTGGACAATTCCCCTCATCGGCATTACGCTTGGCTTTGCCGATTTTGTTTACTTCTACGCGCTTGCCGAGCCCGAATCGCTGGTGGCCATAGTTTCGGCCTTAAGGCGTTGTAGTGTCGTTGTGCCATTCCTTGTGGGTGCCATATTTCTCAAGGAGCAGCACGTGTGGCGTAAATTCCTTATCCTGTGTGGCATGCTGGCGGGCGTGGCCATGATTGTAATGAGCAGCTGAGCTGCCGCGGCCTTCGGATAAAAAACTTAGCGCCTTCGTGGTTACATTTCTTTTGCCTCGAAGGTGCGAAGTGTTTTTTGACTACTTGTCCACTAAACTGGCATCATTTTTCCCTTCGTCATCACTTCTATTCTTGATAGAGAACAAACTTTTTGCATTAAGCGGGCTTACGACTTCCTTTCCTGTTTCGGCTTCCAACTTCAAACGGGCTTCCTTGGCTATTTTACCGCCACGCCTTGCCACATTTTCATGCTCGGGAAATACTTCGGGATTAGTGGCTTCCGAAATTTCTTTAGTCGATAATTCGGCCAGCATATTCAGCACCAATTCCTTATTCGTCATGTTATCGCGAAGGTTTTCTTTTTTCAAGCCTTTGAATCTCTTGTACTCTTTAGCAGTTTTACCGGCCCATGTTTTATAAATAATATCCGTCAGCGCTGCGAATTCCATGCCTTCCTGCAAACCAAGCCGCTTCCATTCGTCAGTTAAATCTTTGCGAATCTCAATACTTTTTAGGCGTTGGTTAATCCAGCTATCGGAATATCCCAAACGTTTATAATCGGTCATTGCCTGCTCAATGGAAAGCTCCGGATCTTGCAGCTGATCGAGCCGTTGCTTCGCGACTTCGGCCAGCCATAACTTGAACGGTTCCGCCTTCTTTGAAGGGATTGATTGAATAATACGGAATACCTGTTCGGTGTTGGCTGCTAAGGTCTTTCGTTGCTTTCCGGTTTCCGTAGCCATGGCTACCTGGGGACAATTTGTCCCTATGTAGTCCCCGAGCAAAGAGTCACGCTTTCTTAATTTTTTCAAATAATCCGTAGGGTTAATACTCTCCGTAAGTGCGTCAATGACATCAACTATAGAGAAATACCATTCTTCTTCCTCTTCATTCCAGGCAGAACGGATTTTTCTGTTTTCAAAAACTTTTATCGCATTTTCTTTTCCCATGATTATACTTATTTTTATGATGGGTTCCTCATTTTCCTATCAGAGGCTTTTTGTGTATAAGCAAAGGTAAAATAATTTTAGTGTTCTATACCTCTTGTTTCCTTCGTACCTTGGTGGTAAAAATAAACCAGCCACCAAGCTGCAAAGGATCAAAGCAAACAGGCAGTATGTAGATATAAAAACTTAGCGCCCCGGGCCTTTGTGGAAACAGTAAAAAACAACCACAAAGACTTTCGGAGGCGCTAAGTACCATTACAGGTAAGCGGCGCAATGCTACTTCACCTTTTTCACGCCCGGCAGGTGGTAGCTACCGTTCAGGATCGGCGATTCGGCACCGTAGAGGCGCATGGTGAGGTTGAAGCTGCCCTTGGGCGCCGGTAGCCAGTTGGACTGCTTGTCTTTGCCCGGGTTTTCGTTTTGGATGTAAAGATCCACCGAGCCGTCTTTGTTGTACTTCAGTCCCGGGGTGGTGCTGCCGATGCTGTAGCGCTTCATATCATTTTCCACAAAAAACATGTCGTCGCCGAAGAGGTTCAGGTTCCAAAATACGCTCACGGGCGGAATTTGGTCCTTGTCCAGGTGAAGCACGTACTTGCTGGCGCCGTCGAGCTTGTTGCCGTCGGCATCGACGGTAGTATTGGGGTAAATGACTTCGGTGGACAGTTCGGCTCCGGTTACGCCCCGTGCCAAAGCGGCGCGCAACAGCAGGTCATGCCCCGAACGTCCGCCGGCGAAAGTATATTTCCATCCGTTTACTGTTGTTCCAATGTTTGCCCATTTGTTGTCTATCATATCGCTGGCAGCCTTGATGCCGCGCACCACGCCGCGACGGGTAGGTGCATCGAGCGACTGCCATTGAAAGCCGTTAGCCACACTCATGCCAATGGCATGGAACGAGGCTACCAGGGGATCGTTTTGGTCGGCAGAGGCAGGAAGCGCCTGCGACATCCAGAACCCGATCATGTCAAGCGCTTGCAGTTCTTCGGGCGCGGTGCTTTTGTAGGTGGCAAAGGCAGAAGTTACGGACGGTTTCCCTGAGCCGATGCCTTGGTTGAGGTATTGCGACAGGGGCATCAGCATAAATCCTTTTTGGAATTCGACAGCCTTTGCCAGGTCGTCGCCCCCGGAAGTGAAGATACGCACGGCAGACATGCCCAGGTTGGTACGGCTTTTAATCTGCATCATATCGCCCGGAACGGGTCCCTGGTAGTCGGGACCGGTAACAATATAGGTGCCCGGCTGCGGTCCCTTGACCCCGCCTACATTATATACTACTTCGTCGTAAGTGTCGCCGATTTGCACCACATACCAGCGTTTCTCGGTCGATGCCGGAACGAAAATCACTACCGGTTCTTTGGTCAGATCGGTGTAAGTATAGGCGTCGATGGTCACGTTGTTGGGGGTTACCACAAAGCGGTCTTCGGCGGTTTTTAGCTTCGTGTGTTTCACGTAGTAGTTTATCCCCATCGAGTTGCCTTTGACCGCTATGGGTGCATACTTGGCAAACATGCGGAAGGGTTCGCCCCACAGGCAGGCCTGGATGGCGGTGGCATACGCCTGCTCTTCCCGAGCCTGGTCGGGGGTCAGCTTTTGGGAATTTGTTTGCGCATACATCGGCAGGCTGCAAACAAGCGCCAGTAGAATGGCTGAAAATTTGATTCTTGTTTTCATTTTTTTACTTTTTATAATTGAACATTTATTTATTTTCTTTCGCCACGAAGGCTCGAAGACTCTAAATTTTTTTCTTTTAGTATTTCTCTTCGTGCCTTGGTGCCTTAGTGGCTATATGCTTTTACTTCACTTCCTCAAAATCGCCTATCTTCCATGTTTTATCGATAATGGGTTTTTCCACACCGAAGAAGCGCAGGATGATTTCCGTGTTTACGCCTTCCCGGGTAGGTATCCAGTTCGACTCTTTGCCGGCAGGGGCTTTGGGGGCGAGGTACAAGTCCACCGAACCGTCGGCGTTCTTTGCCAAGCCGGTGGACAGGGATGAGCGGTTGGATGCGGTCACGTCGCGGATAAGGGCATGGGTACTACGGTCGTATGCCGTTACCGACCAGTATTGCGATACGGGCACGTTTGCCGGCACATGCAGCTTATAGGTTTTGGCGCCGTCGAGCGGTTTCCCGTCCTTACCGAGTGCGGCAAATATATAAAGCTGGTGCTGTCCGGCGCCGGTACGCCGCAGGCTGCTGAATCCCCAGTAGTAATTCACGCCGCGCTCATCCACCGGGTAGCTGTTTTCGGTGGTAAAGCCGTTGCTCCACGACTGGAACAGCTCGTGGCTGGCAGGCAGGAACCATTGTGTGCCTTCGTAGTAGCGCGGAATGGCTTCATATAATTTATCAATCCACTGGTGACCGTCGGACAGGGCTGCCAGCAGCAGCTTTTCTTTTTCTGCCGAAGGCGCAAAGGTTTTTCCTTTCTCAATGCCGACAGTCTTGAGCAGGTCTATCATGGCGCGGTCGCGGCTGAGCCAGGGTTCGCTTTGCACAATGCGGTCGAGCGAACGGAAGAATTCCAGGTCGTAGGGAATGGTGGCGTCAAAAACGTCGTTGGTAACATCCACAAATACGGTTTGGCTGCCGGACGCTTTCAAGGGGTAGAGCTTAATCTGCTTGGCATAAGCCACGGCTTTGGCAACATCGGCTTCGCTGTTGGTGCCCGGGATGGAACGCAGCAGGGCATAGCCTTTGTAGTTGTCGGAAGGTAGAGCGATGTATCCTGCAGGAATTTTTTCCTTGTAGCCCGGGGGCAGGATGAGGTATTTGCCGCCTTTACCGGCATCGACCCCGGCAGGACCTACGTCTTCGAGGGCTTTCTGCCAGCAATCCATGATGGAACCTACGATGGTGCCGCCGGTGGCTGCCGGGATTTCAAGCACCACGGGACCTGCTTCCTTTGTGTTGAAGAAAGGCATGAAGTAAATGGCATCGGTATTGGGCGTCAGCAGCTGGTTTTTCCAGTCGGACGGGCGCGACCAATGCACCAGCTGGTTGTCCTTAGCCCCGGCTTTCAGGAATGCCTGGTACATGCGGTCGTAGTTTACTGCCGGCATACCCCACACCACGGCTTCCATGGCACGACCATGCAGCATTTGTTCCTGAACCTTATCGGCGCCGGCAGATTGAATGGCTTGTTTGTCCTGCGGCGAGTTGCAGGATACCAGTGTAGCTGTTGTGGCTATTGCCAGCAGCACGGCTACGGTCTTTAGATTTTTTACTGTTTTCATCTTTTTTACTTTTTTATAATTGGACATTTATTTTCTTTTGCCACGAAGGTTCAAAGGCGCTAAGCTTTATCTGTTTTCCTAAAAACGGGTTCAAAAGTATTCATTTGTTTTGCCCAGGGCATTACAATGCGTATAAA
Source organism: Bacteroidales bacterium (assembly GCA_031549685.1). Taxonomy (GTDB): domain Bacteria; phylum Bacteroidota; class Bacteroidia; order Bacteroidales; family UBA932; genus JAITMY01. The sequence continues at coordinate 1,590 of JAVBPG010000016.1, read as the reverse complement.
TCTGCTGTAACGATTTGTATGCTGCGTAACAATTTGTCTGAAAACTTGTTGCAAGTTATCTAAAAATCTCAATATCAGCAAGTTGTTTTTTATTTTTTTATGATAAAAAGGCTGAAAAAAGTGGAGGAAAAACAGGAGTGAAGCCTAAAAAAATGTAAATTTGTTGAATGGAAACCCTCAACTTCTTTTACACGGGCCTCTGGTGGATGCCCTTTTTTGTAGCCCTTACCTACGCTACGCTTCTGCTTATCTACCTGTTCCGGCAAACCAATGTGCCCCTGAGCGTGCGCATTATACCTATTTTTGCGCTGCTTACGGTTGCTGTAATCTGGCTGTTCATTAATTTATTACACCATCTAAATTTCCTGTGGACGCCGCTTGTCTCCCTGCTGTTTCTCTGCGTAGCCCTGCTGCCGGTGTTGTTTTACCACCTGGTTTGCCGGTTGACGCGCCTGCGCCCGGACGAGCGCTTCCCGAAGTGGCACTACCTGCTGCCGGCCTTGGTGTTTACGGTTGCTTTGCTATGGTCGCTTCCCCATTGGGGCAATTTGATGTCATTAGTACCGCAGCCCGGAAATACGGATACGCACCTGCTGCTTCCCGACTTATTCTACTATGCTGCTTTCTTACGGATGGTTCTTATCCTGGCCTACGCCGTGCCGAGCGTTGTGCGCATCCGCCGCTACCAAAGGGAGGCCGGCAACTACTCGTCGGACGAATACCGAATCTCGCTGCGCTGGCTGCTGATACTGGTAGTTATTTTCGGCATACAAATCATCATTACCATGGGTATCAGCCTATACGGCGGGAAGTCCGGCCTCATGACCAGCCCCCTGATTATCCTGCTTATCGCCTTGCTGATGTGGCAAATGACCCTGATGGCCTACAACATCCTGAACGGCAACTTTGAGCTGGTGGCCAACGGCCGTAAACCCCAGCCGGCGGCCTGCGCCGAGGAGGCGGTGGCCGAAGGGCAGGGAACGGAGGAGGAGCGCGGGGGCAATGGCGGGGCGGGAGCGAAGGTGCTGCCCGTGGCGCCGGCCGATGCCTTCCGGCAGCAGCTGGAGGCGTATATCGACAAGAACCGCCTGTACCTGAAGCCCGACCTGCGCATCACGGATTTGGTGGCTCCCCTGGGTACCAACCGGGCCTACCTGTCGGCCTTCATCAACGAGACCTACGGCATGAACTTCTGCCGGTTTATCAATGCGTACCGCCTCAAGGAGTACGAGCGCCTTCGGGCCGATGAAAAGAATAAGTCGTACTCCAACGCCGAGCTGGCGTTTTGGGCCGGCTTCTCCAACGCGGTAAGCCTTTATAGAACAATAACCTACCAGAAGGAGCGCGGGAAGCCGGAGGAAGTACACCCAAGCGTTGAATGATGCGGGCGGGCATGTTGAAGGAGCGCTCCGCGGGTACCGCCGTTTTACCTGCCGGCTACCATTTGCTGTTCAGCCGGTTTTAAATCATACCTTTGCTGATAAAGAAAAACAGCATTGTTAACAAAATATAGTTTTAGACAGGATTGGCCTCGCCGAGCTAACGGTTAACAAGATTTGCAGGATTTTTCATGTCAATCATGTTAATCCT
>JAVBPG010000053.1:0-11667 GCA_031549685.1 Bacteroidales bacterium | reverse complement strand
ATTTTTCGTCCTTGCGAAGCTGGGATTTGATGCTCGACAAGGAGCCTTGTACCGATAACCGTTCTTTTGACATCGCTTTTTTTTGATGCAAAGATACAATTATTATTTATATTGTAAAAATATATTAGACTTTATATAATGTGCTAACCCTTTTTCAGGTTGAACAAAAACTCCAAGCCGCCGGTCAGCATATTTTTGGCGGAAATGGTGCCCCGGTGGTACAGCACGGCGTTCTTGACAATGGCAAGCCCCAGGCCCGTGCCGCCGAGCTTGCGGCTGCGGCCGCTGTCGATGCGGTAAAAGCGCTCGAACAGGCGGTTGAGGTGCTCCTCGGCAACGCCCACGCCGGTGTCGGAGTAGGAAAAGTAGTAGTAGCTTTCGTCGGTGCGGTAGCACGATATGCTGATGCGCACGCCGTCGCCGGCGTAGGAAATGCTGTTGTCCATTAGGTTGCGGAATATGGAGTACACCAGCGAGGCGTTGCCCTGAATTTTCACCTTGCTATCGATGCTGATGCGCGTGGTAATGCTGTGCTCGTCCAGCTCGTCCTGCAGCTCGTGCACAATGTTGTGCACCACCTCTGCAACGGCTACCGTTTGCTGCTCGAACAGCTGGCTTGCCTCGTCGAGGCGGTTGAGCTGCGAGATGTCGCGCAGCAAGTCGGCCAGGCGCACCGCCTGCGAGTAGCAGCGGGCAATGAACTGGTTTTTCTTTTCATCGCTCAGGTCCGGCGTGTTGATAATGGTCTCCATGTAGCCCTGTATGCTGCTCACGGGCGTTTTGAGCTCATGCGCCACGTTCTGCGTCAGCTGGCGCTTTACGCGGTTTTCCTCCTCCAGTTTGGTTATATCGCTGATGAGAATTTCAAAGCTTTTGTCCTGAAAAACGACGCACTCCACCTTGAAAATTTTCCCGTTTTTGGTAATAACCAGCGACTCCTTCCGGCCGTCGTCCGAAATTTTTTCCTTCATCCGCCGGGCAATAAACGAGGCCAGCGGAGTAAACTCGGGCGTTTGCAGAATTTCGTCGGACGATGAAAGCGCGCTGTCCGAAATCAATCCGGCGTACTGAATGAAGAGCTTGTTGGTAAGAATTTCTTTTTTCTCCCGCGAGAAAATGGCGATGCCTTCGTTGCTCAGCTGTATGTGCTCAAGCAGCTTTTCGCGCTCGCGGCTCAGCTCCTTGTTGGCGTGGTTGAGTTGCGCGTAAATGTCCACAATGATTTTTGAGATGGCGCCCAAGTCGTTTTCGGGGAACAGCATGCGCGTATCCACCGACTGCAAATTCTGAGCGCGCGAGGCAAACTGGCGCAGCAGCGCGATGCTCTTGCCCAGCTTATGCGTGAGCCGGTAAAGTATGGCGGTGGACAGCAGCAGGATAATCAGCACAATCCAAACAAAGCCTTTTTTTACGCTTAAAAAGGTAACGGTGGAGGTGTAGGGCAGCGCGCAGCGGATAATGTAATCGGGGAAGTTTTTGGCGGCGTAAAAAAAGTTTTTATCCATGCTGTCGGAGTAGCGGATGGCGTATGAGGTTTGCCGCTCATCGAGCGCCTTGACCTCGGGGCGGCTGTAGTGGTTTTGCAGCGTATCGGGGCGTAGGGTTTGGGAGTCGTATAGCACGTCGCCACTCTTGTTGAGCACGGTAATGCGCAGGTCGCCGTCGGGCGAAAAACCCTCGAACTTTTTAACCATTTCGTAGCTTAGGCCCTCCTGCTCAATGTGCAGCGATAGCTCGTCGGCGTACGAGAGCAGCAGCGCCTGCAGCGACTCCTTGCGCAGCGTTTTCTCGTGGCTGTAGATGTACACGGTAAAGGCAAGTATGATGGCCACCACCAGCATGTAGGTGGTAATGAAAAGGCGCTTGTGAAAGGGGAGGGATTTCATGGTTGCTCGTGTTCTTTTGTGTGAAGTTTTTCACTTGGTCTGTCATTGCGGACTTGATCCGCAATCTCCTGCCGCGCCATTGCGAGGAGGGACGACGAAGCAATCTCATTTTGATTATGAGATTGCGGGTCAAGCCCGCAACGACAATTTTTTGTATATATTTAACAATCAAAACAATACCCGTATCCGGTGCGGGTGGTAATGTGCCGTCCGTAGCTGCCCAGCTTTTTGCGCAGGCGGGTAATGTTTACGTCAATGGTGCGGTCAACCACGCAGACATCGTCCTCCCAGATGCGGGACAAAATATCCTCGCGCGAAAAAACTTTTCCCGGATGGGCGAGCAGCAGCCGCAGAATTTCGAGCTCCTTTTTTGTCAGCTCCACCTCCCGGCCGGCTACGGTAACCTTTTTCTTTTCGATGTCAAGCAGCAAGTCCTGAAATTGCAGCTTGCTGTTACCATCGGCAACCTCTTTGCCGCCCGTGCGCTTGAGCACGGCGGCCACGCGCGCCTGCACCTGGCGAATGGAAAAGGGCTTAGAAATGTAGTCATCGGCGCCGAGGCTGAAGCCCGTAATAATGTCGTTTTCGGTATCCTTGGCGGTAAGAAAAATGATGGGGGTATGCTCCGTACTTTTTTGCTTACGCAGCAAGGCCGCCAGCTTGAAGCCCGACATTTCGCCCATCATCACATCGAGCAGCAGCAGGTCGTACGAGGCGATATTTTTTTCGAGCGCCTCCTCCGAGGAGTGCGCCACCTCTACCTCGTAGCCATCGTTGACCAGGTTGAATTGCAGAATTTCGCAAATATCCTCTTCGTCGTCAACAACGAGTATGCGCTGCTTGTTCATTTGGATTTTATTTTATAGAAAACGTAATGGCTTTGTGCGAGGGCTTATCCTCCGCCAGCGGAGGATAAGCCCTCGCACAATCCCATGTAAAGTTAAGCTTTTTTCTCCTGTTCCTCGTGGCCGTTTTTACTTTTTTGGTGCTTGAGCACCTTGGCGTCGAGGTAAAAAATAACCTCCTCGGCAATGTTGTTGCAGTGGTCGCCAATGCGCTCCATTTTACGTACCACGCCAATCAGGTTGAGGCACGAAAGGGTTCTGTCGCTATTTTTTTCGAGGTAGTCGGCAATAATTTTGGGCGCGTCGTTGTTGATTTCGTCCACCAGCGCGTCCTTGGCAAATATTTGCGCCGCCTCGGTGGAGTTTTCGTTAATGAACGCATTTTGCCCCAGTTTGAGCATGCTTTTTATCTCCTTCAGCATTTGCTCCATGCGCAACTTCGCCAGCAAGTCCCCCTCGAGGTTGAGCGAGGGAAAGGCAATGACGAAGCGGGCAATACCCTCGGCAAAGTCGGCAATGCGCTCAAGGGTGGTGTTGATTTTCATGACCGCCAAAATAAAGCGCAGGTCGATGGCCACCGGTGCGTACAGGGCAATGGCATCCTCGCAGTCGCTGTCCAGCTTCAGCTCGTAGGCGTTGACGCGTTTTTCGCGCAGCAGGACCTTGGTGGCCGCCTCGCTGTCGCGCGCGAGGAAGGCTTCGCCCGCAACCTCCAGCTGGGAGTTTACAAGGTTCCACATTTCGTTCAGCTCCTTGCGGATGGCCTGGAGGTCTCTTTCTATTGGTTTCATGCTGTGAATTTTAAGAATTTTAAGAAGACAAAGAATGTTAGAAGGTTGAAGAAGATTAGGAGTGGGTGCGTATTGTTTTTACATTCTCAAGCATCCTAAACTTCCTAAACTTCTTAGACTTCGTTTCTCCTACCCAAACCTTCCCGTAATGTAGTTCTGCGTCGATGCTTTTTCGGGGTTGGTAAATATTTTTCGGGTGTTGCCGAATTCAACCAGCTCGCCCATGTAGAAGTATCCGGTACAATCGCTTACGCGGGCCGCCTGCTGCATGTTGTGCGTTACGATGATGATGGTGTAGCTTTTTTTCAGCTCAAAAATCAGCTCCTCTATTTTTCCGGTCGATATGGGGTCGAGCGCCGAGGCGGGCTCGTCCATGAGCAGTATGGAGGGCGAGATGGCCAGCGCGCGCGCAATGCACAGGCGCTGCTGCTGCCCGCCGGAGAGCTCAAAGGCCGACTTCTTCAGCTTGTCCTTTACCTCATCCCACAGCGCGGCGCTCATGAGCGACTGCTCCACGCGCTCGGCAATGAGCAGCTTGTCCGTTGTGCCGTTTACGCGCAGGCCGTAGGCCACGTTTTCAAAAATGGACTTTGGAAACGGGTTGGGCTTTTGGAAAACCATGCCCACGTTTTTGCGCAGCTCGTCCACCTGCACCTTGCGGTCGTAGATATTCTGGCCGTCCACCAAAATTTCCCCCTCCAGCTTGATGTGGGGAATAAGGTCGTTCATGCGGTTGAACAGCCTCAAAAAGGTTGATTTCCCGCAGCCCGACGGGCCGATTAAGGCCGTAGAGGTGTGCTCGGTTATGCTCATGCTGATGTTTTTCAGCGCGTGAAACGATCCGTAGTAAAAGTTGATGTTTTTTGCTTCTATCATAACTTAAGTTATTTTGCTGTCATTGCGGACTTGATCCGCAATCTCCTGTTTGGAGATCCCGAATCGAGTTCGGGATGACATTAGCTAATCTTATTTTTCTTGCTCATTCTGCTCCGTATTCCGTTTGCCAAAAGGTTAATGATCAGCACCATGACAATGAGCACCAGCGCGGTGCCGTAGGCCATGGCGCGCGAGGCTTCAATGTTGGTTCCGCTGGTTGAAATTACGTACAGGTGGTAGGGCAGCGCCATTACCTGGTCGAAAATGCTGGTGGGCAGCTTCGGCAAAAAGTAGGCCGCCACGGTAAACAGTATGGGCGCCGTTTCGCCCGACACGCGGCCGATGGATAAAATCAAGCCCGTAATAATGTTGGGGAACGCAATGGGTAAAATTACGCGCCGTATGGTGGCCAGCTTACTGGCGCCCAGCGCAAGGCTGGCGTGGCGAAACGAGTTGTCGATGCTTTTGAGGGCCTCCTCGGTGGTGCGGATAATAATGGGCAGGGCCAGCAGCGCCAGCGTAAGCGAGCCGGCAATAATGGAGTCGCCAAAGCCAAGAGTGTTGACAAAAAGCGACATGCCGAACAGCCCGAAAACAATGGAGGGAACGCCGCTCAGGTTGTTGGTCATGATGCGGATAAAGCGTACAAGGGCTCCGTTTTTGGCGTACTCGTGCATGTAAATCCCCGACATTACGCCGATGGGAAAGCTAACAATGGCGCTGCCTGCCACCAAGCACAGCGTGCCGACAATGGCCGGCAGGATGCCGCCCTTGGTCATCCCGTCCTCGGGCGCCTTGCTAAGAAAATCCCACGATATAACGCCAATGCCCTTGACAAGGATGAAGCCGAGAATGACGAACAGAATGCCCACCACCACAAGGCTCAGCCCCTTAAAGGTGGTGAACAGAATGCTCTGCCGGAGCTGCTTTTTATTTATAGATTGTGACATTGCTTTAAGTTTTGCTTGGTCTTTTGTCATTGCGGGCCTGCCCCGCAATCTTATACAAAAAGTGTAGTTTTTAGTTGGGAGATCCCGTGTCAAGCACGGGATGACAGCTTTATGCCTTATCGGTGCCTTTGCATCGAGAATCGTTCTACAACAATGCTTATAATTAGTGTGATAACAAACAAAATGCAGCCCAGCAAAAACAGCGCCTGGTAGTGCGCGCTGCCGGCCGGCGCTTCGCCCAGCTCGGCGGCAATGGTGGCGGGAATGGTGCGCACGGGCTCAAGCAGCGTGTGCGGAATGAGCGCCGCGTTGCCCGTTACCATGAGTACGGCCATGGTTTCGCCAATGGCGCGGCCAATGCCCAAAACGGCGGCGGAGATGATACCCGATTTTGCAAAGGGAATTACCACCCTGAAAATGGTTTGCGCGTGGCTTGCGCCCAGCGCCAGGCTGGCCTCCTTCATGGTGCGCGGCGTGGTGCGTATGGCGTCCTCCGAAACGGTAATGATGGTTGGCAAGGCCATAATTGCCAGCACAATGCTTCCGGCCAAGGCCGTCTCGCCAACGGGCAGGTTGAAGGTTTGCTGAATGAGCGGCACAATCACCACCAGGCCGAAAAATCCGTACACCACGGAGGGAATTCCGGCCAGCAGCTCGATGAGCGGCTTGAGCAGCGCGCGCGTTTTGGCGCTGGCAATTTCGGCCATGTAAATGGCCACGGATATGCCCAGCGGCAGAGCCAGCAGTATGGCGGCAAGGCTTACCCACAGCGTGCCTAAGATGAGCGGCAGCAGGCCGAATTGCGCTGCCGGAGTCGAGGTGGGGTACCACTCCTTTCCCGCAAAAACTTCCGCAAAATTTATGTTTTTATCGGGTAAAATTTTTCCTGCAAAATCGTCGTTGAGGTAGCGCTTGGAGAAGAAGGCAATCATGCCCGGGTGCGCGGCCACGAGCTCGCTCAGCCGTTGGGGCACCAGGCCGTAGTCCTCGCCCAGCTCCTCGTCGGTGTAGTAGCCGGTAATGTCGTCGATTCTGAAAACCTCAATCTCCAGCTCCTCGCCGCCCACCTGGCTCCAGCTATCGATGTTGTGATCAAAAATTTCTTTGATTTCGAATGATGAAAGCGACTTAACGGGGTTGCTTGCGTTTACCGCCAGCACGTAGCCCTCCTCCACCTCGGGGCTGCGGAACAGGCCGCCGGCCTCCCGAAACAGAAAGACGATGATGAGCAGGATAATCAGGCTGCTTATCCCGCCGCTCAGCTTCAGCATCCCCTCCGCTATTTTTTCTAAAAATTTCTTCACGCCGCTTGTTTTTTATTGCGCTACAAAAGTATGGCAGGCTTGTTACCGGAGCGTAACAACGGTTTGAAATATAGGTTACAATGATGTTACGAATGTGTTACGCATTTGAGTAAGAGTAGGGTAACCATTTTGTAACAAAATCTTAACGAGACTTTAGTGGGCGTGTAATACCCTTAATATACGCAGTCTATACTTTTGCCGGCGTAACCACTAAAAACAAAAACTCGGATGAAAAAAAAATGTGCAGGATTGGCATTACTGCTGGCCTTGGGAGCTCCCGCCGTGGCGCAGGAGCCGGAGCCAACGCAGGTTGAAAAGCTGGAACAGCAAGTAAAGGATTTGGACAGGCGGACGAAGCTGCTCGAAAAGTTTAAGGTGTCGGGCTACATTCAGGCGCAGTGGCAGCATGCGCAGCCACACGCCGCGCTGGTTACCAACATGAAGGTGGGCGACAGCTTTAACGAAAACCTGTACGACGGAGGCGGCTACAGCCGCATCGGCGTGCGCCGCGGCCGCTTCAAGCTTACGTATGAGGAAGGCCTTGCCTCGGCCGTGCTTCAGCTCGACGCTACCGAAAGGGGCATTGCCTTCAAGGATATTTTTATCAACATTAAAGATCCCTGGTGGCAAACCTGCGCCGTGCGCGCCGGCGTTTTTGACCGCACCTTCGGCTACGAAATCAGCTACTCGTCGTCGCGCCGCGAGTCGCCCGAGCGCGCCACCGTTGTTCAGCTGCTGTTCCCCGAGGAGCGCGATTTGGGCGCGGCGCTTTACCTGCAGGCGCCCGCAGCATCGCCGCTCAGCTTTCTTCGCCTTGATGCGGGGCTTTTTTCCGGCAACGGAGTTAAGCCCGAGCTGGACAGCCGCCTCGACTTCATTGGGCACCTTTACGCCACCGGCAGCCTTGGCGCCAACATGAAGTACGGCCTGGGCGTGTCGTACTACAACGGCGGCGTGCTGCAGGAAACCAAGAACGTGTACAAAATGGAGGGCAGTGCCTTTGTGCTGAGCAGCGACTCGGCGGCCAACTTCCGCAAGTACGCCAAGCGCGAGTACCTTGGCTTCGACGGCCAGCTCGACATTGTTACCGCCGCCGGAATGACAAAGTTGCATGCCGAGTACTTGTTTGGCCAGCAGCCGGGCATCAAAGCGTCAAGCAAAAGCCCGAATGCGGGAATTCTTGCGGATGCCATCAAGAAAATGAACCCGGTACTTTCGAGCAGCGACACCTACATCCGCAACTTTAGCGGAGGCTACGTAATGCTTACGCAGGATGTGGGAAAGTTGCCCTTCACGGCGGTGCTCAAGTACGACTGGTACGACCCCAACACCAGGGTATCGGGCAACGGCGTGGGCAAAAACGGAACGGGAATTGCCGATCTGGCGCAAAGCACGGTTGGCTTCGGCGCCCTGTGGCGGGCGGGCAAGAGCATTCGCCTCACGGCCTACTACGAGATTAATACTTACGAGGATTCTGACGCCACCCAACAGTATACGTACAACAGCGAGACAAAAGAGTTCTCGGTAAACGACCTCAAAAGAAATGTGTTTACGCTGAGGTTGCAGTATAAATTTTAGTGCAGAGGAACGCGGATGACGCGGATTATACGGATTAACACGGATAAATTAAATACAGTTAGAACACGGAATACACAGAAAATACGGATTGCACGGAAAAAATATAATCCGTGTTTATTAGTGACGAAGTCCGTGCTATCAGTGAGCCATTTTTAAACTTAAAAAACAAACAACATCATGAAAAAAATTATTCTTTTAGCCGCAGCAGCATTGCTTGCAGGCATGAGCTCAAACGCGCAAAAGCTCAAGGGTAGCGACACGCTGCTTCCGCTTTCGCAAAAGGAGGCCGAGAGCTACATGAAAAAAAACAGCACCGCGCAGGTGAGCGTAACGGGCGGCGGCAGCGGCGTGGGCATTGCCGCGCTGGTGGAGGGTACGTGCGACATTGCCATGTCGTCGCGCAAAATAAAATTCGATGAGAGAAACAAGCTGCAGGAGGCCGGCAAAACGGTGGTGGAGGCCATTGTGGCCTACGATGCCCTGGCGGTGGTTGTCAACCCCAACAACAAGGTTGGCAAGCTTACCCGCGAGCAGCTCGAGGGTATTTTTACGGGTAAAATCAGCAACTGGAAGGCGGTGGGCGGCGATGATATGAAGATTGTGGCCTACTCGCGCGAAACCTCATCGGGCACCTACGAATTTTTTAAGGCCAGCGTGCTCAAAAACAAAAATTTTTACAACGGCATCATGAGCATGCCGGCTACCGGCGCCATTATCCAGTCGGTTAGCCAAACCAAGGGGGCCATAGGCTACGTGGGCTTGGCCTACTTGAACAAGGAGGTTAAGGCCATTTCGGTTTCGTACGATGGCGGTAAAAATTACGTGAAGCCCACCCTGGAAAACGCCAAGAGCAAAACCTACCCCGTTGTCCGTCCGCTGTTTTACTACTATGTGAGCAGCGCAAGCAAAACGGTAAAGCCCTTTGTGGACTACATTCTGTCGGCCGAGGGGCAGGAAACGGTGAGGAGCATAGGCTACATTCCGCTGAGGTAGAATTTGGATTCCGGCAGGAGGAAAAGGGGTTGTGCTAAAAGAAGCGCAGAGCCCCTTTTCGTTTTTTGGTGTTTAGCTTCCGAAAAACACCTCCGCCTCTTTTCGTACTCCGCCAAATTTCGAAACAAATTTTTTACCTGCCAGCCGGTATAGAATACCCCCGAAGTGGCGGGCGCTCTCCGGGCAAAGCTTGATGCAGCGTGCGCACGAAGTGCAAAGATGCCGGTTGGTTTTGCGGGGGTTTTCCTTCGCAATGGCGTGCGCGGGACAGCCCTTCACGCAGGTTCCGCATCCGGTGCACCTTCTGCTGCCCTTGGGTTTTAGCGGAATGGGCTTTACATCGCGATAGGGGAAGCTGCCCCTTACCGTTACTCCGGGTAGCGATGGCACGCTTTCGCAAGCATCAAGCAGCGCCCTGCTTTTTTGCCCGAACTCCTGCAGGGCTGCCAGGTCCTGCGCATCGGGCCTTCCGTTGGCCACCGCAGGAAATATGGAGTGCTCGGCAACAAAAGCGCCCGCCGCAACCACCTTAAAGCTGTTGCCCTCAACCGTATTTTTCAGCTCCAGCAGCGCATCGTCGTACGCGCGGTTGCCATATACCACCGCGGCTATGGCCGGCGTGGCGTTGCCCCTAAAATTCTTCAGCGCTTTTGCCGCAGCTGCCGGAATGCGCCCGGAGTACACGGGCACGCCGAATATGGCGAGCTCATTGCCGGCAACCTGAACCTCCTGATCCGGGTCGTGCGTTATGTTGTGCCACGCCACGGGGGCGTTGCTAAAGCCGGAGGCAATGCTCTTCAATGCGCTTTGGGTGGCTCCGGTGGCGCTGAAGCAAATCAGGTGTATTTTATCGATTTTCATGGCGGCATAGGTGAATTTCCCCTGAGCAAATATACGATTTTGCTGGCCCTCGGGTTAGGAAATAGGCATAAATATTTTGCTATCTTTGCCTATATGACTACTCAGCAAGCCATTTCCATACTTGCCGAATGTGCCTCAGAAGCACGTGTGGCAATACTTCAAAAGGTGCTGGCGGAGCGCACACGGCATATTACGGTGTGCCTTGAAGACCTTTACCAGGCTCAGAACGCCAGCGCTGTGCTGCGCTCGTGCGAGGCGTTTGGCATACAGGATGTGCACATTGTTGAGCGGCGCAACGCCTTTACGCTGCATAAGGATATTGCCATGGGGGCCAACAAGTGGCTCACGCTGACTAAGTACAAGCCGCACCTGTACGAAAACCCCACGCGCGAAGCCATTGCGCGCTTGCGCCAAAACGGCTACCGCATTGTGGCCACCACGCCGCACCGGGGCAGCGTTTCGCTCCACGAGCTGGACTTGAGGAGGGGAAGGGTGGCGCTGTTTTTTGGTACCGAGCGTACCGGCTTATCCGCTGATGTGCTGCAGGGCGCCGATGAGTTTATGACCGTACCCATGCACGGCTTTGTGGAGAGCCTCAACATTTCGGTGTGCGCCGCCGTTGTCATGCAGCAGCTTACGCAAAATTTACGGCAACAAAACATTGCCTGGCAGCTGCGCGACGAGGAGCGCGATGAGCTGCTGCTGCTGTGGCTCAAAAAATCGGTGCGGCATAGCGAGGAAATACTGCAGCGCAGCACCTGCAGCGAGTTTTTGCAGAATAAAAAAAAGTAGTATATTTGCACCCGCAAAAGCAATTTTGCCGTATTGACCTATGGTGTAATGGTAGCACAACAGATTTTGGTTCTGTTTGTCTAGGTTCGAATCCTGGTAGGTCAACAGATTCGCCTCGCAATCAATGGATTGCGAGGCGAATTTCTTTTGCCTACTGCTTACCGTAGCGCGCTTTTCGGGTCAATGTCAACTTCAACCCTCCTCATTTTAAAATCCTGCAGCAGCCTTACCCCCGCATACGATTTGACTCTTGTGGTTTCAACGTTTTCGCTATATTTGTAGAATATAGGATGCGCCTCGGCAGAACAATGGTAAAAACTTCGTTTTCCCCTTCCTCTGCTCTCGGCTTTCGCTATATTTGTAGAATATAGGATGCGGTTCGGCAGAGCTTTCGAGCAAGCTCAACGCTCTGCCGAACCTTTCACTACATTTGTAAAATAAAACTTTTCGATATCATGAGCGTTAGACGCAGGCGCCGACCGGGGCAATTCTTTATGGTTAATAGGTGGACGATAGCCATCATCCTGCTTGTTATTGCTGTTGCTTGGATAGCGTGGTATTTCAAGTAGCTTGCACTCTTTGAAATTCTGAGATAACTTTGAACGTAGCAATTGAAGCCATCGAACGCGGGCTATCTACAATAGTAGAAATTTAAAAAGTCGTATTGACTCATTCTGAGTGCTGCCGAAAATGAAAAATCTACAATAGTAGAAATTTAAAAAGTCGTATTGACTCATTCTGAGTGCTGCCGAAAATGAAAAATCTACAATAGTAGAAATTTAAAAAGTCGT
>JAVBPG010000058.1:0-34014 GCA_031549685.1 Bacteroidales bacterium | reverse complement strand
ATTTTTCGTCCTTGCGAAGCTGGGATTTGATGCTCGACAAGGAGCCTTGTACCGATAACCGTTCTTTTGACATCGCTTTTTTTTGATGCAAAGATACAATTATTATTTATATTGTAAAAATATATTAGACTTTATATAATTTTGAATCGTGCAGCCCCACAAAAAAAACTTGCGATGCCCGGCATCGCAAGTTTTTTTGTGGCAGGTAAGCAGCTTAGCTACTTTATCATCCAGGCAAAACCTATGTTGAAGTTGAGATTCTGGATGCTGTTGTACGTTTCGCCCAGCGAGAGAAACTTGTTGGTGGTAAACATGTAGGCCACCGAAGCCTTGGCGCCAAAGGGGACATCCTTGCCAAAGGGTACAAATACGCCGACTTCGGGCGTTACCAGAAATCCCCACTGCTCATCCCACGAGTCGGCCTCCTGAATAACGTTGTGCTGGCTACCGTATAGCGCGCCAATGCCTACACCGGCGTATGGCTGTACCATGCCATCGGGCATAAAGTGGTAGTAGCCGTTAGCCGTAACGGGCATGGTGTAGGCGTAGCGGTAGTCCGCTGCGGTTATGGCCATGCCGGGCGCAAGTAGGTACGATGCACGATCCTTAAGCTCGTAGTAGTGGTTCCAGCCAAAGGTTCCGCCCACGGCAACGTTGTCGTTGAGGAATACCTGGACGTTGAAGTTACCGCCGCGCAGGCTTACGTTGTTGATAAAATCGCCGAATTCACCCATGGGGAGCGCAATGTTCCAGTTTAGGCTATAGTATTGCTTAGCTTGTGCTTGTGCTGTGGCGCTTGCACCAACGGCAAGCAGTAGCGCTGCAAGCGTTATGTATATTATTCTTTTCATGGTATTATATTTTACAAGATTATTAAACGTTGGATACAAAAATACGGCCTACTTGTGCCCTCCGAGGGGTGTTTGCGCAAAGCAGTCATTAATGGCGCTGTTTATCTCGGCTTGGCTAAACGTGGTGCCATCGAGAATTGACCGCACGGTAGCGTTCCATAGAATCCTTAGCGGATTTCCGGGCTGGGCATTCTTTACATCGGTAATGGTCATCAGCAGGTTGCCGGTAGAGTACGACGTAACAAAGGCCGGGGTGTACGGGTAGGGGTAGTACCAATCCCACCACCAGTACCAGTAGTCGTAGTAGGCCCACCAGTCGTAGTACACAACGGTGTTGGTAATTCTGGTCCACACTACGTTTACCGCCAAATCGGGGTTAGCTCCTGCCAGCTCCGATTTAGTTTTAACCGTGTAGCCGTACTTTGTAAGGCTGGCCTTCACCTGCGCCAGAATTTGCTCCGTTGTGCTGCTGGGCGGAACGGGCTTTTGCACTATAACATCATTTTCCGATACCAGCTGAAATATGGTATCGGGAATGGCAACAGTGGTGTAGCTGCTAAAGTCGGCGTTTACATCCCACTGCGATATCGATGCCAGCTGGTCTTCGGCGCGCTCTTCGTCGCCGGGCACATCAAAGGTGCACGCACTAATTAGCAAGGTTGGAATAAACGCCAACGCTAATTTTTTCATTGTTCTTTTCATAACTGTAGTTGTTAAATTGATTCATTTGAAATAACGCTGAATTGCACAGCAAAGTTAGGGGTATAAAATATACGTTATGCAGGTAGTTGAGGCTTTTATGAATATAAAGTACAGTTGTAGCTGTTAAATAAAAAAACTGTTTCAATTTTGCTTGAAACAGTTTTAGTAATCTGATTATAAATAAAATAAAACTTAACTATAGGCTTATGTAGTTATTAAATTTTTTTGAATTGCAACATTCTTTATTTTACGCCTACTAAAAAAGCGGTATCGACTTATAATCCATGCAAAAAAGCGGCTATCCTACGCTCAGCTCGCGCAGGTAAAGCTGTATGGTGTTTTCGAGCCCGTAGTACAGCGCATCGCTGATGAGGGCGTGGCCTATGGAGGTTTCGAGCAGCTGCGGGATGTGCTGCGCAAAGTAGCGCAGGTTGTCGAGGCTTAAGTCGTGCCCCGCGTTAAGCCCTAAACCCAAGCGCGCAGCCTCCTTGGCGGCCTCTATAAATGGAGCGATGGCGGCCTCGCGGTTGCCGGTGTAGCCGGCGGCGTAAGGCTCGGTGTACAGCTCAATGCGGCTGGCGCCGGTGTCGAGGGCGCCCTGCACCATGCGCACATCGGCATCCACAAACACCGAGGCGCGAATGCCCGCCTGCTGCAGCGCACCCACCACCTCGCGGAGCAGCGGCTTGTGCTTTACGGTATCCCATCCGGCGCTGGAGGTAATGGCGTCGGGGGCATCGGGCACCAGCGTTACCTGTGCCGGGCGCACGCGCAGCACCAGCTCCATGAACTTATCGTTGGGGTAGCCCTCAATGTTGAGCTCCGTTTTGATGAGCGGCTTTATGTCCAGCACATCCTGGTAGCGGATGTGGCGCTCGTCGGGGCGCGGGTGCACGGTAATGCCCTGCGCTCCGAAGCGCTCGCAGTCCACCGCCGCCTGCGCTACGTTGGGCGTGTGGCCGCCGCGGGCGTTGCGCAGCGTGGCTATTTTGTTGATGTTTACGCTAAGCTTGGTCATGGGAATGGAGAGTTGAAAATGAAGAATTGAGAATGAAATACGGTGCAAAAGTAGCACATTATTTTTATGGGGTAAGCAAGTGGCGAAAATTGTCAAATCATAAAATCTTGCTTATATTTGTATGAATAATTTGTAAGGCCATGCTAATCGAAAGGGTTGAAAAAAATAAGCTTGTATTGAACTTGAACTCCGGTATTGATTTATTCGGCATTCAGCGCTTGCTGGATTACGCAAAGTATTTGGAAGCTACGGCCAAATCAAAGGCTAAGCAGGCGGATGTGGATAAGCTGGCCGATGAGGTAAGCAGCGCTTGGTGGGCAAAGAATAAAAAGCGCCTCCTGTCATGAGGGTTGTAGTTGATGCCAACATTGTATTTAGCGCAATACTAAATGCTGACGGTAAAATTGGTGATTTGCTCATCAATTCCGTTGGCATTTTTAGGTTTATAGCCCCCGATTTTTTACGCTCCGAAATACGTTCGCACTACGACAAGCTGGTAAAAATATCCAAGATGCCTCTTGATGATATTTTAGAGGCAGAATACCAGATTTGCCAGCTTATAACATTTATATCCGAAGAGCAAATCAGCGCGGAGTGCTGGCGTACTGCAGCCGATTTAGCTGCCGGTATTGATGAAAAGGATACGGTTTATATTGCCTATGCAAAGCAATTTAAATGTAAGCTGTGGACGGGCGATAAGCGGTTGCAAAAGGGACTTGCTGGCAAGAAAGTTCGCGATGCGCTTACTACCAATGACTTATTTTTACTAAGGGAGCAGCGGCTAAGCTCAAAGTTATAAATGCAGATAGATGTAGCGCCATGAAAATAGCCATATATAGCCGTCAGGGAACGCCCCGGCACGAGGAGTGCGTGCTGCAGCTGGTGGATAGCCTGCTGAGCAAGGAGGATGTGGAGCTGATGCTCCACGAGCCCTTTTTCCGGAGCCTCCCGCGCGAGCGGCAGCGGCAGCTCAGCGAGGTGGAGCTGTTTGTGGGCGCCTCGTCGCTGCCCCAGGGCGTGGTGTGCCTAATGAGCGTGGGGGGCGACGGCACCTTCCTCGATGCGGCCTCCATAGTGGCCGACACCGACATACCGCTGGTGGGCGTCAGCGCCGGCCGGCTGGGCTTTTTGGCCAGCATCTCCATCAGCCGCTCCGAGGAGGCCATTGACGATATTTACGCCGGAAAGTTTACGGTGGAGCACCGCAACCTGCTGCGCGTGGACGGCTGCCCGGGCGGGCCGCACTACGCGCTCAACGAGGTGTGCCTGCAAAAGCGCGGCGCCGCCATTGCCGAAATCAACGTGCACATCAACGGCGAATTTTTGAACAACTACTGGGCCGACGGCCTCATTGTGGCCACGCCCACCGGCTCCACCGCGTACTCGCTCAGCGCCGGCGGCCCCATCGTTTCGCCCGACGCCTCGTGCATTATCGTGTCGCCCATTGCGCCGCACAACCTCAGCGTGCGCCCCATTGTCATTCCCGATTCGGTGGAGCTCGACCTCGAAATGATAACCCGCAGCGGCAGCGTAATTGTGGGCATCGACAGCAAGTCGTACGAACTGCCCGCAGGAGCAAAGCTAAAAGTTCAAAAAGCGGCCAACAGGGTTGGCTTTATTAAGCTGGGTAACCACAGCTTTTACCGCACCCTTCGCGATAAGCTCATGTGGGGTTTGGACGCGCGCAGCTAAGCGTTATTATGTGTTAACAATAAATTTGTGCAGTAGGGCAGTAGCAATATTATCGTTACTTTTGTAGTTATGCTTTGAGTTAAGCGTAACTTTTTGTTCATGAAAAACGTAGCGATTACCATACTCATTTTTACCACCCTCATGCTCACCGGTCGGCGTGCGTGTGCGCAGGAAAACTTGAGCGCGGGTGGCTTGGTAAGCGCTGCCTACTACATGGGCGATTTTAACCCCGGAGGCCCCATGTACATGCCCAGCCTTTACGTAGGCGGCATGCTCAGCTACCGCTTCTCGGACTACTACGGGCTACGCGTCAACTTGGGTGGAGGCGAGCTCCGCGGCGACCCTACCAGGTACAGCGGCCGCCTGTTGTCCAACACGCCGGGCCAAACCCCCGAGTCTTTTCAGCGCTTTTTTTTCGATGCCGATGCCCGGTTCGAGGTCGGCTTTTTAGCCTTTGACCCCTTTGGCCGCGACCCCAAAAAGAACGCCATTTCGCCCTACTTTTCGCTGGGTGCAGGCCTGTCGTACAGTAGCGGGGCGCCCTACATGCAGCTGCCGCTGGCGCTGGGCGTTAAGTACCGGCCCCTTTACCGCGTAACGCTGGGGGTGGAGTGGGCTTTTCGTAAAACATTCAACGATAACATTGACGGCTGGGAAAATATACGCACATCGGATGCCCGTACGGCAGGCAACAACGACTGGATTTCGTACGCCGGTTTTTACATTACCTACCAGCTGGCCGATCAGTGCCTGTGCCACGATTTGAAGTAAGCAAATGGACGAAAAAAAGCACAATAGCATACCGCAGCACGTGGCCATTATTATGGACGGCAACGGGCGTTGGGCTAAGTCGCGCGGCTTGCAGCGTGTGCTGGGCCACCGCAACGGGGTAGAGGCCGTGCGCTCGGCTACTGAAACGGCCGCCAAGTTGGGCGTTAAGTACCTTACGCTCTACGCTTTTTCGACCGAAAACTGGGGGCGCCCCCAGGCCGAGGTGGACGCGCTGATGTCGCTGCTGGTGGATGCCATTGAAAAGGAGGAGCCGAAGCTCAACAAGAATAACGTGCGCTTTACCACCATTGGCAATACCGATGCGCTGCCGCAGGGCGTGCAGCAAAAGCTGGCGGCCATTAAGCGCTCTACGCAAAATAACACCGGCCTTACGCTGGTGGTGGCGCTCAACTACAGCGGCCGGTGGGATATTACGGAGGCCGTAAAAAAAATAGGTAACTTGCTTATAAATAGCGATTTGAGAATTGAAGAGGTGGATGAGGATTTAATTTCGCGGCAGCTGAGCACCGCGCAGATGCCTGAAATTGACCTGTTTATACGCACCGGAGGCGATGTTAGGGTAAGCAACTTTTTGCTCTGGCAAATAGCCTACAGCGAGCTGGTATTCATGCCGGTGCTGTGGCCCGATTTTCGCGAGCAGCACTTTACGGCGGCGGTAGCCGAATTTCAAAAGCGCGAGCGCAGGTTTGGAAAGCTGCTCGACGAGTAGCTTGGCCTTGTTAAACAAGCAAATTTTTACAGCTTAAAGCATAGATATTTTTACAACATAATGCTCAATAAATATTTACTTACCATACTGCTGTGCGTGGCCGGCGCCACCTTGAGCTACGCGCAAGCGACCAATAACCCCGATGTGGACGATGAAGTAGCCGCAGCAACCGAGGTGGTGGACGAGGGGCTTGAGAAAATGCAGCAGGGCGAGCAGGAGGTAAAGCAGGACGAGGAGGAGGTTGAAAATGCCGAGCCACTCCCCAAAGACTACGCTGCACCGCGCAAGTTCGTCATAGCCAACATTACCGTTTCGGGGGTAAAATACTACAACACCGACCACATTATAGGCGTATCGGGGCTCAACATTGGCGACACCATCAACATTCCGGGCGATGCCATAGCGCAGTCCATGAAAAAGTTGTGGTCGAACGGGCTTTTCTCCGACGTAAAGGTATCGGCCTCCAAAACGGTGGGCGATAAAATCTACCTGGATATCTACCTGCAGGAGCGCCCCCGCATTATGAGCTACGACATAAAAGGGATTAAAAAGGGCGACAAGGAGGATCTGCAAAACTCGTTGCACATCAAGCGCGGCACCGAATACTCCGAGTACTTCAGGCAAAACGCCATTGGCATCATTGAGCGCTTTTACTACGAAAAAGGCTTTAAAAACGTGGAAGTTACCGCTACTGCCACCCCCGATACCACCATTAGCAACGGCCTGCGCGTGGTGTTTGAGGTCAACAAAAACAAAAAGATAAAGGTAGCCGAAATAGAATTTGAGGGCAACGTAGAGGTTCCCTCAAGCAAGCTGCGCGGCGCCATGAAGGAGGTGCACCGCAAGCGCTGGTACAAGTTCTGGCAATCCACTAAGTACATTCAAACCAAGCTCGACGAGGATAGGGCGAAAATTATAGAGTACTACAACGAAAAAGGCTACCGCGATGCCAAAATTCTGGGCGACTCGGTGTGGGTGGTAAACGACAAGCGCGTAGGTATAAAGTTTAAGGTGTACGAGGGTAAAAAATACTACTTCCGTAACATTACCTGGGTGGGCAACACCAAGTACCCGTCCGACGTGCTGGACTACATGCTTAAGCTGCACAGGGGCGATGTGTACGACCTGGTAACCATGGACAAGCACCTTAAAACCGACGAAACATCGATAGCTACCACCTACATGGACGAGGGCTACCTCTTCTTCAGCATTCAGCCCGTAGAGGTGCGCATTGACGGCGACTCGGTGGATGTGGAAATGCGCATATCCGAAGGTAAGCAGGCCACCATTAACAACATCTACATTCAGGGTAACAGCAAAACCAACGAGCACGTAATACGCCGCGAGCTGTACACCCGCCCGGGCGACCTGTTCAGCAAAACCAACATCATTCGCTCCATACGCGAGCTGGCGCAAATGGGGCACTTTGACCCCGAAAAGCTGGAGCCCAAGCTATCCCCAAATCCCTCCGACGAAACCGTGGACATTACCTACGTGGTGGAGGAAAAACCCAACGACCAGATAGAGCTCTCGGGAGGCTGGGGTTCGGGCATGTTTGTAGGCACCGTGGGCCTGCGCCTAACCAACTTTTCCATGGGGAGCCTGTTTGACAAAGATGCGTGGAAGCCGCTGCCCTCGGGCGATAACCAGCAGCTTACCCTGCGCGGGCAAACCAACGGCAGCTACTACAAGGCCATCAGCGCCAGCTTTACCGAGCCCTGGTTTGGCGGAAAAAAACCGCAGTCGCTTACCGTATCGGCTTACTACACCAACCAAAACAACAGCTCGTACTTTTACCAGCGCAGCAGCATGAGCATGCAGGTAATAGGCGCCTCGGTGGGCATAGGGCAGCGCCTCAAGTGGCCCGACAGCTACTTTACGCTCTACACCGGCCTGGACTATCAGCGCTACATACTTACCAGCTGGACCGGCCACTTTATTTTTAGCGACGGGGTATCCAATAATTTTAGCTTTAAAGCCATATTCGGGCGAAACTCAACCGACCAGCCCATTTACCCGCGCCGGGGCTCGGAGTTCTCCTTGGGCCTGCAAATCACGCCGCCGTACTCGCTGCTCAACGGCAAGGATTACACGCAACCCATGACCGACAGCGAAAAGTACAAGTGGATTGAGTACCACAAGTGGACGTTCCGCACCGCGTGGTTTGGCACCCTTGTGGGCGATATGGTGCTGGCGCTTAAGGCGCAGTTTGGCTACCTTGGCATGTACAACTCCAACTTGGGAGCATCGCCCTTTGAGCGCTTTGACCTGGGCGGCGACGGCATGTCGGGCTACAACCTGTACGGTGTTGAAACCATTGGGCTGCGCGGCTACGAGAACAGCTCGCTTACGCCCTACGATGCCAACGGAAGCCAAAACGGGGCCACCGTGTACGATAAGTTTACCGTGGAGCTGCGCTACCCGTTTGTGCTTTCGCCGCAATCCACCATTTACGGCCTGGCATTTTTTGAGGCGGGTAACGCCTGGACGGGATTTGGTGAATTTAATCCCTTCTCGGTAAAGCGCGCGGCCGGCGTGGGTGTGCGCCTTATGCTGCCCATGATTGGCCTGCTGGGCGTGGACTGGGGCTACGGATTTGACAAGGCGCCGCACAGCAACGAGCGCAGCGGAAGCCAGATTCACTTTATAATAGGTATGCCGTTCTAAGATAAGTAGGCAGTGGCAGTTAGCAGTCGGCAATCAATTATACAAAAGTAAAACAATACATCAATAATCATCATGAAAAAGTTACTACTCATAGCTGTGGCGATACTGCTGGGAGCGGGCGCTGCACAGGCGCAAAAGTACGCCGTAATTGACTCGGAGTACATTTTGCGCAAAATGCCGAAGTACAAAACCGCGCAGGAGCAAATTGATAAATTTGCGGCTACCTATCAGAAAGAGGTGGACGACGCCTACAAAAAGGTGGACGAGCTGTTTCGCACCTTTCAGGCCGAAAAAATGCTGCTTACCGACGATATGAAGCAAAAGCGTGAAGCCGAAATTTTGTCCAAAGAGCAGGAGGCAAAAGATTTGCAGCGCAAGCACTTTGGCCCCGAGGGAACGCTGTTCAAAAAGCGTGAGGAGCTGATGAAGCCCATACAGGACCAAATGTACAACGCCATAAAGGATGTGGCCAACGAGGGCGGCTACGCCGTTATTTTCGACTCGGCCAACAACCCCTCGCTCATTTACATCAACGCCCGCTACGACAAGAGCGACGATGTGCTGAAGCGCATGGGATTCTAAAAAAAGGACAAAAGACAACAGGATGAAAAGAAGAACTCTTTCCGTCCTTCTGTCCTTGCTCTTTCAGTCTTTCCGTCCTTGTTCTTTCTGTCTTTTAATCTTTTATCTATATAAAACAATGAAGAAAATTATTCTCTGTGCCGCGTTTGCGGTGGTAGCCATGGGCGCAAGCGCGCAGCAGCTCAAGTTCGGACATATCAACGGGCAGGAGCTCATGGCCATGATGCCCGAGCGCGACTCGGCCGAAGCCAGGTACATGGCCTACGGAAAGGAGCTCGAGGAGCAAATTGAGGTAATGCAGGTGGAGTACAACAATAAGCTCAACACCTACCAGCAAAAGGCAAAAACCTGGTCGGACATGATTCGCGAGTCGAAGGAAAAGGAGCTGCAGGAGCTGGGACAGCGCATTCAGGAATTTCAAATGACGGCCCGCGAGGACTTGCAAAAGCGCCAAATGGAGCTGCTCAAGCCCGTGATTGAAAAGGCCTCGAACGCCGTGAAAAAGGTGGGCAAGGACAACGGCTTTATCTACATTTACGATGTGAGCAACGCCGCGCTGGCTTACTGGAACCCCGACCTGAGCATTGATATTACCGATATGGTAAAGAAGGAGTTGGGCATCGCTGCCTCAGCCAAACCCGTTGCCAAGCCCGCCGCTGCTCCGGCCAAGAGGTAAAAGCAATTCTGGTATTACGGGGGCGAAGCAATCTCATGTTACAATGTTTGTCATCCCGAGCTTGACTCGGGATCTCCCGACCGGGGATTGCGGGTCGATCCCGCAATGACAGGTGCGCGTTTGAGATTGCTTTTTTTTGTAAAAATGAAAATCGGTATTTTATCGGATACGCACGGCTACTTCGACGAACGGCTTCGTAATTTCTTCGCCGGGGTGGATGAGTTGTGGCATGCCGGCGACATTGGCGGCGGCAACGATGTGGTTGATGCTATAGAGGATTTTAAGCCTCTGCGCGCTGTGTACGGCAATATCGACGGAGAATACGTGCGTGGTAAATTTCCGCGCTTTCAACGATTTCTTTGCCAAGGAGTAGATGTGCTCATGACGCACATTGGCGGATACCCCGGCCGGTACGACCCTTCGATTATGGAAACGCTCTACAAAAATCCGCCGCAGCTTTTTGTGTGCGGGCATTCGCACATTCTCAAAATAATGTTCGACAAAAAGTTGAACTTTCTGCACATCAACCCCGGTGCTGCGGGTAAATATGGATTCCACCAAGTGCGTACTGCCGTTAGGCTGGAAATAAACGATGGGCAAATGCAAAACCTTGAGGTGGGGGAGTGGACAAAGTAGCAGCAGGTTAACCCTAACAGGAATTTCAAAGCTTGTTAGGGTTTTTGTTTAACAATAGATTGTACGCCATATGACCGATTTTCTATCCAAGCTCCTTGCCGAGGCCAACACCTTCCTGTGGGGGTGGTTTATGATTATTGTGCTGCTGGGCACCCACATTTTTCTTACCTTTCGCACCGGCGGCATACAGCGCCACGTATTCAAGGGCATCCGCATATCGTTCCGCAAGTCCGACGACCGCCACCCGGGCGATGTGTCGCACTACAGCTCGCTGATGATAGCGCTGGCGGCTACCATTGGCGTTGGCAACATTGTGGGCGTGGCCACCGCCATAACCCTTGGCGGGCCGGGCGCCGTGTTTTGGTGCTGGATTACGGGCATTTTAGGCATCGCCACCAAGTACGGCGAGGCCGTGCTGGCCGTTAAGTACCGCGGCGTTACGCCCCAGGGTACCTACCTCGGCGGCCCCATGTATGCGCTGGAAAAAGGTGTGGGCTCAAAATTTCTTGCCGGAGCGTTTTGCGTGTTCGCCGTTATGGCCTCGTTTGGCATTGGCAACATGGCGCAGGCCAACTCCTTTTCCGATGTGCTGCGCGAATCGGTGGGCGTACCCACCTGGATCACCGGCGTGGTGGCCGCTTTGCTGGTCGGTATCGTTATTATTGGCGGCGTAAAATCCATTGCCTCCGTTTGCAATAAGCTGGTGCCGCTGATGGCGGTGCTGTACATTGCGGGCTGCCTGCTGGTGCTGGTGGTCAACCACAGCTTTGTGCTTCCGGCGGTTGCGCTTATCGTCAAAAGCGCCTTTGAACCCGCGGCCATCGGCGGCGGTATGCTGGGCGGCGGGTTTATGCTGGCAGCCCGCTACGGCATTGCCCGCGGATTGTTTTCCAACGAGTCGGGCATGGGCTCGGCGCCCATTGCGGCGGCGGCGGCCAAAACCAACGCGCCGGTGGAGCAGGGCCTGGTATCCATGAGCGGCACCTTTTGGGACACGGTGGTGGTATGCGCCCTTACCGGCGTGGTGGTGGTGAGCAGCATGCTCAAAGCGCCCAACGCTTTTGATGGACTGAAGGGTGCGCAAATCAGCTACATGGCCTTCAGCAATATTCCGCTGGGGCAATTCTTTATAGTGGTGGGCCTGGTGTGCTTTGCCTTTTCTACGCTGCTGGGCTGGTCGTACTACGGCGAGCGCTGCCTGGAGTACCTTACCGGCCGCAGGGGAATTATCTACTACCGCATACTGTGGGTTGTGCTGGTGTTTATTGGCGCCACCACCACGCTGGAGCTGGTGTGGAATTTTTCGGACATCTTCAACGCGCTCATGGTTATACCCAACGTGGTGGCGCTCGTGGTGCTCAGCTGCGTGATAAGGAGCGAAACCAGGGAGTACTTCAAAAAAACGGCCACCTGATCAGGCCGTATTGCCCGGGCAGGGCAGCGGCGCAATCTTTCTTTTTGTATTTATCTAAAAACTTTTTACCTTTGTGCGGATTAATAAAAATCATGTTTCAACAGCACACCCATAGCGCTTATGTTCATCATCATCACGATGAGTAGCATCGCTATGCAAATGTTGTAACCATTTATATATGAGAGGTTTGCATTTGCTTGCAAGCCTCTTTTTGCTTGAAGAACGATTGTTGCACCCTTTGTCATGCTGAACGAAGTGAAGCATCTCCGGTTGGCAAATAAATTGTTCGAGCATGAGATTTTTCGACTACGCTTCGCTACGCTCAAAATGACACGCGGTGTGAGGTTGCACCATTAAATCTTTAATTCTTAAATCTTTGAATCTTTAAATAATACTATGCTAAGAATTGCCATCCAAAAATCCGGGCGCCTGAGCGAAAAGTCGCTCGACCTTATTGCCGAAGCCGGCATCAGCGTTGCCAACAGCGAGCGCAAGCTGGTGGCGCGCGCCTCCAACTTCCCCATCGAAATGCTCTACCTGCGCGACGACGACATACCGCAGTGCGTGTACGACGGCGTGGCCGACGTGGGCTTTGTGGGCGAAAACGTGCTGCTCGAAACGGGCTACCCGCTCGACGTTGTGGAGCGCTTGGGCTTCGGCAAATGCCGCCTGTCGCTGGCCATTCCCAAGGCCGAAAAGTACGAGAATGTGCAGTGGTTCAACGGTAAGAAAATTGCCACATCGTACCCCAAAATCCTGCAGGATTACCTTACGAAAAATGGCGTAAAGGCCGATATTCACCAAATCAGCGGCTCGGTGGAAATCTCCACCGGCGTGGGTATTGCCGATGCCATTTTTGATATTGTAAGCTCCGGCAGTACGCTCATCAGCAACGGGCTCAAGGAGGTCGAGGTCGCCATCAGCTCCGAGGCGGTAATGGTGGGCAAGAGCAAGGAGCTGAGCCCCGAGAAAAAGGCCACTCTGGAAAAGCTGCTCTTCCGCCTGCACGCCGTACAGAAAGGCCGCAAGAGCAAGTACGTAATGCTGAACGCGCCCACCGAAAGTGTGGAAAAAATTACAGCCATCCTTCCCGGTATGAAAAGCCCTACCGTGGTTCCCCTGGCAGAAAAGGGCTGGTGTTCCGTTCATTCGGTGCTGCCCGAAGGCCAAATCTGGGAAATCATCGACCAACTGCACGCCCTCGGAGCGCAGGGCATACTGGTAATGCCGATAGAGAAAATGATTTTGTAATTAAACTGACAACGGACAATGGATAATTGACAATGATTGTCCATTATCCGTTGTCAATTGTCCATTGCTAAACGTGGAAACAATAAAATATCCCAACATCGCCGACGTTGAGCACCTGCTCGAGCGGCCTGCGCACAGCCTCGAGCGCCTGCGCGAACCGGCCCTGGCCGTGATTGACGAGGTGCGCAAAAGCGGCGATAGCGCGCTGCTCGAGTACACCCAACGGTTCGACTGTGTGAGCCTTGATAGCTTGCGCGTGAGCCCCGCCGAGTTCGCCGAAGCCGACAGCCTGGTGAGCGATGAGCTGAAAGATGCCATTGCGCTGGCTGCAAAAAATATTGAAAAATTTCACACCGCGCAAGTCTCAAAGGTTGAAAAAATTGAAACCATGCCGGGCGTTACCTGTTGGCGTAAGAGCGTTGGTGTAGAGCGTGTTGGACTGTACGTGCCGGGCGGTAGCGCGCCATTGTTTTCGACCGTTTTAATGCTGGGCATTCCTGCAAAAATCGCGGGCTGCTCGCGCATAGTCTTGTGTACGCCACCTGACAGGAGCGGTAAAATTCATCCGGCCATTTTGTACGCCGCGCGTAAAGTCGGCGTGGTGGAGGTTTGCAAGGTGGGAGGCATGCAGGCCATAGCCGCCCTGACATTTGGCACTGAAAGCGTACCCCGCGTCGATAAAATTTTTGGCCCGGGCAACGCCTACGTTACTGCCGCCAAGCAGCTGGTGAGCAACATGGGCGTGGCCATCGATATGCCAGCCGGCCCCTCGGAGGTAATGGTGCTGGCCGATGAAGCGTGTAACCCTGAATTTGTTGCCGCCGATTTGCTTTCGCAGGCCGAGCACGGCCCCGATAGCCAGGTGGTGCTGGTGTGCGACAGCGAGGCGGTGGTTGACGCCGTACGCAACGCCGTGGAGGAACAGTTGAGGGTGTTGGAGCGGAGAGATTTAGCGCTGCTATCGCTCGAAAAAAGCAAAATAGTGCTGGTGAAAAATGCGGAGGAAATGCTGCAGGTAGCCAACATTTACGCCGCCGAGCACCTCATTATTTCCACCAAAAACGCCGACGAAATGGCGGAAAGGGTGGTAAACGCCGGCTCGGTTTTCATTGGCAACTACTCGCCCGAAAGCGTAGGCGATTACGCCTCGGGCACCAACCACGCCCTGCCCACGGCCGGCTACGCACGTTCGTATGGCGGTGTGAGCGTGGACAGCTTTGTACGTAAAATTACCTTCCAAAAGCTCACGCAGGAGGGAATAAAAAATATAGGCGCTGCGGTGGAAACCATGGCGGAGGCCGAGGGCCTGCAGGCGCACAAGAATGCCGTAACGCTGAGAATAGAACGCGAATAACGCGAATTGAGCGAATTAATACGAATTTATAAATCCGCGAAAATCAGTCTAATCCGCGTCATTCGCGTTCAAAACGTTTAAAATTATGGAGCTGCTTGAACAATTTTTATCGAACACTATTATCGGTGCGTTTTACAATGTGTACAACAAGTTAGGCTACGGATTTTTGGAGAAGGTGTACGAGAATGCGCTGTGTATTGAGTTGACCAAAATGGGTTTGAAGTGTGAGCAGCAGCACCCCATAAAGGTTTACTACGAAGGTGAAACGGTTGGAAATTATGTGGCGGATGTAGTTGTTAACGGTAAAATTATTCTTGAACTGAAAGCCGCCGAAGCCCTCTGTGAGCAGCACGAATTTCAGCTGATAAACTACTTAAAGGCCACAGAAATAGAAGTTGGGCTGTTGCTGAATTTTGGTAAAACCCCGGAATTTAAAAGAAAAGTATTTCAGAATAAAAATAAATAAAAGAGAACACGAATCAAACGAGTGTTTGCTGATTTTTTTTGGTTGAAAACCCGTTTTAATTCGCCTCATCCGCGTCATCCGCGTTCCTAAAAACTATGAAACCACTACAACAATTAGTCCGTCCCAACATTTGGAATTTGAAGCCTTACTCCTCGGCGCGAAGCGAGTTTAAAGGCGAGGCATCGGTATTTTTAGATGCCAACGAAAATCCCTACAATGAACCTTTTAGCCGTTACCCCGACCCTTTGCAGTGGGAGGTAAAGCGCGAAATTGCCAAGCAAAAAGGCGTTGCGCCCGAACAAATTCTGCTGGGTGTGGGCAGCGATGAGCCCATTGATCTGCTCATCCGCGCCCTCTGCGAACCCGCGCAGGACAACGTGCTGGCCATAGCGCCCACCTACGGCATGTACAAGGTGGCCGCCGATGTCAACAACGTGGAATACCGCGAGGTGCTGCTTGACGAAAGCTTCGACTTCACGGCCGAAAAGCTGCTGGCTGCGGCGGACGACCGGACAAAAATTATTTGGCTGTGCTCGCCCAACAACCCCACGGGCAATAGCCTCAACCGTTCGGAAATCATAAAAACGCTCGAGCAATTCGCCGGCGTAGTGGTACTCGACGAGGCCTACATTGATTTTTCGGAGCGCCCTTCCTTCCTGCCGGAGCTGAAAAAGTACCCGAATATGGTGGTGCTGCAAACTTTTTCCAAGGCTTGGGCATCGGCCGGCGTGCGCCTGGGCATGGCCTTTGCCTCGGAGGAGCTGGTGGGCATACTCAACAAAATCAAGTACCCGTACAACATCAGCATGCTGGTGCAAAAGCACGCCCTGCAAATGCTGCAGCGCAGTAATGATGTGAAGTTTTGGGTAAAAACCCTGCTACATGAGCGCGAAAAGCTGATAGAAGATTTAAAATCCCTGCCCTGCGTATTGCATGTTTACCCAACGGACGCTAACTTTGTGCTGGTCAAAACCACCGATGCCAACGGCATATACGCGCAGCTGGTCGGCAGGGGAGTGGTAACCCGCAACCGCAACAACATTGCCCTCTGCGAGGGCTGCATTCGCATAACCGTGGGCACGCCGCAGGAGAATGAGGTGCTACTGAAGGAGATGAAAAAGTTGCAGTAAAATACAAGTAGGCAATTAGCAGTGGGCAATAGGCAGCATGACAATCTGCATGCCTCATTCAACAGTTCAACAAATAATCGATTCAACAGTTCAACACTATGAAAAGATGCCTTTTTATTGACCGCGACGGTACGCTTATACGCGAGCCGGCTGACGAGCAGGTGGATAGCCTCGAAAAGCTGGAGTTCCTGCCCGGCGTGTTCCGCGGCATGTACCACATAGCGCACGACCTTGGTTTTGAGTTGGTAATGGTTACCAACCAGGATGGTTTGGGCACGGCCTCTTTTCCCGAAAATACCTTTTGGCCTACGCAAAATAAAGTATTACAGGCATTTGAAGGAGAGGGTGTTAAATTTGATGATATTTGCATAGATAAATCCTTTCCCAAGGACAACCTGCCCACCCGCAAGCCCGGAACAGGTATGCTAACCAAGTACATGGGTGGCGATTACGATTTGGCCGGCTCCTACACCATTGGCGACCGCATTACGGATGTAATGCTGGCCAAAAACCTGGGTGCTAAGGCTATTTTTATTGCCGATGAAAGCCGCCGTGATGAGCTGGCAGCGCAGGGCTTGCAGGATGTTTGCGCGCTCGTTACTCAGGATTGGATTAAGATTTACGAATTTTTGAAGTGCGGAACGCGCACGGCAAAGGTGGAGCGTAAGACTTCCGAAACCGATATTTGCGTGGCGCTGGACTTGGACGGCAGCGGTAAGGCGCAAATCAGCACGGGCATTCACTTTTTTGACCACATGCTCGAGCAAATTGCGCGGCACTCGGGCTGCGATTTGAGCATTACCTGCAAGGGCGATTTACAGGTGGACGAGCATCACACCATTGAGGATGTGGGTATTGCATTGGGCGAGGCCCTTTATACCGCTTTGGGCAACAAGCGCGGCATTGAGCGCTACGGCTTTGTGCTGCCCATGGACGACTGCCTGTGCAGCGTGGCGCTTGACTTCGGCGGCCGCTCGTGGTTGGTTTTTGATGCGGAATTTAAGCGCGAAAAAATCGGCGACATGCCGACCGAAATGATTTATCACTTCTTTAAATCGTTGAGCGATGCCGCCAAAATGAACCTCAACATCCAGGCCACGGGCGACAACGAGCACCACAAGCTGGAGGGTATTTTCAAAGCCCTCGCCCGCACCATAAAAGCAGCCGTAAAGCGCGATGCGTTTAAGTACGAGTTGCCAAGCACAAAGGGAAAGTTGTAGAAGAGCTAACCACAAGGAACACAAAGGTTAAACCACCCAAGGGGCACAAAGCCTTTGTGTTCCTTGCGATTTTACTTTTTGTGTCCTTTGTGGTAAATAATCATTAGCAAATCCTCTCCCTTGGCACGTTATACGGGTTGTTGCGCTTGAACTCCGACCGTAAATGCCGCTGTATAACAGGGTGCTCCAGTAGCTGCTGGTCGCGGCTGCCGCTTAGGTACTTTTGTAGCAGCTCATCTACCTCGGCGTAGCTGTTGGCCTTGAGCTGCTCCAGGTCGCTTGAGGTGGTGCCTAAGCCATCGGTGGGCACGGCGTCAACGCACACCTCCAGGGCATGCTGCTGCTCAAGGAATGTCAAATCATTTTCAATAAGCCACTTGGAGCATTGGTAAACCTCCGTTTTCCACAGGTTGGCAAACATGGCGTAGTCGCCCACGTCGCCGTGCAAGGTCCAGTAACCCAGCATGATTTCGGTGTGGTTGTCGGTGCTGAGCACCAAGCCGCAGTGCTTTTGCGCTAAGTTGTAGAGGTAAATCATTCGTAACCTTGCCTTTACGTTACCAAAGCGAATGCGACAGCTTAAATCCCCCAGCTTAGCCGCAGTATCTTCCTCAATGCTCTGCCTGGTCGTAATGTATAAGTCGGTCAAATCCACGCTCTTGTAATCCGAGCAAAAGGCCCTTCCTACCTCGTTGGCGCGGTTCGACTCCTCGGGCTTATTGCTTTCGATGTGGATAAACCTGCCGATCAGCGGTATGCTAAGTTCTTGGCATACAGGATACACCAAGGCTGCGGCCAGCGCGGAGTCCACGCCTCCCGAAATGCCCACCACAAGCGATTTTAATCCGCTGTTCGTTAGGTAGCTGCGCAGCTCTTCGCGCATTTTCCCGACCGTGTACTCAGGGTTGAAAGTGTTCATATTCAATTAGTTTTAAATATTGCTATTTGGTATTGTTAAGTTAATATAGATTCCATGATTTACAGCACTTGATAGTTATGTCATCCTGAGCAAGGCGAAGGATCTCAAGTTCGCACAGGGCTTCATATTCACAACATGAGATTGACTTCGTCGAACTTCGTTTCTTCGCTTCGCTCAGAATGACAAGGGTTCGATTTTTATTAAAATCTACACCAAATTAACAATACCTGCTATTTCATTATCAACGAGCTGTCCCCATAGCTGAGAAACCTGAAATCGTGCTCCAGCGCGTAGCGGTAAATGTCCCTCCAGCGCTCCCCAACCATGGCCGAAACCAGCAGCAAAAGCGTACTTTGCGGCTGATGGAAGTTGGTAATCATTCCTTTAACAAGGTTAAATTGGTAGGGTGGCGCTATCAAAATTTGCGTGCTCGCTATTAACAATTTTATATTGTTGTTTTTCAAATAATTAACAAGGTTATCAACAACTTTATCAACATCCGGAAGGTCGCTATTTTGGTACGGAGCCCACTGCTCCACGGTTGTTTTTAATATGTTGTTCTTTAGTAAATTAACTCCGATCCAGTAGATGCTTTCAAGCGTTCTTACCGAGGTGGTGCCCACCGCCACAACCTTATCTATATTTTTTAACAGTAATTCAAGAAATTCGAGGCTCACGGTAAAATGCTCGGTGTGCATTTCGTGCCCGTCAATGGTGTCGCTTTTTACGGGTTTGAATGTTCCGGCGCCAACGTGGAGGGTCAGCTCTGCTGTCGATATTCCTTTGTTTTTTAAGTTGTTAAATACATTTGGCGTAAAGTGCAGGCCGGCCGTGGGCGCTGCCACCGAGCCTTTATGCTTGGAGTAAACAGTTTGATATCGCTCGTAGTCAGATTGTTCCGTGTTGCGATGAAGGTAGGGAGGAATGGGCAGCGCCCCGCAAACCTCTATGACCTCGGCAAAGCTGAGCTCTGGGTTAGTCCAGGTAAACCGTACCGAAACCTCGCCGTTGTGTACCTCCAACTTCTTGGCATTTAGCGTGTAGCTATTGGATCCAAGGGAGAAGGGGAGCGCCAGCTCATCGTCCTTCCAGCGCTTGAGGTTACCCACAATGCAGCGCCACGAGCAGCCGTCCTTGGCGCCGAGCGATACTGCATAATCATTTGGTTCGTAGGGTTCTAAACAGAATATTTCGATCTCGGCTCCGGTGCTGCGCCTGAAAATGAGCCGGGCGGGAATAACTTTAGTGTTGTTAAACACTAACAATGAGTTATTTGCGAGTATGCTGGGCAGCTCGCTAAACACGCTTTCGCTAATCTTACCGTCCTTGTACACCAACAACTTCGATGCATCGCGCTGAGGCAAAGGATGTTTTGCAATTCGCTCATCGGGCAAATCGTAGCTGAAATCGGCTATGGGAATGCGTGGAATCATAATAATTGCTGCGAATTTACTACATTTGCATGAAATATCCATGAGCGAAAAGCACCGTAAATGCGGCGACCGTAATCTCATGGGTATTCCATAAATGGCCTTTAAAGCCACTATGTACACATGAAAAGTAGCAATAGCATGGAACAGATTTTACGTGCCGAAAATGTGGTAAAGCAGTATGTTAACCATTTTGCCCTCAACAATGTAAGCATTGATGTGCGGCGCGGATCCATTTTTGGGCTGCTGGGCCCCAACGGCGCCGGAAAAACTACGCTCATCCGCATTATCAACCAGATAACGGCCCCCGATAGCGGTGCTATCTATTTGAATGGTAAAAAATTGCAAGCGAACGATGTGCGCAATATCGGCTACCTGCCCGAGGAGCGCGGCCTGTACAAAAAAATGAAGGTGGGCGAGCAGGCGCTGTACCTGGCGCAGCTCAAGGGTTTGCCGCATGCCGAGGCGCTTAAAAGGCTGAAGTACTGGTTTACAAAGCTCGAAATCATGCCCTGGTGGAACAAAAAGGTGGAGGAGCTCTCGAAGGGCATGGCGCAAAAGGTGCAGTTTGCCGTAACGGTGCTGCATGAGCCTGAGCTGCTGATATTTGATGAGCCCTTTAGCGGCTTTGACCCAGTTAACACGGAAATGCTTAAGCGGGAGATACTTGAGCTGAAGGAAAAGGGGAGCACCATCATATTTTCAACGCACAACATGGCCTCGGTGGAGGAGTTGTGCGATGATATTGCGCTCATAAACAAGGGACAATGCGTGCTCAAGGGCTCGCTGGAGGAGGTGCGCCGCAGCCACGCCGAGCAGGAGTATGAGTTGGGCTTTGTGGGCGATGCGGAGCAGCTGAGGCGCGCGCTGGAGCCCGCCTTTACCATTTCGGGCGTAAAGACCGAAAACGGATTCCAGCTGGCGGGCATTAAATCCTTGCAGGAGGAAAATCCTAATAATTTGTTAACAAAAGCATTACCGGTAGTTCGGGTGGAGCATTTTGCCGAGCTGAAGCCCCGCATGCACGATATTTTTATTGAGGCGGTAAAGCGGACGAGCGGTGAAGAGCTTGTTGGATAAGGGGAGAAATTTTCATATAAGCTGAGAAATGCAAGAATACTTTAAGCTGCAATGCCTGATGGTAAACAGGAAGGTATCCGATTTCGGAGTTCATCCGATAATCGGCTATCTGCTTATTGCGCTTGCGTTTGTAGGATTCTCAGCCTTGCTGTTTTACAAAATAGCCCTTGCTCCGTATGCGTATGTTATTGTTACGTTGCTGTTTACATCAAAGTTGAGCGAATCCGGACGGAATGACTTTCTCAAAATTTGCTTTGGGGCTGAGCGGTACAGGACGGTGCGGGTGCTGGAAAATCTGACGGTTATTTTTCCATTCCTCGCTTTTCTGATTTACAAGCAGCAGCTTTACCCGGCCGTTATCCTGGCCGCAGCTGCAACATTGATAGCGCTGTTAAGCTTCAAAACCGCCTACAACATTACCATTCCAACGCCTTTCTACCGGAGGCCGTTCGAGTTTACGGTCGGTTTTCGAAATACTTTTTTCTTGTTTCTCCTGGCCTATGGTCTTTCCGTAATTGCCGTAGTAGTAGATAATTTCAACCTTGGTGTTTTTGCATTACTGCTTATCTTTTTCACCATATTTTGCTACTACCTGAAGCCCGAAAATGAGTATTTTGTGTGGTCGTACAGCCTCTCGCCCGCAAGGTTTTTGATCGAAAAAATCCGAACGGCTGCGCTGTTTTCATTTTACTTGTGCGCTCCTATACTTTTGGTTTTGAGCATATCTTATGTTGAAAACATTGGCATTCTGCTTCTTTTCGCTATTCTTGGATGCCTGTACTTGGCGGCGGTTATTCTGGCAAAATATGCCGCGTATCCCGGCGAAATAAGCTTAGCGCAGGCGGCCGTATTGGGCTTATGCCTGGCTTTTCCGCCGCTGCTCGTTGCGGTAATTCCATTTTTTGCCCATCAGTCCGCGGGAAAACTTAAAGAATTTTTGAGATGATTAGCGTTGATAATTTGTCCAAAAGTTTTGGCGCTAAGCAGGTGCTGAAGGGCGTAACTCTTGGCTTTGAGCCAGGCAAGGTTTACGGAGTTGTGGGCGAAAACGGCTCCGGTAAGACAACGCTCTTCAGGTGCATAGCGGGGCTGGAAGATTTTGAAGGACAAGTAAGTTCGGAGCTCAGTCCGCTCAAGAACCACCTTGGATTACTGCTTACCGAGCCGTTTTTCTTTTCGAAAATAACAGGAAAGGAGTACCTCCGGTTGCTTTGCAACGCGCGGAAAAAGAGGGTGTTAGATATTGATAGTAAAAATATTTTTGATTTGCCGCTGGGCCAGTACGCCTCGACCTACTCCACGGGTATGAAAAAGAAGCTGGCTTTAACGGCCATTCTTCTGCAGGAGAACCAGTATTTTATACTCGATGAACCTTTTAATGGCGTTGATATTCATAGCAATATCATAATTATTGAGCTTGTCCGCAGGCTGAGGAGTTTAGGGAAAACGGTAATTATATCTTCACATATATTTTCAACGCTAAGCGATACCTGCGATGAAATATTTTTGCTGAGCCATGGGGAAATTGTTAAGAAAGTCTCCAAGGAAAATTTTGATAACCTGGAGGTTGAAATGAAGGAGTTTACCATTGGAGGTAAAATAGACAAGTTGGATTTGAAATGACGGACCTGCCGGAACCTTGGCTTCGGCGGTTAATTTTTCAACTAAATGTAATATAGTGAATTATGAGCGAATTGCTTAAATACTCCATTGAGGGTTTGGAAAACCTTCAGGTGCTTATAGACGAAGAAACCGTTTGGCTTACGCAGGCACAGATGGCGGAGCTATTCCAAACGAGCAAACAAAATATTAGTTTACACATTCGTAATGTTTTCAAAGAAAGGGAATTGGATCAGAAATCAGTTGTCAAGGATTACTTGACAACTGCCCTTGATGGCAAAAACTATCGCACGCAGTACTACAACCTCGACGTTATTATCTCCGTAGGCTACCGTGTTAAATCGCAGCGTGGTACGCAGTTCCGCATGTGGGCTACCAGGGTGCTGAAGGAGTACATGCTCAAGGGCTACGCCGTGCATAGGCCGGTTAGCAAAAAGGAGCTGGACGAGGTAAAAGAGGAGCTGATACGGCAAATAAATAACCTTGATATAGAGGTCGATGCAAAGGTAAGCGAGATCTACGACTTTCTCATTACCTGGCTTGGCAAAAAAACCGACAGCAGCAGCAAGCCTCGCCCGCGTATGGGCTTCTAAAACAATCATCAATCATAAATCGAAAATCATAAATCAAAAAGTCTTTGTTCTTTCAGTCTTTACATCTTTGTTCTCTTTAAAAATGAATAACATCTACTTAGTTGCTCAGCGCGAATTTTTGGTGCGCGTACGCAAGAAATCCTTCATTGTGCTCACGCTGCTGGCGCCGCTGTTTATGGCCCTGCTCATGCTCGTGCCCACGCTCATGATGAGCCTCAAGGATGACAGCGTGAAAAAAATTGCCGTGGTGGACGATAGCCAAAGCCTTGCGGGCGTGCTGGTTTCGGATAAACTCACGCAGTACGTCATGCTGCCCGGCGCCGACATTGACAGCCTGCGCCGGAATTTTGAAACGGCAGGCTTCTACGCCTTGCTCCACATTGGCAGGCAGGGCGATAACCACGAGCCGCAGGAGCTCAAATTTTACTCCACCAAGCAGGTGGGGCTGGAGGTGCAAAACAAGGTGGAGCGGGCGCTCTCGCGCGAGGTGGAGCAGCTCAAGCTGCAGGATTACAACATTCCCGGTCTTAGCCAAATGATGGAAAAAGCCTCCACCAAGCTCAAGGCCGAGACGGTGAAGTGGGGCGAAAAGGGCGAGGAGCAAAAAACGCACGTGGGCGTGGCCATGGGCATTTCGTACGCCGCAGCGCTGCTTATCTACATGTTTATCTTCATGTTTGGCAGCATGGTAATGCGCGGCGTTATTGAGGAAAAGACCAACCGCATTGTCGAGGTCATTGTTTCGAGCGTAAAACCTTTTCAGCTGATGATGGGCAAGATACTGGGCGTGGCGGGGGTGGCGCTGCTCCAGTTCCTGCTGTGGGTAGTGCTAACCTTTGCCCTGATGAGCGTAATCGGGCACCTGCTGCCGGCTGCCGCTGCCGTTAGCCCGGCCCTGGCCGATGGCATCCCCAGCGTGGGCGGCGGAAGTGGTCTACAACTGCTTAGCTACTTCGAGGGCTTCAACCTGCTGCGCATTTGCGTATGCTTTGTGCTGTTCTTCATGGGCGGGTACCTGCTTTACGCCTCCTTGTTTGCGGCCGTGGGCTCGGCGGTGGATAGCGAGGCCGAAACGCAGCAGCTCATGCTGCCCATTACCATTCCGCTTATTGTGGCTATCATGGTTATGATCAATACGTTTCAGTACCCCGATAGCGCGCTCTCGTTTTGGTTCTCCATCATTCCGTTTACCTCGCCCGTGGTCATGATGGCGCGCATTCCCTTCGATGTGCCGCTGTGGCAGGTGGCGCTGTCCTTAGCCTTGCTGTACGTTACCTTCGTTGGCATGGTATGGCTTTCCGCCAAAATTTACCGCACCGGCATTTTAATGTACGGCAAAAAAGCCAGCTTTAAGGAAATGTGGAAGTGGATAAAATATAAGAATTAGTAGCGGTTTGCAGTATGAAAAAAGGAGCAATTAACGTCATTGCGAGCAAAGCGAAGCAATTTATACGCTTCAACTCAAAAAAGGAGATTGCTTCGCTTTGCTCGCGATGATGCTCATTTTTTTAGTTTTGAATAATTATTGAAGTAACTTTTTTTTGAATTAGCTATGAAACCTGGTGATAAAATACGATTCCTGAACGATGTCGGCGGTGGTACCGTGGTGCGCATCGAAGGTAAAACCGTGTATGTGGCCGACGAGGATGGCTTCGAAATCCCCATGCATGCAAGTGATGTAGTGCTGGTGGGCGATGTGAAAGAAAACAATTTCCCCATGCGGGATTTTGAAAAAAAGAATGCGCAACAGAAAAGCTCCGAGCCAAAAGAAAGTCACTCGGCGCTTGAGGCGGAACCTTCCACAAAGCGTTCGGAGATTGCGGATCAAGGCCGCAATGACATACAGCTTGAAGTTCGCGACGCTTCGGGCGACAGCTACGAGCTGATGTTGGCATTTCTTGCGCCAAAGGACGATAAAACCGAGCTGTACCTGCTCAACGACAGCACGTACCGCGTGCACTACCTGGTGGGCCTGTACGAGCGCAGCGGACAGCTGCAGCCCCTGGCGCACGGCGCCATGGAGCCCGACAGCAAGGAGCTGCTCAAAACCATCAGCCTGAGCGAGCTGCGCGAGGCGAAAACGCTGCGCGTGCAGGTGCTGCTTTGCAAAAATATTCCCTACAAACCTTACGACCTTGAGCCCGCCGATGTGGAGCTCAACCCGCTCAAGTTCTTCAAGCAGGGTGCTTTTGTCGAAACCGATTTTTTTGACGAGAATGCCTTGATTTACCGCGTATTCTCGAGCGAGGGCAAGGAAAAAGAAAAGATGTCCAACGTGTCTGCCGAAGAAATAGAGCAGGCCATGATGCAAAAAAATGTGGAGCAGCCCAAACCCCAAAAGCCCGCGCCCGAGCCGGAGGTAGAGGAGATAGACCTGCACGCCGAAATGCTGGTGCCCGACCCAAGCCGGCTGCAGGCGGGCGAGCTGCTGGAGCTGCAAATGGCGCGCTTTACCGCCACGCTCGAAAACGCTATAAAGAGCGGCCGCAAGGGCAAAATAGTTTTCATTCACGGCATTGGCAGCGGAAAACTCAAGCAGGAATTACGCAATAGCCTTACAAAAAATTACTCTAAATTACCATTTCAAGATGCCTCGTTCAAGGAGTACGGCTACGGCGCCACAATGGTATTTCTTTAATGGAGAATGGAAAATGGAGAATTAATTTTCGTATTTTTGTTCCTCATTCTCAATTTTTCATTCTCAATTCTCAATTCGATTTCGGTAAGGCGCTCTATCGCTGCCACGCTTAGGCGTGGGAGAGGAAAGTCCGGGCAAGGCAGAGCACCACGCTACCTAACGGGTAGATGCTCGTAAGGGCATGTTAAGCGTAACAGAAAATAACCGTCCGCCACCGGCGGATAAGGGTGAAAAGGTGGGGTAAGAGCCCACCGGCAGCCGTGGCAACACGTTTGGCCGTACGCACCGTGGCTTGCAAGACCATGTACACCAGCGCTATTAGGGTTGCTCGCCCGATGCTGGGGGGTAGGTTGCTCGAGCCACGCGGTAACGCGTGGCCTAGATAAATGATAGGGCACGACAGAACCCGGCTTACAGCCTTACCGATTTTTTTACTACAGTCTCACGCAAAGTTGCGGGCGCAAGGAAGAATCAAAAAGAATCCTGGCGTCTTGGTGATTTTGCGTGAGATTTGCATTTAAGCCCCGTATTTCCCTCCGATTTTCTCATCCGGCCCTTAGCTCCACCAAGTGTATAAAAATGTAAAAAATCGCAAGTTTGTTTTGGAAGGGTAGGAGAGCGCCTGACAATTTTTCAGCCGAATTTTGATTACAATTGTAATCACATGAAGTAAATCACAGTATTTACATACGTAATTCTACAAATGTTTACAGCGTAGTAATTTTGTAACCGATCGCAAAAAACAACGATTGTCGTTGCTTACAGATTCTAACGTTAATTAAATAAATAATTAATAACCAATTATTTATATAATGAATTTAGAATTTACTTTAGCTGTTGACCTTATTTTTTAGGCATGTATCACTTTAAAACTGTAACTAAACTTCCAAAAATATGAAATATAATTATGTAAATGAGGTATTTATAGATATTAATTGAAGTGTTTTTTTGATGACTTAAAGCCTACAATGAAGGATGTTTTATAATTTGCTCATATTTAGATAATTAAACGATGTTCGTAGGTTAATCAAATAGCTGATTTGACTCGGATATAGTAATCTTGTAATCATATAATTATAAAATATACGAAGAAACCGTATTTTTGGCCTTACAGCCTGGGGGAGGGGCTGATTTTTGACCCTTTTTGAGCAGAATTAACAAGATTGCAAGGTAATCCTGTTAAAGCTGTAAATCCTGTCTAAAATTAAAAATAATCCCAGCTAAATATGTTTTCTCAAAAGGTACATAAAGCCGCAAGAATTCAAACTCTATTTGTTACAATTGTAAATCTTCGATGGCTAATTTTGTAACGTTGATATTTTGTTTTGTAATCTAAAAATAGTTACATTTGTAGCGTTACAATTGTGCCGCCATGAAGGACCGAATTTTACATTTTTTAGCCCTTGAGAACCTTACGCCGACCCGTTTTGCCGACCTCATCGGGGTGCAACGCTCGGGCGTGTCGCACATTTTGGCGGGGCGCAATAAGCCCAGCTTCGACTTTATTGAAAAAATGCTGCTGGCCTTCCCCCACCTCAATGCCGAGTGGCTGCTCCTGGGCAAGGGCGAAGCCTATAAGTACACGACCGACAGCTCCGCTCCGCCCTCGCTATTTGATGAGCAAGAGATTGATAAAAAGGATGTTGAGTTTTCTGCGGAGCCTCAACAGCCAAAGTCTGTCCAAGCTCCCAAGGCGGACAAGGAGGTTGAAAGCATTACCGTATTTTACGCCGATAAAACCTTTTCGGTGTACCGCCCTGAGTAAATTATAGCGCAGAGAAAATATGGAGTTATCACTTATTAGTGGTGCTTTGTATTTTTTTTGCTGCGTACTACCGTCTTTTTCCTACCTTTGTATTGATTTGTAAGCTCACAATGTGAGTATTTTACCATTTATGTACAAAATACTTAAGCCCATATTTTTTCTTCTTCAGCCCGAAACCATTCACCACATTATTGTAGGGCTGCTCAAGGCGTTGCGCTACGTTCCGGGGGCCACTTGCTTGCTGAAGAAGATATTTACTTACAGCAATAAGTCGCTTGAAGTTAATGTGTTGGGATTGTCATTCCCGAATCCGGTGGGCTTAGCGGCGGGCTTTGATAAGAATGCCGAGGTGGTAAATGAGCTCTCGGCCTTTGGCTTTGGTTTTGTGGAGATTGGCTCGGTTACGCCGCTCGCACAGCCGGGTAACCCCAAGCCCCGCTGCTTTCGGCTACCGAAAGATGGTGCCATTATTAACCGTATGGGGTTTAATAATTTAGGTGCTGATAAAATTGCTCATAACTTGCAGAAGCGGAGGCCGCGGGTTATCGTTGGCGGAAATATCGGAAAAAACACCTCGACCTCCAACGAGCTGGCCGCCGCTGATTACGAAAAATCCTTCGTTGCGCTTTACCCCCACGTCGACTACTTTGTGGTAAACGTGAGCTGCCCCAACGTGGCCAGCCTCTGCAAATTACAAGATAGCGAGCACCTTACCGAAATAGTTCGCCGCCTTACCGCGTACCGCGCCGCTCAAGCGCAGCGTAAGCCCATACTGCTCAAGTTATCGCCCGACCTTAGCATGCAGCAGGTTGACGAGGCGTTGGAGGTAATTATTAACGAGGGACTTGATGGTGTGGTAGCCACCAACACCACTACCCGCCGCGATGGCCTGCTGACGGATAAAGATAAAGTGGATAGCATTGGAAATGGCGGACTTAGCGGCGCACCGCTGACCCGGCGTTCGCTCGAAATGGTGCGCTACATTAGCCAAAAGACCGAAGGCAAGCTGCCGATTATAGGCGTTGGAGGCATTATGGCAGAGCAGGATGCGCTCAACATGCTGGCCGCCGGAGCCTCGCTGGTGCAGCTATACAGCGGCTTTATTTACAACGGTCCGGGCTTTGCTAAAAGAATTTGCAGGGCTGTAGCAAAAGGCTTACCGCAACTGCAATAGTAGTTAATTTGTTGAAAATAAATGTATTAATACAATGAAAAAAATTATAGGCATAGCACTTTTACTCAGCCTCTTATCGTTTTGTACAAACAAGAGTAGGTACAGCCTAAGCGTTGAGGCTTTTGACACGATGTTGCAGCAAACAAAGGATGTACAGCTGTTGGATATACGTTCGCCTCAGGAGTTTAAAAACTACTGTATTCCCGGCGCACATAACATTGATTTTCATCGTGCTGATTTTCTTAACATGGCCATTGACAGCTTGGACAAAGCGAAGCCGGTGTTGGTATACTGCCTGTCGGGTAAGCGGAGTAAAAAGGCTCTGGAAATGTTAAAAAGATCCGGATTTACAACCGTTTACGAGTTGGATGCAGGACTAAACGCATGGACGCAGTCGGGAAAACCCGTTGGTGCAGAGTAGGACAAGGTGCGGGATGAGTTGCCTTTTTTACCATCCGTAAGCGTACCTTAACTTGCACCCGAAACTGGATGCTGTTATCTTTGCTACGCAGACAATCTACTGAAAGGCTGTGAAAAAGCACTCTTCTCCCAACGCTTTGCTTTGGCTGGTGGCCATCGGGTTCTTTATGCAAACCCTCGACACCACCATTGTCAATACGGCTATACCCAGCATGGCGGCGAGCTTAGGTGAAAGCCCGCTGCAAATGCAGGCGGTGGTCGTTTCGTATACGCTGGTAATGGCGGTGCTTATTTTGGTCAGCAGCTGGCTGGCCGATAAGTTCGGCACAAGGCGCGTGTATTTGCTTTCCATTCTGCTGTTTACCTTGGGATCGTTCTTTTGCGCCAGCTCCCGTACGCTTACCGAGCTCATCATTTCTCGCGTCATACAGGGCATGGGCGGCGCCATGCTGCAGCCGGTTGGCCGCCTGGCGGTGCTGAGGGCTTTTCCGCACGAGAAGTTCCTGAAGGCCATCAGTTTTGTAACCATTCCCGCGCTCATCGGGCCGCTGCTGGGCCCCACGCTGGGCGGCTGGCTGTCCGAAACCTTCTCGTGGCACTGGATTTTCCTTATCAACATTCCCGTAGGTATCGTGGGCTTTATTTTTACCTTCCTGTACATGGACGACTACCGCTTGCCCAAGGCGCCGGCGTTCGACGTTATTGGTTTTGCCATGGTGGCGGTGGCCATGGTATCGGTTTCGTATGCGCTTGATGGAGTGGTGGAGCTGGGCTTGCGCCGCGCCACAGCGGTGCTCATCATTGTGGTGGGGCTTATATTTGCCGGCTGCTACTGGCTGCACGCTTCGCGCAAAAAGGATGCGCTTTTTCCCACGACCTTGTTCGGGGTGCGTACCTTCAGGGTGGGAATTTTGGGTAACTTTTTCTCGCGCCTGGGTAGCAATGGTGCGCCTTTTCTGCTTCCTCTATTTTTTCAGGTGGGGCTGGGCTTTTCACCTATCAAGTCGGGCTTAATGATGCTTCCGGCGGCTGTGGCCGGTATTTTGGTAAAAAAATACGTTGTAACGCTGATAGATAAGTTGGGCTATAGGACTACGCTTATGGGCAATACCATTGCTCTTGGGCTAATGCTGGCAAGCGTTAGCCTGCTTTCCGGCGCCACGCCGCTGTGGCTTATGTGCGTTTTGCTGTTTGTATTCGGAGGGGTAAACTCTCTTCAGTTTTCTGCTATGAATTCAATAACGCTCAAGGATTTAGATGGCAGTTCAGCGAGTAGCGGCAACAGCTTCTTATCCATGATTATGATTTTTTCCATGAGCCTGGGGGTGGCGTTGGCGGCAGTGCTGCTGAGCATGTTTGGCGAGCTGGCAAAGAGCGAAAATGTGGCTAACCACCTGTTTGCCTTTCATGCATCTTTTATCAGCATTGGCCTTGTCTCCATCATTACGGCCATGGTATTTGCCCAGCTACCTAAAAAAGAATAGCGGAATGCGCGCTATAAAATATCCTCTAACCTCTTAATTAGTTCGATATTGCGTTCATGCTGCGCTGCAATTTGTCGCTCCAATCCTTTTACAAACGAAATATCGTCGGTGCTGTGCTTGGAGGAGTTCATATCAAAGCAAATCTTATCAAGCAGCTCAATGTCGCGCACGGCCTCGGTTTTTAGCGTGCGGTTCACATCTTCCTCGGCCTTCATCCCTACGGCTAAAATATTGCTTATCTCCTTTACCGTAAGGATGGTTACACTTTTCTTCAGCATTTTCTGCAGCAGCTCGCTTGTCCAGGCCCAGGCCATATTTTCGTAATCGGCATGCAGCGCTTCAAACCTTCCGACCAACTGCTCAACACTTTGCAGCTTACCATTTTTTAAATCCTCAAACAGGCCATCCACCTCGCCGGTGGGTACCAGCAGTCCGGACAGGTCGTGCCAGGAGCCTGTACCCAAGGTGGTAGAGGGAAGCAGGGTGGCCTGCAGCTCGGCCATGCTGCTCCAATTTGCAGCGGCCAACCTCTTTGCCAACGAATTGTATATGAACAGCGTAACCGCTTCTTCGTAGTACAGTATGCCTTTTATGAGCGCCCCGCGGTTTATTTTGGCCCCGTTGTACGGAAAGGTGCTCGACTCGCCGCCATGCTGCAGCATGTGCTTCAGCACCTCGATTCCGCTTATGATTTTTCCAACGGTATATGGTGTAAGTAGTTCGTTGTTAATTAAATCCAGCTTCCGGCTTCCCTTGCGCTTGTCGCGGTCAATCCACTTTTGCACATCGCGCTTGGGGCCTACGCTGCGCAGGTTCATGCCCGGAATTATGTAGCTGACATCCTCCTTATTAACCAAGTATGAAAAGGGCAGCAGACTGCTGTCCACCCGGCCCTTGTGGGAGTCCAGTACCACCGAAAATGCGCCTATCCGCGTGGGGTGCATCAGGTATGAGTTGCTCCCCGTTTTGCAGCCGCGCTCCAGCACGCCCTGGTGAATGGGGCCCAGCTTGTACATGTGGTTGCTTTGGTTGGTGCCGCTGCCGGCGTTGTAAAACGAAAATGTGCCGGCAATGAGCAGCGTCGATTTGTGGTGCGATACGGTGTAAGGCCCTGCAAATATGGAACATACCTCGCCATTGAGGCATTCGCTGTTGGCAAAAAATAGCGAGTGCTCGGCAGAGAAAAGCCGTCCTAAGTGAACTCCTTGACCCACAAAGCAATCGTGCACCAAAGCGCCATCGCTCAGGCGGCTGTTGTTGCACATAATAAAATTTTGGGCAATAACCCCGGAGCCGATGTGGCAGGGGGCATCGGCCGTGCTGTTGACGCTGCCGTTGGTAAGGCGTAGGGCATCCTCCACCACGGCAGCCTCGCCGATATTCACGTTCTTAATTAGGCTGCAGGTGCTAATGCGCACATTTTTACCAATATATCCAACT
This sequence comes from Bacteroidales bacterium, assembly GCA_031549685.1. Classification (GTDB taxonomy): domain Bacteria; phylum Bacteroidota; class Bacteroidia; order Bacteroidales; family UBA932; genus JAITMY01. Next base: position 2,291 of record JAVBPG010000058.1, on the reverse strand, counting down.
TCGGAGGCGTGCTTCTCGGCGTACTTTCTTACCAGCTCCTTTAGCGCATCTACGGCCTGCATATCGTTGTGACCAAAGGCGATAACGTAGGCCACCTGAGCCGTTAGCTCATTGTACATGGGTACGGCGCGCTCTCCCGACTCGTTTACCGTATTAATTTCAAGTCCATTGCCAAAGGTACTTAAACCTTCGGTGTAAATGCTGCCAACGTTCTCCACTATGGCGTTATCGTCCACCGTATAGCCGGCTATGCTCGATTGTATATTGCTGATATAAACGTTGTTGCCAATGCTGCATTGGTGAATGTGCGCGTTGTATATTCCGCTGTGCTTTTGGGCGCCCGAGGGTAGGGTAAGCATGCTGCTGAAGGCGCCAAGGGTAACGTTACCCGAGAACTGCACATTTTCGATGTGCTTAGTATCAAACTCCTGCGCTACCTTTACCAGCGCCCAATCGTTGCACCGGCAGCCTTGCACCTCAAGGCTTTGAACTTCTTGCGGGGTGAGTTGGCGGTAGGTCATTGCTATTAGTTTTTGCAAATGTAAGAATTATTCGCAATTTGTATTCGTAGAGCGCAAATTATTTTACAGCGCTTACCATGTGCCGCTTACCTCCCGCCCCCTGAAGCCGTTGCACCCTGAAGCCCGCCGAGCGAAGGTTTTGCTTGACCAAACCTTTGCTGGAGTATGTTGTTAGTAATCCATTCGGGTTTAATGAACTATAAATATTTTGGAAAATATTTTCCGTCCACAGTTCCGGCTGGGTATCGGGCGAAAAGGCATCGAAATATACCACATCAAACATTTGTTGATGACTGTAATCCAATAGGTTGCATTTAACCTTGTGCAGCGTAAAGCGGGGAGTAATGGCAACGGGCCTGTTCCACTCGCATTGGTGCAGCAGGTCAAACAGCTGCGCATCTCCGTGGGTAAGTGCGGCAAAGTTAAGGGAGCTTGATGTGGAAATATCAATGGGGTAGAGCTCAATGCTTTCGTAGTAAACATCCTGTCCCGTTTTTTCGGCCTCCAGCAGGGTGAGCCAGGCATTTAAACCTGTGCCGAAACCTACTTCGAAGACAGCCACTTGGGCCTTTTCCACCTGCCTAAACCCCGCCTCAATAAACACGTGCATCGCCTCCAGCAGGGCTCCTCGCTCGGAGTGATACGTTTCGTTAAACTGCTCGTTTTTAATAGTATGCGAGTTGTCGGCGGTAGTAATAATTTGGGGCGACATGGGCGTGTTTTTTACAAGTTGTCGTACTTTACCTCCCACAGAAACAGGCCCTTGGCTGGTGCCGATGTACTTGATTCACAACGATTTTTTTTCTCAATAATCTTTTTGAAATCCTCCTCCAACAGCTTTCCGCGGCCAACATCCATCAGCGTACCGACAATGGCGCGCACCATGTTGCGCAAAAAGCGGTTGGCCCGGATGGTGAAAACCAGCGTGTTATTTTCCTCGTTTAAGGACCAGCGGGCTTCGTACACCTTGCACTCGTTGGTTTTGGCGTTGCCGTGCAGCTTGGCGAACGAGGTAAAATCGGTGGTGGTAATCAAGGTCTTGGCAGCGCGGTTCATGGCCTCCACATCGAGCCCGAAGTGCGCAAAGTGGGTATATTCGGTAAGAAAAGGATTTTTGGCGGTGCTAACAAAGTACTTGTAGGTGCGCGAGGTGGCGTCAAAGCGGGCGTTGGCCTGGGTGGGCACGGCGCATAGCCCGTAGCAGCTGATGTCGGGCGGCAGAATGCGGTTGATTTTGCTCAAGAAGCGCTGCGCATCGGCAATGGGTTGGCGGGCGTCGAAGTGGGCGGTAAAGCAGCGGGCGTGTACGCCGGTGTCGGTGCGGCCGCAGCCCAGCGTTTCCACATCGTGTCCCAGCAGCAGCGCGAGCGCCCGGTTGAGCTCGGCCTGTACGCTGTGGGCGTTGTCCTGAACCTGCCAGCCGTGGTAGGCCGTGCCGCGGTACGAGAGATGAATGAAATACCGACTTAAATTATAGTCATCAGATTGTAAAGTGTTTACAACGTTTTTAGCGGGCATATTTTTGTTTGATAATTTACATTATATTAAGTAGGTATTTTGGGAACGGCACTCTGCTCAGACTCCGGTACTATCATATGCTTGCCTAATAATCAGCATTATCTACATGTGTGGTTTTAGCCCTGCGGGGGCTAAACTTTACTAACCGTAGGTGGATCCGCCAGCCGGCGGAAGAACCTACGGACGGCGTGGCGGCACCGGCTTGTTGCGCGCGGAGCAGCAGCTTAGCGCTTGTGCAACGCCTGCTCCGCG